>JBKPTA010000018.1:0-22620 GCA_046735295.1 Actinomycetota bacterium | reverse complement strand
CGTTCAGATTCAGGGAGACCCGGGTCTGACCCGGAGGCCCGATTCGATTGACCGGGAGGGCCAAGTCGACTGACCGGGAGGGCCAACTCAACTGACCCGGAGGGCCAACTCAACGGGGGACGAGGTTGCGGAGGGGACGTCCGTCGCGGAAGCGGGTCAGCTGGTCGCGGATGAGCGCCGCCATCCGCGGAAGCATCGCGGTGGTGCCACCCGCGACGTGCGGAGTGATCAGGACGCCCGGAGCCGTCCAGAGAGGATGGTCGTCGGGAAGGGGCTCGGGTTCGGTGACGTCGAGGGCGAACTGCAGCCGGCCCGCCTCGCCGAGCACGGCTTCGGTGTCGAGGAGGGGCCCGCGGCCGACGTTGACGACCAGCGCCCCGTCGCTCAGCCTGGCCAGGAACGCCGCGCCGACGACGTGGCGGGTGGACTCGGTCAGGGGGAGCACCACGACCACGACGTCCTGGGCTGACCAGTCGACGTCTTCTGCGGTGACGACGCGGCCGACCAGGTCGTCGTCGCGCGGCGTGGTCGCGACCGCCGTGACCGACGCCCGACACGCGAGCATCCGCGCCGCGACCGAGCGACCGATGGAGCCGTAGCCCAGGATCGCGACGTTGCTGTCCGCGAGGCTGCGACGCGTCGTGTCCTGTCGCCAGTGACCCATCTCGCGGACCGCGACGTCGATGCCACGCAACGACGCGATGGTGAGCCCGAGCGCGAGCTCGGCGGTCGCGTCATCGTGGACCCCCCGCGCACTCAACAGCGCCAGGTCGGTCGGGACGAGGTCGACCACGGCGTCGTACCCCGCCGTCTGCAACTGTACGGCGCGCAGCCTCGGGAGGTGGGACAGCCGGCGCATCGTCGATCGGCCCCGGATGTAGTCGGGGACGAGGAACTCGATCTCCTCGGCCCGGTCGGGCGCGTCCTCGCCCTGGGGCCACACCAGCAGCTCGACACCGTCGACCTCCCCCACGGCCGAGGCGAGCTCCTGGGACTGGACGGCCGCGACGATCACAGCGCCGCCAGGGGCAGCAGCGAGGCAAGGTCGGCCCGTTCGCCGCTCGCGCGCACCCGGCCCTCGCGTTCGGCATCCGCCCAGGTGATGACGCCGGTAGCCAGGTCGATCCACGTCCCCGCGTCGAGCTCGACGACGGCAGGTGGCGTCCCACGCGTGTGACGGACGCCCGCGACAGCCTGCACCGCGGCGTACGGCGGGACCCGCACCTCCACCGAAGCCCCGGGAGCCCGCTCAGCCAGCACGGCCAGGAAGTGCTTCACCAGCAGCCGGGTCTGCTCGAGGTCTCGTGGATCGGCATCGAGGGCATCGCGGACGACGTCCTCCGCCGCTGGACGGAGTCGGGCTGGCACGGGCCCATCGAATCACGCGCGCTTGTCGTCCTCCGGGTAAGGCTGGACCATCGAGTAGAAGACATACGTACGCCGGTCGCGGCGGCGCCCCCTCGTCTTCTTCGCCCACCGGGCAAGCACGTCGTCGACGTCGCCCATGAACTCCTCGGCCTCCGCCTTGGTGAGTCGCATCGTCTGGTCGACGATCGCGGTGAACGTGTCCTTCCGTTTCCGGTTGAACGTGAAGACCTCGTCGACAAGCCGATGCGCCCAGGCCGCCTTGGTCTGACGGAAGACCGCGACGGCGGCCTTGCCGCCGGGCTGTCTCTCGATGTCCTCCACCTCGAGCCGGAACCCTCGCTCGTCGGGCAGCCGCCACACCCGGTCGCGGTTGTCCCGAGCGGCCTCGGGTGCCGGCACGATCACGCCGTACTTCGCCAGCTGCCGCAGGTGGAAGCTGGCCTGGTTGGCCGGGATGCCGAGCGCCTCCCCGACATCGGCGGCTCGCATCGGACCGGTCGCCCCGAGCTCGTCGAGGATCCGGCCGCGCGTGGGATGAGCGAGCGCTCGCAGTACGCGCGGGTCGCTCATCGGCGGAGGGTCGTAGGCCATGGGTCGCACCCTATCAAATTTCGCACGTACTCTTGCGCACTATTAGTTGCGCAATATATCGTGCGGAACATGACCGGATACCGGCAGCTCGCTCGCAACCGCGACTTCTCGATCCTCTGGGCCGGCGAGACCGTCAGTGAGCTGGGCTCCACCTTGTCGCTGTTCGTCTTCCCCCTGATCGGCTACCACCTCACCCACTCGACCCTCGCGGCCGCGCTGCTGGTGACCGCTGACCTGCTCGGGATGGCCCTGATGATGCTGCCGGCAGGACTCCTCGCCGACCGCGTCGACCGACGCCTGCTGATGCTCGGCTCCAGTGCCGCCGGCGCCCTCCTGTACGCGAGCCTGGTCGTGGCCGGCAGTCTCGGCACACTCACGTTCGGGCACCTGTTCGCGGTAGCGCTGACCACCGGCCTCGCCCGCGGCGTCTTCCAGCCCGCGCAGATGGCGGCGATCCGGACCGTCGTGACGACCGAGGATCTGCCGACGGCCTACAGCCAGAACCAGGCTCGCCAGCACATCGCCTCCCTGCTCGGGGGTCCCCTCGGCGGCGTCCTCTACGCCGTCCGCGCGTGGATGCCGTTCGCTGTGGACGCGATCTCGTACGGCGTCTCGTGTGTGACCCTCAGTCGTCTCCGCACCGACCTCCGACCCCACCAGCGGGAAGGCGTCCCGACCCGGCCCGTGGAGCAGGTCAAGGAGGGCTACCGCTTCATCTGGGGCCAGCCGTTCTTCCGCACGCTGTTGATGTGGTCGGGGATGACCAACCTCCTGGTGAACGCCTGCTTCTTCGTCGTCACGATGCGCCTGATCCGCGACGAGTACGCCCCTGCGCAGATCGGCCTGGTCTCCACGTTCGCCGGGATCGGCGGGATCCTGGGCGCGCTGGCCGCGCCGTACGTGATCGACCGCGTGCGCACCGGCACCCTCACCGTGGCGGTGGCCTGGATGTGCGTCCTCCCGCTGGCGCCGCTGATCTGGTGGTCGACCCCGCTCGGCGCGTGTGTGTCGGTGTTCCTGATCCTCCTGCTCAACCCGGCAGGGAACGCCGGCATCGGGTCGTACCGTGCCGCCATCACGCCGGACGACCTCCAGGGTCGGGTCGGTTCCGCGATGGGTTTCGTGGCCCTGAGCGTGATGCCCTTCGCACCGATCCTGGGTGGGGCGATGCTGACGACGTTCGGCGGCATGCGCGCGGTGACGGCACTGGTGGTGGTGACGGCGCTCGGAGCGATGGTCCCCACGCTGAGCCGGTCCATCCGCTCGGTCCCGCGGCCTCGGGACTGGGAGCGGCACACCGAGCCTGTCTCCGGGACGAGAGTCCTGGTCTGAGGCCGGACTGACACCGGACTGACACCGGACTGACACGGGACTGAACACGGGACTGACACTGTGCGCCGGCCCCGCGGCCGCGGAACCGGCGAGAGGATGCGCGCCATGAGGTTGACCAGCACCCTGCCGGAGTACCTAAGGCTCGCCGAGATCGAGGACGACGACGCCCGCCGGGCCGCGTGGACCAACACCTACGAGGCGGCGCACCGGGAGATCTTCGAGACCTACCACTCGGCCTGGGGCACGCACGAGCACTGCCTGAAGGCGGCCGCCGACGTACCGCGACTCGCGGCGGAGATCGTGACCGTCGAGGCCCGCGCGCGCAGGCTGACAGAGCTCGCGGAGAAGTCGTTCCGGGAGGACGGGCTGCTCGACGACGACCTCGACGTCGTCCTGCTCGTCGGGGCCCGGACGTCCGACGGCTGGGTCACCGAGCTCGGCGGCGCCGTCACCCTGTTCCTCGCCCTGGAGTTCCTGGGCGATGCGCCGTACGACGGGGTGCTGGTCTCGCACGAGGCCCTCCACGTCGCGCACGCCCGGCGCGGCGCCGCCACCTGGCCGGAGGACTGCGCCGCGTCGCTGTTCCAGGAAGGGATCGCGATCGCGATCTCCCGCCAGATCCACCCCGGCCTCGCCGACAGCGCCTACCTGTGGTTCGACGACGCGCACGCCGACTGGGTGGCGGACTGCGAACGGGCCCGCGCAATGATCGCCAGCCGCGCGCTGGAGCAGCTCGACACGTCGTACCAGGAGGCGCAGGTGCGCGCGTTGTTCACCGTCCTGGAGAGCGCGAAGGAGCTCCCGCCACGGGCCGGCTACTGGCTCGGCGACCTCCTCACGCGCCGCCTCCTCGAGAGGCATCCGAGCGGCGAGCTGCTCGTCTGGGACCACCCCCGCACCAGAGCAGCAGTGGCTGCCGAGCTCGAGACGATCGCCTCGGGCGGCTAGTCCCAGCCGCCGCGGCGCGACTGCTTGGTCTCCGACCGCCGCTTCTTCGCCTCGAGCCGTCGTTGGTTGGCGGCCCGCGACGGCTTGGTGGGCCGGCGACGGCGCGGCGGTGGAGCAGCTGCCTCGGTCAGGAGGGCCGCGAGGCGCTCCCGGGCGGCTCGGCGGTTGGCGAGCTGCGCGCGGTGCTCCGACGCCGTCACCGTGACGACTCCGTCGACCAGTCGCGTCTCGAGACGGGCGAGCATCCGAGCACGGGTCGTCTCGGGCAGGGACGGGGAGCGGGCCACGTCGAAGGACAGCTCGACGCGGGAGTCGGCGGTGTTCACGCCCTGGCCACCGGGGCCGGACGAGCGCGAGAAACGCTCGGAGAGCTCGCGTTCGGGGACGGACACCGAGCGGCTGATCCGCAGCCCCTGGTCGTCGGTCACCTCACCTCACATCCGGTCCAGTATCTCGAGGGTCGCCTGCCATGCCTCGCTCGCCGGATCGATGACCACGTAGTGGTCCCCGTCGGTCTCGGTGAGCTCGGCCGTGGCACCCGCGGCCGTGGCCGCCTCGACGTACGCCCGCGACTGGCCCACGGGCACGGTGTCGTCCTCGACACCGTGGACGCAGTGGACGGGGATGTCGAGCGGGACCTGGCGGATCGGGTCGACCGCGTCGTCCGCGGGTCCCGGCGGGTGACCGAGGAACGTCTCGACGGCGCCGTCCCCGAGACGCCCCTCGTGGGCCGACCTCAGGTCGAGGACCCCCGCCTGCGACACCACGCCGGTCACCGGCACCCGGGCCGGCCAGCGGCCGTGCCGGCCTCGGGAGGCCGCCCACGTCGCCAGGTGGCCGCCGGCGGAGTGGCCGACCGTGATCACCCGCCGCAGCGGCAGGTCGTGGTGCACCAGGGTGTCGATCGCCGTCGCGACGTCGTCCAACGTCTGGGGGCAGCCGCCCCCGTCGCCGACCCGGCGGTACTCCACGTTCCACGCCGCCCAACCGTGTGCCACCAGGTCCTCAGCGAGGGGACGCCCGAGCGACAGGTCGTAGCGCGCCCGCCAGAAGCCCCCGTGGATGACGACGACGACCCCCTTCGGCGGCCCGGACGGTCGCCAGAGCTCCGCGAGCTGGCTGGGATCCTCGCCGTACCTGACGGTCCGCGGCTCGCTCACGTGGGCATCCTGGCATCGAGGGCTTCCCGGCCGACAGACGACACCGAGGAGTGCCGGCGGATGTGGTCGCGGTGCCGGTCAGTTCCCGAACGCCGCCCGCAGCGTTCCCCGCCACGCGGCCCCGAGCTCCTCGAGCGGGATCTCGAACCGGTCGGTGACGGTCAACGAGGAGCCGCCGGTGCGCCCGATCGGGCCGGCGGGTACGCCGAGGCTCGCGGCCATGGTGAGGAACGAGTCGACGCGGTCGTCGGCGACGGTGACGACGGCGCGCGCGGCCGACTCGGAGAACAGCCCGACGAACGGGTCCCCCATCAGCGAGACCGTCGCGCCGATGCCCCGGTGCAGGCACGACTCGACCAGCGCCTGGGCGAGCCCGCCCTCGGACATGTCGTGGGCACTCGTGAGGTGGCCACCTCGTGCGGCCTCGACGAGCAGCCGCGCGAGGTTGGCCTCGTCGCGCAGGTCCACCCGCGGCGGCCGACCGCCGAGGTGACCGTGGACGACGTGCGCCCACTCCGACCCGGAGAGCTCCTCGCGCGTCTGGCCGAGGTGGACGACGGTCTGGCCCGCGGCCACGAACCCGGTCGGCGTGCGCCGGCGTACGTCGTCGATCACGCCGAGCACGGCGACGACCGGGGTGGGCAGGATCGCGGCGTCGCCGGTCTGGTTGTACAGCGACACGTTGCCGCCGGTGACCGGCACCCCGAGCGCGACGCAGGCGTCCTTGAGCCCCCGGCAGGCCTCGGCGAACTGCCACATCACCGCCGGGTCCTCCGGGGACCCGAAGTTCAGGCAGTCGGAGACGGCGAGCGGCGTGGCACCACCACAGGCGACATTGCGGTAGGCCTCGGCCAGGGCGAGCTGGGCACCGGCGTACGGGTCCAGCTTGCAGAAGCGGCCGTTGCCGTCGGTCGCGACCGCGACGCCGAGGTGGGTCTCGTCGTCGACGCGCACCATGCCGGCGTCCGCCGGCTGCGCGAGCACGGTGTTGCCCTGGACGTACCGGTCGTACTGGTCGGTGATCCACGACTTGTCGCAAAGGTCGGGCGAGGCGGCGAGCCGGAGGACGGTGTCGCGCAGCCCGGCGTCGTCGACGGGGCGGCCCAGCCGCTCGGCACCGTCGTCCTGGAGATCGTCCTGCCCGCGCGGGCGGGCGTAGGGGCGGTGGTACGTCGGGCCGTCGTGCGCGACCGAGCGCGGCGGGACGTCGACCACGGTCTCACCATGCCAGTCGATGCGGAGTCTGCCGCCGCGCGCCCTGTCGCTGTCGGACACAGCGGTGACCTCGCCGATGACCGTGGCCTCGACGTCCCACGTCGCACAGATCCGTAGGAAGCGGTCCACGTCGCCGGGCTCGCAGACGGCCATCATCCGCTCCTGCGACTCGCTCATCAGGATCTCCTCGGGCGACAGTGAGGAGTCGCGGAGCGGGACCAGGTCGAGCGACACGTGCATGCCGCCGTCCCCTGCGCTGGCGAGCTCGGACGTGGCACACGACAGACCGGCACCGCCGAGGTCCTGGATGCCGGTGACGACGCCGGCCGCGAACAGCTCGAGCGTGCACTCGATCAGCAGCTTCTCCATGAAGGGGTCGCCGACCTGGACGCTGGGGCGCTTGGCGGGTCCGGTCTCGTCGAAGGTCTCCGAGGCCAGCACGCTGACGCCGCCGATGCCGTCGCCGCCCGTGCGCGCGCCGTACAGGATCACCTTGTTGCCGGCGCCCGACGCCTGTGCGAGGTGCAGGTCCTCGTGTCTGAGCACCCCGACGCAGAGGGCGTTGACGAGCGGGTTGCCGGCGTACGACGGGTCGAAGACGGCCTCTCCGCCGATGGTGGGCAGGCCCAGACAGTTCCCGTAGCCGCCGATGCCCGCCACGATCCCCGGCAGGAGCCGATGGGTGTCGTCGGCTTCGAGTGGCCCGAAGCGCAGTGGGTCCATCACCGCGACCGGACGGGCCCCCATCGCCAGGATGTCGCGGACGATGCCGCCGACCCCGGTCGCCGCGCCTTGGTAGGGCTCGACGTACGACGGGTGGTTGTGTGACTCGATCTTGAACGTGACGGCGTACCCCTGGCCGATGTCGATGACGCCGGCGTTCTCGCCGATGCCCGCGAGCATCTTGCCGATCGGAGTCTCCTGCGCCACCTCGGCGAACTGGCGCAGGTGCACCTTGGAGGACTTGTAGGAGCAGTGCTCGCTCCACATCACCGAGTACATCGCCAGCTCGCTGCTGGTCGGCCGGCGGCCGAGGATCTCGCGGATGCGGTCGTACTCGTCGGCCCGCAACCCCAACTCCGCCCACGGCTGTTCGCGGTCGGGATCCGACGCGGCGAGGGCGACGGTGTCGAGGGGGGACGGCACGGCAGCAATCTACCGACGACGCGCGGGCTGACCTGCCGCGACGCCCTGGGCGGCTAGACGAGCATCCCGTCGGCGATGACCTCGAGCAGCGGGTGTACGGCCGCGGCCTCCAGATCGGCGTTGTCGGCGACCGCTGCGACACCTCCGACGAGACGGCACATCTGCACGGCATCGACGTGGTCGCGCAGGGCGTGTTCCTCCTGGAGGCGGTCGACGATGCGCTGCGTCGCGGCCCTGAGCACCTGGCACTTGGTGACGATCGGTGACGTCTCGTCGCCCATCGCGCTGGTGATCTTCGCCGGGCCGCCCTTGTGCATGCTGATCAGCCCGACGTAGGTCTCGAACCACGCCAGCAACAGGTCGCGGGGCTCGCCCTCGAACACGAGGACCTTGTCCGCGGCGTCGTTCACGCGGTCGACCCAGCTCTGCATGATCGCGTCCATCAGGACGTCCCGGCTCGGGAAGTGGCGGTACAGCGTGCCCGCACCGACGCCGGCCCGCTTGGCCACCTCGTCGAGGGACGCGTCGTACCCCTGCTCGCGGAACACCTCACGGGCGGCCTCGATCAAGCGCTCCCGGTTGCGCTGCGCATCGGCGCGCATGGTCACCTCACTTGCGAAACGGAGACAGTCTCCGTATAGTTCCCTTCAACCGGAGAACTTCTCCGTTACAGCGTACATCGGCTCCGGCCTCGGGGCCAGACAAGGACCTCACCCCGTGTCAACCGCACTGTCGAACCACTCCACCCGCGCCTCCCGGGACCTCCCGAGCGACCTGCCGGCGGACGCCAGCCGCGCCGCGACGGGGATCGCGATCGTGCTCATGGCCCAGCTCATGCTGGTGCTCGACGTGGCCGTGATGAACGTGGCGCTGCCACGCATCGACACCGACCTCGGCTTCGGGCCCGCTTCGCTGTCCTGGGTGCTCAACGCCTACACGCTCGCCTTCGGCGGGCTCCTCCTGCTGGGCGGTCGCCTGGGCGACGTGCGCGGCCGGCTCCGGCTCTTCGAGCTCGGGTTGAGCATCTTCACCCTCTTCTCGCTGCTCGGTGGGCTCGCCCAGACCCCGACTCAGCTGGTCATCGCCCGTGCCCTCCAAGGCGCCGGTGCCGCCATGGCCGCACCCAGCGTGCTGGCCCTGCTCACCACCAGCGCTCCCGACGAGGCCGCGCGGAACCGGGCCCTCGCGCTGTTCGGTGCCGTCTCCTCGGCCGGCGCCACGATCGGCCTCATGGTCGGGGGCCTCGTCACCGATCTGGGCTCGTGGCGCTGGACGCTGTTCATCAACGTCCCGATCGGCATCGCAGTGCTCGTACTCGCGCGCCGCTACGTCGACGAGACACAGCGTCGGCCCGGACGCTTCGACCTCGTGGGCGCCGTGTCCGCCACGCTCGGCGCGGTGGCCATCGTCTGGTCGTTGATCAACGCGCCGGAGCACGGGTGGCTGTCGCTGCGGACCATCGGCGGTCTCGTGGTCGGCCTCGTGCTGATCGCGATCCTCGCCCGGACCGAGCTGCGTCACCCACACCCGCTGATCCAGCCGCACCTGGTACGCAACCGCCCCCGCGTCGCCGCCCTCGTCACGATGGCGTTGGTCATCGGCGCGAACCTGTCGATGTTCTTCCTCGTCGTCCAGTACGACGAGCGGGTCCTCGCCCTGGGGCCGCTCGCGACCGGCGCTGCGTTCCTGCCCTTCAGCCTGGCCGTCTTCGGGATGTCGCGTGTCACCCCCCGGCTGATCAGCTGGATGGGTGCCCGGGCGATGGTCATGATCGGCTCCGCGGCGCTGGTCGTCGCCTATCTCTGGCTGAGCGGCATCGGCGTCCATGACGGCTACTTCGGCGCCGTCTTCGGGCCGGTGCTGATCGCCGGCCTCGCGACCGGTTTCATCTTCATGCCGATCACGACGACGGTCCTCGGCGGCGTCGAGCCGGAGCACGCCGGATCTGCTTCCGGTCTGCTGCAGACGACGCAGCAGCTCGGCAGCGCCGTCGGCATCGCCGTCATCGTCTCGATCTACGCGACCGGGGCGGTCCCGGGCCAGTTCGTGCCCGGTGCGGAGGCGGCGTTCCTGACGTCCGCCGGCTTCTCGCTCGCCGCGTTCATCGTCGCCGCGACGGCACTGCGGTCCCCGCGTCCGCCCGAGCCGGCGACGGGGGAGCTGGAGCCGGAGCTCGCCGAGGCCGCCTGACGACCGGCCGGGCCGTGTCGCTGAGGTCGTGCCGGAGCGTGGTCGCAGGCACACGGCCCGCAGGTCCGGCAAACTACAGCGATGTAGTTCTAGTGATCTGCTGTGACTGATGTGACTGACGTGCTTAGAGTGTGGCGTCCTCGTGGATCCGGCCCTCGACAGGGATCGGCCCCCCGCCACGGGGACACATCACTGTCCGGGAGTCTGCATGCTTCTCCGTCCCCTGCTCGCGACCGCGACGCTCGCGGCCGTGGCGACGGTGGTGACGGCGACTACGGCGGTGCCGGCCGGCACCGCGGCCACCGCGAACGCCGTGACCCCCGGCAGCTTCCGCGGATACGGATTCGACCAGTGCCTCGCACCCAGCCAGAGGTCGATGGACCGATGGCTCAACCATTCGCCGTTCCTCGCCGTCGGCATCTACATCTCGGGGGCCTCGCGTGCCTGCCGCGACCAGCCCAACCTCACGCCGACGTGGGTGTCGACCCAGCTCCGCAACGGATGGCGGCTGCTCCCGATCACGCTCGGCCCGCAGGCGCCGTGCAACCCGCGGTTCCCCCGCTACGGGAACGACCACCGGATCAACAACGACCCGGGTCCGGCCGGTCACTTCGGCAAGGCCCGCCGGCAAGGTGTGACGGAGGCCGGTAGGGCCGTCTCTGCCGCGCAGACGCTGGGCATCTCCGCCGGCAGCACCCTGTGGTACGACCTCGAGGGTTTCGACCAGACCAACACCCGGTGCCGGAAGGCGTCCCTGGCCTTCCTCAGCGGCTGGACCAAGGGCATCCACGCCCTGCACGACGTCTCGGGGGTCTACTCCAGCGCCGGCTCGGGCATCTGGGCGCTGGATCAGGCGCGCGTCGACGACCCCACGGCGTACCACCTCCCGGACCGGATCTGGATCGCTCGCTGGGACGGCGATGCGAACACCTCGACGACCTACATCCGCGACGACGGGTGGCGCCCGGGCAACCGGATGAAGCAGTACGTCGGCGGCCACGACGAGACGTGGGGCGGCGTCACCATCAACATCGACCGCGACTTCCTGAGTCTCGGCAAGCCCACGGCCCGGTCGGAGGTCCACTGCGGAGGTGTGGACGTCGACCTGCCCGACTACCCGCGCGCACAGAGCGGGTCCGACCCGGTGCTGGTCAAGGCCCTGCAGTGCCTGCTCAGCGAGCAGGACGCGTACGCCGGCAAGGTCAACGGCCTCTTCACCGACAGGACTGTGGCTGCGGTCCAGGCCTGGCAGCAGGCGCACGGGCTGCCGGTCCGGCGCTTCTTCACCCGCCGTGGCTGGATGACGCTCGTCGTGACCGGACACCAGCCGGTGCTGAAGTTCGGCTCGACTGGAGCCGCGGTGCGACGGGTGCAACGAGCACTCAACGCCGCCACCTCTGGCACAGATCTGGACGTGAGCGGGATCTTCAACGCGCGCACCGACACCGCGCTGCGCGCCTGGCAGGTGGCGATCGACCGCGCCGGTTCGGGGGTCGTGAACCCCGGCACCTGGGCTGCACTCGCGGCAGCGAGCCGTCCCTAGGCGGTGGCGCCGATCGCAGCGAGCCCGGTGAAGAAGCCGAGCCCGTCGATGCCGGCTCCGGTGAGCTCCTCGACGGCGTGCTCGGGGTGAGGCATCAGCCCGACGACGTTGCCGCGCTCGTTGCAGATGCCGGCGATGTCGTGGAGCGAGCCGTTCGGGTTGACCTCGAGATAGCGGGCTACCACGCGCCCCTCCCCCTCGAGCCGCTCGAGGGTCAGCTCGTCGGCGACGAACCCGCCCTCGCCGTTCTTGAGCACGAGGGTCACCTCGGCGTTCTCGGCGTACGCCGAGGTCCACGGCGTTCGGGTGTTCTCGATGCGGAGCCGCTGGTCACGACAGACGAAGGTGCGGTGGTCGTTGCGGATGAGTGCCCCCGGAAGCAGGTGGGACTCACAGAGGATCTGGAATCCGTTGCAGATGCCGAGCACCGGCATGCCGCCTCCGGCGGCCGCCACCACCTCGGTCATCACCGGCGCAAAGCGTGAGATCGCGCCGCACCGCAGGTAGTCGCCGTAGGAGAAGCCACCGGGCAGGATCACCGCGTCGACGCCCGCGAGATCGGCGTCACCGTGCCACAGCCTGACCGCGTCGCCTCCCGCGAGGCGGACCGCACGTGCGGCGTCCACGTCGTCCAGCGAACCCGGGAACGTGACCACCCCGATCCTCATGTGTCCGCGCCTTCAGCAGTGGTCTCGACCGGCTCGACCGACGGGGCCTCCGACCCAGGCGCAGGCCCGACCGGCTCGACCGACGGGAGGTCCGACCCAGGCGTGGTCCCGACCTGCTCCACCGGCGGGTCCTCGCCGGTCACCGTGAAGTCCTCGATCACCGGGTTCGCGAGCAGGGTCTCGGCCATCCGGCGTACCTCGGCGAGCTGGGCCTCATCCGTCTCACCGTCCACCTCGATCTCGAACCGCTTCCCCTGACGGACCTCCGCAACGCTGTCGAAACCGAGGCGCGCCAGCGCTCCCAGGACGGCCTTGCCCTGAGGATCGAGGATCTCGCGCTTGGGCATCACGTCGACGACGTAACGGGCCACGGTGGTGCCTTTCTGCGGGCGGTTCGTCTGCGCAGTCGGGGCAAGTCTAGGGACGGGCAAGCTCCGCTCGACGTACCGCCACCCGATGCGGGCAGACTGGTGCCATGGCATCCAACAACCCCTTGGGTCTCGGTGGCGGCAGGCGCAACCCGGGACTGCAGGGCGCGAACCTGCTGCAGCTCCAGTTCCCCCAGTCCCTGGCGGTGTACGACGAGTACGCCGCCGCGCAGAAGACCGTCGACTTCCTCTCCGACCAGGCGTTCCCGGTCGAGAACTGCATGATCGTCGGCACCGACCTCAAGCAGGTGGAGCGGATCACCGGCCGGATCACCACCGGCAAGGTCGCCGTCGGCGGCGCCCTGTCAGGGCTGTGGCTCGGCATCTTCATCGGGCTCATCTTCGCGATGTTCGACAGCGGGAGCGGCCTGGCGACCATCATCACCACCGCGCTGTTCGGTGTGCTGTTCGGCATGGTCTGGGCACTGGTCGGCTATGCCCTCACTCGTGGTCAGCGCGACTTCTCCTCGGTCCGCGTCGTCGTCGCGACTCGGTACGAGGTGCTGGTCGAGCACAAGCTGCTGGTCAGGGCACAGGAGCTGCTCACTCGGCTCCCCGGCTCCCGCCCCGACCCCTTCGCCTAGGCGCGTGACGCCTGCCGCTCGGCGAGCACCTCGGAGGCCCGCAGCAGGTCCTTGCGGATCGTCTCCGGCGCCCAGCGGCCGCTGACAGCGGCGGCCAGGGCGAGCGGGCCGTGACCGATCAGGCGTCCCTCGGCGGTCACCCGGCACCCCTGTGGGGTCTTGACGAACCGCAGCACGAGCAGCCCGTCGACGCCGCGCCAGGTGCCGGTCTCGCTGAGCACGCGGTACGGCGTGAGCTCGGTGATCTCCATCCGCGGCTTCACACCGATCTTGGTGACGTCTCGCCACCGCATGCCAGGTCGCGGTTCGCCGTCGTCGACGTCGGTGACGTTCCGCAGGCTCGCCTGCCACAGCGGCCGGTTCCGCGGGTCGGCCAGGAAGCGGAACAGCGTCGAGGGCGGGTGCGGCACCTCGAGCGTGACGGAGAAGTCGCTCACCGGGGCGCGCTCCGCCGGGCGCCGAGCGCGGGCAGCTGCTGGGTGGAGCTCACCAGGTCTGACCCGTGAGAGTCTCGAACGCCTCGATGTACCGCGCCCGGGTGTGCTCGACCACGGCGTCCGGAAGCGGAGGTGGGGCCTCGCCCGACGACCGGTCCCAGCCGGACTCCGGGGACAGCAGCCAGTCGCGCACGATCTGCTTGTCGTACGACGGCTGGGCGTGCCCCGGCTCCCACTCGTCCGCCGGCCAGAACCGGGACGAGTCGGGCGTGAGCACCTCGTCGGCGAGCACGACGGTGCCGTCGGGCCGGCGTCCGAGCTCGAGCTTGGTGTCCGCCAGGATGATCCCGCGTGCCCGGGCGATCTCCTCGGCGCGCGCGTAGACCGCCAGCGTGAGGTCGCGCAGCACGGCGGCCGCGTCCACTCCCACGCTCGCGACGACCACGTCGTACGCCACGTTCTCGTCATGCTCACCCAAGGGCGCCTTGGTGGCCGGGGTGAACACCGGCGCCGGCAGGCGGCTGCCGTCCTCCAGCCCCGGCGGCAGAGCGATGCCACACACCTGCCCGGTGGCGCGGTAGTCGAGCAGGCCGGAGCCGGTGAGGTACCCACGCGCCACGCACTCGACGGGATACATCTCCAGCCGTTCGCAGACGACGGCACGGCCGCGAACGGCGTCAGGCACGTCGGTCGACAGGACGTGGTGCGGGGCCAGGTCGGCGAGCTGGTCGAACCACCACAGCGACATCCGGGTCAGGATCTCGCCCTTGTCGGGGATCGTCGTGTCGAGGATGAAGTCGAAGGCCGAGATGCGGTCGCTGGCGACCATCAGCAGTCGTCCGTCGGCGAGCTCGTAGAGGTCGCGCACCTTGCCGGAGTGGACGTGGGCGGCACCGTCGAGCGCGGGAGCGGTGGGGGACACCATGGGGCGAGGCTACTCAGTACCTGATGCCGAACCCGCGTTCCCCGTTCGGCTGCGCGTCGGTCACCGCCACGTTCCGGACCGATGCGTACGACGGGCCGTCGCGGCACCACTGCACCATCGCGTCGACGGCCTCGTCGTCCCCTTCCAGGTGAGCCGCGACAGATCCGTCGGGCTCGTTGCGCACCCAGCCGGAGACACCGAGGCGCTCGGCCTCCTGCACGGCGTACCACCGGAACGAGACGCCCTGCACCCGGCCGGTCACCTTGACGGTCACGGCCCTCACGACGGCCTCAGAGGATCGAGCCCGGGGAGTACGCCGCGGCCCCGGGATGGCGGGCGACCAGCGCCTCGACGCGGCTGACGACGGCGTGGGTCTGCGACCGGGCGGCGCCGGTGAACTCGATCGGGTCGCTGGCGAGCTCGCCGATCGTGGCCGGCTCGAGGCCGAGCCGGGGGTCGGCAGCCAGCCGATCGAAGAGGTCGTTGTCGGCGCGGCCGTGGCGCATCTCGAGCGCTACCGCGACCGCGTGCTCCTTGATCGCCTCGTGTGCGGTCTCGCGGCCCACGCCGGCCCGCACGGCCGCCATCAGCACCTTGGTCGTGGCCAGGAACGGGAGGTACCGGTCGAGCTCGCGCTGGATCACCGCAGGGAACGCGCCGAGCTCGTCGAGCACGGTGAGGAAGGTCTGGAACAGCCCGTCGGTGGCGAAGAACGCGTCGGGCAGGGCCACCCGGCGCACGACGGAGTCGGACACGTCGCCCTCGTTCCACTGGTCGCCGGCCAGCTCGCTGACCATCGACAGGTGACCGCGCAGCACCACGGCGAGGCCGTTGACGCGCTCGCAGGACCGGGAGTTCATCTTGTGGGGCATCGCCGACGAGCCGACCTGACCCTCCGCGAAGCCCTCGGTGACCAGCTCGTGCCCGGCCATGAGCCGGATCGTGGTCGCGAGGCTGGACGGCGCCGCGGCCAGCTGGACCAGGGCGGAGACGACGTCGAGGTCGAGCGACCGCGGGTAGACCTGGCCGACGCTGTCGAGCACTCGGTCGAAGCCCAGGTGGGCGGCGACCCGGCGTTCGAGCTCGGCGAGCTTCTCCTCGTCGGCGTCCAGGAGGTCGAGCATGTCCTGCGAGGTCCCCATCGGGCCCTTGACGCCGCGGAGGGGATAGCGCGTCAGCAGGTCCTCGAGGCGCTCGACGGCGACCAGGAGCTCGTCCGCGACGGTCGCGAAGCGCTTGCCGAGGGTGGTCGCCTGTGCGGCGACGTTGTGCGAGCGCCCCGCGACCACCGTCGTCTCGTGCTCGGTGGCCAGCCTCGCGAGACGAGCCAGGGCCGCGATGGCGCGATCGCGCATGAGGACGAGCGACTGGCGCACCTGGAGCTGCTCGACATTCTCGGTCAGATCGCGCGAGGTCATGCCCTTGTGGATGTGCTCGTGCCCGGCGAGCGCCGCGAACTCCTCGATCCGCGCCTTCACGTCGTGCCGCGTCACCCGCTCGCGGGCGGCGATCGAGTCGAGGTCGACCCGGTCGACGACCTTCTCGTACGCCTCGACCACCCCCTCCGGGACGTCGACCCCGAGATCGCGCTGGGCCGTCAGCACGGCGATCCACAGCCGCCGCTCGAGCACCACCTTGTGCTCCGGCGACCAGATCGCGACCAGGTCGGGCGCCGCGTACCGCGTCGCGAGGACGTTGGGCAGGGTCACGCGCCCAGCGTAGTGACGTGGCAGCTCACCGCCGGTGATGCTCGGCGAGGACCGGCGCCAGCACCGAGGCGGTTGCGCTGTGGAAGTCGCCCTCCAGAACGGCGAAGCGCCCGTCGGGCGCCGCCTGGGCGGAGGCCTTCGCGCCGGCGCGTAGCCAGTCCGGGCTCCCGGTGCTGCCCAGGCACAGCATCGGCACCGTGATCGACCCCAGCAGCTCGGCCGGCACCGGTGCCTGGCTGCTGCCGAGGCACAGCCCGTCGTACAGCACCGTGCGGCCGATCGGCACCAGGGAGTCCCAGAACGGAAGCTGCTTCATCCGATCGACCTGCTCCCGGGGCTGTCCGACGCCCTCGACCATGAAGTACTCGAGCATGGCCTCGGGCTGGTCGGCGTCGTAGAGCTCCTGGAGGTGCTCGACGTAGTCGGCGGGCGGCGTCGGACCATCGCCCACGCGATAGGGCGTCTCGAAGGTCGAGAGGCTGGCGACCGGGAGCCCGGCGGCGGTGGCGCGGTTGGCCAGGGCCCCGCCCGAGGACTGCCCGTGGAGGCCAGCAGTGCCGCCGTTGGCGGCGATCACCGCCGCGAGGTCCTCGATCTCCCGCTCCACGGCGTACGGCGTGGTGTCGCCGCTGTCGCCCCGGCCCCGGCGGTCGTAGGCGACCGCGCGGATGCCGGTCTCGGCCAGGGCCTGCGCCAGCTCGGACCAGTCCTCCTTGCGCTGGGTTGCGCCGCTGACCAGCACGACCGGCGGGCCCTCGCCGTAGGAGCGGTAGGCGATGGTCGTGCCGTCGGCCGACGTGGTCGTGGTGGTCTGTGCGTTCATGGTGGCCTCCTGGTCGCTGGTGATCTCGACCTCACGTCGAACGAGGTGCGTCGTTCTCGACACACCCGGACGGTCAGCGGCCGGCTGCGATGTCGCGGCGCCAGTGAGCACCGGGGAACGAGATCCTCTCGACTCCGCCGTAGGCGTTCGCCCGGGCGTCGGCCACGTCGTCTCCTACCGCGGTCACCGCGAGAACCCTGCCGCCGGCGGTCACGAGGTGGCCGTCGACCTGGGCTGTGCCGGCATGGATCACGTGGACCACGGGGTCGGCCTCGAGGGCCTCGACGCCGACGATGACGTCACCGTGTGACGAGCTCTCGGGATAGCCCTTGCTGGCCATCACCACGGTGACCGCGGCGCCCGGCTTCCAGCGGGGCGGCGGCACGTCCGCGAGCGTGCCGGTGGCGGCTCCGAGGAGGAGGGGCGACAACGACGAGTCGAGGAGCGCCAGCAGGGGCTGCGTCTCGGGGTCGCCGAACCGGGCGTTGAACTCCACGACGCGCACGCCGGTCCGGGTCAGCGCGAGACCGGCGTACAGCACGCCGGCGAACGGCGTGCCGCGGCGGGCCATCTCGTCGACGGTCGGCTGCAGCACCGTGCGACGTACCTCCTCGACCAGGTCGTCGGGGACCCAGGTGAGCGGTGTGTAGGCGCCCATGCCGCCGGTGTTGGGGCCCTGATCACCGTCGCGGACGCGCTTGAAGTCCTGGGCGGGCCGGAGCGGGTACACGGTCTGACCGTCGGTGATGCCGAACAGGCTGACCTCCGGGCCGTCGAGGTACTCCTCGACCACGGTCCGGTCGCACGCCTCCGCGTGGTCCAGCGCGACCTGCCGGTCGTCGGTGACGACGACCCCCTTGCCGGCGGCCAGGCCGTCATCCTTCACGACGTACGGAGGACCGAAGGCATCCAAGGCAGCGACGACCTCGGTTGCGGTGGTGCAGACGTGCGCATGTGCTGTCGGGACGCCGGCCGCGGCCATCACATCCTTGGCGAAGGCCTTCGAACCCTCCAGCTGCGCCGCTTGACCGCTCGGCCCGAAGCACGGGATGCCGGCGGCCCGGACGCTGTCGGCGACGCCGGCCACGAGAGGCGCCTCGGGGCCGATCACGACGAGTCCGACACCCAGCCCGGCCGCGAGACGAGCCACGGCGGCGCCGTCCATCGGGTCCACCGCGTGCAGGGTCGCTGCGACTGCCATCCCCGGGTTCCCGGGTGCGGCGTGGACCCGATCGACTCCCGGGTCGACGGCCAGCGCCCGGACCAGCGCGTGCTCCCGGCCACCGGTCCCGATCACGAGCACGTCCACGCCCGCCACCCTACTGACCGTGGAGCCGCGCCTTCCGACCCGCGGCTGACAGGCCGATCAGAGGGACCGCGACGACGTCACTAGCCGCACTCAGTCACGTAGGCGTCTGTAGGCGTCGGCCGCTCGCAGGAGCATGCCGACCGCGAGGACGGCAACGCCGGCCACAACCGACCGCCAGGGCAGCGCGGCCACGAGCACCAGGCAGCCGGCCATGCCGAGGACCTGGAGCCAGCGCGGGAAGCGACGGTTGGTCGGCCCCTGTCGGTAGGCGGAGGCGTTCGCGACGAAGTAGTAGAGCAGTACGCCGAACGAGGAGAACCCGATGGCGCCGCGCAGATCCGTGGTCAGCACCAGCGCGACCACGATCGCGGCCACGGAGAGCTCGGCCCGGTGCGGCACCCGGTAGCGGGGATGGACGGCGTCGAACCAGCGGGGCAGGTCGTGCTCGCGGGCCATGGCCAGCCCGGTACGGCCGAGGCCGGCGATCAACGCCAGGAGGGCGCCCGCGGACGCGAGGGCGGCGCCTACGCGGACCACGGTGACCGCCCAGCTGCCTGAGGTGGCATCCACCGCCTCGGCCAGGGGCGCAGTGGAGGCCGCCGTGCCGGACGCGCCCAGCACCGACAGGACGGCGACAGCGACCACGGCGTACACCACGATCGCGCCGGCGAGGGCCAGCACGATGGCACGGGGGATCACGTGCGCGGGGTCGCGCACCTCTTCGCCCAGGGTCGCGATCCGGGCGTAGCCGGCGAAGGCGAAGAAGAGCAGACCGGCGGACTGCAGGGCGCCGTAGGCGCCGTGGGTGGGCGATGCCCAGGCGGTCAGCCCCGAGCTCGACCCGCCGCGGAAACAGGCCACGGCGGCCACGGCGAGCGCCACCAGCACCAGCGAGACGAGGACGCGGGTGAGGAGCGCGGTCCGGGTGATGCCGGCGCTGTTCACCAGCGCCAGGACGACCACGACCGCCGTGGCGACCGGCCTGAGCCAGCCGTGTGGCGCAGCGTACGCCGCGAACGTCATGGCCATCGCCGCGCACGAGGCCGTCTTGCCGACCATGAACCCCCAGCCAGCCACGTAGCCCCACCAGGCGCCGAGGACCTCGCGGCCGTAGAGGTAGGTGCCGCCGGCACGCGGGTAGGTCGCGGCGAGCTGGGCCGACGAGGTGGCGTTGCAGTAGGCGACCACCGCCGCGATGACGAGCCCGAGGAGCAGGCCGGCTCCGGCAGCACGGGCGGCCGGGCCGTACGCCGCGAACACGCCGGCGCCGATCATCGAGCCGAGTCCGATGAAGACCGCGTCGCCGAGGTCGAGTCGGCGATCGAGGGACGCGCTCGCGGGCGAGGTCACGACCGTCATCGAACTACATCGCCCGCCAGGTCCCGTCGCAGGGACGCAGCGATCCGGCGACCGACCTCCGCGAGCTGCTCGGCGGTCGCCGGCGGCATCGCGTCCTCCCACGTCATCAGGTGGTGACCACTCATGTCGAGCCGTCCGAGCGGCCGCGGCACGAACCAGACATGGAAGTGGGCACCGCCGTCACCCCAGCGGTAGAGATGGACGCGCCCGACGTCGCCGAGCGCGAGGACCGCACGCTCGACGCGCCCGCAGACGGCAGCGAACGTCGCCGCCACCTCGGGCGGCATGTCGGCGAAGGAGTCGAAGTGGGCGCGCGAGGCGAGCCAGACCGAGCCCGCGAGGCCGGTCCGGCCGGGGTTGTGCAGCGTCCACGTGTCGTCGGCCCAGATCCGGTTGGCGTTGGAGGCGGCGCTGCAGGGGAAGCACGGTTCGCCGCCAGGCTCGCCCCGGCGGGGTGGCTCGGGGACGACCAGCTCGGCGGGCTCGATCGGCCTCAGGGGTTCGGCGTACGGAAGGGTCATGTGCCCAGGGTGTGGCCGCGGCGCACGGCTCGCTTGACCCCTGTTGCCCGGGCGCGATCAAGCCGTGGCTCAGTGGGGGACGGCGAGGATCTGCTCGCGGCCCGGCCCCACCCCGACGCCCCAGATCGGCGTCCCGGACATCTCCTCGAGCGTGCGGACGTAGGCCTGGGCACCGGCGGGGAGCGACTCGTAGGTGCGGCAGCCGGAGATGTCCTCCCACCAGCCGGCGAGGTGCTCATACACCGGCCGGGCCCGCTGGAACTCGCCCTGCGTCATCGGCATCTCGTCGTGGCGTACGCCGTCGACGTCGTAGGCCACGCAGACCGGCACGCTCTCCCAGCTCGACAGCACGTCGAGCTTGGTCAGGAAGAGGTCGGTGAGCCCGTTGACCCGCGCGGCGTAGCGCGCGATCACGGCGTCATACCACCCGCAGCGGCGGTCTCGTCCGGTCGAGACGCCGACCTCTCCGCCGATCTTCCACAGCTTCTCACCGTCCTCGTCGAACAGCTCGGTCGGGAAGGGACCAGAGCCCACCCGCGTGGTGTAGGCCTTGATCACGCCGATCACCCGGTCGATGCGCGTAGGCCCGACGCCGGCGCCGGTGCACACGCCTCCGGCCACCGCGTTCGACGAGGTCACGAACGGATAGGTGCCGTGGTCGACGTCGAGCATCGTGGCCTGTGCTCCCTCGAACAGCACGGTGTCGCCACGGTCGAGCGCCTCGTTCAGCAGGAGCGACGTGTCCGCGACCAGCGGTCGCAGCCGGTCGACGTAGGCGAGGAGCTCCTCCACGACCGCGTCCACGGCGACCGCGCGTCGGTTGTAGACCTTGGCCAGCAGCTGGTTCTTCACCTCCAGGCTGCCCTCGACCTTGTCGCGCAGGATCTCCTCGTCGAACAGGTCGGCCACCCTCACCCCGACCCGGGCCACCTTGTCGGCGTACGTCGGCCCGATGCCGCGGCCGGTGGTGCCGACCTTGTTCTTGCCGAGGAACCGCTCGGTCACCTTGTCGATCGTCTGGTGGTACGACGCGATCACGTGCGCGTTGGCGCTGACGACCAGCCGCGAGACGTCGACGCCGCGGCCGGACAGCGCGTCCAGCTCGCGGAACAGCGCCTCGGGTGAGACCACGACGCCGTTGCCGATCACGGCCGTGCAGGCGGGCGTGAGGATGCCGCTGGGCAGGAGGTGGGTGGCGAACCTCTCGCCGTTCACCACGATGGTGTGGCCGGCGTTGTGCCCGCCACTGGTGCGAACGACGTAGTCGATCTTCTCGGTGGTGGCGAGAAGATCCGTGGCCTTGCCCTTCCCCTCGTCCCCCCACTGGGCTCCGAGGACCACGATCGCGGGCATCGGACCTCCAGTCGGGGCACGGATCGGGGCGTCTCGCGCGGCCGACGGGGCCGCTCGGGCGGTCGCGACCATACCCCACGGGGGGAGTCCGGTCGTCCGGGTCTCGGCTAGGGTCCGCCGCGTGGACCCACTCCTCGTGATCACCAACGACGAAGCGGGGACCGCCGACGACGAGGCCCTGCAGAACGCACTGACGATCCTGCGGGAGCGGGCGTCTGTCGAGGTGCACGCGACCTCCCAGCCGGGAGAGCTCGACGGCGTGCTGCAGCGTGCCGGGTCACGCCGCATCGTGGTCGCCGGCGGAGACGGCAGCCTGCACGCGGTGGTCGCGGCCCTCCACCGGCGCCGCGAGCTCCACCAGGCAGTGGTGGGGTTGCTCCCCATGGGCACCGGCAACGACTTCGCCCGTTCGCTCGGCCTCCCGCTCGAACCCGAGGACGCAGCACATGTGCTGCTCTCCGGGGTGACGCGTCGGATGGACCTGATCGTGGACGAGCTCGGCGAGGTCGTGGTCAACAACGTGCACATCGGTGCAGGCGCGGCGGCCAGCAGACGCGGCGGCGCGATCAAGGAGAAGCTCGGTGCGATCGGCGTGGGTCGGATGAACCTCGGCAAGCTCGGCTACCCGATCGGTGCGCTGATGTCCGCCCTCGACGAGCCGAGCGTGCACGTGCACGTCGAGCTCGACGGCAAGGTCGTCACCGACGTCGACCGCCCGGTGCTGATGATCTCGATCGGCAACGGCGCCAACGTCGGCGGCGGTACCGAGCTCACTCCCGAGGCGGATCCGGAGGACGGGCAGGTCGACGTGATGATCTCCCACGCCGTCGGCGCCGTTGCCAAGGCCGGGTACGCCCTGCACCTCCGCCGGGGTGACCACCTCCGGCGCGACGACGTGCAGTACCTCCGGGGCTCCCGGGTGACCATCTCGGGTGACGAGTTCTGGATCAGCGCCGACGGCGAGGTCAGCGGTCCCGAACGCCAGCGCAGCTGGCACCTCGAGCCCGCGGC
>JBKPTA010000017.1:0-139074 GCA_046735295.1 Actinomycetota bacterium | reverse complement strand
GTGAGGGCACCCTGCCCGTACGCAGGGCCGGGCCGGTGCGGCGGGTGCGATCTCCAGCACGCGACCCCGGCGGCTCAGCGAGCGCTGAAGGCCTCCGTCGTCCGGGAGCAGCTGGTACGCCTCGCCGGCCTCGACGTCGCCGTCGAGGTCGAGGAGGTGCCGCCGCTCCTGCGCTGGCGGAGCCGGATGAGGTACGTAGCGCTGCCGGGTGGTGCGCGGGGGCTCCACGCGCACCGGTCCGGTGCGGTGATCGAGGTCGCGGACTGCTTGATCGACGCGGGCACCCCCGAGCGCGAGGTCGAGACGGTGGCGACGTCGGCCGGCTCCCGTGACTTCAGGGTGGACGCCGACGGCTTCTGGCAGTCGCACGTCGCGGGGCCCCGGGTGCTGGTCGAGGCCGTGCTGTCGATGGCGAGGCCACGGCCGGGTGAGCGGGTACTCGACCTGTACGCCGGCATCGGGCTGTTCGCGGCGTACCTCGCCGACGCGGTGGGCCCGGAGGGACACGTGGTCGCCGTCGAGGGTTCACGCGTCGCGTGCCGTGACGCGCGGGTCAACCTGCCGGCATCGGTGACGGTGGAGCACGGGCCGGTCGACCGGGTCCTCTCGTCGGCGTACCACGATCCGTGCGATCTGGTCGTTCTCGACCCGCCTCGCGAGGGTGCCCGCAGGAAGGTGGTCACCCAGGTCGCCGACCGTACGCCGCGGGCGGTCGTCTACGTCGCCTGCGATCCCGCCGCTCTCGCTCGCGACCTCGCCACGTTCGCCGAGCTCGGATACTCGCTGCGCCACCTGCGCGCCTACGACCTCTTCCCGATGACCCACCACGTCGAGTGCGTCGCACTCCTGGAGCCGGCCCAGCCGGAGCTCATGGGGCGATCCGTCGGCGCATGACCCAGCGCCACTTGGCGATCCTGCGGTGGCGTTCGAAACCGAAGTCCGTGAACAGGTCCTCGGGACCGGTGTGCAGGTAGGCGCCGCGCTGCGGCGGCCGTCCCTCGACCTGCTCGGGGTAGGCCTCGACGACCCCGCCTCCTGCCTGCTCGATCGCCTCGAGTGCGCCCGCCAGGGCCGCTCGGGCGACTCCTTCCCGCCGGCGGTCCTTGCCGGTGAAGAGGCAGCCGATCCGCCAGTCCGGCAGCTCGGTGAGCTCCTTCTGGTAGGCCTTCCCGTTCTTGATGTTCGGCAGCTCTGCGGGCGATCCGTACTGGCACCACCCGAGGCACTGGTCCCCGTCGTACACCAGGATCTGGTGAACCGTGCCGTTCCGGACGTGGCGCTGCTTGGCCAGGCGGTTGTCGGCGGCCGTCGTCTCCTTCCCGAGTCCTTCGGGATGGAAGCCCATGCACCAGCAGCCGCCCCAGACGCCGTTGTTGGCCTCCACGAGCCGGGCGAAGTCGCTCCAGGTGCCGGCGTCGAGCGCACGCGTGACATAGGGCGCCGCGGACGGAGTGACCATGCATCCATCCTGGGCACAGACCCCCGCGATGAGGCAAGCATCGGGGACGCCCTGCTGCCGCCTCGACGACGCCGTACCGATGGTGGCATGCGTTGCCCGGCCCGGATGGCGTCCGGCCGGGCCGTCGGCGCACTGTGCCAGGCTCGGCCCATGCCCTGCGACGCCGACGACGCTCGCGACCTGATCGGTCAGCTGGAGGACGTGTCGGTGGTCGACTTCGACCGCTACACGAAGTTCGAGGTCTCCGGTCGCACGTTCGGCTACCTGTGGGAGCCGACCAGCACGGTCGGCCTCAAGCAGACCGTCGCGGAGCAGGAGGCGCTCGTGGGGGAGCGACCCGACGTGTTCGAGGTGCAGTTCAACACCGGCGCCTTCGGCTGGGTGGTGGTCCACCTCGAGGGGGTCGAGCGCGACGAGCTCGCGGAGCTGGTCTTCGAGGCGTGGCGGCTCTCGGCGCCGGTCCGGCTGCAGGAGCAGCGGGGCGACAAGCTCCCGGTCTGACCCCGGGTTCGCGCAATGTCGGGACACCGATGTATCTTGATATCAAGATATCTACCCGGCTGTCGGCACCCTGGAGGGCGGCGGCAAGATGGGTGGTACGGCGACTCGACGAGGAGATGTGGGGATGGCCAGCACGGACAGCTTCGGAGCCAGGGGCACGCTCGAGGTCGGAGACCGGAGCTACCAGATCTACCGGCTGTCGGCCGTCACCGGCGAGGGCCTGGACGTCGACAGCCTGCCGTACTCGCTGAAGGTCCTCCTGGAGAACCTGCTCCGTACCGAGGACGGTGCGAACATCACTGCGGACGACGTCAAGGCGCTGGCCGGGTGGGATCCCGAGGCCGATCCCGACCGGGAGATCCAGTTCACGCCGGCGCGCGTGATCATGCAGGACTTCACCGGCGTGCCCTGCATCGTCGACCTGGCGACGATGCGCGAGGCGATGGCCGACCTCGGCGGCGACGCCACCAAGATCAACCCGCTCGCGCCCGCCGAGCTGGTCATCGACCACTCCGTGATCGCCGACGTCTTCGGCACGCCGGATGCCTTCGAGCGCAACGTCGAGATCGAGTACGAGCGCAACCGGGAGCGCTACCAGTTCCTGCGCTGGGGACAGGATGCGTTCGCCGACTTCAAGGTCGTCCCGCCCGGCACGGGCATCGTGCACCAGGTCAACATCGAGCACCTGGCGCGCGTCGTCTTCACCCGCGAGGTCTCGACAGGCTCGACCGACGAGACCACCGGCTCGACCGGCGAGACCGCCGGCTCGACCGGCGAGACGGAGGTCATGGCGTACCCCGACACCTGCGTCGGCACCGACTCCCACACCACGATGGTCAACGGGATCGGGGTGGTCGGCTGGGGCGTCGGCGGCATCGAGGCGGAGGCGGCGATGCTCGGCCAGCCGGTGAGCATGCTGATCCCCCGCGTGGTCGGCTTCAAGCTGTCCGGTGAGCTGCCCGAGGGCTCCACGGCGACCGACCTCGTGCTCACGATCACCGAGATGCTGCGTCAGCACGGCGTGGTCGGGAAGTTCGTGGAGTTCTACGGCGAGGGCGTCACGGCGCTGCCGGTCGCGAACCGCGCCACGATCGGCAACATGAGCCCGGAGTTCGGCTCGACGATCGCGGCCTTCCCGATCGACCAGCAGACGGTGGAGTACCTCCGGCTCACCGGTCGGGGCGACGAGCAGCTCGCCCTGGTCGAGGCGTACGCCAGGGAGCAGGGGCTCTGGCACGATCCCGGAGCCTCCGACTACGTCGAGCCTCGCTACAGCGAGCGGCTCGAGCTCGACCTCTCGACGGTCGTCCCGTCGCTGGCCGGGCCGAAGCGACCGCAGGACCGGGTCGAGGTGACCGACGCCAAGGACGTCTTCCGCGGGGCCCTGGCCGACTACGTCCAGGGCGGTGAGCGCGAGGAGTCCGGGTACGACGAGGCCGTCGCCGAGTCCTTCCCCGCGTCGGACTCCCCGAGCCATGCCAACGGCAACGGCTCTCCGAACAGGCCCTCGGCCGCCCCGAGCGACGGTGGCCGGCCGAGCAGCCCCGTGACGGTGACCATCGACGGACAGGAGGCCGAGGTCGACCATGGCGCGGTGGTGATCGCCGCCATCACGTCGTGCACCAACACCTCCAACCCGAGCGTGATGATCGGCGCTGCCCTGCTCGCCAAGAACGCCGTGGAGAAGGGTCTGCAACGCAAGCCCTGGGTCAAGACGTCTCTGGCGCCGGGCTCGAAGGTGGTCAGCGACTACTACGAGAAGGCCGGCCTCACGCCGTACCTCGACAAGCTCGGCTTCAACCTCGTCGGCTACGGCTGCACGACCTGCATCGGCAACTCCGGGCCGCTCATCCCCGAGGTGGGTGACGCGGTCAACGAGAAGGACCTGGCTGTCGTCAGCGTGCTCTCGGGCAACCGCAACTTCGAGGGCCGGATCAACCCCGACGTCAAGATGAACTACCTGGCGTCGCCGCCGCTGGTGGTGGCCTACGCCCTGGCCGGCACGATGGACGTCGACCTCTTCGAGGACCCGCTCGGCCAGGACCAGGACGGCAAGGACGTCTACCTCAAGGATCTCTGGCCGTCGCCGTCCGAGGTCGAGCGGGTCATCGGCGAGGCGATCACGGCCGAGATGTTCAGCCACGACTACGAGGACGTCTTCGCCGGTGACCAGCGCTGGACGGAGCTTCCCACGCCCGAGGGAGACACCTTCGCCTGGGACGAGGGCTCCACCTACGTCCGCAAGCCTCCGTACTTCGACGGCATGCCGGAGGAGCCGGAGCCGGTGTCCGACATCGAGGGCGCGCGGATCCTGCTGAAGCTCGGTGACTCCGTCACCACCGACCACATCAGCCCGGCCGGGGCGATCAAGAAGGACAGCCCGGCCGGCGCCTACCTGTCGGAGCACGGCGTCGAGCAGCGCGACTTCAACTCCTACGGCTCCCGCCGTGGCAACCACGAGGTGATGATCCGCGGCACGTTCGCGAACATCCGGCTGCGCAACCAGCTGGCGCCCGGCACCGAAGGCGGGTTCACCCGTGACTTCTCCGACGGAGGTGAGGTGACGACGGTCTACGAGGCGAGCCGGCACTACCAGGAGTCGGGCACCCCCCTCGTCGTCCTGGCGGGCAAGGAGTACGGCTCGGGGTCCTCGCGTGACTGGGCGGCGAAAGGTACCGCGCTGCTCGGCGTGAAGGCAGTCATCGCGGAGTCGTACGAGCGGATCCACCGCTCGAACCTGATCGGCATGGGTGTGCTCCCGCTGCAGTTCCCCGGCGGCAAGTCCGCCGACGACATGGGACTCACGGGTGAGGAGACCATCTCGATCTCCGGCATCACCGAGCTCAACGACGGCACTATCCCGCGCACCGTCACCGTGACGATCGAGAAGGACGGCGACGAGGACGAGTTCGAGGCCACGGTCCGTATCGACACTCCCGGCGAGGCGAGCTACTACCGCAACGGTGGGATCATGCAGTACGTCTTGCGGAACCTGCTCCAGAGCTGACCCGCCGCACCCGAAGGCGGCTCAGAACTCCTGGCCGGTCGGGAAGCCGTACTCCACCGAGTACCACACGGCCGAGGTGAGCACCGCGGCCATGAAGACAGCGAACAACAGGCCACCCGCCACCGGAAGGAACCATCTCGGCGAGGAGCGACTGCGGACCGCGAACACCTTGACCACGAATGCGCCGTACGCCGCGCAGCCGAGGAGTGCATGGGCCGTGACCCGCGGTTCGTAGGTCTGGATGCCGAAGGCGAGCAGGCAGTCGTAGGCCACCGGCAGGCTGGCCACGACGGCGACGATCCCGACCGTGCGGTGGACGGGGCCTACCCACCCCGGCGCCGCTGAACGACCGAGTCTTCCGTACATCCAGAGCGCGAGCGTCACCTGCACCAGCAGCAGCACCCCGATCCCCAGCGCGAACCAGGTCTTCATCTCGATGACCGAGGAGAAGCCGAGCTTCACCGGGTGAGCGCCGGAAGGATGCCGGCGGTCGTTGACGCCGAGCAGTACGGCGACCACGGCTCCGCACAGGAGTGCCACGAGGGGGATACGGCTCGCCCGCGGGGATGACATGGCTGACAGGTCCACGCTGCTGATGATGGACCGAAACTTCCCCGGGGGACACCCCTCCCGGGGCTGCGCTGAGCGCGTGAAGCGTGTGTGATGAAGCCGCCACCCTGGAGGTACCCGTGACCACACACCTGCCGGAGCGACTCCGCGAGCTCGCGGACGACGCGCCGGCAACGCTGCCGGCGACGGGCCTGTGGCAGTCGGGACGACGCCGTCACCGGCGGCGCGTCGTGGTCGGGGTGGCCCTCGTCGGTGCGGTCGTCTCGCTCGCCGCCGGCCTCGGGTACGGCGACTGGCGCAGCCGACAGCCGGAGCCCGTGTCGCCGCCGGTGGGCTCGTCCGGCTCGATGGCCGTGCCCGACCGGCTGTTCAACCCGAGTCCCTGGCTTCCCACGACGCGCGCTCCCGGACGCCTGGTAGCCGTGATGTCGGCGACCCGCGACCACTTCCCGTTCGGCTCCGACCGCAACGCGCTCGCGGGCGTCGTGGCGGGGAGCCAGACCTACCGCTTCCTGGACCTCCCGGGACAGGCTCCCGAGAACACCGACGTAGCGCTCTCCCCGGATGGTCGGTCCCTCGCCTACTGGGTCACCCAGGCAGAGGGGGAGCCGGTCGGCGCGGTCGTCGGCGTGGCCGTCCTCGACCTGACCACGGGGACCGTGGAGCGCCACCTCGTCCCGACGCGCCATGGCCTAGCACCGATGAGCCTGAGCTGGCCCGACTCCAGGACTGTTGCCATGGTCTCGGACCACTTCACCTCGCCGGACCCGACGTCGTACGCCGGGCGCACGGACACCTACCTGTTCCGTCTGGGGGATGGCACCGCGTACACCCGGCTGGTTCGCAGCAACGTGGACGACGTCCCCGTCACCAGCACCCGAGGAGAGTTCACCGGCGTCGTCGACCATCAGGTCCTGCGCTCCTACGCGCCGAGGACCGATGAGCTCCGCCCCGATGTCGCTCTCTCGTCGTCGGTCAAGAGCGTCGCCTACGACGTGAGACGCCGGCTGGTCGCAGCGACGGCAGGGAACGTGGACGCGAGCGGTCCGACGTCGGGCCCGCTGGTCGTCGGGCACGTGCGGAAGGGGGCCGTGGAGCTCCGCCCGGTGCGGGGCGGACGCCGCTACGACCGGGTGCTGACGTGGGTCGACGGCACCCATGTCGCCGCCGTGCGACAGACACGCGCCGGCCTCGTCTACGACGTCGTCGACGTTCGCACGGGGCAGCGCCGGGAGCTGACGAGCAAGCCCTGGTACGCCTTCGAGATCGCCCTGGACGCCCTCCAGCAGGCCAGGACCGTTCCGGGCATTCCGCCTCCACACCCGTGGAACCCGCGCTGGATCGCCCTGGGAGGCCTCCTCGTGCTGCTCTGGACAGGTGGCGGAGCTCTTGTCCTCAGGAGGTCACGTGCCCGGCCCTGAGCAGGACTTCGAGGAGTTCGTGGTCGCACGGTCAGCTGCGCTGCTGCGCACGGCGTACCTGCTGACGGGGCATCGTCAGGACGCGGAGGACCTGGTCCAGACCGCTCTCCTCAAGGCTGTGCCGAGATGGGACAGGATCCAGGAGCACGAGCCGTACGTTCGTCGGATCCTGGCGAACGAGTCGGTCTCGCGGTGGCGCCGTCGGCGATGGCGTGAGACCAGCACCGAGTCGCTCCCCGAGCTTCCCGACGAGGGGCCGGAGCTCGAGGGCCGGCTGGTCCTGCGCCGAGCCCTCGGTCAGCTGGCGCCACGGCAGAGAGCCGTGATCGTCCTGCGCTACTTCGACGACCTCACGGAGAGCCAGACCGCGGAGGTGCTCGGGATCTCGGTGGGCACGGTGAAGTCACAGTCGCGGGACGCGATCGCCCGGTTGCGCGCGCTCGTCCCCGGCCTGGACGACGAGGCCATCGGCTCGGCGCCGTCGTCGAGGCCTGGCTCGTGACGCCGTGAGCGTCGAGCAGGGCCTCGGCGGCGTCGGCGGTCGGCGAGCGGTTCGGACCGGAGGCGGTCGCGCTCCGGACCCGGCGGTCACGGGTGACTCGGGCGCCATCCTCGAGGCGGTGGTGTCCGACGACGAGGTGATCGGTGACCGCACCTGGCGGTTCGTGAGCGAGGCGAACGGCTCGAGGAGCTGCAGCCGGTCATGATGAGCGGCCCGCCGTGCTCACCGCGAGCTCGTGGAGTCGGTCTTCGAGCCCCGGCTGGCCCGGCGTGGCAGCGCGAAGCGTAGACGCAGCCGACGTCGCTGGCGGTGCTGCTCGACGTCGCGACCTGGTGGCAGCTCCGGCGGGCTGAGGGACCGCCGAAGGCCGACACGGTGCGGCACGCGCTCACGACGGTCGACGCGGTGCTCGCGACATGACCTCGGGGACGCCCTACCGCCGGTCACCGGAGCAACCAGGTGGTAGGACGTCCCCGCCCCGTACAGCGGTGGGAGGCCTACTTGACCTCGGCCCGCATCACCCGCCACAGGCCGAAGGCCAGTGGAAGCAGGAGCCAGACGGTCCCCGTGGCCGCGAGCTGGACCCAGTCCTGCCCGCCGAATCCGCCGTCGTACATGCGGTTCTGGTTGAAGGAGAAGTCGACCCAGGGCTGCGCCTTCTCGAACCACTGCTGGTTGGCGGCGAGCAGCATAGACAGGGTGGGGATCACGAACCAGTAGCTGAAGTAGCTCACGATCGCGCCCGCCGAGTTGCGCATCACGACGCCGAGCATGAATCCGACCAGCATCCCGATCAGGTCCGCGCCGACGATGTACAGGATCGAGGTGAACGGCAGGTCCCAGACCGTGTCGACGCCGGAGAGCCCGGTGGCCACGACGTTGCCCACGGCGCCGATCGCCAGAGCCAGTGCCATCGACCCCAGTCCGACCAGCAGGGTCACGGCCAGCTTGGCCCGGACCACCCGACCGCGGTGCGGCACGAGGGTGAACGTCGTGAGGCCGGCCCGCTGCGTCCACTCCCCGGTGACCGACAAGATCGCGAGCACGGGCAGCAGGATCGTCATCGGCACGCCGATCGCCCCGGCGAAGTTGTCATACGTCAGTCCGTCGTCGCCGGCGAAGGCGATCACGGCCCCGGTCGCGATGAGTCCGGCGGCGGCGATGCCCACCATCAGCCAGAACCCGGATCGGGTGTCGAACATCTTCCGGAGCTCCACCCCGAGAATCGTGCGGAACGGGATCGGCGCGTGCCCGGTTCGCTGCCGCGCGCCCTCCTCGACACGTGTGCTCTCCATGACTGCTGCGGTGCTCATGCCGCGACTTCCTCTCGTGCGTCGTCCTTGGTGAGCTCGAGGAACATCTCCTCGAGTCCGGCCCCGTCGGCGGGGCGCAGCTCGGTCAGCGGTACGCCCGCAGCCAGCGCGAGGCGCCCGACCTGCGCAGTGTCGGCGTCGGTGCGGAGGCCGCCCAGCGACAGCTCAGCGGTGTGTCCGGCGCCCGTCAGCGCTCGGGCGAGCGCGGCCACGTCGTCGGCGCCGGCGAAGGTGCCCGCGGCTGCGAGCAGCTCGCTCTTGGTGCCGGCCGCCACGATCCGGCCGTTGCCGATGACGACCAGGTCGTCGGCGATGACCTCGATCTCGTGGAGCAGGTGCGAGGAGAGCAGCACCGTGCCACCCCGGTTCGCGAAACCCCGGAGCAGGTCGCGCATCCAGCGGATGCCCGCCGGATCGAGCCCGTTCGCCGGCTCGTCGAGCACGAGCGCCTCCGGGTCGCCGATCAGGGCCGTGGCGATGCCGAGCCGCTGGCGCATGCCCAGGGAGTAGTCGCGGACCCGACGGCCGGACTCCTCGTCGCTGAGGCTGACGAGGTCCAGCATCTCGTCCACGCGTCCGGGCGGGACCCGCATCGTTCGCTGGGCAAGGGTCAGGATCTCGCGTCCGGTCCGTCCGGCGTGCTGGGCCGACGCGTCGAGCAGCACCCCGATCTCTCGGCCGGGGTTGGGGAGGTCGGCGTACCGGCGTCCGAGCACGGTGGCGTCGCCCGAGGACGCCGGCGTGAGGCCGACGAGGATCCGCATGGTCGTCGACTTCCCGGCACCGTTCGGGCCGAGGAAGCCGGTCACGCGGCCGGGCTCGGCCCGGAAGGTCACGTGGTCGACGGCGGTGAAGCCGCCGTACTTCTTGGTCAGTGAGTCGACGATGATCATGACCAGGACTCTCCCGTCCGGGCGCTCCTGCCCGCATCGGGGAGCGCGCTGATCCCGCCCCTGTCCGCCACCCGGGGAACCCTGAGCCCCCTCGGGGTCGGCCCTCAGGGTCACCGCGGCGGTCGAGCGAGGGACCCTCGCCGGTCGAGCCGGTCGGACCCGTCGCCGGTCGAGCCGGTCGAGGCCCGTAGCGTGGACTCATGCTCGTGGCGATCAGCATCAGTCCCTCCGGCGGCTCCCTCGACGACCGGGAGACCGGCGGCGTGAGCGCGGCCGTCGCGGAGGCGGTCCGGGTCATCCGTGACTCCGGGCTGCCGAACGAGACCAACGCGATGTTCACCAACATCGAGGGGGAGTGGGACGAGGTCATGGCGGTGGTGAAGAGGGCCGTGCTCACCGTTGCGGAGTCCTCTCCGCGGGTCGGTCTGGTGCTCAAGGCCGACCTGCGGGCCGGCCACGACACCGGCCAGCTGACGGCCAAGGTCGAGCGGGTGGAGCAGCGGTTGGCAGAGTCGGATCGACCGTAGCCGGCCCGAGCAGGCCGGTGCCGCGACACGTCCGTCCCCGCACCTCACTCGCCGAGGCCGTCCACCCGGTCGGCACTCGCGCCAGTCGGGTGGACGGCTCGGCCGCTCGGGACACTCGCTGTCCGACCCCTCAGCGAAGCCCGATGTTGACGTAGTACACCTGTCCGTCGTCGAGCCGGACTCCGATCCGCCAGTAGTTCCCGCCGGCGGACCCGGTCTTCCAGTTGTAGATCCACTGACCGCTGTCCGGGCGGAACGACGTGCCGCTGTCGGCCGACGCCGTGTAGACCGACTCGTCGACGGGCGCGGTCATCGAGCTCCCCTTGACCGGCGTCAGCCACTCCGGCGCCACAGCGGGCTGCACGATCGCGCCCGCGGCGTTCTTGAGCACCAGCTTCACCGGTACGGTGCTGCCGGCCTTGAACACGCTCGTTGTGGTCCCGACCTGGTGCGCCGTGTCGTTGATGGGCTGCAGGAACCCGTCGTAGGCGTAGATCACCTTGTAGCTACCCGTCGCGGTCGAGACGTTGCCGGCCTTGTCCTTGGCCGTTGCGGTCCAGGTGAAGGTGCCCACGCCGTTGCTGTTTCCTCCGCCGACGGTGACGGCACAGGACGCCAGGCCCGAGAAGCTGTCGGACGCCGAGCACGTCGGGCTCGGGACGTTGCCCAGGGTGTAGGTGCCGCCCTGCACGCTGACGCTGGTGACGGTGGGCTTCTCCTGGTCGATCTTGATACCACCGAGGCTGGTGCTGGCCTCGTTGCCGGCGTTGTCCGTCACCGTGCCCGAGGCGGACTGTCCTGCGCCGTTGGCGCTGAGCACCACGGCGTCTGGGCAGGCCGCGACGCCGGACCGGTCGTCGGCGCAGGTGAAGGTCACCGTGACCGGGCCGACGTACCAGCCGTTGTCACCCACCGTGCCCTGGGTGACGGCCGCGGAGATGGTGGGCTTGGTCTTGTCCAGCTTGACCGTGACCGTGTCGGTCCCCTCGTTCCCCACAGTGTCCTTGGCAGCCCCGGTCACGTCGGTACCGGACGTCTCGGTCGACACCGTCTGCGGCGCCGTGACCGAGGCCACCCCGGAGCCGTGGTCGTCGTCCTTCGCCGAGAACGTCACCGTGACGTCGGAGTTGTTCCAACCCTCGGCGTTCGCGGTGGGGTCGAGGGTGTGGGTCACCGTGGGTGCGATGTTGTCCCACTTGAGCGCCACCTGGTTGGGCAGCTCGGCATTGCCGGCGACGTCGACGGCCCAGTACGTCACCGTGCCCGCACCCGAGCCGCTCAGCGGCACCGACGCCGTCGTGCTGGCACCGGCGGCGACCTGCTCGGCACCGTTGTCGACGCGGTAGTGGATCTCCCGGACCCCGGACAGGTTGTCGGCGGCGGTGAGGACGACGTCGGCGGTCGCCCCGGTGCACCAGCCGTTCGAGCTCGTGCACCGGTTGTCGGCCTTGGACACCGGCGCCGTGCCGTCGATCTTGATCCCGGAGACGACGCCGGCAGAGCCGTCGTTGCCCGCGATGTCGCGCGGCAGTCCGCTGGTCACGGACTGAGCCGCTCCGTCGCCGGAGATCACCGAGCTGGTCGGGCAGAGCGCCACACCGGACCCGCCCGTGCCGTCCGCGAGCTGCGGGTCGGAGCACCTCCAGTCGACGGCGACGTCGGTGTGGTACCAGCCAGCGCCGTTCGGCCCGGTGGTCGGGGTTCCGGTGACGGTCGGACCGGTCCGGTCGATCTTCAGCCCGCGGACCGTCGTCCTGGTGACGTTCCCGGCCTTGTCGCTGACCGACGCCGTCGCCCCGAGGTCCCGGCCCTCGCCGGTCACCATGCTGTCGTCGGGACGGGTCGCGCCGTCGACCCCCGAGAGCGCGTCGTCGCTCGTCCAGTGGACGGTGACGTCGCCGCGGTACCAGCCGGCGGCATTGGCGTCGTTCGGCGTGCCGGACAGCGACGGCGGCGTCAGGTCGATGTCGACGGGGCCGTACGTCGTGTGGCTCGTGTTCCCCGCCACGTCGACAGCGTCACCCACGACCGTCTGTCCGGCGCCCTCGTTCTCCAGCAGGGTGTCTCCGGCGCAGCCGGCAACCCCGCTGGCGATGCCGGCCGGCTCGTCGGTGCAGGCGAAGGAGACGGCGACCGGCTCGTTGTTCCATCCGGCAGCGTTCGCGGCGGGGGACTGGGAGGCCGTGATCGTGGGATCGGTGGTGTCGACGCCGATGTCGAAGCTGCGGTGCTGCTCCTCGTTGGCTGCAGCATCCACCGACCAGTAGGTCACCGTGTGCGGCCCGTCCGACAGGTCGCGCGTGAACGGCGCGCCGTACGTCGCCGGGTCACCGCCGTCGATGCTGAAGTACGTCGCGGCCACGCCCGAGCCGTCGGGGTCGTCGACCGCGTCGAACGCGAACGGGATGCCGCTGGTCACGAACCAGCCCGAGGCGGGCGAGATCGGGTTGATCACGCCCGTCGTCGGCGATGTGCCGTCGATCCTCAGGTTCAGCGGTGCCGGGGCGTCCTCGACGTTGCCCGCCGCGTCGGTGCTGGAGAAGGTCACCGTGTGGTGTCCGTCTCCGGTGACGGTGAACGTGCCGTTGTAGGTCTTCGGCTGCCCACCGTCGATCGTGTACGTCGTGGTGTCGACGCCCGAGAGGGTGTCCGACGCGTGGAGGGCGACCTCGACCCCCGAGGTGTACCAGCCGGAGGCGGGCGCCTGCGGCACCGAAGCTGTCGTGGTCGGAGCATGCCTGTCGATCCGGACTCCGTCGACCGTCCTGGTGGTGGTGTTGCCCGCCTTGTCGGTGCACTGAGCGGTGGAGCTGAGGTTGTCGCCCTCGCCGGTCACCGTGTCGTCCGAGGGGCCAGTGGCCACACCGGACAGCGCATCGGTGCAGGACCAGTGGACGGTCACGTCGCCGGCGTGCCATGCCGTGCTGTAGTCGGCGGTCAGGACCGGCTTGGTCTTGTCCACGTCGATGCCGGTGATGCTGGCGGAAGCGGTGTTTCCAGCAGCATCCGTCGTCGTCCCGGAAGCGGACTGGTCAGCCCCTTCGCCCAGGACCTCGGTCGTCGGGCAGCTCGAGATGCCTGACAGGGCGTCGGAGCAGGCGAAGCCCACCGTGACGTCGTCGGCATACCACCCGAGGTCACTCTTCGTGCCGTTCGCCGACGCCGAGATCACCGGCTTGGTCAGGTCGATCCGGATCGTCGCCGTGTCGGTGGCGGTGTTTCCCGCGCCATCGGTGGCTGTGCCGCTGACTGTGGACGTGCCCTCGGTGGACTCCGTGACCGGGGCCGAGCAGGAGGCCAGGCCCGACCCACCCTGATCGGTGCAGGAGAAGGTGACGCTGACAGGGGCGTTGGTCCAGTCGCTGTCGTGGTAGCCGGCGGGCGTGAAGCTGTGGCCGATGGTCGGAGCGGTCTTGTCGATCCGGACGTGAACGGTGTGAGCGGCCTCGGTGTTGCCGGCCTTGTCCACCGACCAGTAGTCGACCGTGTGGTCGCCTTCTGTGCTGAGAGAGACCGACGTCCCGGCCGTCGTCGCGCCGGCGTCGACGGCGGAGAAGGTCTGGTCGACGCCCGACAGGTTGTCGGAGGAGTTCAAGGTCAGCGTCACCGCGTTGGCGGTCCAGACGTTCGACGCACCCGTGACGGTGGTGGTAGGAGCCGTGCGGTCGATCTTCACCGCGGGGCTGGTCGCCGTGGTGCTCAGCCCGGCGCCGTTGGTGGCGGTGGTGCTGCTGGTGAGGTCGGAGCCCTCACCGGTGATGGTGGTGTTCGCCGGAGCCGTCGGCACGCCCGACTCGGGGTCCGAGGCGGTCCAGTGCACGGCGACGTCATCGCGGTACCAGCCGTTGTCATTCGCGCCTGCGGTCGGCGCACCGGAGACCACAGGTCCGGTGGTGTCGACCTTGACCGTCACCGATGCGGGCGCGGTGTTGCCGGCGTTGTCCGTGGCGGTACCACCCACGACCGTGCCGCCGGCCGGTGTGGTGGAGATGGTCCGGTTGTCCGCCGCCGTGCCGTCGGCGAGGCACGCGGCGATGCCGGAGACGCTGTCGGAGCAGCTGAACTGGACGTTGACCGGGGTGGTGAACCACCCGCCCAGGCCCGTCGTGCCGGTGGTCGTCGCCGAGATCGTCGGAGCCCCCTTGTCCACCTTCACCGTGACCGAGCCCGAACCGGGGTTGCCCAGCCGGTCGGTCGCGCTGGAGGTCTGGGTCGAGCTGCCGTTGGTGGTGACGCTCGCGGATGCGGGAGAAGGGCCGCTGGCCACGCCCGCACCCGCGTCGCTCGCCGACCAGGTGACGGTCACGTTCGTCTTGTTCCAGCCGGCCGCGTTCGGGGCCGGGGACACCGTGCCCGTGACGATCGGTCCCGTGTTGTCCAGCGTGAACGAGGCGGTGCCCGTCCCAGTGTTTCCGGTGCACTTCCCTTGGGAGTTGACGCCCGGCGAGGCGGCCACCGTGACGGTCTGTGAACCATCACCGCTGCCGGCGTTGAAGCTGAAGGTCCAGGACGACTTGGTGCCGCTGTTCTGCTGATGAGCGGTGAACGCCCCGCTGACGTCCACGCACTGGGTGTCCGGCGACGTGCTCACCGCGAGTGTCACCGCGGCGCCCTTCGTGGCGTACAGCGTGCCACCGACGCTCACGGTGCCACTCCCGCCGGTGAACGTCGCCGACGTCACCGTGGAAGCCGAGGCGGGCGCGAACACCAGACCCGCCAGGACGAGCGGTGCAGCGGCCAGCGCCGGCACCAGGCGACGCCATGAGCGCGCGGACATCAAGCAGTGACCCATGTCGAACCCCCCGTTCGAACCGGTCTCGCGTTCCCCCACGGACACGACCGGAGTGAGCACCGTACGTCGGAAGATGGCGGCAGGTACCCGGATCCCGGGTAAATTCGTGAGCCGCCCCGGGTACTGACCGTTCGGCCTATGGGGATGGCATTCTCGGGCCAGGGGCTGACGGGTCGGCCTGTTGCCAAGGGGGTTCTGGTGCACAGCAGGACCATCGGGGTGCGCACGGGCGGGACCGAGGCCGTCCTCGACCTGACCGACGAGTGCAAGGACTTCGTCGCGGCGTACGGTGACGGGTTGCTGCACGTCTTCGTGCCCCACGCCACTGCAGGCGTCGCGATCATCGAGACCGGAGCGGGCTCGGACCACGACCTCTTGGCCGCGCTGGGCGACCTTCTGCCGGCCGACGACCGCTGGCGGCATCGCCACGGGTCACGCGGCCACGGCCGGTCGCACGTGATGCCGGCCCTCGTGCCGCCCTATGCCACGGTGCCGGTCGACAGGGGGCGCCTGGCGCTGGGTACCTGGCAGCGCATCTGCCTGGTCGACCTCAACGTCGACAACGCGGACCGTGAGGTCCGGCTGTCGTTCCTGCCCGGCTGAGTCGCAGGCCGCGCTGGTCACCCGGCCTCCCGAGGTCTTCGTGCGTCCCGGCGGGGGATCGGCCCGACCGGTCCTCGTGACGGGGCGCTAGGCGATCCTCACGGGGACCCGTGGTGGCAGGGTGGACCCGTGGTCACCACTCAGCGCGAGCAGCCATGGTCCGACGACCAGCCCCAGCACGGACGGATCCTGGCGCTCACCGCGAACCCGATATCCCAGTCCATCTTCACGATCGGCACAGTCGCCGGACGCCTGGTCGTCGTCCTGGCAGACGATGATGGCGGACCGGGGCTCGCGTCGCTGGCTCCCCGGGCGCGGGACGCCGTCGTTCTGTGTGACCACGACGCACCCGATGCGCCGCAGTTCCTCCGCGACGCGCTCGCCTCTCCTGCGTCGTACGTCGCGATGATGGCGAGCCGCCGTCGCGCAGAGGGACTCCTCGCCGAGCTCGAGGGGATGGGGGTGCCGAACCTCGACAAGCTCCACGTGCCGGCCGGGCACGACCTCGGTGGCAAGACGCCGGGTGAGATCGCGCTCTCGGTGGTCGCGGAGATCGTCGCCGACTCCTACCAGCGCCCCGGTGGCCCGATGCGCGGTCCTCGTTGACCGACCTCGCCTGGCCGGTCGTGGTGCTGATCGGTCTGGTCGTCGTGCTGGGTGCCTACGTCCAGGCGGTCGTCGGCCTCGGCCTGGGGCTGCTGAGTGCCCCGGTGGTGGCGCTCGCGGCGCCGTCGCTGGTTCCGGTCCTGACGCTGTGGCTGGCCCTGCTGATCTCGGGGTTGAACCTGCTCGACGAGCACGAGCATGTCGACTGGCGCTCGACCGCGTGGTCGTTGCCGGCACGGGTGCCGGGAACCGTGGTCGGCGCGTGGCTGGTGGCGGGATTCACCGAGGAGCAGATCGGAGTCGTCCTCGCTGTGATGGTGCTGCTCGCGGTCGCGCTCTCCGTGCGCACGCTCGACGTCCCGATCAACCCCGCCACCCTGGCGACGGCGGGCTTCGTCGCCGGCGTTACCGGCACGGCTACGTCCGTCGGCGGCCCGCCGATCGCCTTGCTCTACCAACGTGGGGACCCGAAGGTCGTGCGGGCGACGATGTCGGTCTTCTTCTTCGTCGGGGCGATCTTGAGTCTCGGCGGCTTGGCACTGTCGGGAGCGCTCCACCGTGAGCCCTCGCTGCTCGCCCTGGACTTGGCGCCGGGTGTGATCCTGGGATACGTCGTGGGCCGCCGGACGCGGTCCCTGGTCGACCGTACGGTCTTCCGGTGGGGCGTCCTCGTCGTCTGCACCCTCTCCTCGCTGATCCTGCTGGGGCGCTCCGTCGGCTGACCGCGCCGAGCCACGCCTGCCGGCGCTGCCGCCGGGACTCGCCGACTAGCTCGTTTTCGCCGTAAACGCAACCGCTCCCCGGATAGCCTTCCCCGCGTGTCCAGCACCACCCCCCGGGCGGGCAGTCCCCAAGTCAAGCGCGCGATCATCGCCCTCGGTGTGCTGGTCCTGGTCGCCGCCCTGGGCTACCAGTACTACCGCGCCAGGCAGCCGCTGCGCGGTGACGATCCGCACAACGACGTCCCGACGCTGCAGGACACGAAGTACTACGACTTCGTGGGCGGAGACCACCGGACCGACCCCATCCACTACGACCAGGTGCCTCCCGCCGGCGGCCCGCACGACCCCACGTGGGACCGCTGCGGCGCCTACGATGCGCCGGTGCGCGACGAGAACGCCGTCCACGATCTGGAGCACGGGACGGTGTGGGTCACCTACCGTCCAGGCCTGGACGCCGGGGACGTGCAGTCACTGCAGACGGAGCTCGAGGGGTTGAAGAGCGGGAAGTGGATGCTCTCGCCGTACCCCGGGCTGCCCGCGCCCGTCGTGGTCACCGTCTGGAACGCGCAGCTGGACCTCCGCGGCCCCGACGACCCGCGCCTCCCGGTGTTTCTGGCCTTCTACGGCGACGGACACACGGGTCCGGAGGCCGCCTTCGCCAGTTGTGAGGGCGGCAAGGAGGTCATGGCCTCGCCCGGCAACCCGTGACCTCACCGGACGCGGGCCAGCCACTCCACGCCCGTGGTCCGAAGCGTTCGCGCTCGTCGGTGACGAGTGCGCGGGTCGCACCCTCCTCCCAGCACACCGGAGGTACGAGCAGCGGGGTCCCGGTACTCCGTCCACCTCGTGAACGTCGCCGGTCATGCGGCGGAGGGCTTCCGCTCCGCCTGGAGCTGTCGTTCGGTGTCGGCGAAGCCGACGCTCCGGTAGATCCGGATCGCGAGGTAATCCGGGTCGGCGACCATGACCAGCGTTCGTGCCCCGAGCTCGTCGAGACCGAACCGGCTGACCCGATGGACCAGGGTGCCGGCCAGGCCACGTCCGCGGGCGTCCGGGTGGGTCTTCACGCTCTGGAACCGCGCTAGGCCCGGCGAGGCCGTGAACAGGCCCATGGACGCCAGCAGGCGGTCGCCCTCGAAGGCACCCCACCATGCGCCGTGCCCGTCCTGGACGAGCCGGCGCTGGGCCGAGGCCTGCGTGGAGACGAAGTTGCGGCTGTGGGTCTCCGGGTCCTCGCCGGCCAGGCTGAGCTCGACCTGCTGGGCCCAGTCGTCGTCCGACCCCAACGCCCTGCAGACGGCCGTGGAGTTCGGCCGCGGCGGCTCGTGCACGGCGGTGGCGGTCATCACCGACGACCACTCCGTCGACAGACCGAGCGCAGCGAAGGGGGCGAGGTCCGCGGCGGTCCCGGACGTCCCGTCGACGCCGAAGGTGCGGTGCCGGGCCTCTGGGAACTCCGACTCGAACGTCGTCAGCCACGCCCTGGCCTCGTCGACGGAGCCGGGAGCCGACTCGAGCAGCAGGAAGTTGCCCCACCAGTACGTCGGGTTGTCGGACGTCCGCACCACCACGTGATCACCCCGGTCCTCGACCGTGCTGCCCGAGTGCTCCAGCATCGCGAGGTCCGTGCGGAACGCGAGCGAGGCGATATCCATGTGCCGCACCGTATGAGGCCGTGCGAGGTTGGGGCACATGGGTTTCCCGGACCGTCTCGAGGTGCGTCCCGTCCAGCCCGCCGACCGGAACGCCGTACGACGGGTGGTCCGGGCGGCGTTCGGGAGGGATGAGGTGCCCGATCTGGTCGAGGCGTTGGTCGACAACGGCGATGCCCTGGTCGGTCTCGTCGCCGAGGTGTCGGGCGAGGTCGTGGGGCACGTCCAGCTGAACCGGTCCTGGGTGGACGCGCGCGAGCGCCTCGTCGAGGTGGCGGTGCTGAGCCCGCTCGCCACGGAGCCGTCGTACCAGAGGAAGGGGATCGGGACGGCACTCGTCGCCGCCGCGATCGACGCGGCCCGCAACGACGGCCAGCCCGCAGTCTTCCTCGAGGGAGATCCGGACTTCTACGGTCCGCGAGGCTTCGTCCTGGGGGCGACATTGGGCTTCGAGCGCCCGTCGCGGCGCATCCCGGAGCCGGCGTTCCAGGTCGTCCTCCTCGACGACGCGATGCCGCGCGGCGCACTCGTCTACTGCCAGACCTTCTGGACCCAGGACTGCGTGGGGCTCCGCGACCCGCGCCTGGCCGCGGAGGAGGAGCAGCTGTCGTCCCGGGGTTGACTCGAACACCTGTTCGATCGACGATGGTCGCATGCTGGTCTCACCACCGGGCTGGCCGTGCGAGGTGCGGCCGCCCGACGCTCCGGACTGGGAGCGCACCGCGTGCAACTGGCTGCTCGACCAGTGCCCACCCGACTACCGCGCCTACCCGGCGCTCAGGCGTCACCCGGTGGTGCTCGCCCGGTTCGCCGTGCTGCACATCGAGGCCAACCAGGCGGCGTGCCGTCGCGGTCTGAGCGAGGCCCGCTCGGGTCTGCGCGAGGTGGCCGACGTCGAGGTCGTCGAGGCCGCCATCACCACGTGGCAGGCCGAGGACGCGCGTCTTCTCGGCGTACGCCGTGGGGCAGGACTGGTCGAGGAGGCGCTGCGCGGGCGCCGCTACGTCGCCCGGCTCTGACCGACGCGCGCGCGAGAACAGCGGAAGGAGACCGGTGGTCGGGAGCGTGTCGGGGCGGGTTGTTCCGCGTCTACTCCGAGTCCCGGCTTGGAGCCGCTGGTCGGGAGGACGGCGAACCGTGCGCTGCCCCGTGGTCGGGTCACCCGTCCTCGCCCGCGCTCCCGTCGAGCAGCTCGCGGGCGATGTCGAGGTGGCCGACGTGGCGGGCGTACTCCTGGAGCAGGTGCAGCAGGATCCACTGCAGCTGCGGCGCCGACTCCGGGTCCCGGAAACGCCCGGTGAGCCGCGAGACCTCGGTGAGCTCGTGCTCCTCGACGATCCGGCGGGTGCGCGCCGCAGCCCCGTCGAGCATCGCATGAAGCTCGCCGATCGGTCGCTCGAGCGTCACCCAGCCGCCATCCTCGTCGGCGTCGCGCCAGGGCTCGTCGACCTGCTCACCGAGGAAGCCCCAGGCGAGCCACCGTCGTTCGACGTTGACCAGATGGTGCACCAGGCCCGAGGGCGTCCACCCCGACGGCACGACAGATCCGCAGAGCTCGGCGTCCGACAGTCCGTCGAGCTTGCCGGCGACCACGCCGCGGAAGAAGTCCAGGTAGTCCAGCAGCAGCCCGCGCAGGTCGTCGGTCTGAGCCGGTTCCGGAAAGGGTGCCGTCGGCGACGTCACCCGAGGACCCGGCGCGCGAGATCCATGTGGAAACGCGTCGACAGCAGCAGGTCGTCGACGTGCACGCGTTCGTTCGCGTTGTGGTAGCCGGCCTCCAGCACGTGGTTCGGGGTGGCGCGGAAAGGACTGAAGCCGTAGGCGTGGGTGCCTCCTGCGGCGCGCAGGTAGTTGCTGTCGGTGAAGCCGCTGCACATCGTCGGGAGCAGCACGCCCGGATCGCCCTCGGCCTCGAGGAACGCGGCGATCGCGGCGGGGACGGCGCCGTCGACCGGCGAGGACGACGCCGGCACGATCTCCTCGGGGAACTCCAGCTCGTAGGGGACGTCGTCGCCGAGCCGTGCTCGTACCCGCTTCTCGACGTCCTCCGGTGTCGTGCCAGGAAGGATGCGGATGTCCACCTCGGCGGTGGCCCGAGCCGGCATCACGTTCCGCTTGTTCGAGGCCTCCAGCATCGTGGGCGCCATCGTTGACCCCATCAGCGACCGGATCGTGTGGCCCAGTCCGCCGTAGAGGGCGTCCGCCTCTGCCAGCGCCCGCTCCAGGTCGGGTTCGTCACGGCGCAGCAGCGCGCGCAGCATGGCGGTCGCCTCCGGTGCCCGGCTCGGGTCGGGCATGCCGTCGCCGAGCCGAGGGAGCAACCGGGCGAGCAGCGGTACGGCGTTCCGGCCGAGGGTGGGGATCGAGGCGTGGCCGGCCTCGCCGACCGCGGTGACGCGGACCGGGAACGTGCCCTTCTCCCCGACCGAGTAGCAGACCATCTCGCGCCCGTCCGCCAGCGACAGCCGCTCGCCACCGCCCTCGTTCACGCTGTGGGTGGGCCGGACGTCAGGACGCTCCTTCAGCAGCCAGGGCATGCCCACGTCGGCGAAGCCGTCCTCCTCGTCGGCCACCGCGATGAACCACAGGTCTCCGCTCGGCCGGAAGCCGCTGCGTGCCAGCTCGGCCATCGCCACCGCCCGGGCAGCCACCTCGTTCTTCATGTCGACCGCGCCCCGTCCCCAGAGCCAGCCGTCGTCGTCGACCACGGCCTCGAACGGCGGGTGCGTCCAGTCGCGCGGGTCGCACGGCACGACGTCGGTGTGTCCCACGAACGCCAGCGACTCCGCCGGCCCGTCGGTCGAGCGGTCGGCGTCGGTCGAGCGGTCGGTGTCGGTCGAGCTCGTCGAGACCACGCCGCGGATGCGTGCCACGACGTTGGCCCGCTCCGGTTCACGCGCCACCAGCTCGGCCTCGACGCCGTTGCGCTGGAGGTAGTCCTGCAGGTACGCCGCGCAGAGCGTCTCGTTGCCGAGCCCCGGCTCGCGCGCGTTGGTCGTATCGAGTCGGATCAGGTCGCGAGCCACCTGGATCACCTCGTCGTGCAGCCGTGCCTGGTCGCTCATGCCGTCACTCCCAGCCGGTCGAGAGCCCAGGCGTAGATCTCGGCCTCGTACGCCAGATGCGCCACCCGGCCCGAGGGACCGACGTGCGCCCCTGCCCCCGTCTCGCAGCGGAACAGCAGCCGGGGCGACCACTCCGGATCGGTGTGCCGCAGGGCGGCGACCCACTTCGCCGGCTCCCGGACCATGACCCGGGGGTCGTGCACGGCGCCGGTCACGAGCAGATCCGGGCGTGTGCCCGGAGCAGGCAGGTTGTCGTACGGCGAGTACGCGAGCATCCAGTCGAACTGCTCGCGGATGCGCGGGTCGCCCCACTCCTCCCACTCGTTGACCGTGAGCGGGATCGTGGCGTCGAACATGGTGGTCACCACGTCGACGAAGGGCACCTCGGCGACCACCGCCCGCCACCGGTCGGGCCGCTGGCTGAAGGCCACGCCCTGGAGGAGGCCGCCGGCGCTGAGCCCCCGGGTGGCGATCCGAGCGCCGTCGACGAGCCCGTCCCGCTCCAGTCCGTCGGCGACCGCGACGAGATCGTCGAAGGTGTGCTGCTTGGTGGCCATGCTGCCGTCGAGCCACCACCGCCGACCGCCCTCCCCGCCGCCGCGCACCAGCGCGTGCACCCAGACCACCCCGTGGTCGAGCACGCTGGGGAGCGCGGGATCCCAAGCGGGGTCCTCCACGGCCTCGTACGCGCCGTAGGCGTAGATCAGCGCGGGTGCCGGCCCGTCCAGGGGCGTCTCGCGGTGCCTGAGGAGGACGGCGGGGACCCGCGTGCCGTCCGGAGCGAGGAAGCTGTGACACTCCGCGACGTAGGCGTCGGGGTCGTGCCCCGGCGCCTCACCGCGATGGACCTCGGTGCGCTCGCCGGTGCGGAGGTCGACGGAGGACCAGATCGGTGGCCGCAGGTAGGTCTCGTCGCACACCGTGACCCCGTCGGTCTCGTACTCCCGGTTGCGACTCAGGCTGAGGCTCCCCACCTCGTCGCGGCTGCTCAGGACGATGCCGTCCCCGGCCAGGTCGTCGGGCGCGACGACGCGCAGCCGGTGCTGCCCGGCCGCGCGGTAGGACAGCACGACCGCGTCCGCGAACCCGTCGACCCGCAGCAGCCGCTCGTCGGGGTCCTCCGGACGTGCCTCCGTCCAGGTGGCGTGGTCCTGGTCGGTGTTCCGGGGGACCGGTGCCCGCATCAGCCGGAACTCGACCGCACCGTCGTTCGTCACGAGCAGCAGCTGACCGGCCGCGTGCTCGACGTCGTAGAGGACCCCGTGCCGGCGCCCGCCCGCCGAGAGCGGCGCGGACTCGGGCTCGTGGGCGTCGACCACCCACACCTCGCTGGTCGAGCGGCTCTTGCTGGTGATCACGACCAGGTCGCCGCTGCGCGTGCCGCGCAGGCCGAGGGCGAAGTGCTGGTCCGGCTCGGAGACCACGACGACGTCGAGCGCCGGGTCGTCACCGAGGCGGTGCCGGCGCACCTCGCACGGCCGGTACATCTGGTCGTGCACCGTGTAGAAGAACCATCGCGAGTCGGCGCTCCAGGCTCCGCCGTAGTAGCTGCGCGGGATGCGGTCCGGGAGGTCCTGGCCGGTGCGCAGGTCTCGGAACCGGAGCTCGAAGACCTCGTCGCCGTCGGTGTCGACGCTGTAGGCGAGCAGGTTCTCGTCGGGACTCACCAGGGTCAGGCCGAGGTCGAGGTAACCCGTGCCCCGGTCCTGGGCATTGATGTCGAAAATCAGCGATGACGATTCGGATTCAGTCGTTGACCCGGCCTCTGAATCATGATTCAGTCGCCAGAGTTCGGCGTAGTCGCTGTCCACGGGGTGCCGGGTCCAGTAGATGAACCTCCTGCGGGACCAGCGGACGGACTCGTCGACGGTCGGTAACCGCGACAACATCTCCGCCTTCAGGGCGGACCTCAGGGAGTCCAGATGGACAACGGACACGTCGTAGAAAGCGCGCTCGGCCGCGAGATGCTCGAGGACGGCAGGATCCTCCCCGCCGAGCCAGTGGTAGGGATCGAGTCGCTCGATCCCGTGCCCGGCATGGACGTGCGAGCGTCGCGCCGCGATCGGCGGGGACGTGGATCGGCTCGGCGGGCTCGTCGTCAGGCGGGGCACGCCGGTCACCGTACCGCTGGGGCCTTCCTCGCGGCCCTCGGGCTCCTCCTCGCCTCCCTGCTGCCCGGCCTCGCGGTCGGGAGTCCGGCACACGGCAAGGACAAGGTCATCTTCCACGTCGCGATGCTCGGCGAGGGCGTCGACTCGCTGAACCCGTTCCTCGGCATCCAGGCACCGTCGTACGAGATGTGGGGCCTGACCTACGACTACCTCACCGGCTACTCGATGACCGACATGTCGCCCGAGCCCGGGCTCGCGACCAAGTGGACGACGTCCTCCGACGGCCTCACCTGGACGTTCACCGTTCGCAGCGGGGTCACGTTCTCCGACGGGGTCCCGCTCACCGCCAAGGACGTCGCCTACACGTTCAACCGGGTCATGCACGGGCAGGTGGAGGGCGCCTCGTGGGCCTCCTACCTCAAGGGCGTGACCAGCATCACCGCACCGAACGACACGACGCTGGTGATGAAGCTGAAGAAGCCGTCGGCGACGCTGCCGCTGTTGCCCATCCCGATCGTGCCCGAGCACGTCTGGAAGAGCGTCAGCGAGAAGGAGATCAAGAGCTACTCCGCGGAGCCCCAGGGCGGGAAGCCGGTCGTCGGGTCCGGCCCGTTCCGCCTCGTGCAGGGCACGGCCGACGGCCCGACGTTCAGGTTCGAGGCGAACCCCGACTACTGGGGTGGTGCCCCGCACATCGACGGGGTCGTCTTCCAGTTCTACAAGAACGACGACTCCGCGGTGCAGGCGCTGATCAAGGGCGAGGTCGACTTCGCCGAGAACATCACGCCGCTGGAGGTCAAGAGCCTGCAGGGCAAGCCCGGCATCACTGCGCACAACGGCGCCTCGCCGGGCTTCGACGAGATCGCGTTCAACACCGGGTCGATCGACACCAAGACCGGGAAGCCGATCGGCAACCCCAACCCGGCGGTGCTCGACCCGAAGTTCCGGCATGCGCTCGGCTACGCGCTCGACCTGCCGACACTGATCAAGAAGGTCTACCAAGGCGCCGGTCAGCCGGGCTCCACGATCATCCCGCCGGCGTACAAGGACTACCGCTGGGATCCCCCCGCCAGCGAGGCCTTCACCTACGACCCGACGAAGGCGGGACAGCTGCTGGACGAGGCCGGCTACAAGAAGGGCTCGGACGGCTACCGCACCTTGCCGGACGGTAAGCCGATCGGGACGCTCAGACTGGCCGCCCGCTCGGACTCGCCGACGTCACTGCACACGATGGACTACTTCAAGCAGTGGCTCGCCGACATCGGCATCAAGTCCCAGGTGTCGACGTACAGCTCCAGCCAGCTGACCGACGAGATCCTCAAGGGCAACTTCGACGCCTTCGAGTGGGGCTGGTACGTCGAGCCCGACCCGGACTCGATGCTCAGCTACCTGACGACGTCGCAGCTGGGTGGATGGTCCGACTCCTGGTACTCCAACAAGACCTACGACAAGCTGTACGCCCAGCAGCACGTCGAGACCGACCAGGCGAAGCGCGTCGCCGAGGTCAAGAGGATGCAGCAGATCCTCTACCGTGACTCGCCGTACCTGGTGACGGCGTACTACGCGATCAGCGAGGCCGTGCGCAGCGACCGCTTCGCGTGCTTCGTGCCGCAGCCGAACCCGGGAGGCGTGTGGCTGGAGCAGTACGGCGTGTACAACTACATCCACATCAAGCCGGCGGCGGCGTCCGGGCAGACCAACTGCGACGAGGCGACGGCCGGCGGGCTCACCGGCGCCGTCCAGTCGACCTCGGGCGGCAGCGCCTCGTCCTCGACCGGACCGTTCCTGATCGGGGCGGGAGCTCTGGTCGTGGTCGCTCTGATCGCCGGCGGTGTGGTGCTGATGCGGCGCCGATCGACGGTAGGGGACCGCGAGTGACCGCTGCTCGCCGTTCGACCACGTCGAGACCCATCGTCCCTCGGCTCCTCGGGGACCCCCTGGAGGGCCCCGGATGAGCCTGGTCGCAGAGCCGGGGCTGGTCACCGAGACGACATCGTCCTCCGGACAGCCCCGGCGGGGTGGCTACGCGTCGTACGTCGGGCTGAAGTTCCTCGGGTCGCTCGGAAGCCTGTTCTTCATGCTCGTGGTGAACTTCTTCCTCTTCCGCGTGCTGCCCGGTGACCCGGCCCGCACCCTCGGCCGGGGTCGTCTCCACACGCAGGCGCAGATCAACGCGTTCAACAAGACCTACGGGTTGGACCAGGCCCTTCCGCAGCAGTTCGTGACGTTCCTGAAGAACACCGCCCACGGGGACCTGGGCCTCTCGCTGCAGTACCGCCAGCCCGTCTCGCACATCCTGGTCGACCGCCTGTGGCCCACGCTCCTGCTGGTCGGGACCTCGACCGTGTTGGCCACCGTTCTCGGGGTGTACCTCGGGATCAGGGGCGCCTGGAAGCGAGGGGGTGTCTTCGACAAGCTGTCCACCGGGACCTCGCTGACTCTGTACTCGATGCCCGAGTGGTGGCTCGGCCTGCTCCTGATCGCCGGGCTGGGCGTCGGGTTCTGGTTCGTCCCGGGGCTCTTCCCCACCGGCGGTCTGCATTCGAGCGACGTGGACCCGAACAGCCTGCACGGCTACCTCGACACCACCTGGCACCTGGCGCTTCCGGTCACCACGCTGACCCTGGCCTATCTCGCGGACTACTCGCTGATCATGCGCAGCTCCCTGCTCGACGAGCTCGGTGAGGACTACCTGCAGACGGCGCGGGCCAAGGGTCTGCGCGACGTGACTGTGCGCAACCGGCACGCGGTCCGCAACGCGCTGCTCCCCACCACGACGGTCATCGCCCTCAACATCGGCTTCGTGGTCTCCGGGGCGATCACGGTCGAGACCGTCTTCTCCATCCCCGGGTTGGGACTGCTGTCGACCGACGCGATCGGCGTCCCCGACTTCGCCGTTCTGCAGGGCGCGTTCCTGGTGGCGACTGCGGGCGTGATCCTGGCCAACCTCGCTGCCAACCTGATCTACGGATGGCTCGACCCCCGGGTACGCACATGAGCGCGCCCGCCGTGGCGGCCGGGCATCCCCTCTCGGCGCGTCAGGTGGCGCGTCGCCGCCGCATCAACGCGTGGAAGCGTGGCTGGCGGCAGTTCCGGTCGCACCGCAGCGGCATGGTCGGCCTCGGCATCCTCGTGTTCTTCGTGGTGGTCGCGCTGTCGGCACCGTGGCTCGCGGACTCGACCGGCCTCAACGTCACCAAGGCGGACGGCCCGGTGCTCGGTGGGCCCTCCACCCACTACCCGCTCGGGACCGACGAGAACGGCCGCTCGGTGCTGACCCTGCTCATCTGGGGAGCACGGATCTCGCTGTTCGTCGGTCTGGCCGCGACAGTCATCTCGATGGTGATCGGCACCCTGCTCGGTCTCGTCTCCGGGTTCTTCGGCGGCTGGGTCGGGCGCATCACCTTCCGACTGACCGAGTGGTTCCTGGTCATCCCCTTCCTGCCGCTGGCGATCGTGCTCGCCACGGTCCTCGGCCGTTCCTTGTTCAACATCGTGCTGGTGATCGGGGTGACGTCTTGGCCGGGCACCGCACTGCTCATCCGTAGCCAGACCCTGTCGATCAAGGAACGGGCCTACATCGAACGCGCCGAGGCGATCGGCGCCGGCCGTTGGCACCAGATGGGTCGGCACGTGCTCCCCAACGTGATGCCGATGGTGTTCGCCAACACCACGCTCACGGTGGCCATCGCGATCCTCTCCGAGACCACGCTCAGCTTCCTCGGCCTGGGCGACCCGACCCGCACCTCGTGGGGGACGATGCTCGACAGCGCGTTCGAGGTGGGCGCGATCACCACCGGATGCTGGTGGTACGTCATCCCGCCCGGCGTCTGCGTGGTCCTGGTCGTCCTCGCGTTCACCTTGATCGGCCAGGCCCTGGAGGAAGTGCTCAACCCGCGGCTCAGGGTGCGTCGATGAGTCACCCGGACACCCCGCTGCTCGCGATCCGCGGGCTCAGCGTCACCTACGCCAGCGCAGAAGGCCTGCTGCCCGCGGTACGCGGCGTCGACCTGACGGTGGAGCGCGGGAAGATCGTCGGACTCGCCGGGGAGTCCGGCTGCGGAAAGTCCACCCTGGCCGGCACCATCCTCCGGCTCCAGCCCGCCAACGCCGAGGTGTCGGGCGAGGTGCTCCTCGACGGTCACGACGTCCTGACGATGCGGTGGGGAGAGCTACGTGCCGCCCGATGGGCGGGGGCGTCCATCGTGTTCCAAGGCGCCCTGCACTCGCTCAACCCCGTCCAGCGCGTCGGGACACAGATCGCCGAGCCGATCGAAATCCACACCCCGGGGCTCGGGGCCCGTGCGACTGATACTCGCGTGGCCGAGCTCCTCGAACAGGTGGGCCTCGATCCGGCTCGTGCTCGCAGCTACCCCCACCAGCTCTCGGGCGGGCAGAAGCAGCGGGTGATGATCGCGATGGCCCTGGCCTGTGACCCGCAGCTCGTCGTGGCCGACGAGCCGACGACGGCGCTGGACGTGATGGTCCAGGCGCAGGTGCTCGGCGTCCTGTCCGGCCTGGTCCGAGAGCGCGGCGTCGGCATGCTGATGATCAGCCACGACCTGTCGGTACTGGCGGACCTCTGTGACCGGATCACCGTGATGTACGCGGGGCGCGTGGTCGAAGAGGGCCCGGCCGACCAGGTGTTCTCCGATCCTCTGCACCCGTACAGCGAGGCGCTCTCGGCAGCGTTCCCGCGGGTCGGCGACCCCGGAGCGCGGTTCGCTCCTGCTGGACTTCCCGGCGACCCGCCGGACCCCCGCAACCTGACCCGCGGCTGTTCCTTCGCCCCGCGGTGCCCCCGGGCCGCCGAGGTCTGCCTTCCCGCCGAGCCGGAGCTCACGACGTACGCCGCGGGAAGGGCGGCCGCCTGCGTCCGGATCGGCGAGCCCACCTCGCAGGTCGAACCGACGTCGTCGCCCGCGTCGTCCGGCCCGTCCACGTCGCCGACCGCGCCCACGTCGTCGGCCGAGCCTGTCGAGACCACGACCCACGATGGGGCGACCTCGTGACCGCCGAGCTCTCCGCGCACGGGCTCCGGGTCGAGTTCACCACCCGCGCCGGTCGCGTGGCACGTGCCCTCGACGGAGCCGACCTGCTCGTCCGGAGCGGCGAGGTGTTGGCAGTGGTGGGGGAGTCCGGTTCGGGGAAGACGACGCTGGCCCGCACGCTGGTGGGGCTGACCCGCCCGGCCGCGGGGGAGGTGCGGTGGGAGGGGCAGCCGCTGGCGCGGTCACGCCGCGGGCTCAAGGCGCTCCGGCGTGAGGTGCAGCTCATCCTGCAGGACCCGCTCGGCGCCCTCAACCCCCGTCAGACCGTCTACGAGACCGTGGCCGAGGGGCTGCGGGTGCACCGGCTGGTCGCTCGGTCCGGCCGGACCGAGACCGAGCTGGTGGCGGCCGCCCTGTCGTCCGCGGGCCTGCGCCCGCCCGAGGGGCTCTTCCTTCGATACCCCCACGAGCTCTCCGGCGGACAGCGGCAGCGGGTCCTGATCGCCGGTGCGCTGGCTCTCCAGCCGCGCCTGCTGATCGCAGACGAACCGGTCTCCAGCCTCGACGCATCCATCCGGGGCGAGATCCTCGCGCTCCTGCTCCGGCTCCGTGAGGAGCTCGGCCTCGGTGTGCTGGTGGTGACCCACGACCTCGGGCTGGCGTGGAACATCGCCGACCGGATCGCGGTCATGTACCTCGGCCGCGTGGTCGAGACCGGACCCACGGACGAGGTGCTCACCTCCCCCCAGCACCCCTACACCCGAGCCCTGCTCTCGGTCGTCCCGGAGATGGAGGGACTCACGCCGGTCGTGCTGCGCGGCGAGATCCCGGACCCCACCCGCATCCCGTCCGGCTGCCGGTTCCACCCGCGCTGTCCCGCGCTCGCCTCGGGCGAGGCGGACGCTGTGGCTGACGCGTGCCACGGGACGCCGCTGCCGGTGCTGCCGGCCGATCCCGTCGGTCACCGAAGCGCCTGTCACCTGGTCGCCTGGCGGGAGGGGGTGTCGCATGACCCTGCAAGCAGCTCTGCCTCGTGAGCTCTACGTCGATCCTGCCGCGTGGGAGCGCGAACGCGAACGCGTCCTCCTGCGCGAGTGGACGTGCGTCGGCCGGGTGAGCGACCTCGGGCTCCACGAGCCCGAGCGGGTCGCGGTGGTCGAGGTGCTGGGTGAGTCGCTGGTGGTGACGTCCGACTCCGGGGGCACGCTGCACGCGGCGTACAACGTGTGCCGCCACCGCGGGTCACAGCTGTTCCCGACCGAACCCGGCTCGGGGCCCCAGCTGTGCGGAGCCAAGTCCATCCGCTGCCCCTACCACTCCTGGACCTACGCGCTCGACGGCTCGCTGCTGCGCGCGCCGCACACCGAGAACGGCGAGGTCGACCCGCCCGAGTTCTCGCTCCACATGGCCGGAGTCGAGGTATGGGCCGGCTTCGTCTTCGTCCACCTCACCCCGGCCGGTGCCGAGCCACTGTCGGACACGGTCGGGCGGGCGACCCGAACCCTCGCCCACTACGACGTGGGCTCCCTCAGCACGGGTCTGGCGCTCAGCTACGAGGTCGCGGCCAACTGGAAGGTCCTCGCCGAGAACTACAACGAGTGCTACCACTGCGGGCCGGTGCACCCGGAGCTGTCGCGTCTCGTGCCGTCGTTCGCGGGCGGCGGTCGTGGGCTCGACTGGGACTCCGGAATCCCGCACCGCCAGGGCGCCTGGACGTTCACCCTGAGCGGGACCACCGACCGCGCTCCGCTGCCGGGCCTCGACGCGGACGAGCGCACCCGGCACAAGGGCGAGCTGGTCTATCCGAACCTGATGCTGTCCTGCTCGGCGGACCACGTGGCCGCCTTCACGCTGAGGCCGCTGGCGGTCGACCGGACGGCGATCGAGTGCCGGCTGCTGTTCCACCCGACGGAGCTGGAGAAGCGTGCCTTCGACCCCTCGGACGCCGGCGACCTCTGGGACATGGTGAACCGACAGGACTGGGCGATCTGCGAGTCCGTCCAGCGCGGGATGACGTCGCGCGCCTACACCCACGGGTGGTTCGCACCCATGGAGGACGACTCCGCGGACATCCGCCGCTGGCTGCTGCCCAGACTCGAGCGGCCCGTCTCGGCCGGTCCGTCGGTCGAGCGCGGCGAGGCCGGTCCGTCGGTCGAGCTGGTCGAGACCACGGATGGGTGACCGGGGTGGCGCTGGTTTCGAGACGGGCGCTGGGCGCCCTTCCCGACCCCGAGGGGAACGGCCAGGGCGTCCTGCTCGATCGGCGAGGCCCGGCACTGAACGCCGTCCTCGACCAGCCGCGGCGGGAGACCGGCCGACCCGACCGACCGTGACTGCCGACTACGTCGTCGTCGGGCTCGGGGCCTTCGGCTCCGGTGCTGCGTGGCACCTGGCGGCGCGAGGGCACTCCGTGATCGGCCTCGAGCAGTTCCAGCTCGGCCACTCACGGGGCGCGTCACACGACACGTCGCGGATCCTCCGGCACAGCTACCACACGTCCGGCTACGTCCGCCTGACCTGTGAGGCGTACGACGACTGGGCCCGGCTGGAGGGGGAGTCAGGGGAGCGGCTGGTCACGGTGGTCGGCGGCCTCGATCTGTTCCCGCCCGACTGCGTGATCCGGCCGGACGACTACGTCTCGTCGCTGAAGGGGGTCGGGATCGACTTCGAGGAGCTCGGCGTCGACCAGATCCGGCGGCGCTGGCCGCAGTTCCATCCTCCCCCCGGCACGCTCGGCCTGTTCCAGGAGCGAGGGGCGATCGTCCCAGCCGCTCGAGGGACAGCGGCCATGCAGCGGCTCGCGGCCGCCGCTGGCGCCACCCTGCTGGGTTCGACGCAGGTCACCCGGATGACCGACCGGGGGACCCACGTCGTGGTGGAGACCGACGGCGCGACCTACACCTGTCGCGGGGTCGTCGTCGCCGCCGACGCCTGGACGAACCGGGTGCTGGCCGGCATCGGCATCGAGATCCCGCTCACGGTGACCCTCGAGCAGCCGACCTACTTCCAACCGTCCGACCCGGCGGCGTACCGCGACATCCCGCTGTGGATCTGGATGGACGAACCGTCGTACTACGGGTTCCCCTGCTACGGCGAGGACACGGTCAAGGCGGCTCAGGACTGTGGGGGGCCGGTGGTCGACCCGGATGCCCGGACGACGGAGCCCGACGCCGGGATGCGCGACCGGCTGGCGTCGTTCATGGGGTCGCTGCTGCCGGGGACCGGCCCCGTCGTGCGTTCGCTGCGCTGCCAGTACACGCTCACCCCGGACCGCGACTTCGTGCTCGCCCCGGTCCCGGGGCACCCCTCCGTGGTGGTCGGGCTGGGCTCGGCGCACGGGTTCAAGTTCGCACCGACGTTCGGGCGGGTCCTCGCCGACCTGGTCACGACAGGGCAGACCAGCTCGGACGTCGCGGCCTTCGGCTTCGAACGACCGGGGCTCACCGACCCGGCGTACGAGGCGAACTGGATGGTGTGAGTCCGCGCGAGCCGTCCGTGACGACGGCCCGCGGACCGGCAGACTGATCCGCGCCATGGCTCCTGCTCAGTCCCACCCCGCCGAGGTACCGGCCGGCGGTGACCGCGACGTCCGCGAGATCACCGCGACCATGAACCTGGCCCTCCGGATCGGCGAGCTGCTGCTGTCCTCTGGTGCCGGCGCGAGCGACGTGAGCGCTGCGATGCGGAACGTCGCCTGGGCGTGCGGACTGCGCGGCTACTCCGGGGACGTGATGTTCACCCAGCTCACGATGAGCCAGCAGTCCTCCGCCGACGAGCCGGCGCTGCTCCAGATCCGGCAGGTGCGCTATCGCGAGGTGGACTACGGCCATCTCACGGAGGTGGACCACCTGATCCGCGACCTGGTCGCCGGCACGGTCGACCGGGCCGGGGCCACCGATCGGCTGAACCGGATCATCTCCGCCGGTCACTCGCGCCGACGATGGGCGGTCGTCGGTGCTCTCGGCGTCATGGGCGGGGGTGTCGCGATGGTGCTCGGTGGCGACTGGCTGGTCGTCGTCGTGGCTGCCTTCGCCGCGGTGCTCGTCGACGTCATGCAGCGGCAGATGAGCCGTCGCCGGCTGCCGACGTTCTACCAGCAGGTGGCCGGCGGGCTGCTGGCGACACTGCTCGCCGTAGGGATCGACGCCACCTCCGCCGGCGTATCGCCGAGCCTGGTGATCTCGACCAGCATCATCATGCTCCTGGCCGGTGTGAACTTCCTCGGAGCGATCCAGGACGCGTTGACCGGGTTTCCCGTGACGGCGGGCGCCCGGATCCTGGAGGCGTTCCTCGCGACAGCCGGAGTCGTGGCCGGCGTGAGTGGCGGACTCCGGGTCGCCGATGTGCTGGGTGTCGATCTCGGCCGGTTGCACCCGGGCGCCTACTCCATCGCGGACCCGCCCGCCATGATCATCGGGGGAGGCGTGGCTGCGGCGTCCTACGCGTTCGCGGCGTACGCGCCGCGGCGGGCGCTGGTGCCGGTCGGAGCCGTCGCCGCCGTGGCCATCGCTCTGTACGCCGGCGCGTACGACCGCGGGCTCGGCATCGCCTGGTCGTCAGCGCTGGCGGCGCTCCTGCTCGGCCTGGTCGCCTACCCGGTCGCCTCCCGGGCGCGTATCCCGACGCTGGTCGTGGTGGCGGCCGGCATCACGCCGTTCCTGCCGGGGCTGTCGATCTATCGCGGGCTCACCCTGCTCGCCAGCGACTCGAGCAAGGCGCTGGTCGCGATGGTGACCGCGGCGGCGATCGCGATCGCCCTGAGCTCGGGCGCGATCCTCGGTGAGTACCTCGCTCAGCCCATCCGTCGCGAGGCTCGCCGGCTGGAGTCGAAGCTCGCCGGCCCGCGGTTGGTCGGCCCGATCGCCGTCGTGGGGCTCCGCCGCCGACGCCGGTCCCGGGCGAAGCGTCGCACCACTGGGAAGGACGGCGAGCCGCACACTGGTGGCCGAGAAGGGCGCTCTGGCCGCCGTTCCGGAGGTTGAGGAGGGCGCTCTGCCGCCGCCTGGTGGTCGAAGAGGGCGCTGGGTCGGCCGTCCGGAGGTCGAGGAGGGCGCTCATCCGCCTCTCTCGCAACCACCAGAACCACCCGGTCGCTGGAGTCGGGACGGGCGTGGCGGCCCTCCTCAACCGGCGGACACGGAGGTCGGCCTGCGCCGTCCTCAACCGGGCGATCAGATCCCCCTGCCCACGGGAGCACCGCCTGGTCATCGTCGAGCCGAGGGGGCTACGGTCCGCCCATGATCGTCAACGTCCAGGTGAGGATCGAAGCACCGATCGGACGGGTCTTCGACCTGATGGCGGTCGCTCGCAACGAACCGTCCTGGAACTCCCGCGTCTCCACCTCCGAGCTGGTCTCGGGTGAGCCGATCGGTGAAGGCACGGAGTTCACGACCGTGAACCGCGGCCAGACCTATGTCGCCACGCTGACCGAGTACGACCGCCCTCGGCATCTCGGGTACGACGTCTCGGGGAAGCCCCTGAGCATCCACGGGTCGCTCGACTTCGCCGAGGAGGGAGAGGTCACGACCATGACAGGTGTCTTCGACTTCACTCCGCATGGACCGATGAGGCTGATGCTGCCGCTGATGTCCGGAGCAGTCCGCCGCGACTTCCCGAAGCAGATGGCGTCGTTCAAGGAGTTCTGCGAGGCCGACGCCGCTCGCTAGGGCCGGTTGCGGGCGTCTGGTGCGGACGGACGTCAGCGGGCGATCGACTCCTGCCAGGTCCGTTCACTGACCGCCTCACTGTCGAGGAGGGCCTCGGTCCGGATCGACACGTCGTACGTCGACGGCGTGACGTCGACGGTCATGCTCGACCGGACCGTCACGTCGATGCCGGGCCAGGTCAGGTCGAAGACGGTCGTGGCATGGGCGCGCTGGGCGAACGTGCGGGTGTCGACCGAGACCTCGCCCAGGTACAGCTCCTGCGCGGTCCCGCCGTACGGCGTGGAGTAGCGCGACTCCGAACGGGTGGTCGCCGATGTCGTTCGGGCCAGCACGTCGTGGTGGATCGACCAGCCGATGCCCTTCGTGGTCTCCGAGGAGTGGGCGGCACCCGGGTGGAACGTCGGCTGCGGGAAGTCCCCGTCGAGGAAGGGCAGCGTCAGCGATGCTGTCCGCACCGTCATCGTGACCGGAGCCGAGGGCGCGACCGTGTTCGGCCAGTCGGCCCCGGCCACGGAGACGCGGAGCGTGTTGCCCGGTGTCCACTCGTAGGCGCAGGCGTCCAGCACGAGCTCGACCTCGACCTCCCGGCCCGGCACCAGCGGTGTCGGCGGGCCGTGGACGCTCTCGCGGTAGGCGAGGTCGACAGTCCCGCGCGTGACCAGCGCCGACGTCCCGTCCGGGAACACGTCGCAGAGCTTCACCGAGAGCGACGCGGCGGGCTCGGTCGCCCACAGTCGCGCCCGGAAGACGGGATGCCCCACGACCGGGCTGGGCGGCGGCTCCACCTCCCAGGTCAACGACCTCTCGTCGTCGAGCCGCTGGTCGCCGGACAGACCCCACGGCAGATGCCCGGCGCAGTCGATCCAGGCCGCCGTCCCCACGTCGGGCGCCACGGCCAGCGTCGCCGGGGCGGCCAGATCGAGGGTCGCCTCCCGGACGGGCGGCACGGACGGCAGCGTGACCCAGCGTCCCTCGTGGAGGTCGAGGTCGATCTCAGGCGGGGTGGAGGCCCTGACGAACACGTCGCACCGGTCCTCGTGCCGGCCCGTTCCGCGCAGCCAGTGGTCGAACCACCCGACCAGCTCCGACTCGAGGTCGATCCGCGGGCCGGGCATCGCTGTCGCAGGGTCGGCGTGCGCCCACGGCCCCGCCAGCAGCCGGTGGGGCACGCCGTGGCGGGCGAGCTCGGAAACGGTCCGGAACGAGTTGTTGCGGTAGCCGTCCGCCCACCCGGCCACGATCATCACCGGGCATCCGATCCGCTCGTAGCCCGACGTCGTTCCGCCGAGCCGTACCGAGCCATGGTCCCAGTAGGGGCCGTGGCGGTTCTCCCGCAGCCAGGTCAGCACCCAGGGCTCGTTGGTCTCGAGCCGACGCTGCCATTCCTCCTGCCAGCCTCCGCCCCAGACCGCCGGCACCGGTGGTAGTACGCACATCGCGGTCATGTAGTGGCAGTAGTCGACGAGGTCGACCAGCCGTAGCGCCCCACCACGCCAGTGCACGTCGTCGGTCCACCGGTCGTCGGTGGCGAAGATGGCGCAGATCGCCTTCAGTGCCAGCGGCCGCTCCGCGGCGATCTGGAGCGAGTTGAAGCCGGAGTACGACGTACCCCACATGCCGATCTGCCCATCGCACCAGTCCTGGGCGGCGAGCCAGGTCACGGCGTCGGGGAGGTCGCGCTGCTCTGCCTCCTGGTACTCGTCGAGTGCGTCGCCGGGGGAGGACCCCGTGCCACGCACGTCCATGCGCGCCACGGCGTAGCCATGCGTCTCGCAGAGGCTGCGGTAGCTCGCGGCGTACGACGAGGTGAGGTCGTCCTTGCGGTACGGCAGCGCTTCGACCAGGCACGGCTGCGGGCCCGCCGACTCCTCCGGGAGGTACAGCGTCGCTGCCAGCCACGACCCGTCGCGGACGGGGATCCGGACCTCCTGTTCCCTCATGCGTCGTCCGTCGAGCCGGCGGTGGAGCCGGTGCCCTCGGCCGAACCAGTGCCGTCGGTCGAGCCAGTGCCGTCGGTCCAGCCAGTGCCGTCGGTCGAGCTTGTCGAGACCACTTTCCCGAGCAGTCCCAACACCTCGTCGTTGTGAGCGCTCCGGCTGGTGTTCCCGTCCCGTCCGATGACGGTAGGGGCGGTGAACATCGAGTTGAGCACGGCCTCCTCCGAAGCCTCGACGACCGCCTCGAACAGTCCGTCCAGAGCGCGTCCGGTCATCACGGGTGTGCCGTCGGGCCTGCCGTCGCGGTCGGTGCGCATCCCCGTTCCGAAGGCCATGAAGATCTCGCCGCTCCCGTGGTGGGCGACCGAGCCCGCCCGTCCCAACCCGAGCCCCACCCGGCGGGAGAGGCGCACACAGGCGGCTCCGTCGACGGGCGCATCGGTGGCCACGAGGCCGATGCAGGAGCCGGCCGGCTTCCTCTTCCCCTCGGTCGAGCCGTTCCCGTCGGTCGAGCCGTCCCCGTCGGTCGAGCGTGTCGAGACCACGGGTCCAAGCGCCCTCCCGACGTGCACGCCGTTCACGATCAGCTGCTCCCGCTCGCCGAAGTTGGTCATCAGCAGCACGGCGACGGTGTGCTCGCCGACCACGCGCGACGCCGTCCCGATGCCGCCCTTGAACCCGAGGCAGGACATTCCCGTGCCGGACCCGACCGCTCCTTCGGCCGGAGGCGTGGAGGAGCCACGGGAGGTCAGCGCGGCGTCGTACGCCGCCACGACGTCGTCGTGCTCGACCTGCATCCGGCGCGCGTCGTTCAGGAAGGAGTCGTCGCACTCGGCGACGACGGGGATGGTGAAGTCGACCGCGATCGCAGGGTTGACCTCGAGCTCGATCCGGCAAGCGGAGTCGTAGACCCGGCCGAGCTGGAGCGTCGACGTCAGGTAGACCGGTGTCTCGGCGATGCCCCACTCGGCGGCGGTGATGAAGCCCGTGCACTCGCCTGCACCGTTGAGCACCGACCCTCCGGCCGGCACCGGCCTGGTGTACGCATCCTCGGCGAGCACGACACAGGTGACCCCGGTGCGGGCCAGGCCCCGGCCCGCGGGCGGTGCCGGCTCGTCGCGTGACAACGTGGTGTGCCCGACGCCCACACCGGGGACGTCCAGCACGGAGTTGGTCGGTCCGGTCGGAAGCGACCCGATCACGATCCCCAGGTCACGGGCGCGCGGCATGGGTTCATCCAAGCAGCCCGGCAACGGTGGTTTCGAGACGGTCGCAGGGCGACCCCCTCGACCGCCGGGGTACGGCGCGGAGCGACCTCCTCGATCAGGGACGTGCGGCGCAGGCGACCTCCTCGACCACCGGACTCCTCGACCATCGAGGAGCGGATGCCATGCTGCAGCCATGCCCGTCCCGGTCGTCTGGTCGCCCGTGACCCGTCGTCATGAGCCGATGCGGGAGGTCTGGGTGGGAGTCCCGACCGACGGCACCGAGGTCCCGGAGCGGGTCGACCGGGTGCTCGGCGCCCTCTCCGACAGGGCACTCGTCGAGGCGGAGACGCACGACGACGACGTCCTCCGCCGCGTGCATGCGCCCGACTTCGTCGACCACCTCCGGACCATCCACGACGAGTGGCGGCGCGGCCCCTACCACGATCTCGTCGGGCAGGACCGGGTCGTGCCGTACGTGTTCCCCACGCCCGCGATGACCCAGGACATGCCGCCGACACGTGCCGCGGCGACGCACGGCCGAGCCGGTCAGTTCGGGTACGACACGATGACGCTGGTCGGCCCCGGCACCTGGGAGGCGGCACGCGCGGCCGTCGACTGCGCCCTCACCGCCGCCGACCTCGTGTCCGCCACCGGCCCGTCGAGGGACCTCGCGACCTCCACGGCGTACGCGCTCTGCCGGCCGCCCGGACACCACGCGACCCGCGCCGGGTACGGCGGGTCCTGCTACCTCAACAACGCCGCGGTCGCTGCCCAGGCTCTGCGCGACGCCGGTCACCCGTCGGTCGCGGTCGTCGACCTCGATGCCCACCACGGCAACGGCACGCAGGCGATCTTCTGGGAACGCGCGGACGTCCGCTACGGCTCGCTGCACGTCGATCCGGGAGCCGGCTGGTTCCCGCACTTCTTCGGGCACGCGTCCGAGACCGGCGCGGGAGAGGGAGAAGGTGCGAACCGCAACCTTCCGCTGCCCGAGGGGACCGGCGACGGGCCCTGGCTCGACGCAGTCGGGGAGCTGACCGACTTCGCGTCCGGCGCGGACGCCCTGGTGGTCTCGCTGGGCGTCGACGCCGCCGCCGAGGACCCGGAGAGCCCGCTCCAGGTCACCGCTGAGGGGTACGCCGCCGCCGGACGTCTCCTGGGCGCCCTCGGCGTACCGGCGGTCGTCGTGCAGGAGGGTGGCTACCACCTCGACACCCTCGGCGCCCTGGTCGCCGCCTACCTGGACGGTCACGAGGAGGGACGTGTCGGATAGGGGCCCCGGCGTGAGCGGACGTCGCGTGGCTGCCGTGGTCCTCGTCGACGAGCGGGGCTGGCTACTGCTCCAGGAGCGGGACGAGAGCGCCCCCGTCAATCCCGACCAGTGGTCGCTGGTCGGTGGCGGTGTCGAGGACGGCGAGACCGACGTCGAGGCCGCGGTCCGCGAGCTGGCCGAGGAGACCGAGGTGACCGGCGTCGATCTCACCCACGTCGACACGTTCTCCTACGACTGCGCCGACTGCCGCGGGGGCCACGACGTCGCGCTCTACCTGGCGCTCACCGACCTCACCGACGCCGATGTGGTCTGCCACGAGGGGCGGCAGATCGTCTTCGTCGACCCGCGCACGATCGACACGCTGCCCTGGGGACGCAACCTCGTACACGGGCTTCCGCGGGTCATCGGCCATCCGGTGTACGCCGATCGGTTCGGCCGTCCCGAGCCCCAGGGCTTCGGGTGCGTGATCCTGGTCGACGCCTCCGGCCGCATCCTGCTGCAGGAACGCGACGAGCACGCGCCGATCGACCCCCTGCGGTGGGGCCTGTCAGGGGGCCACCTCGAACCCGGCGAGGATCCCGAGACGGGCGCGTACCGCGAGCTCGAGGAGGAGACCGGGGTCCGCCTGCCCCTGGGCACGCTCGAGCTGTTCGATGTCGTCCGGCCCTACCATCCGCGCTACGGGTCGGTCGACCGGGTGCATGTGTACGCGGCGCGCGTCGATCTGACCGAGGACGACCTCGAATGCCGCGAAGGCAGGCAGATCGTGTTCGTCGACCCGGAACGCGCCCGCCACCTCGACCTGACCATGACCGGCGTGCTCGCCGTCCCGGCGTTCCTCGACTCGCCGGCGTACGCCGCGCTGACCGGTCCGAGGTAGCGGCGGGAGTCGGGGGGCAGGGTCCGGTGGGTGTTCGTCACCCGGAGCAACCGTCCGGTTCCCCGCACCCGTCGTACAGGTGACCAGAGGAGGACGTGTGAGACAGGACTCGCGGGACGCGGAGTTCAGCGAGTACGTCGCGGCTCAGCGGGTGCGCCTGGTGCATGCGGCACGACTGCTGACCGCGGGGGACGACGCCGCGGCCGAGGACCTCGTGCAGACCACCCTCACCCGGCTGTACGTGCGCTGGCCGCGCGTGCGCCGGGCGGACGACGTGGTCGCGTACGGGCACCGGTCACTCACCAACGCCTTCATCGACGAGCGGCAGCGGGCGCACCGCCGCCGTGAGCTCGTCACGGACCGGCAGCCGGAGCGGCCGGCACCCGCGCATGCACCCGACCCCGACGTCCGCTCGCTGATGATGGCAGCGCTCGCAGAGCTCGCCCCGCGGCAGCGCGCCGTCGTCGTGCTCCGCCACTTCCTGGGGTACGACGTCGCGGAGACCGCGCGGGTCCTCGGTTGTGCTACCGGCACAGTGAAGTCCCAGAACGCCAAGGCGCTCGCGCGGCTGCGGGAGATCCTCGGCGACGAGCTCCAGACCGGAGGACTACCGACATGACCCATCTCTACGACCTGCTCGAGCGCTCCGTCGACCACCGGGCCGACGTCGACGTCGAGGCCGACCTTCGCCGGGGGCGCCGTGCCCTCCGCCGCCGCCGCTCCTGCATCGCCGCCGGGGTGACCGGGGGGCTCGTCGCTGCCGGGGTCGTGGCATACGTCGCGCTGCCGCCGCAGCAGGACTCCCTCAGAACGGTGCGGCCCGGAGACGGAGCGACGACATCGCAGCCGGTGCAGACGACGTACTTCGACATTCCGCCGGCGCCGTCCGGATGGCATGTCACGGGCGAGCGTCCCCAGTACCTCATGCTCGGCCGTGACGGGACCGAGTCCAGGCTCGACGACTTCGCCGGCCAGCTCGTCGTGATGCTGTCGGCCGGGCGTGAGGACTTCGACAACGGACCGTCGGTCGACCACGACGGCCGCACGTTCTACGTCAACGACCGCAACGGCGACGCCACGATCCTGTCGGTCCGTGCCCCGGGCGGTGACTGGCTGCAGGCCCAGTACCCGAAGGGCGCCTTCACCCAGCAGGAGATGATCGCCTTCCTCGACGGCGTCGTCGTCGAGCCCGGTGCGCGGCCGGGGCTCGGCTGAACCGGTGCACCGCCCGGACCGTCGCCCGTACCCCGTCTAGACTCGGGGCGACAGCCGGCCGGACGAAGGGACGTCGATGGGACTGCTGGAGCAGGTGACCTCGCCTGCCGATCTCCGGGACCTCACCGACACCCAGCTCGAGACCCTGGCCAGCGAGATCCGCGACGAGCTCGTCCGCACGTGTGCCCCGCGCGGTGGCCACCTCGGGCCCAACCTCGGCGTCGTGGAGCTGACCCTGGCACTCCACCGGACGTTCGACTCGCCGCGCGACCGCATCGTGTGGGACACCGGGCACCAGGCCTACGTCCACAAGATGCTGACCGGGCGGGCCACGCGGTTCGACACCCTGCGCACGGAGGACGGGCTCTCCGGCTACCCGAGCCAGGCAGAGTCCGACCACGACCTCGTCGAGAACTCCCACGCATCGACGTCCCTCTCGTACGCCGACGGCCTGGCCAAGGCGTTCTCGCTGCGCGGCGAGGACCGCTACGTCGTGGCTGTCATCGGTGACGGGGCGCTGACCGGCGGCATGGCGTGGGAGGCGCTCAACAACATCGCCATGGACAAGGACCGCCGGCTGGTGATGGTCGTCAACGACAACGGCCGGTCCTACCAGCCGACGGTCGGCGGTCTCGCCACCCACCTGGCGACGTTGCGGACCAACCCGCGCTACGAGGAGATGCTCGACCTCGTCAAGAGTCGCCTGAACAAGGTCAAGGGCGTCGGCCCCGCGGTGTACGACGCGCTGCATGCGATGAAGAAGGGCATGAAGGACGCCCTCGCACCGCAGGGGATGTTCGAGGACCTCGGTCTGAAGTACGTCGGTCCGATCGACGGGCACGACCGGTCGGCCGTCGAGCAGGCCCTGGCCCAGGCGAAGCGGTTCGGTGGTCCGGTGATCGTGCACGTGATCACCCACAAGGGCTTCGGCTACAACCCGGCCGAGCGCAACGAGACCGACCAGTTCCACCAGGTCGGCGCGTTCGACGTCGAGACCGGAGAGGCCCGCCCCGCCGGACGCGTCTGGACCGACTACTTCTCCGAGGAGATGGTCGCCCTCGGCCAGGAGCGGCAGGACATCGTGGGGATCACGGCCGCCATGCTGTACCCGGTGGGTCTCGACCGCTTCGCCGCGGCCTACCCCGAGCGGGTCTTCGACGTCGGCATCGCCGAGCAGCACGCCGTCACGAGTGCCGCCGGCCTGGCAATGGGCGGTCTGCACCCGGTCGTGGCGATCTATGCGACGTTCCTGAACCGGGCCTTCGACCAGGTGCTCATGGACGTCGCGCTGCACCGGTGCGGGGTGACCTTCGTCCTCGACCGGGCCGGGGTGACCGGCACCGACGGCGCCAGCCACAACGGCATGTGGGACCTCTCGATACTCCAGGTGGTGCCGGGACTCCGGATCGCCGCGCCCCGAGACGGTGCGCAGGTGCGCGAGCTGCTCCGCGAAGCGCTCGACGTGGGCGACGCTCCCACGGTCCTGCGTCTGCCGAAGGGTTCGCCTCCGGAGGACATCGTGGCCGTGGACCGTGCCGGTGGTTGCGACGTCCTCGCCCGCCGCGGACGCAAGGACGTTCTCGTGGTCGGGATCGGGCCCATGGCCGCGGTGGCCGTCGAGGTGGCCGCTCGGCTCGAGGCGCAGGGGATCGGCGTCACCGTCGTCGACCCGCGGTGGGTGAAGCCGGTGGACCCCGCACTCGTGGGTCTGTGCCGCGAGCACCGACTGGTGGTCAGCATCGAGGACAACGGCCGAGTCGGCGGCGCCGGTGCTGCCTTGCTCCAGGTGCTCACCGCCGAGGGCGTCACCACGCCGTTCTCGCTGCACGGCATCCCGCAGGAGTTCCTCCGGCACGCCGAGCGTCAGGCGGTCCTGGACCGGATCGGTCTGAACGCCCAGACGATCGCCCGCGGGATCGTCGAGCGGCTCGCGGCCGAGGGGCACGAGTCACTCTCGATCAGCGAGGCCGCGGCGAGCGACTGACGCGTGCCGCGGAGGGCTGCGCGTCCCCCGTGCGCTGCCGTTGGCACCGAACGGCAACGCCTCACCGGGGCGGACGCACAAGCGGTGCAGATGAGACCCTGGTGACGTGACCGAGAAGGGGCCGATGCACGACGACGCCGTGCAGTCCGCGATCTGGCTGGTGCGCGGTGCCTGGGTGACGATGACCCTGCGAGCGGGATGTCTGCTCGGGGTGTTCGACGAGCTCGGCGAGACGCCGGTGAGCCCGGCCGAGGTCGCCGGACGCACGGAGTGCGACCCCGACGCCATGGCCAGGTTCCTGCGGGTCCTCGTCGACCTCGGCCTCGCCGAGAGCCGCGGCGACTCCTACCTCGCCACCGACGTCGGCGCGACCTTCGGTACGACGCACCCGAGCCACCTGCGCGAGCTCGTGCTGATGCAGACGGATCTGGCCACGGTCGCGACCTGGCACGAGCTCGAGGCGGCGCTCCGCACCGGAGCCGGAGTCTACGAACGGGTCAACGGCGTCTCCCACTGGGAGCACCTGGCCGCGCAGCCGGACGCCGAGCGCACGTTCAACGCCGCCATGGCGCGTCGCGGCACGGTCCAGGCGGCGGCGCTGCTGGAGGCGGTCGATCTCGACGGCGTCGCCAGCCTGGTCGACGTGGGGGGTGGGCGTGGCGCGATGCTGGCGGCCATCCTCGAGCAGCGCCCCGGGCTGACCGGCGTCGTCGCCGACCGGCCGCCCGTGGCGGAGGAGGCGACAGACCATCTGGCCGCGAGTGGTCTGGGCGACCGGGCCCGGGGCGTCGGCTGCGACTTCTTCACGTCGGTCCCTGACGGCGCCGACGTGTACACCATGGCGCACGTCCTCCACGACTGGACCGACCAGGAGTGCATCGAGATCCTCCGGACCGTGCGGGCCGCGATGTCGCCGCAGGCGCGGCTGCTCGTGCTGGAGCGGGTTCTCGGAGCACCCGGGCGTCCGCCCGCGCAGGAGCGCGACCTGCACCTCATGGATCTGCACATGCTGGTGCTGTTCGGGGCTCGGGAACGCACCCAGGCCGAGTACGACGTCCTGCTCCAGGCGGCCGGCTTCACGCCGTCCCGGTTGGCCGGCTCGGGCGACTGGAACGTCCTGGAGGCGCGACCGGCGAGCTGACCGACCGGAATAGGCTGGCCGCCTGGGACGCTGCACCGTGTCCCCGCATCCGAGAGGTTCCCGTGCCCGATCCCGACCGGCTGGTCCACATCGTCGACGACGTGCCCGAGCTCGACGGACCCACCGAGCTCGCGATGGTGCTGGTCCTCGACGGGTTCCTGGACGCCGGCAGCTCGGCCGCGCTCGCCGCCCGACACCTGGTGGCGGAGTCCGGCGGCGGCCGTGTGGTGGCGACGTTCGAGGTGGACGAGTTCCATGACTACCGTGCCCGGCGGCCCGCGATGTCGTTCGTGCGCGACCACTACGAGCAGTACGACGCACCCCGACTGGTCGTGCGCCTTCTCACCGACGACGCCGGTACGCCCTACCTGCTGATGCACGGTCCTGAGCCGGACAACAAGTGGGAGGCGTTCGCCACCGCCGTTCGGCACGTCGTGGACGAGCTCGGTGTCACCCGGGTGATCGGCCTCGGCGCGGTGCCGATGGCGGTGCCGCACACGCGGCCGATCGCGATCACGCACCATGCCAACAACCCGGACCTGCTTGCCGCCGACAGCCCCTGGCGGGGCGAGCTGCGCATCCCGTCGAGCGCCCAGTCGCTGCTGGAGCTCCGGCTCGGTGAGACCGGCCACGACGCTCTGGGCTTCGTCGCCCACATCCCGCACTACCTCGCCCAGCTCGACTACCCCGAGGCGGCGGTTGCGCTGCTCGAGCACGTCGAGCGGGCTGCCCGGATCGCCGTGGACCTCACCGACCTTCGCGCCGCGGCGCGCGAACGCTCCGAGGAGATCGCGACGTATCTCGCGGCCAACACCGAGGTGCTCGAGGTCGTCCAGGCCCTGGAGCAGCAGTACGACGCGTTCGCGCGCGCCGAGCAGGAGGGCAGCAGTCTGCTCGCCGAGGACGAGCCGATCCCCACCGGTGAGGAGATCGGCCGCCAGTTCGAGCAGTTCCTGGCGGGTCTCGACGGACCCGAGAGCGAGAGCTAGACCGGATGCCCTCCTCCGCCGCGGAGCTCATCGAGCTTCTCGACATCGAGACCCTCGACACCGACCTGTTCCGGGGCAACAGCCCCGACACCGACCGGCAGCGGGTCTTCGGCGGCCAGGTCGCCGCGCAGGGCCTGATCGCGGCGATCCGGACCGTCGACGCCGGGCTCGACGTGCACTCGCTGCACGCCTACTTCCTGCGCCCGGGCGACACCACGGTGCCCATCATCTACGACGCCGAGCGGATCCGCGACGGCCGCTCGTTCGAGACCCGCAGGGTGGTCGCGCGCCAGCACGGGCACGCGATCTTCTACCTGACCGCGAACTTCCAGCGGCCCGAGGAGGGCTTCGAGCACCAGGACGCCATGCCGGAGGTGCCGGGCCCGGACCAGGGCCTGACCTTCGCCCAGCTCCACGAGCTGCAGTCGGGTGACAAGCGATCGGCCGCCGAGTTCGCCAAGGAGTGGGCCGCGCTGGACACCCGGTACCTCGGCAACTCTGCCTACCCGGGTGGCACGAGTCTCGCCGAGGACACCGAACGACCGGCGCGGGCGCAGCTGTGGGTTCGCGTCAACGGCGAGCTCGGCGACGAGCCCGTCATGCACATCGCGACGTTCACCTACGCCAGCGACCTCACCCTGCTCGGCGCCACGCTGGTGCCGCACGACGTCGAGATCGGCTCGCCGAGGCTGATGCCGGCGTCGTTGGACCACACCATCTGGTTCCACCGGCCCTTTCGCGCCGATCGGTGGTGGCTCTACGACCAGTGGTCGCCGTCGGCCCAGGGTGGTCGCGGGCTCTCGCTGGCCCGGGTGTTCACCGAGGAGGGCGCCCTGGTGGCGACCGTCGCCCAAGAGGGGCTGATCCGCCAGCGCCGGCGCTGACCGCTGGCAGACGCCGGCGTAATGAGGTCGCCCCCGGGTGGCCACCCGCCTACCATCAGGCTTCCGTCCCGGTGGCGCGGGCTGCTGGCCGTGACAGGGCAGCCTCGACGAGCGCGGATCGGAGTGGACAGTGGAGTCTGACGCGAGTGCGCCGCCCGAGCCGCGGCGCACCGTTCAGATCGCTTGCGACGAGTCCGGCTTCGTGGGCGGGTCGCTCTTCGGGGGGACGCGCGTGTTCGCCCATGCCAGCCTGCATCTCGACCCCGACTCGGCCTCCGAGCTGGCCGAGGAGGTCCGGGGCAGGCTGGAGGCCGGCAGCCCCGAGCTCAAGGCGTCGCGGCTGAACCGGCCCTGGGCCCGACCCGTCGCGGCGTGGCTCTGCGCACCGGACGGGCCCCTGCAGGGACGTGCGGTCGTCCACGTCACCGACACCCGTCTGTTCGGGCTGGCGAGGCTCGCTCAGGTGCTGATGACGGACAAGTCTCCCGAAGGATGGTGGAGCCCGCGTGAGGAGCCCGCCAGCTGGGGTCGGGCCCTCCGGCTGGACGCTGTGCTCGAGGGGATGTCCCCGACCCTGGAGCGACAGCTCCTCCTCGCCGGCCGCGATCTGCTGTGGCTCAGGCGGAGCCGGCGGCACGCCGCGCCGGTCGAGGCCTGGATCGACGCGGTGCGCGCTGCCGAGGATCGGCTGCCCGATGCCGTCGAACGCCGGTTCCTGGCGGGATGGGCGTCCGCCGACGCGGTGCGGCGCGCGCGCGACTACGTCGCGATGCCCCCGGCCTCACCGCTGGTCGAGCCGCTCCTTCCAGCGCTGCGGTGGACCGTGCGTCATTGGAGCAGTCTGGGAGACGTCGACGTCGTGCACGACGAACAGTCCGTGCTCACTCCGGCCCGGGTAGCCGCCATCGCCGACGAGCTCACGACGTCGTACCCCGGTCGGAGGATGACCGGTTTCACGCGGGTCGACTCGCGGGACGACGTCCGAGTGCAGCTCGCGGACCTGGTCGCAGGCGTCGTACGCCGTGTGCTCGAGGGCCAGTTCGCGGGTGACGGCGACCCATCCGTCGTTCCGGTCGCCCATCTGGTGGCAGAGGACTCACTGGTCCTTCCACCGCTCAGCGGAGCCCGGCGGACGATGCCGGAGAGCACCGGCTCCTCGCGGAGCAGCGTCGGCACCACCAGACGCCCCACGGGTCCCGGGAACTAGGCCTCGGCCCCGGGATCCGTGTCGGCCGAGCCGCGTCCGGCGTCGGTCGAGCAGCGCCGCGCCTCCGAGACCGGCGGTGCGCAGCGACACCGTTCGCATGGTGGGTGAGGTCCCCGCCCGGGAGGGCTGGAAACGCAAGACTGGAGGCATGAGGATCCTGCAGTACGTCGTGATCGCCCTGCTCGGGGTGGGGCTCGTCGTGACGAGCGCCGGCTGGTACCTCAGCGCACACCCGGGCGGTGAGCAGTTCGGCTACTGTCACTGGGAGGGCGACACGCTGGTGCTGGGCTACACCTACAGCTCCGGCGACACCGTGAGCACCATGGTCCAGCCTGCCGGCGACCATGTGGAGGCCCAGCTCCGCATCGATGAGGCCGAGGGCGACCAGGGGACAGGCTCGCTGATGGGGGAGGCGCGGTACCCGGTGTCCGGCGGCCCGCTCCCGGTGGAGTACCCCAGCGGGGCCCAGCTGAACTGCCCCACGCGCAGCTGAGTGGCGTCGAGGTCGGAGGGCGAACCCTCGGGTCGACCGCTGGCACGCCCCGGCTCACGCGGGGCCCCTGTCGGCCTCAGAGGAAACGCTGCAGGACATCCAGCGACTCGGTCGGCACGGACACCGCGACGCCCTGGCCGATGGCCTGGAGGCGCCATCCCTCGCCGCTGCGGAACATCTTCGCCAGCATGAAGCCCGTGCGGGGCACGCCCTCGGTGAGGGTGAATCGTGCGATCTCGACGTCGTCCTCGTCCACGAGGCGGCAGTAGGCGTTGCCCACCCACTCCAGGGAGTGACCGTGGTAGCTGCTGACCAGGAAGAGCATGGTGTCGACGCGGGGGTAGACCTTGGTGAGGTCGATGGAGATCTGCTCGTCGTCGCCCTCCCCCCGGCCGCTGATGTTGTCGCCCTGGTGGATCACGGATCCGTCGCGGGTCTGGAGGTGGTTGAAGAAAGCGAGGTCGAAGAGCCTGCCGCCGGCGTACTGGATCGCCGACGCGTCGAGGTCCACCTCTCTCGCGCCGGTGCCGATGTATCCCGCACCTGCCTTCTTGTCCCAGCCCAGACCCATGGTCAGCCGCCCGAGGGCGGTGCCGTCCTCGCGGGCCAACGCCATCTCGTCGCCACGCTCCAGCTCGATCACGCCTGCGAACCTACCCAACAGCCATGGCCCGGACCGTCTCGATCGTGTCCGCCTCGTCGGCGGACTTGTCGTCGCGGTAGCGGACCACCCGGGCGAAGCGGAGGGCGAGACCCCCGGGGTAGCGGGTGGAGCGTTGGAGCCCGTCGAAGGCGATCTCGACGACCTGCTCGGGTCGCACAGGCACGACGTAGGAGTCCCGCATCGTCTCCGGAGCGACCGCGAGCTCGGTGAAGCGCTCGGTCTGCCAGGCGAGCATCTCGTCGGTCATCCCCTTGAACGTCTTGCCGAGCATCACGAAGCCACCCGAGTCGGGATCGCGGGCGCCGAGGTGGATGTTCGACAGCCAGCCCGCGCGGCGCCCGCTGCCCCACTCGACGGCCAGCACGACCAGGTCGAGGGTGTGCACGGGCTTGACCTTCACCCATCCGGATCCGCGACGGCCTGCGGCGTAGGCGACCGAGAGGCTCTTCACGACGACACCCTCGTGACCGCGGGCCAGAGCGTCCTGGGCGAAGGCCTCCGCCGCCACCGGGTCGTCGGTGACCAGCCGCGGCACGCGCTGCTCCTCGGGGACGAGCGTGTCGAGGATCTCGAGCCGCTCGATGCCGGGCGCGTCGAGGAGGTCGCGACCGCCGGCATGGAGGACGTCGAAGAAGTACGGCGAGACCGCCACTCCGGCCGACATCGCCGTGCGCGACGCGGTCTCCTGGAAGGGGCGCGGGCGACCACGGTCGTCCATCGCGATCGCCTCGCCGTCCAGCACCAGGTCGCCACCGGGCAGCGACCGGACGACCTCGACCACCTCGGGCAACCGCGTCGTGATGTCGTCGAGGCTGCGGGTCGCCACGACGATCTCGTCTCCCCGGCGATGGACCTGGATCCGGACGCCGTCGAGCTTGGTGTCGACGGCGACCGGCGTGCCCGGAGCGCCGCCGGCCTTGGCGACCGCAGTCCCCACGTCGGGCGCCGTCGAGGCCAGCATCGGAAGCACCGGCCGGCCGACCTCGAGGCCGATCTCCGCCAGCGCTGCCTCGCCGCCGGTCATGGCCGGGACCACGATCGGCACGGTGCCGCCCGCCAGCATCGCTGCACGGCGCACGGCACCCGGCTGCACGCCCGCGGCGGCGGCGATCGCCTCCTGCACCAGCGCGTCCAGGGCTCCCTGGCGGACGTTGCCGGTCATCACGCCGCGCAACCAGCGCTGCTCCTCGGCGGTCATCCGCGCGAAGAGGTCGCGCACCCCCGAGGTGCGCAGCTCCTGGGATCCCGCACCGGTCATCGTGGCGAGCCGGTCGAGGGACTCGTGGACCTCGAGGGCGCTCAGCGACGGCTCGGCCGCCGGCTCCGGAAGCGAGCTGAGCCCGCGCCACCCGACGCCGGTGCGGCGCTGCAGGATCGTCCCGCCGAGGTACGCCGTGACCACCGGCAGCTCGTCCATCCCGGCCTGGGCGAGTCGCTCGGCGATCGCGGCGATCTTGGCCTTGCGCGAGCGGGTGGCCGCGACGGCGGTCGAGGTGTCGACCAGGTCGCTCAGCAGCATGTGGCCATCCTGCCCGAGCACACCGACACCCCGGTGACGTCATACGGAGCGAGCCATCTATGGCTCGCACCGTATGACGTTGCGGGTCACTCCCCGATCAGCGTGCGCACCTCGTAGAGCTCGGGGAAGAACGTGAGCTCGAGCGCGCGACGGAGGAAGTCCACGCCCGAGGAGCCGCCGGTCCCGGTCTTGTGACCGATGGTGCGCTGCACGACCTGGAGGTGGCGGAAGCGCCACTGCTGGAAGTTGTCCTCGACGTCGACGAGCTCCTCGCAGGTCTCATAGACCCCCCAGTGCTCCTTCGGGTCGGCGTAGACGCCGGCGAACATCTGCACCAGCTCGGGATGGGAGCGGTAGGGCTGCGACCAGTCCCTGGTGAGGCAGTCCGCCGGGACGGCGTAGCCCTGCCGGGCGAGATGGGCGAGGAACTCGTCGTACAGGGACGGCTCGTGCAGCAGTGCGGTGAGCTCGCGCTGGGCGACGGGGTCGTGGGCGAAGACCTTCACCATGTCCGCGCTCTTGTTGCCGAGGAGGAACTCGACCTCGCGGTACTGCGCCGACTGGAAGCCCGACGACGTGGCGAGGAAGGGTCGGATCTCGGCGTACTCGGAGGGCGTCAGCGTGGCGAGCACCGACCACTGGTCGGTGATGGTGTGCTGGACGTGCTTGACCCGCGCCAACCGCTTGAGTGCCGGCGCGAGGTCGTCAGCGGCGAACAGGGAGCGTGCCGACCGGAGCTCATGGACCATCAGCTTGAGCCAGAGCTCCGTCGTCTGGTGCTGGACGATGAACAGCAGCTCGTCGTGCTGAGGCGGGTCGCTCAGCGGCTGCTGGGCCGACAGGAGCAGGTCGAGGCGCAGGTAGTCGCCGTACGACATCTGGCGGCTGAAGTCCCGCTCGATCCCCTCCTCGAGAGGCCGCGGGTCGGTGGCGTCGCTCACGAGCAGGACCCTAGTCGGGCGACGCCGTCGGCATCGCCCCGTAGGTTGGGCCGATGACGCAGGGGCAGCGGCGGGTGTGGCGGCCCGGTTGGCCGGTGTTCGTGCTCGGCGTCATCGGCGATCTCCGCCGCGGCCCGGGCGACCCGACGTTCCGGATCCACGACGGCGACGTCTGGCGCGGCATCAGGACCCCCGCAGGACCGGTGACGCTGCGCCTCACCGCCCGGTCGCGCGAAGGCGACGTGGTGGCCGAGGCCTGGGGGCCGGGAGCCACGTGGGCGCTCGACGCGGTGCCCACGATGCTCGGCGCCGACGACGACCCGTCGGGTTTCCGAGCCGGGCTGCACCCGCTGGTGGCCGAGGCGGCGCGGCGCCGTCCCCACCTCCGCTTCGGCGCATCCCACCGCCTGTGGGAGGCCCTGGTCCCGGCCGTCATCGAGCAGAAGGTCACCGGCCAGGAGGCGTTCGCCGGGTTCCGCCGCCTGGTCCACCGGTACGGCGAGCGGGCGCCGGGCCCGGGGGGTGACCTGAGGGTCTGGGTCCAGCCGACGGCGGCGACCATCCGTCGCATCCCCTCGTGGGAGTGGTTGCGCATGCACGTGGACCCGGGCCGCTCGCGCACCCTGGTCGGGGCCGCCACCGTGGCCGACACGCTCGAGCGGCTGACCCGGGAGGACGCCGACGCCAAGCTCCAGAGCCTGCCAGGCGTCGGTGAGTGGACCTCGGCCGAGGTCCGGTCGCGCACGTTCGGTGACCCGGACGCGGTCAGCTTCGGCGACTACCACATCGCCAAGGACATCGGCTGGGCCGTGACCGGCACGCCGTACGACGACGAGGAGCTGCGCGAGTTCCTCGAGCCCTGGCGGCCACAGCGCAACCGCGCGGTCGCCCTGATCCACGGGTTCGCGGGCGGCCGCCCGCGACGGGCTCCCCGGATGTCTCCCCGCACCCACCTGCCGGTGCGGTAGCGGCGCGGTCACGGTGTCCTGACCGCCGTCGCGCGGCGAGGCTCAGAGCAGCGGACGCAGCGGGTTGAGCACGAACTCGGTGAACCGCCGGTACATGTCCCGGGCCTCCCACTCCGCCTGGGTGAGCTCGAGGCAGTTCGACTCGTCGACCCGGAAGACCTCCTCCAGGGCCGCGGCGAGCCGCGCGTCGATGATCTCGACGTTGATCTCGTAGTTGCCGGTCAGGCTGAGCCGGTCGATGTTCGCCGTCCCGACGGTCGACCAGGTGCCGTCGATGGTGGCGGTCTTGGCGTGCACCATCGCGCCGCGGTAGCGCAACACCTTCACCCCTGCGCCCAGGAGCTGTGAGAAGTAACCCCCGGAGATCCAGTCCGACACGACGTGGTTGGACTTGGCCGGGATCAGGAGTCGTACGTCGACTCCACGGCGCGCGGCCGCGGTGAGCGCCTCGGCGAAGTCGGGGTCGGGAAGGAAGTAGGCGGTGGTCAGCCAGATGTTCTTGCTGGCCCGGGCGATCGCCTCGAGGTACATCGCGCGGATCGGGAACATCCACAGTCTCGGCACGTTGCGGTGGAACCTGATGGTGGGTTCCCAGGTCGAGGCGGTCTCCAGCAGCAGCGGACGCTCGCTGGCCCGGACCCGTCGCCGGCGGTTGAGGTTCCAGAAGTCGGCGAAGGTGCGCTTGAGGTCCCAGACGCCAGGTCCGGTGATCCGCACGTGCGTGTCGCGCCACTCGGTCGCGTACGCGTCGCCGATGTTGTAGCCGCCGACGAACCCGACGGAGTCGTCCACGACCAGGATCTTGCGGTGGTCACGGCCGTAGCGGCGCAGGTCGAAGGGACGCCATCCCGCGGCGTACACGGGGTAGCGGAGCACCTTGATCTCGGGCGGGAAGCGCTTGAACCGGGGGGAGACCACCAGGTTGGCGAACGCGTCGTAGATCAGGTAGACCTCCACGCCGCGCGCCGCAGCCGCCTCGAGCGCGGTCCTGAACCTCCGCCCGACCGCGTCCCCCTTCCAGATGTAGGTCTCCAGCAGGATCTGCCGCTGTGCTCCGTCGATCGCCGCGAGCATGTCGTCGTACAGGTCGGTGCCGAAGGTGTACGTCGTGACCTCGCCCTGACCGACCGGCACGGTGCTCGGCGACGCGGTCGGGAACGACACCGAGCGGTGCCTGCCACGCCGGCGGTAGGAGTCGACGAGGGTCATCGCGATCGCCGTGACGAACGGAGCGGCCGCGATCCCGAGCACCACGCGCCGCAGGAGGGGCAGCCAGCGATCGGCGACGGAGCGGGAGCGCACGTCGCCAAACTACCCATCGCGCGCGGCCGGCCCGATCGGGACCGGTCCCGGGCACGTCGAAGGCGCGGGCGGAGGTGCCGCCGGGCGCGGGTGCCGGGGACGAGCGACGTCACGGGGGACTAGGCTCCGCTGCGGAGGGGAGTACTCCCTCGCGGCGGCGTCGTCATCACGGTCGGCATCCCGGCCCGGCGCACCGGCCTGCCGGGTCCACGGCGGGCGGAGGAGACCTCCGGACCGTCACGCACGTCCGGAGGCCCCATGCACACCTCGGTTCCCGTCCCCTGGTGGTTCGGCGCCGCCGTCGTCCTGGTGCTGCTGGTCGCGGCCGACCTGGTCGCCGTCGCACGCCGCGAGGAGCGGCCGAGCCTGCCCACGTGTCTGCGGTGGGTCTCCGCCAACGTCTCGGCGGCGGTCCTCTTCGGCGTCGCGCTCCTGGCCGCCGACCGCCGCGCCGGCACCGAGTTCTTCGCCGGCTACCTCACCGAGTACAGCCTCAGCGTGGACAACCTGTTCGTGTTCCTGGTGATCATGAACTCCTTCGGGGTGCCGGCCGTGGCCCGTGACCGCACGCTGCTGACCGGGATCGTGCTGTCCTTCGTGATGCGTGCTGTGCTCATCGTGGGTGGCACCTGGCTCGTCTCGGCGGCGTCGTGGACGTTCTACCTGTTCGGTCTGCTGCTGGTGTACACGGCCGTCGGGCTGCTGCGGGAGACCGAGGAGACCGCCGAGTTCCAGGAGTACGCCCTGCTGCGCCGGCTGCGTCGCCACCTGCCGATCGCGCCGGCGTACGACGGCGACCGGCTGCGCACCAGGCTCGGTGGACGTCGGATGTGGACCCCGCTCGTGGTGGTCATCGTGGCCATCGCGGTCGCCAACGTCGTCTTCGCCCTCGACTCGATCCCGGCGATCCTCGGGCTCACCACGGACGCGTTCGTGATCCTCACCGCGAACGCCTTCGCGCTCCTGGGCCTGCGGCAGCTGTTCTTCGTGGTCGAGGCGCTGCTCAGCCGCCTGGTCTACCTGCAGCCGGCGCTCGCCCTGGTGCTGGCGTTCATCGGCCTCAAGCTCGTCCTCGAGGGGCTCCGCGGGTCCCACGTCGCGCATGTGGGGGCCGTGGCCGTTCCCGAGATCGGGATCCTGCCGTCGCTGGCGTTCATCGTCGGGGTTCTCGGGGTCGCAGCGGTGGCCAGCCTCACCCTCGGCTCGCGAGCAGCCCCCGACGAGTAGCGGACCGTTCGATGTCCGCACCCGCCGCCGACCCCGTCCGTTGAGCTCGTCGAGACCACGGCCGCCACCGACCCCGCGGCACTGTCGGCGCGCCTGTCTAGGCTGGAGGCATGCGACCCGTGACCGACCTGGAGCGCCGCCTGGCGCCGTTCGAGGTGGTCTCCGACTACCAGGCGAGCGGCGACCAGCCTGCTGCGATCGAGGAGATCGTGCGCCGCATCAAGGGCGGGGTCAGCGACGTCGTCCTGCTCGGCGCCACCGGCACCGGCAAGACCGCGACGGTGGCGTGGGTCGCCGAGCAGATCCAGCGTCCGCTGCTGGTCATGCAGCCGAACAAGACCCTGGCCGCGCAGTTCGCCAACGAGCTGCGCCAGCTCTTCCCCCACAACGCGGTGGAGTACTTCGTCTCCTACTACGACTACTACCAGCCCGAGGCCTACGTCCCGCAGACCGACACCTACATCGAGAAGGACTCCTCGATCAACGAGGAGGTCGAGCGCCTTCGCCACTCCGCCACCAACTCGCTGCTCACCCGCCGCGACGTGATCGTGGTCGCGACGGTCTCCTGCATCTACGGCCTCGGCACCCCCCAGGAGTACGTCGACCGCATGCTCAAGCTCAAGGTCGGGGACGAACGCGACCGCGACGCGATCCTGCGGCGCCTGGTCGAGATCCAGTACACCCGCAACGACATGACCTTCACCCGGGGCACGTTCCGGGTCCGCGGCGACACGCTGGAGATCTTCCCGGTCTACGAGGAGCTGGCGGTGCGCGTCGAGTTCTTCGGCGACGAGATCGAGCGGCTGATGACGCTGCACCCTGTCACCGGCGAGGTCATGAGCGAGGACGACGAGCTCTACGTCTTCCCGGCGACGCACTACGTCGCCGGCCCACAGCGCATGGAGCGGGCGATCAACGGCATCGAGGCCGAGCTCGAGGAGCGGCTGGCGACGTTCGAGCGCCAAGGCAAGCTCCTGGAGGCCCAGCGGCTGCGGATGCGCACGACGTACGACGTCGAGATGATGCGTCAGGTCGGCTCCTGCGCCGGCATCGAGAACTACTCGATGCACATCGACGGCCGCTCGTACGGCGATCCTCCCAACTGCCTGCTCGACTACTTCCCGGAGGACTTCGTGCTCGTCATTGACGAGTCCCACGTCAGCGTTCCGCAGATCGGGGGCATGTACGAGGGCGACATGTCGCGCAAGCGCAACCTCGTGGACCACGGGTTCCGGCTGCCCAGCGCGATGGACAACCGCCCGCTGCGGTGGGAGGAGTTCCTCGAGCGCATCGGGCAGACGATCTACCTGTCGGCGACCCCGGGCAACTACGAGCTCGACAAGGTGCAGGGCGACGTGGTGGAGCAGATCATCCGGCCGACCGGCCTGGTCGACCCCCAGGTCGTGGTGAAGCCGACCAAGGGCCAGATCGACGACCTCATCCACGAGATCAACACCAGGGTGTCCCGCAACGAGCGCGTCCTGGTGACGACCCTGACGAAGAAGATGTCGGAGGACCTCACGGACTACCTCCTCGACGCCGGAGTCCGCACCCGCTACCTGCACTCCGAGGTCGACACCCTCAAGCGCGTGGAGCTGCTGCGCGACCTGCGCCTCGGCGACTACGACGTGCTGGTCGGCATCAACCTGCTCCGGGAGGGCCTCGACCTGCCCGAGGTGTCGCTGGTGTCGATCCTGGACGCGGACAAGGAGGGCTTCCTGCGCTCCGACAAGTCACTGATCCAGACGATCGGCCGGGCCGCCCGCAACGTCTCCGGCGAGGTGCACATGTACGCCGACAAGATCACCCCGTCGATGGAGTCGGCGATCGACGAGACCAACCGTCGCCGGGCCAAGCAGGTCGCGTTCAACGAAGCCAACGGTGTCGACCCCCAGCCCCTGCGGAAGAAGATCGCAGACATCACCGAGATGCTCGCCCGCGAGGACGAGAACACCCAGGCGCTGCTGGCGACCTGGGCCGGCACTGAGGCGAGCGGCCGCGCCGGCGGCGTGAGGGCGCGCCAGCCGGTTCCAGCCCTCGGCCAGCTCAACGCCGGGCAGCACGCCGCCGACATCTCCGGACTCCCGAGCGCGGAGCTCGCCTCGCTGATCCAGGAGCTCACCGACCAGATGAAGGCCGCCGCGGCCGAGCTCCAGTTCGAGGTCGCCGCGCGTCTCCGCGACGAGATCAGCGACCTGAAGAAGGAGCTGCGCCAGATGATGGAGGCGACGAAGTGAGGACGCCGACCGGGGCACCCTGACTCCACTACTCTGCTAGGGGCTCTGCGCCGAGGTCGGCGAAGACGAGGCGCTGGCGTGCCTGGCGGCCAGCAGGGCGGCGCGGGTCGTCAGCGCGCGCATCGAGCTGCGAAGTCCCTTCGGCTGCAGGGGTCCGCCGAGCTCGCTCAGCGAGAGCAGCACGACGCGATCGCCGACCCGGAGGACGGCCTCGCGATCGAAGTTGACGGCGTCGCACTCGGTGCAGACATCGTCCGCCGTGCGCACGTACAGCTCCCAACGGCCGACCCCGGGCCCCGGAACGGTCCGGGACTCGATCGGACGGGGGTTAGCCAGGTCCGAGGCTGCGCAGCCGGCTCGTAGCCGGTGGGTGAGGATGTCCGAGGCGGCCCTGGCCGATCTCGGGCCCGCGAAGGCCAGGACCGTCTCTCGCACCTGGGCGGCATAGGGCCCCTGCGATGCGGAGTCGCCGTGATGCGCGCCGTAGCGACGTTGGAGAGTCTCGACGGCGCCGAGCGTGTCGACCACCCGGGCAGGGATACAGGCCAAGGCGGCCGCGGTCGTGGGCCTGTGCTGCCAGGCGCCGAGCTCGGGTCGCTCGGGCAGGTCGCCCAGCGACAACGCGTCCCCGGCCACCAGACGGTCTGCGACCGGCGGTTGGGCCGGCCCCCCGTGCCGGCCCAGTGACAGCAGGGGGGTGGCGACCAGGGCTAGGGCCAGTGCCGCGCCCCCGGCCTTCACGGAGGCGTGACGGCGACGCAGTCGGTCGCCTCGCCGGCGCACGACGGCCGGGTCCGGTGCCTCGAAATGGGTGGCGACGCGAAAGGCACCAAGCTCGGTCTCGATCGGATCAGTCATCGCTCGAGGCCTCAGTTCGAGGCGGTGCGAAACCGGGGCCGCTGCCGTCTTCGAGCAGGGTCTTGAGCGCTGCCCGGCCGCGGCTGAGTCGTGCCTTGACCGTGCCCTCAGGAACGGAGAGCTCGGCGGCGATCTCTCGAACCGAGAGGTCCGCGAGGTGGTGCATCACGATGACCCTTCGCTGGGCCTCCGGCAGCTGCTTCAGCGCCTCGACCACGACCACTGGCGCCTCGGACGGCGGCTCGGCGACCAGGCCAGATGACATCGCCCGGTCCGACTCCCGCCGAGACCTCCGGACCTTGCGCCACCTGCTCACCGACATCCGATAGGCGACGGTTCTCACCCAGGCCTCGGGATACTTGGTCTTGTCGAGGGTGCGTCGATGCGCCCAGGCCTTGGCGAAGGCTTCCTGTGTGCACTCTTGCGCCTCGTCGACGTTGCCGATCATCGCGTACACCTGTCGACACACGCGGTGGTACGACGCTGAGTAGAACTCATCGAACTCAACCTCATCCAAGCCAGCGTCCACTCTCGGTCAAGGCCCGGTCGGCCTCGGGACACGAGCTCTACGCCTGGGCCGGAACCTGGGTTGCGTCGAGACGCTGGGATCGCGTCCGTGATGTCGATGCACCAACCTCGTCGAGCGATGTTGAAGGTGCGTTGATCCGGCAGAGCCGAGAAGCGGCGTTCGTCATGGCAACCACACCGGCGCGTTCGGCGTACTCATCTCAGTCCGATCAGGAGGTTCCGGGAAGTCACCTGAGAGTCCTGATCCCTCACAGGAGAGAGCGGAACATGATGTGGAACAGCAAGCGGGCGAACGCCAGGACGAGCGCCCGCACCGCCCGGTGGACGATCGCTTCGGCCGTGGCCGCGGTCGCAGTTGTCGGTGTGATCACCGCCGCTGCGATGGCGGCCTTCAACGGCCAGGCGACGTCGTCACCTGCGAGCACGACCCACCAGCGCCACGCGACCCGGGCCAACGGCCGTTCGCACGAGCACACGGGGTCGGACTCCGTCGTGCTACGGCTACAGGACCTGCCCGTGCGCCCGGAGCTCGGCGAGTGGGCCGTGATCAGATCGACGGGTCGAGGATCGGCCCTGGCGTGCCTCCCGGCCCGCGTCACCGAAGGGCTGGGGGCGCGGAGCTCACTGGAGCGTCGCTTCGGTGCCCGCACGTCTGCAGGCGGGGACACCGGACGGTACGCCGGCCGGATCGGTGAGACCGTGTTGCAGTTCGCAGACCATGGCGCCGCGGTGGACGCGATGCAGTCCGTGGCCAGCTGGCTCCAGGACTGCGCGGCCCCCGATCTGGTCAAGCACGAGTTCCTCGCCTCGGAGACGGTCGAGAACGGCTTCTACGAGACCCTCCTCCGTTCGGCCGACGACTTCTGTGGCGGCACCGACTGTGACGCTGTCGTGTTCGATCGAGAGGCTCTGCTGATGGTCGCGGATCGTGTGGTGCTGTTGTCCCTCGCCGAGGTGGGCGGACCCCAGGAGCCCGCCGGCCTTGCCGCGTCCATGCACGACCTGGTCGACAGCGCGATCAAGGTCGCCGGTTGACGAATCCGGCCCCGAGGTCGGGAAGGCCCGAGCGGTTTGAGGGCGAGGACGACCCTTCTTCGTGATGAGGGCTCCGGGGTGGGAGTGCGGATCCGCTCCCACCCCTTCGGTTCCTCTCGGCACGTACCGTCGGCCTCCGCGCTCGTCAGCGCGTCATGCCAGCAACGCCTGACCGAGCAACGCGATCAGCGCCAGAGCACAGGCAACTCTGGTCAGAGGGGCCTGACATTTCGGTCGTCGACGGTGCACGCCCGCGGAGTGGAGCCCTGCAATGGAAATGAGAAGGACTAGGAGATCGGCGCGACGCAGTTCGATCGGTGGTCCACAGCCCGTGCGTTGCCGGCACAGCCGTGCCGGGCGACTGGTGACGCCTCCGCGAGGGGCCTCGAGCCTTGCGGCGAGGTCCGCCGCTCGTCGCCGGGTCAGCGACTCCGGATAGTCTTGGTCCGCCTGGTCAGTGGCAACACCCTGCTTCCGTCGGCCCGAGCTGGAGAGGCGGCCCCTCGTGTGCGTGGTCCTGGTGTCTCGTGCTGACCACCGCGGAAGGCAGGGAGCCACCCGGGTGCGGCGAGCGGCCGCCACGCGGTGACCGAGCTGCCGCCCGGGCGCCAGGCGCTTGTGGACGAGATCCGTACGGTCCAATTCCGAACGGTCCACTTCCGCACCGGATACGACATGGGCGTGGTCGACGACCTGCTCGACCGAGCCGAGCAGGCGGCGGTCGCGGGGGACTCGCTGACCGAGGTGCTGCAGGCGACGATACCCACGGTCAGCTCCCGCACCTCCTACGACGTCGGTGAGGTCGACGCCTTCCTCGCCCGGCTGCGCGGCCAGGGCTGACACGTGGACGTCGAGCGGCTGCGGGCCCACTGCGCAGCCATGCCCGGCGCCTGGCCCGACTTCCCGTGGGAGCACGAGCACCCGGTGTTCAAGGTCGGCCCCGGGAGCCGCGGCAAGATCTTCGCGTTCCTCGGCGGCAGCGGCGTCGGGGTCAAGGCGGCGCGGAGTCGCGAGGTCGCAGACGAGTGGCTGCACCGTTACCCCGGCAGCGCGACGGCGATGCGCTACATCGGGCGCTCCGGCTGGAACGACCTGTCCTTCACCGGTATCCCCGCCGAAGAGATCCTCGACGCGGTCGACGAGTCCTACCGGCTCGTCGTCGAGGGGCTGCCGAAGAAGCTCCGCCCGGAGGGCTGGGACGCGGTCTAGTCGCACCGGGCGGACAGTGGTCTCGAGACGGCCGCAGGGCGACTCCTCGACCACCGGTCTCGACCTCACCACCGGCCACCGACAGGCGCGAGGTGACCTGCCGGACCACCGGTGGAGCCACTCACGCCTTGTCGGGCTTCTCGTCCTCGCTCAGGATCGTCGCGGAGTCATCGGTCGAGGTGGGGACGGACCTGGGCTTCGGGGGCTCGAGCGCCTTCGACTGCTTGCGTTCGAGCTTCTCGAGCCGGCTGTCGACGATCGACTGCTTGCTGGCCGACACACGCACCAGGTTCCCGAGGGTCGGGATGAGCACGAAGATCGGCCAGATGAACCCGTCGTGGCCGGTCATGTACCAGATCGCCCAGCAGATCAGGTTCGGGATCAGGAAGCCCATCAGGGCCTCCCCACGCTTCTCCTGGTAGTAACGCTCGGCCTGTCGCTGCAGCTCGGGCCGGGAGACCCGGCTCACGGCCGCGACGGCGGCGTCGACAGTGAGGTCGTGGAGCGGAGGCACCAGGTCGCCGTAGGTCTTGGCCCGGTCGACCTGTGTCGTCCTTTCGTCCAGCTCCTCGCGGTCGATCCGGCCCTCGGCGTAGGCCTCGGCGAGAGCGTCGTGAACCACGCCCCGATCGCGGTCGGACGCACGAATGCCGGCGTACGCCGGGTCGCGCGGGTCGTGCTCGAACCGCTGCCAGAGGCTGCCGCTGCTGCCCGTGGTCACCGGGTCATCGTAGGGCGCCGCTCGCTCTCACCCGCGCCGGCCGGGTCGGTGAGCCCGGGTGTCAGCGCACGACCTGCGTCCAGGCGGCCGCCGCGATCCGCGCGATGGCGGCCTCCCGCTCCTGCTCCGTGCCGGGTGCCGAGAGCAGCACCGCGAGGCCCACCGGCGGCATGCCCGGTGCCCGGACCAGCGCGACATCGTGGTTGACGCTGGAGATCCACCCGGTCTTGTTGCCGATCACGAGCCCGTCCGGCAGCCCCGCCGGTATGCCGTTGCGGTACTCCTGCGCCTGGAGCGTGTGCTCGCACGCCGCGGTCGCCTCCTGACCTGCCAGGCGCCCCTCGCCGAGGGCGACGAGGAGGCGAGCCATGTCGTCGGCCGTGATCAGGTTGTCGATGCCCGCGTCGCGAGCCGGGTGGTCCTCGATGCCCCTGACGATCGTGGTCCGCCCCGAGCACCCCGCATCTGCGAGCACTGCGGCGACCTCCTCCGTGCCGACCTCGTCGAGGACGAGGTCGGTCGCAAGATTTCCGGACACCGTCACCATCCGGTGCACCAGCTCGCGCAGCGAGACGTCGGTGCCGAGCGCCGCCCAGGTCTCCGGATCGGAGTCGTCCTCCCGGTCCAGGCAGAAGCGGTGGGAGGGCACGCGAGACTCGAACTCGTTGCGCACCCGCACGGGCTGCTCGAGGTCTAGCCGCCCTCGCTCGGAGAGTCGGTGGGCGGCGAGGAGGATCGGGAGCTTCATGATGCTGGCGGAGTAGTGCCGGAAGTCCGGCTCGACCGACACGCGCGGCTCCTCCTCGCCGGAGACCCGGGCCACGACGGACACGGTCCCGTCCTCCCGGACGGAGTCGACGGCGTCTGCCAGTGCGCGGTCCGGTGTCGAGAGGTCCACTCGCGCATCGTAGGGACACGCTCTCGCACCGCAGACCTCGCTCACGCGGTCGCGGCATACGATGCGGACTGCGTGACCCCGGTCGGGCCTGGGAGGGAGACACGACCTCGTGAGCACGGCGAACCGCTGGTTGACGGCGCTGGTCGTCCTCCTGCTCCTGGCCGCCGGGCTGGGTGCTGCCCTCGCCTGGCGGACGCACGGCGACCGGGCGGACGCCGCGACCCGCGCGAGGCGGTACGCGGCAGTTTTCGCCGCGGCCGATGCCGAGGTGACGGCGTTCGTCAACATGCGCTACGACCGGGCGTCCGCGTCCGTCGACGCCGTCGCGTCCGGCGCGACCGGTGACTTCCGCGACCACTACGTGGGGTCCGCCCGGCACGTGATCCGGGTGCTGCAACGCAACCGCTCGCTGATGACCGGACGGGTGGTGTGGTCCGGCGTGACCACGATCAGCCCGGACCGCGCGACCGTCATCGTGGCGACGACCGGCAAGGTGTCGAACCGGCGTACCGACGGGGCGTCGCGGCCCCGCGACTTCCGGTTCCGGGTCAGCCTGGAGCGGCTGAGCGGCCGATGGCTGACCTCCGACATCGAGTTCGTCGGGGACGCCCGGTGACCTCGCGGACCACGGCCGCGCTCGGAGCGGCGTCGCTGCTGCTCGCGGCCGGTGTGGCCGGGGAGGCGTGGTACCTGTGGGGCGTCTCGAGCCCAAGGCCCAGCGCGCAGCGGCCCGTCCTCCTCGGTGACATCGAGGCCCAGGCGGCTGTGGACACCGCTGCCACGGACGCGGCGGCGATCTTCACCACGTCCTGGCGCTCCTACGACGGGCACCTCGACCGGGTCAGGTCGATGATGACCGGCGGCATGGCCGAGCGCTACCGCGCCACAGCCGGGAGGGTGCGCGACCGCGTCGTTGCGACCCGCACCGACACCACGACCCGCGTCGCCGCGCGCGGGGTCGTGCGGGCGAGCTCAGCTGAGGTGCTGGCCCTCCTGTTCCTCGACCAGCGGACGACGACCCGGGGCGGCGCTCCGACGTACACCGCACGCCGGGCCCTGGTGACGATGGTGCACAGCGACCGGGGCTGGCTCGTGGCCAACCTGCAGACCCGGTGACCTCGTACCCGCCCCAGATCGTGGTGGGACACTCCGCGGACCGGTTCGCCGATCGGCGGAGCGGTGCGGGAGGGTAGCCACGTGGCTCAGCACGACACCGACCTGGCGATCATCGGCGCCGGACCCACTGGCCTGTTCGCCGCCTACTACGCCGGCTTCCGCGGGCTCCGCGTCGCCGTGATCGACTCCCTGCCGGAGCTCGGTGGCCAGATCACCGCGATGTACCCCGAGAAGCTCATCCTCGACGTCGCCGGCTTCCCCGCGGTCAAGGGCCGTGAGCTGGTCGACGCACTCGTGGAGCAGGCGAACACCGCCGAGCCGGAGTACCTTCTCGACAAGACCGCCACCGCGCTCACGTCGAACGAGGACGACGTGACGATCACCCTCGACGACGGCGCCGACGTCACGGCGAAGGCGCTCCTCGTCACCGCGGGCATCGGCAAGTTCAGCCCGCGTCCGCTCCCCGCCGGCGAGGGCTGGCTCGGGCGTGGGATGGAGTTCTTCGTGCCGAGCTTCGCGCCGTACGCGGGCAAGGACGTCGTGATCGTCGGCGGCGGTGACTCGGCCTTCGACTGGGCCATCCACCTCGAACCCATCGCCCGCTCGATCGCCCTCGTCCACCGTCGCGACGCCTTCCGCGCCCACGAGCGCTCGGTGCAGACCGTCCGCGACTCGAGTGTCGAGATCATCACCAAGGCGCAGGTCACCGGGCTGTTCGGCGAGCCCACCGTGGCAGAGGTGGAGATCACCGTCGACGGCCAGGAGCCGGTACGCCGTCCGGCACAGGCCGTCGTCGCGGCCCTCGGCTTCGTCGCCGACCTCGGACCGCTCCAGCAGTGGGGGATCGAGGTGCTCAAGCGGCACGTCGTCGTCGACTCCTCGATGCGCACCAACCTGCCCCGGGTCTTCGCAGCCGGCGACGTCACCGAGTACCCCGGCAAGGTGCGGCTGATCGCGGTCGGCTTCGGCGAGGCGGCCACCGCCGTCAACAACGCCGCGGTGGTCATCGACCCGTCCGCTCACGTCTTCCCGGGCCACTCCAGCGAGGCCAGCTGAGCCCGGAGGCGGCGCCGTGTCGTCAGCGCGCGTTCGCGCAGACGACGATGGCCTGGACGTTGAGCGGGACGAAGAGGTTCTTGTTGCGGGCGGTGATGACCCAGCCGCCGTGGTCGTCGCTCGGGGCGCTGTCCTCCAGACGGGTGTTCTCCGGTCGGTCGCTCGTCTCGCCTCCGGCGATCGCGACCTTCCCGGGCGAGGTACACCGGATCTCGGTGGTGAAGTAGCTGTCGGGGTCGATGGTGACCGTCCTCGCGGCGTACTCCAGCCCGCTCGTTCCGGGGGGACCCACGGGCCCTGGGAAACCGACCGTGCCTTGAGGGCCGGTGGGGCCGGTCACGCTGCCACCGGCGAAGTCGCGGGCGGTCAGCGACCCGTCGCGAATGTCCGCAGCCGTGATCGTGTGGCCGCGCAGGTCCCGTCCGGTCACCGTGCCGTCCTTGATCCGGCTGCCGGTGATCAGCGCCGTCGCGGCGGCACTGCCGGCCAGCGAGACGACGAGAGCGACGGCCGCCAGGACCGCGAACCGGATCCCGGCCCGGGAGGTGACGGCGGAGAACGCGCTGCGTCGTCGGGTCATGGTCGAGACTCCGTTCGTTCGGGTCGGGCGGACATCAGTCGACCGCCGCGCACAGCGCCCACGGGAAGACCTGCGACGACTTGCCGGGCTCCCACTGGTAGACGGTCGACAGCCAGGCGGCGCCGCCGGCGGTCGGGGCCGAGGTCGCCGTCCCCACGGTCTCGACGTCGGACACCGAGGTCCCGCCCCCGATCGCCTTCGTCCCGCTGGGACAGGGGGCCACCACGGTCGCGAACACGGTCACGTCGGCGGGGTCGCCCACGACGTAGCCCACGCCGCGGAAGCCGGCCGGTCCCAGCACGGTTCCGGCCGGTCCCGGGTCGCCGTCCGGCCCCACGGGACCGGTCGGGTCACCGGTGAAGTCACGGGGCCGCAGAGTCCCCAGAGCGAGCTTCGAGGCCCGGAGCGAGCCGTTGCGGACGTCGCGCCCGGCCACGGTGCCGTCCTTGATCTGGCGGCTGGTGATCTGGCCCGCGGCATGGGCGCCGGCCAGGCTCCCGAGGGCGATGATGCACCCCAGCGCGGCCGGTGCGGCGGACCGCCGGCCCAGCCGCACGAGCCGGGGCTTGATCGTCGATCGAGTTTCCATGGAGGTGTCCTCTCCGGGGGTGTCGGCTCGAGGTGGTCTCACGGAGCCACGCAGGTGACCCAGCCGAAGGCGCCGATGTCCGAGCCGGTCCCGTTGTGCACGAGCACCCCCCACTGCCCCTCGTGCTGCGTCGTGGGCTGGATCGGGGCGCTCGCGATCACCTCGAGCCCGTCCGGGTCGAGGCTGGAGATGCCACCGGCGACGGCTCGCCGGCCCGCCGTCGGGCAGGTCAGCGTGACTCCCGAGATGCCCGCGCTGCTGGGACTCTCCCTGACGGCGGTGAAGGGCTTCTGGGCGAACTCGACGCCGGGGATCCCGTCGGGCCCTCGGGGTCCCGGGGCGCCCTGGGGGCCGACCGCGCCCTGCGGGCCGCGGATCGAGTCCTGGTCGAAGTCGAGCGCCGACAGGCTCCCGTCGTGCACGTCCGCCCCGGACAGCCCGCTGCTCGTCAGGTCTCTGGACCGGATCGTCCCGTCCTTGATCTGCCTGCCGGTGATCATGCTGCCGGCCGCGGCGCTCGCCGCCCCGCCGAGCACGATCACCACCAGCAGCGCCACCACGAACCGTGTCCGACCCGTCCGGCGTCTGCCTTCGCCTGCCCCAGCCTCGAGCGACATGCGCACCACCTCCGGGTAGCCCGCCCGCGCGCCGGGCGCGCAGGACGGAGAACGATGAGGCCCATCCGAGCGAAGACCCGTTGGCGATGTGTTGAGGCCGTCGGGCTAGGGTCGGGCCACGGCTGCCAGCACAGGCGTGACGGCCGACGCCCAGATGTTCGTCCGACCGGGAGGGCCAGTCCGTGCGGGTCGCTCTGCTGTCCTACCGGAGCAAGGCGCACTGCGGCGGCCAAGGCGTCTACGTCCGGCACCTGAGCCGGGAGCTGGTCCGCCTCGGGCACGAGGTTGAGGTCTTCTCCGGGCAGCCGTACCCCGACCTCGACCCGGGGGTCCGGTTGACCAGGGTGCCGAGCCTGGACCTGTACCGCGAGCCCGACCCGTTCCGCACGCCACGCCTCCGCGAGTACCGCGACCTCGTCGACGTCCTGGAGGTGGCGACGATGTGGACGGCCGGCTTCCCCGAGCCGCGCACCTTCAGCCGTCGCGTCCTGAAGGTGCTGCGCGACCGAGCCGGCGACTTCGACGTCGTCCACGACAACCAGTCGCTCGGGTCGGCGTTGCGTCGGGTCGAGCCCGTCACCGGGCTACCTCTCGTCGCCTCGATCCACCATCCCATCAGCATCGACCGCAGGATCGACCTGGCGAGCGCGACCAGCTGGCGACGGCGTCTCTCGGTACGCCGGTGGTACGGCTTCGTGCGGATGCAGGCGCGGGTCGCCCGCAGCGTGCGCCTGGTGCTGGCTCCGTCGGCGTCCTCGGGTCGCGACATCGTGCGCGAGTTCGGCGTCGACGCCGCCCGCGTGCGCGTCGTCCTGCTCGGGGTGGACGACGGCTTCGTGCCGCCCACGACCCGGCGAGTCCGGGGGCGGATCCTGGCCATGGCCAGTGCGGACGCCCCGATGAAGGGCATCGCGACCCTCCTCGAGGCCTTCGCCAAGCTCCGCACCGAGCGCCCCGAGCTCGAGCTCCTGCTCGTCACCCGGCCGCAGCCCGGCGGCCGCACCGAGCAGCTGCTCGACGCGCTGGCGATCCGCGACCAGGTGCGGTTCGTCCACGGCGTGGACGACGCCGAGCTGGTGACCCTGATGGGCTCGGCCGAGGTCGCCTGCGTGCCCAGCCTGTACGAGGGCTTCTCGCTCCCGACCGCCGAGCTGATGGCGACGGCGACCCCGCTCGTCGTGTCGCGGGCGGGCGCGATCCCCGAGGTCGTCGGCCCGGACGGACTGTGTGCCGACCTGGTGGCGCCCGGCGACGTCGGCCAGCTCGCCTCCGTCCTGGCCGCCCTGCTCGACGACCCCGTCCGTCGGGCCCGCTACGGCGCCGCGGGACGCCGGCGGGTGGAGGAGCTCTTCAGCTGGCGCGCGGTGGCCGCCGCCACGGCCGCCGCGTACGCCGACGCGATCGCCGAGCACCGGTCCGAGGGGTCGACGCGCTCGCCTGCCTCGGCCGGGTCGATCGGGAGGTCGCGTGCTCACCGTTGACTTCGACCGGCTCGGGCTCAGGCCGGGCGAACGCGTGCTCGACCTCGGCTGCGGTGCCGGCCGGCACGCCTTCGAGATGTACCGGAGAGGTGCAGACGTCGTGGCGTTCGACCAGGACGCGGACGAGCTCGCCCGGGTCCGCGACATGTTCGTGGCGATGAGGGCGGCCGGAGAGGTCCCCGACGGCGCCGAGGCGGACGTGAAGGAGGGCGACGCCCTGTCGCTGCCGTTCGCGGACGGCGAGTTCGACCGGGTCGTCGCCGCCGAGATCCTCGAGCACGTGCCGGCCGATCGCCAGGCCCTGGCCGAGCTCACCCGCGTGGTGCGGCCCGGGGGCACGGTCGCGCTCACCGTGCCGCGTTGGCTGCCCGAGGTCGTCTGCTGGAGGCTGTCGCGTGAGTACCACGACGCACCCGGCGGCCACGTCCGCATCTACACCGGCGCCGAGCTCGTGACCAAGGCGGAGCGGGCCGGCCTGGTGTACGACGGTCGCGGGTACGCCCATGCCCTGCACTCGCCGTACTGGTGGCTCAAGTGCGCGGTCGGCGTCGGGAACGACGACCATCGGTTGGTCCGGGCCTACCACCGGCTCCTGGTCTGGGACATCACGAGGGCGCCGCGCGCGACGCGGTGGGTGGAGCGCGCCCTGGACCCGGTGCTGGGCAAGAGCCTGGTGGTCTACCTGCACAAGCCGCAGGGTCGCACGCAGGGGCCCGGTGGTGGCTGAGCTCCTCACCTGCGCCCAGGTGACCGCGTCCGGCGCGGCGATCGAGTCGGTGCAGGAGCCCGACGGCGCGATCCCGTGGACGGTCGGCGGTCACACCGACGTGTGGAACCATGTCGAGGCCGCGATGGCGCTGCTCGTCGCCGATCGGCGAGACGCGGTCGACCGTGCATGGGCGTGGGTCAGGTCGACGCAGCGCATCGACGGCTCGTGGCCGAGGAAGCTCGTCGGCGGCGTCGTCGAGGACGCCAGTGGCGAGTCGAACATGACGGCGTACGTCGCTGTCGGGGTCTGGCACCACTGGCTGGTACGCCGTGACCTCGGCTTCGTGGTCGCCCACTGGCCCGTGGTGCGCCGGGCGCTCGACTTCGCCTGCGGGATGCAGCTGCCGTTCGGCGGCATCGCCTGGTCGCAGGAGTGGCACGCCGGCGCGCCGGCCGGCACGAGCCGCCAGGCACTCCTGGCCGCATCCTCGAGCATCCATCACGCGCTGCGCGCCGGGCTGACCCTGGCCGAGCTCCTCGACGACCCGCAGCCCGGGTGGGAGCTGACCGCCGGGCGGCTCGGGCACGCGCTCCGAGACCATCGCGACCTCTTCCTCGACAAGTCGACCTTCTCGATGGACTGGTACTACCCGGTGCTCGGCGGTGCCGTCCGCGGCGACGAGGGGCGCGCCCTGCTCGCGGACCGCTGGGACGAGTTCGTGGTGCCCGGTCTCGGGGTGCGGTGCGTCGCCACGAACCCGTGGGTGACGGGGGCGGAGACGTGCGAGCTCGCGATGACCCTCGACGCACTCGGAGACCGGGACCGTGCCCGGACGGTGTTCGCCGACGCCCAGCACCTTCGCCAGGCTGACGGGTCGTACTGGACCGGCTACGTGTACCGCGACCGGGTGAACTGGCCCGCTGAGCACACGACGTTCACGACGGCGGCCGCCCTGCTCGCCCACGATGCCCTCGCCGGGACGACCGGGGGAGCCGGCGTCATGCGCGGGACCGGCCTGGTGCCGAACCCCGAGCCGCTGGCGCTCTCGTGCGGGTGTGCGTCAACCGACGCCCTCGCCGGCCACGCCTGACACCCGGCGCAGCACGCGTAGCGAGCCGACTGTCTCCACTTCCTCGAACGCGCCGGACGCGAGCGCGCGGAGGTACACCTCGTAGGGCGGTCGTCCGCCGTCCGCGGGGTCGGGGAACACGTCGTGGAGGGCGAGCAGTCCGTCCGTCATCACCCACCGTGCCCACCCGTCGTAGTCCGCGTGAGCCGGACCCTCGCCGTGCCCTCCGTCGATGAAGAGCATCGCGAGGGGAGTGCGCCAGTACGCCGCGACCGTGACGGAGTCGCCCACGACCGCCACCAGCACGTCCTCAAGCCCGGCCTCCGTGATCGTCCGTCGGAAGAACGGCAGGGTGTCGATCCGGCCCGTGCCGGGGTCGACGAGCTCGGCGTCGTGGTGCTCCCAGCCCGGCTGGTTCTCCTCCGAGCCGCGGTGGTGGTCGACGGTGAAGACGACCCCGCCCGCCTCACGCGCGGCGGCGCCGAGATAGAGCGCCGACTTGCCGCAGTAGGTGCCGACCTCGAGCACGGGTCCGAACGCGAGGCGCTCGCGGGCGAGCCGGTGCAGGGCCAGCCCCTCGCGGTCGGGCATGAAGCCCCGGGCTGCGCGCGCCCTGGCGAGCAGGTCGGTCGGGTCCGTCATCGCGGCGCGACGCTACCCCGTTCCGGGTGGTCGGGCGACCGGGCGACTGTCGGTGCCGGGCTCGTCCGTCCCCGGAGCCTCGACTGTGCGGCCGAGGTCCTGCTCGCCTGGCCCCGAGCCGCCGGAACCGCGGACTCCATATGCTGCGGGCATGGCATCGCGCGCATCCAACTTCTGCATCGACGCAGCCGATCCGTACGCCCAGACCCTGTGGTGGGCCCAGGTGCTGGAGGACTTCACCCTGGACGACGCGTGGGCGATGAAGCGGGACGACGAGGAGTGCGGGCTGACCGGCCCCGACGACCGCTACCTGCTCTTCCTCAAGGTCCCCGAGCCCAAGACGGTCAAGAACCGGATGCACATCTGCCTCCGGCCCACCGACCGCGGTCGGGACGAGGAGATCGACCGCATCCTGGGGCTCGGCGCCACCCTCGTCGACGACCTGCGGCGCGGTGACCGCGGCTGGGCCGTGCTCGCCGATCCGGAGGGCAACGAGTTCTGCGTGCTGACGCCGTACCGTCCCTCGAGCGAGGCCGCGGCCGGCTGACCGGACGGTGACCGGTGGCTCGGCTCAGACCGCGCCGCACGAGCGGGACCCGCCCCTAGGCGATGCCGAACACCTGCAGCTCGGTGAGGTCGACGTAGTGGCACCCGCTCGGGCCGCCGCCGTCCCCGCACATGCCGGTGAAGTCGGGGACCTGGTCGCTGGTGATGACGAACCTGACCAGCTGGACGCCGCTGGGTCCCTGGAGGTTGATGGTGTTGAGCCGGTGGTTGTCGTCGCCGGTGAACGTGCCCGTGGCCACCGTCGTGAAGACAGTGGTCTCGTCGACCGTCGGTGATGTGGAGGTCTGGATCTTGTAGCCGGCGGTGGACGACGTCGGGTCGTCGCCGCAGGTGCCGGTGGGGTCGACCGCGAACCCCTTGACGGTGATCGGCTGGGCCAGCCGGATCGTCATGTGCTTGCGACCGAACCCCTCGGTGCCGTCGATCCGCTTCCGGCGGCCGGCGTTCGTGCTCCAGCCGGTCGACTGGCTCCCGTCGATCGCGGCGTCCGGCCCGCACCCGATGAAGGTGTAGTCCCTGCCGTTCGCCTCCACCACCTGGCCACCGCCCTTCGGGCCCGCCCAGTCGAAGCGCAGCTTCGGGTTGACCGGCGTGGTGCCGGCTTCCACGGTCACCCCGCGCTCCGCCTGGTAGCCGTGGCCGCTCAGCAGGAGCTTGTCGTAGTGACCCAGGGGGATGCCAGGCATCGAGAAGTGGCCGGTCGAGTCGGTCACGGTGGTCGGGTTGGCGGACCCGGCCCCCCCGAACACCAGCGTGAGCGTGATGCCGGCCAGCGTGTGTCCGGAGTCCTTGTCCGACACGGTGCCGGCGATGGTCCCCGTGGCCACCGCGTTCGCCGGCGGCAGGTCGAAGCTGGGCGCCGGGTGGGTGTCGTTGCCGCCCAGGGAGCCGGCGTGGAAGCCGAGACCGCGATGGGCGAAGACCTTCCAGATCGCGGCGTGGTGGTGGCTGTGGTAGACGGCGGTGTCGGCCACCAGGATGGCGTTGCGCATGTCGACGAACGACGGGTTGTACGGCGCGAGCTCCATCGCACGGGTGACCAGGGCCTCAGACGTGCGGGACCCGAGCCTGCGGCGGAGGTCCCACAGGGTCTGGGACCAGATCTCGCCGTCGCCGTGCACCTCGGGTCCGCCGACGACCTGGCCGTAGTCGCGGTAGGTGTAACCGCCACGGTGGCTCGTGGCGCCGCCGTTGCAGAGCCTGGTGGCTTGGCCGACCTTGCAGTCGATCGGCTCGGTGCGGTCGAAGTTGACGCCCAGGCCGTCGTAGATGAACAGGCGGACGTCGGCCTTGCGGGCACGGTCGCGCTGGAAGTGCTTCTTGACCAGGTAGTCCATCGCGTACCAGTCGCTCCAGCCCTCGCCCATCGCACCGGCCTGCACGGGCCCGAGGGTGCTGCGCCCGCGCACGTCGACGTTCAGCCGGTTGGACAGGCCGTGGGTGTACTCGTGGTAGACGGTGTCCGCCTCGTCACCGACGTTCGTCGGGGAGAACGGGTCGCCGTTGTAGCCGTAGGGGGTGCCCGGCGTGTGCTGGAGGTACATCTGCATCCGGGGACGCTTCCCGTCCGGCGGCGTCGACATGTTCGCGTTGTCGATGTGCGCGCCGTCGGGGAGGCCGACCCGCTTGCCGTGGCGGATGAGGGTGTTGGCTCCGTCGTCGGTCTGGGTGGTGACCGGGTCGCCGCCTCTGCCGCGCTTGGAGTGGTTCTTGCGCTGGAAGTTCCCGGCCGCCTCGGTGAAGCCCACCGGCGCGGCCCGCAGGTGGTCGTGCCAGTTGTTGACGAAGTAGAAGACCTGCGTCGTGTCCTGCGCCCGGTTGGTCTGCCAGGAGAAGGGCTTGTTCGGGTTCCACGAGCAGGGCCACGGGTTGCTGCAGAACCGCTTGGCGAAGCCGAGGTGGAACGGCTTGAGGTGGTAGCTCCAGTGGTGGTCGGTCCGCGGGTGGACCTCCTCACGGTGCGACGGGCGGTTGTTGTCGTTCACGTCGGAGTATGCGTGGGCGTTGTTGCCGCGGAGGACGTGCGCGTGCTTTCCCAGCCAGTGCCGCTTCGTGAAGTCGACCCGGATCTGGTGGCCACCCCGGTGGGATCCGGGGAAGAACCGGTACGCCCGTCCGGTGCTGTGCTCGTACTGGCGGAGCGGGGTGCGCTGCAGCACCCGCCCGGTGACCGCGTCGATCACGGTCGTGGCGGGGGTCTCGGAGGATGTCACCACCGTCTCCCACGCGGGCCGCAGGCCGGCGTCCGTCGCGAAGACCACCCGCGTCGCGGTGTCCTCGGAGGTGTCGGCTGCGGGGGTCTCCGGGCCCCGGGTGCGGGCCAGGGCCTCGGCCGCGGTCGTGATCGTCGGTGCCGAGGCGGGCGGCAGCTTGCCGGCCGTGCTGGTGTTGATCGGGATGCCGCCGAGCGTCAGGAGACGGCCGGACCTGCCCACGGACGCGGTCAGGCCGTTGCGGCTCGCCCTGGATCCGCCGATCTTCTGGGTGAAGTAGAGATGGTGGGTGCCGGCGATGTCGCGGTAGTTCCGGTGGAGATGGAAGGTCTGGAGGTCCGCCGAGCTCAGGCCGAGGACCGACAGATGCCTCCTGACGAATCTCATCGCCACGTGCTTCGGGGTCCGGCTGCTCGGACGGGTGAGCGCCCCGTCGAGGTTGCCCAGCCATCTCACCGTGCCCGTCGAGCCCGAGATGTCGAGGACGGCAGTGCTCGGCAGCGACGCCTGGAGCTTCATGGTGGCCGGCTGCCGGAGGATGCGACCGGCCGTGCGCAGGTCGCGCGTCTGGGACGCTCCGCCCCGGTCGGTCACGTCGACGTAGACGTCGCGGGTGGACCGGCCCACCGAGGCGCGGGTCGATCGGTGGGCAACGGCGCTCTCGGCGGACGAGCCGCCGGTGTCGCCGCCGCTGGCGTACGACGTCCCCGCCGCAAGGCTCCCGACCATGAGCGCCGCGACCCCGGCCGCCGCGAGCCCCGCATGCCGGACCGAGCTCGGCGAGTGGATCATCATGCCCCTTTCGCGGCCGTTCCGTGACGGGCCGCGCTCACTCTAATGACCACCGGAGTCGAGCAGCGACGATTCCGGTTCTCCAACCCGGTCACCACCAGCCGCAGGCCGAGCTCGTCACGAGAGGCCCAGAGGGGGTCGGAGCGTGGTGAGTCACCAGCCCCGCTCGCGCCACTCGTCGAGGTGCGGGCGCTCGGCGCCGATGGTCGAGTCGTTGCCGTGACCGGGGTAGAACCACGTCTCGTCCGGCATGGTGTCGAAGATGCGTTCGGAGACATCGCCGATGAGCTGGGAGAAGCGCTGCGGGTCGCCCTGGGTGTTGCCGACGCCGCCGGGGAACAGCGAGTCGCCGGTGAACAGGTGGGGGTGGCCGCTTCCGTCGTCGTACGCCAGGCAGATGGATCCCGGCGTGTGTCCGGCCACCGGGATGACCGTCATCGAGCAGGTGCCGACGGGGATGCGGTCGCCCTCGCCGACGCGCTGGTCGACCGTGACCCCGGTCTGCTCGGTGATCGCGTCGGCGTCGGGCTCACCGGCGATCACCGTCGCGCCCGTGGCCCGGACGACGTCTGCCAGGGCGCGGTGGTGGTCCCAGTGCTGGTGGGTCGTGACGACGGCGGTCAGGCCGCCCTCGCCGATCAGCTCGAGCAGGCGAGGGGCGTCGTCAGCGGCGTCGACGAGCACCTGGTCGCCGGTCTCGGTGCACCGCAGCAGGTAGCAGTTGTTGGACATCTGGGGGTCGACTGCGACCTTGGTGATCTCCAGCTGCCCCGCTGTCCGCCGTTGCGCGTCACCCCCGGGAGAGACCTCTCCGGTGTACTCGGACATCCTCACCAACTCTCGATCGACGGGAGCTCGCCTCGCGAGCAGGACAACGTCTCGGGCGCCGGCCGCCCGGTGAGCCACCAGCCCAGGTCGGAGGCGGGACCGGTCACGACCGGTACCGGGTACTCCGCCTGGTCTTCGCCGACCACCCAGGTGCGCTCTGAGTCGAGCGGCTTGACCTCGAAGGCCTGCTCCGGCCGCACCCGCTTGGCCATCGCGTCGAGGAGGTGCTCGGCGAAGGCCGGCGCCCACTCGGCCGGGGTGTAGCCGGCCGCGAGGTCGACGTGATGGATCTCGAGCTCGCGCCACCTCATCCCGGGGAACGCCGCCGCCCGCATGCTGCGTCCGCCGGGGGTGCGCTCGACCCGGGTCTCCCACTGGCTGTCGGGCACCGCGTCGATCGCCTCCTGGAGGAGGCTGACTCCGGCGAGGAGGTCTGCCCGCACGTCGCTCGGGTCCTGATGGGCGAGCTCGTCGATGTCTCGCGCCCGCTGGTCGTCGGAGTCGTACATCGTGCGCGCAACGCCCTCCTCGTCCGCGACGAGGCCGTGCAGCGCCCTGGCCATGGCCTCGGCGTTCAGTGCGAGGTGCGCGACGACGTGTGCTCGCGTCCAGTCCGGGAGGAGCGACGGCGCTGTCCAGTCGTCGCCGTGGAAGCCGTCGACGGTCCGGACGACGCGTGCCGAGGCCTCGCCCAGCATGTCGGACGCGAGCTCGCGTTCTGCGGTCCGGTCAGCGCCCATACGACCATCCAACACCACGCCCGAGACGGCCCGCGCCCGGCTCAGGACGCGCCGGGCGGATGAGGACTCGGCCGGGGCTCGGCCGTAGGATCGGCACTGTCGGCGGGCCGTGTCAGGCTTGCGCCGGCAGCAGGTGCGAGCGAACATGTGTTCGAAAGCCCCGTCCGACGACCCAGCCCGAGGAAGCACGTGGCAGATCAGCTCATCATCCGGGGTGCCCGCGAGCACAACCTCAAGGACATCTCGCTCGACCTGCCGCGCGACTCGCTGATCGTCTTCACCGGACTGTCGGGCTCGGGGAAGTCGAGCCTCGCCTTCGACACGATCTTCGCCGAGGGGCAGCGCCGCTACGTCGAGTCGCTCTCGGCGTACGCCCGGCAGTTCCTCGGCCAGATGGACAAGCCGGACGTCGACTTCATCGAGGGCCTGTCACCTGCGGTCTCGATCGACCAGAAGTCGACGTCGAAGAACCCCCGGTCGACCGTGGGCACCATCACCGAGGTGTACGACTACCTCCGGCTGCTGTACGCGCGGGCCGGCCGGCCGCACTGCCCGGTCTGCGGCGCCCCGATCGAGCGACAGACGCCCCAGCAGATCGTCGATCGCGTCCTGGCGCTGGAGGAGGGGCGCCGGTTCCAGGTCCTCGCGCCGGTGATCCGCGGCCGCAAGGGCGAGTACGTCGAGCTGTTCCGGCAGCTGCAGACCGACGGCTTCTCGAGGGTCCGGGTCGACGGCGAGACCCACCCCCTGGACGACCCGCCGAAGCTCGACAAGCAGCGCAAGCACACCATCGAGGTCGTCGTCGACCGACTGGCGGTCAAGGCATCGTCCAAGCGCCGGCTCACCGACTCGGTCGAGACCGCCCTACGCCTGGCCGGCGGCCTGGTGATCCTCGACTTCGTCGACCTCGGTCCGAAGGACCCCGGGCGGGAGATGAAGTTCTCCGAGCGGATGGCCTGCCCCAACGACCACGACCTCGACACCGACGAGCTCGAGCCGCGCTCGTTCTCGTTCAACAGCCCCTTCGGCGCCTGCCCGGAGTGTCACGGACTCGGCACCCGCATGGAGGTCGACCCCGACCTGGTCGTCCCCGACCACCAGGCGACACTCGGTGAGGGCGCGATCCAGCCGTGGAGCCAGGCGCACGTGGCCGACTACTTCCTGCGGCTGATGGGAGCGCTCGGCCAGGAGCTCGGTTTCGACCTCAACACACCGTGGGAGGACCTTCCGGCGAAGGCCCGCAAGAGCCTCCTCGACGGTCACCCGACGAAGGTGCACGTCGTCACCACCAACCGCTACGGCAGGCAGCGTGCCTACTACGCCGAGTTCGAGGGCGTGCGCACCTACGTCGAGCGGCGGCACGGAGAGGCCGAGTCCGACACCAGCCGGGAGCGCTTCGAGGGCTTCATGCGCGAGGTCCCGTGCCCCGCCTGCCAGGGGTCTCGCCTCAAGCCGGTCAGCCTCGCGGTGACGATCGGCGGCCGGTCCATCGCCGAGGTCTGCGCGCTGCCCATCAACGAGACCGCCGACTTCCTGCGTGACCTCGAGCTCAGCACCCGCGAGAGGCAGATCGCGGAGCGGGTCCTCAAGGAGATCCAGGAGCGGCTGAGGTTCCTGCTCGACGTCGGCCTCGACTACCTGTCCCTGGACCGACCGAGCGGGTCACTGTCGGGCGGAGAGGCGCAACGCATCCGGCTGGCCACGCAGATCGGAGCGGGTCTGGTCGGGGTGCTCTACGTCCTCGACGAGCCGTCCATCGGCCTGCACCAGCGCGACAACCACCGGCTGATCGAGACCCTGGTCCGGCTCAAGGAGCTCGGCAACACCCTGATCGTCGTCGAGCACGACGAGGACACGATCCGTACCGCCGACTGGGTGGTCGACATCGGGCCCGGGGCGGGGGAGCACGGCGGACAGGTCGTCCACGCCGGCACCGTGAAGGGCCTGCTCAAGCACCGTGACTCGCTGACCGGTCTCTACCTCTCCGGCCGCAGGGAGATCCCGCTCCCCGACGTGCGCCGTCCGCGCACCAGGGGCCGCGAGCTCACCGTGGTCGGCGCCAGGGAGCACAACCTCCAGGACATCGACGTCACCTTCCCCCTCGGGCTGTTCGTCTCGGTGACGGGCGTCTCGGGCTCCGGCAAGTCCACGCTGGTCAACGACATCCTCTACACCAGCCTGGCCAAGCAGATCTACAACGCCCGGGCCGTGCCGGGTCGCCACAAGCGGATCACCGGGCTCGACCACGTCGACAAGGTGATCCACGTCGACCAGTCGCCGATCGGACGCACGCCGCGCAGCAACCCTGCGACGTACACCGGGGTGTTCGACCACATCCGCAAGCTGTTCGCCTCCACTCCCGAGGCGAAGATGCGCGGCTACCTCCAGGGGCGGTTCTCGTTCAACGTCAAGGGAGGCCGGTGCGAGGCCTGCTCGGGCGACGGCACGATCAAGATCGAGATGAACTTCCTGCCGGACGTCTACGTGCCGTGCGAGGTGTGCCACGGGGCGCGGTACAACCGCGAGACGCTCGAGGTCCACTACAAGGGCAAGACCATCGCCGAGGTCCTCGACATGCCGATCGAGGAGGCGGCCGAGTTCTTCAAGGCCGTGCCGGCGATCTCGCGGCACATGCAGACCCTCTGCGAGGTGGGCCTGGGCTACGTCCGCCTCGGACAGCCGGCGACCACGCTGAGCGGTGGCGAGGCGCAGCGGGTGAAGCTCTCCAGTGAGCTGCAGAAGCGATCGACCGGCCGTACCGTGTACGTGCTCGACGAGCCGACCACCGGGCTGCACTTCGAGGACATCCGCAAGCTCCTCGGCGTGCTCTCCAGCCTGGTCGACAAGGGCAACACCGTCCTCGTGATCGAGCACAACCTCGACGTGATCAAGACCTCCGACTGGATCATCGACATGGGCCCCGAGGGCGGGTCGCGCGGCGGCAGCGTCATCGCCGAAGGCACCCCGGAGCAGGTCGCTGCCGATCCGGACAGCTATACCGGGCAGTTCCTCGCGCCGTTGCTCGCCGGCGGCCGGAAGCGCTGAGCACTGCCGAGGACCTCCACGGCAGTCGTCCTACGCGTGGTCGCACAGCGAAAACTCAGGCGACCTCGCTAGCGTCGACATCGCGGGCCGACGTGACCCGCTCGTCCAGCCGACACGAGGAGCCTCCCCGTGACCGACCCCGTCCTCAGCCGACGTCGCGCAGTCACCGGTGCCGCCGTCGGAGGCCTCACGCTGCCCACCCTCAGTGCCTGCGGAGGCGACGGATCGTCCAGCGCGACCGCGGGGGGGCCCAGCGGTCAGCACCAGAGCAGTGGTGGTCAGAGCCCGGCCGCCGACGCCCTGGTCGCCACGGCCGACGTCCCGGTGGGTGGCGGCGTGATCCTGGCGTCCCGGAGCGTCGTGGTGACCCAACCGGAGAAGGGGACCTTCGAGGGGTTCTCCGCGATCTGCACGCACCAGGGCTGCACGCTGGCGAGCGTCGCGTCCGGCACCATCAACTGCGGCTGCCACGGCAGCCAGTTCTCGATCACCGACGGCAGCAACGTCGCCGGTCCGAGCGGAACGCCGGCGGGCTCGGTCCCGCCACTGCCGAAGGTCGCGGTCACGGTCAAGGCCGGGGAGGTCGTGCCGGGCTGACGGCTCCGCGAGCTGGGCTGCTCAGCCGTTGATGCTGCCCGCCGCGCGCAGGGAACCCGCCTGGTACAGGTCGATCTCCCGGTCATGGCCGCCGCCGCCGGGTCCGAACGCAACCTGGTACACGTGGTCGGTGTGGACGACCCAGTAGTCGCCGGTGGCGAAGGAGGTCTCGGAGGCGGCGAGGTGGACCAGGGGATCCGCAGGTGTCGAGGCCGTGAGCCGTCCGGGTTGTGTGAGGGCATCGCTCCGTACCGCTCCCGCAACCGGTGTGCGTCCGACGTCGAGCCCCGGGGGAGCAGGCTGACCTGGGCGTGGGTGAAGCGGGCCGTGAGCCGCACGTCGGCCGCGGTGAGTGGTGGTGCTGTCGTTCCGGGGTCCCGGGGCGAGGCCCACCAGGTCGCCGCCGAGGCCGACACCAGCGCGACGGCCGCGACGCCCAGCAGCCCGCGGCGTCCCATGCCGGCAGTCTGCGCCAGCGGAGGGAAGCGCGGACGTCCGTGACGGGATCGTGACGTGGGAGCATCCCGGCGTGGACCGGGACCCGCTCGACGACGCGCCCCTGCTGCGGGCGTGGATCGAGGCGCAGCGGCGGCTGGCCTCCGGTGAGGCGCGGCCGTTCACGATCCCGGGTCACAAGCACCGGGTCGACCTGGCCGGCGAGGTGGTGGCCGGCGACGTCCCCCTGTACGGCGGTCTCGCCGCGGTCCGGGAGGCCGATGCCCTCGTCCGTGTCGCCGAGGAGCGGGCCGCCGCGCGGTGGGGGGCGGACTGGTGTCGCTACTCTGTCGGCGGCTCGACCCACGGCAACCAGGCCCTCGCGTTGGCTGTGGGCTCACCCGGGGACACGGTGGTCGTGGACCGCGCCTCCCACCGTTCCGTCCTGCTCGGGCTGGTGCTCGCCGGGCTCCGGCCCGTGTGGCTCCGCCCTCGGGTCGACGAGGCCACCGGGCTGCCGCTCGGGCTCGCGGCGAGGACCGTGTCCGGCGCACTGCACGACCATCCGGACGCGCGTGCGGTCTTCGCCACCAGCCCGTCGTACGTCGGGACCTGTGCCGACGTCGCGGCGATCGGCGAGGTGACGCACGCCGCCGGCGTGCCCCTCGTCGTCGACGCCGCCTGGGGTGCTCATCTGGGCAGCCACCCCGACCTACCGCCGCACCCCTTCGCGGCCGGCGCCGACGCCGTCGTCACCAGTGCCCACAAGACCCTCACGGCCCTCAACCAGGGCGCCGTGATGCTCGCCCGCACGAGGTTCCTCGAGCCCGGCCGGCTGGACCGGGCCGTCGAGGCGACAGCGACGACCTCACCGTCCGGCGCGATCCTGGCGAGCGTGGACGCCGCGCTCGCCCTGCTGGCCGATCGCGGCGTGGAGCTGGCAGGCGGCCTCCTCGACCGCGTACGCCGCGCCCGGGACGTGCTCCGGGCGGTGCCAGGAGTCTCCGTGCCCGACTCGGCGACGCTCGGTGGCTTCGACGACACGAAGCTGGTCGTCCTCCCGGCCGGTGCCGGCGCGGACGGCGTCGCGGTCGACCATGAGCTGGCGAGGCAGGGGTTCGCGCTCGAGATGGCCGACCGTGACCTCCTCATCCCGATGGTGACCGTGGCCGACGACGACGAGACGGTCGCGTGCCTGGCGCGGGCACTCGCGGCGGCGATCGAGCGACATCGAGGCGAACCACGTGGACCGGTGACCCATGCCGCCTGGACCGCAGCCGGGGAGCACGTGATGACCCAGGCGATGACCCCGCGTGACGCGTTCTTCGCCGAGCAGGAGGCGGTGCGGTGGCGCGACTCCGTCGGGCGGGTCTGCGCGGAGGTCGTCGCGCCGTACCCTCCGGGCGTGCCCGTGCTCGCGCCGGGGGAGCGGATCACCCGGGCCGCCCTGGCGGCTCTGCAGCGGGCCAAGGACGAAGGCGCCCGGATCGCCTACGCCGCCGATCCGACGCTGGCCACCGTGCTGGTGGTCCGATCCGCTGTCGGGACCGAGCCGTAGGGTTGAGGACGTGGCAGACCCGGCTTCCTATCGCCCGAGAGCCGGCGAGATCCCGACCCAGCCGGGTGTCTACAAGTTCCGCGACTCCCGCGGCCGGGTGATCTACGTCGGGAAGGCGAAGAACCTCCGCGCCCGGCTGTCGTCGTACTTCCAGGACATCGGCAACCTCCACTCCCGCACCGCGGCGATGGTGACCTCGGCCGCCGGCGTCGAGTGGACGGTGGTGAACACCGAGGTCGAGGCGCTCCAGCTCGAGTACAGCTGGATCAAGGAGTTCGACCCGCGGTACAACGTCAAGTACCGCGACGACAAGTCCTATCCGTGGCTTGCGGTGACCGTCGGCGAGGAGTACCCGCGGGTCATGGTCGGCCGGGGTGCCAAGAAGAAGGGCACCAGGTACTTCGGTCCCTACAGCCACGCCTGGGCGATCCGTGAGACCGTCGACCAGCTGCTGCGGGTCTTCCCGATGCGCTCGTGCTCCAACGGTGTCTTCAAGCGATCAGGGCAGATCGGACGGCCCTGCCTCCTGGGGTACATCGAGAAGTGCTCGGCGCCGTGCGTCGGGAACATCTCCGCCGCGGACCACCGGGCCATCGTCGACGACTTCTGCGACTTCATGGCCGGGAACACCACCCCGTTCATCAAGCGCATCCGGAACCAGATGTACGCCGCTTCGGATGAGCTCGACTTCGAGCGCGCAGCGCGGCTGCGCGACGATCTGGGCGCGATCGAGAAGGCGCTGGAGAAGCAGGCGGTCGTGCTCGGCGACGGCACCGACGCCGACGTGGTCGCCCTCGCGGAGGACCCCCTCGAGGTCGCGGTCCAGATCTTCTACGTCCGAGGCGGACGCATCCGGGGCCAGCGGGGCTGGGTGGCCGACCGCGTCGACGAGGGCGGCACCGCCGAGCTGGTCGAGCAGTTCCTCCTCCAGCTGTACGCCGGCGCCGACGATGACGGCGTACCCCGCGAGATCCTGGTGCCCGCCCTGCCACCCGAGCCCGAGGTGTTCGAGGAGCTGCTGTCGGAGCGCCGGGGGAGCCGGGTCCGCATCCGGGTGCCGCAGCGTGGTGACAAGCGCGCCCTCCAGGAGACGGTGGCGCGCAACGCCGGTCAGGCGCTGATGATGCACAAGACCAAGCGCGGCACCGACCTGACCGCGCGCAACCAGGCCCTCGAGGAGATCCAGCAGGCGCTCGGGCTCGACGAGGCGCCGTTGCGGATCGAGTGCTACGACATCTCCAACCTCCAGGGCACCGAGGTCGTGGCCGGCATGGTGGTCTTCGAGGACGGGCTGCCCCGCAAGAGTGAGTACCGCCGGTTCGTGATCAGAGGCGTCGAGGGCCAGAACGACGTCGCCTCGATGCACGAGGTGATCACCCGCCGGTTCCGCCGGCTGCTCGACGAGCAGGCCAGGTCCACCGAGGTCGACACGGAGTCCGGCCCCATGCTGGTCGACCCCGAGACCGGCCGCCCACGCAAGTTCGCCTATGCGCCCGGCCTCGTGGTCGTGGACGGCGGCCCACCCCAGGTGGCGGCCGCACAGGCAGCCATGCGTGAGCTCGGCGTCGTCGACATCCCCGTGTGCGGCCTGGCGAAGCGGCTCGAGGAGGTGTGGCTGCCCGACCAGGAGGATCCGGTGATCTTCGCGCGCACGTCCGAGGGCCTCTACCTCCTGCAGCGCGTCCGCGACGAGGCACACCGGTTCGCGATCACCCACCACCGTTCACGGCGGTCCAAGTCGATGGTGGAGAGCCTGCTCGACGACGTGCCCGGTCTCGGTGAGGTCCGCCGCAGGACCCTGGTCAAGCACTTCGGCTCGTTGAAGAAGCTGCGGTCGGCGGAGGTCGGCGAGATCGCACAGGTGCCGGGCATCGGTCCGCGCACCGCCGAGGCCATCAAGGATGCGGTGGAGCGCGCAGGCGGTCACACTGACCGTCAGACCGTGAACACGGCCACCGGCGAGATCCAGGAGGACTGATGGCCGAGCTCCCACCCGAGCACGCCGGCGAGGTGGTCGTCGTCACCGGCATGACCGGCGCCGGCCGGAGCACCGCGGCCAAGGAGCTGGAGGACCTCGGCTTCTACGTCGTCGACAACCTCCCGCCATCCCTCCTGCGTGACGTCGTCCGTCTCGTCGACGAGAGCAGGGGTGCCAGCCAGCCGATCGCGGTCGTGGTCGACGTCCGCAGTGGCGCGTTCTTCGACTCGCTCCAGGCCAACCTCGCCCAGCACGCGGTGGGTCGTGACACCACGCTGCTGTTCCTCGACGCGACCGACGAGGTCCTGGTCCGCCGCCAGGAGGCCGCTCGCCGGCCGCATCCGCTCCAGGCGAGCGGCCGGCTCATCGACGGGCTCCTGCGCGAGCGCGCCGCTCTGGCCAACCTCCGGGCCAACGCCGACCTCGTCATCGACACCTCCGACCTGAACGTCCACCAGCTGACCGACCGGATCGCCGAGTCGTTCGGCACCCCCGACACGACCCGGCTGAAGGTGACCGTGATCAGCTTCGGCTTCAAGTACGGCATCCCGGTGGACGCCGACTTCGTGGCCGACATGCGCTGGCTGCCGAACCCCTTCTGGGTCCCGCATCTGCGTGGCAAGACCGGGCGAGCGAGCGAGGTCAGCAGCTATGTGATGGAGCAGAACGGTGCCCGTGAGTTCGTCGACCAGTACGTCGAGCTCCTCGCCGGCGTCGCCAAGGGCTACCTCCGCGAGGGCAAGCGCTTCCTGTCGATCGCGGTGGGCTGTACCGGTGGCAAGCACCGCAGCGTCTCGATGGCCGAGGAGATCGCACGGCAGCTGCGCGAGACCGGATACGACGTGGGCACCGTCCACCGGGACCTCGGGCGCGAGTGACGTGTCCGACGACGGCTCTCCGTACCGGACGCGGGTCACGGCGCTCGGCGGCGGCCACGGACTGTTCGCGTCGCTGTCGGCGCTCCGGCGGCTTCCGGTCGAGCTCACGGCGGTGGTGACCGTGGCCGACGACGGCGGCTCCTCGGGGCGGCTGCGCTCGGAGTTCGGCGTCCTGCCACCCGGCGACCTCCGGATGGCGCTCGCCGCGCTGTGCGGCGACGACGAGTGGGGTGCGACCTGGGCGAGCGTGCTCCAGCACCGGTTCTCCGGCACCGGGGAGATGCGCGGACACGTCACAGGCAACCTGCTGATCGTCAGCCTGTGGGAGCTGCTCGACGACCACGTCGCGGCGCTCGACTGGGTCGGCCGGCTGCTCGGCGCCCGCGGCCGGGTGCTGCCGATGGCGCTGACCCCGCTCGACATCACCGCCCAGGTCAGCGGCCTGTACGCCGACCATCCGGAGCGGCTGAGCACGGTCCGCGGCCAGGTGGACGTGGCCACCTCCACGGGCACGATCGAGGCCATCTCCCTGCTTCCCGAGGACCTGCGCCCCTGTCCAGAGGCGGCCGAGGCCGTCCGGGCCGCCGACATGGTCGTGCTCGGGCCAGGCTCGTGGTTCACATCGGTGCTGCCGCACCTGATGGTCCCGACCCTGCGCGAGGCGCTGATCGAGACCGGCGCCCACGTCGTCGTCGTGCTCAACGTCGGACAGGACGGCGAGACCCAGGGGTTCCGGGCGGTCGACCATCTCCGGGTGCTGCTCGACCACGCCCCGGCCCTACCGGTAGGTACCGTCGTCGCCGACACGCACACCACCGCCGACGTCACCGAGCTGGAGGAGCTGTCCGGGAAGGGTGGGGCACGTCTGTGTGTCGCCGACCTCGCGCGAGACGACGGGTCACCCCGCCACGACCCGGAGAAACTGGCGTCGGTCTACGCCGAGATCCTGGGCGGCCTCCGGCCGGAGGGTGATTGACGTACGTGGCAGGATCGGCGCCATGGCCATGACGGCGCAGGTGAAGGCGGAGATCGCCAACACCACGATCACCAAGACCTGCTGCCGCAAGGCCGAGGTGTCGACGATGCTCCGTTTCGCAGGCGGTCTGCACATCGTCAGCGGCAAGATCGTCGTCGAGGCCGAGCTCGACACCGGGGCCGCTGCGCGTCGCCTGCGCAAGGACATCGCCGAGGTCTTCGGGCACCAGAGCGACGTGGCCATGGTGCAGGGCAACGGCATCCGCAAAGGCAGCCGCTACCTCGTGCGCGTGACCAAGGACGGAGAGGCGCTCGCCCGTCAGACGGGACTCCTGGACAACCGCGGCCGACCCGTGCGCGGGCTGCCTCCGGCGGTCGTCTCCGGCGGGGCGTGTGACGCGGTCGCCGCCTGGCGTGGCGCCTTCCTGGCTCACGGCTCGCTCACCGAGCCCGGCCGGTCGTCGTCCCTCGAGGTGACCTGCCCAGGACCCGAGGCGGCCCTGGCCCTGGTCGGCGTCGCGCGTCGGCTCGGCATCCCGGCCAAGGCGCGCGAGGTGCGCGGCATCGATCGGGTCGTGATCCGGGACGGCGACGCGATCTCCCAGCTCCTGACCCGGCTCGGTGCGCACGAGGCGCTGATGGCCTGGGAGGAGCGCCGGATGCGCCGCGAGGTGCGTGCCACCGCCAACCGGCTCGCGAACTTCGACGACGCCAACCTGCGGCGCTCGGCGAGGGCCGCGGTCGCGGCCGGTGCGCGCGTCCAGCGTGCCCTGGAGATCCTCGGAGAGGAGGTGCCCGACCACCTCCGGATGGCCGGTGGTCTCCGGCTCGAGCACAAGCAGGCGAGTCTCGAGGAGCTGGGGCAGCTTCACGAACCGGTCCTGACCAAGGACGCGATAGCCGGCCGCATCCGGCGTCTCCTGGCGATGGCGGACAAGCGGGCCGAGGAGCTCGGGATCCCCGACACCGAGGCGTCGCTCACCCCGGAGATGCTCGCCGAAGAGGACTGAGCAGCACGGCGGCTCGGGGTCGCCGTGGGCTCGACAGGCACGACCGAGGGGCTCGACCGACGACGCGGTGTTCGCGGTGGTCTCGACCGGGCTCGACGGGCTCGGCCGACGGCGCCTGCCGACGGCGGTCGCCGGCCCGTCGGGCGATAGGCTCGTCGGTACCGACGAAGCGAGCACCGAGGAGCAGGACACCGTGACCGTTCGAGTAGGCATCAACGGCTTCGGCCGGATCGGCAGAAACTTCTTCCGCGCCCTCCAGGCCTCCGACGCCGACGTCGAGGTCGTCGGCATCAACGACCTGGCGGCCAACGACATCCTGGCCCACTTCCTGCGCTACGACTCGATCCTGGGTCGATACCCCGGCGAGATCGCCTCCGACGAGAACTACCTGACCGTCGACGGCACCAAGATCCACGCCACTGCCGAACGCGACCCCGCCGCCCTGAACTGGGGCGAGATCGGTGCCGACGTCGTCATCGAGTCGACCGGCTTCTTCACCAAGGCGGCCGACGCCCGCAAGCACATCGACGCTGGCGCCAAGAAGGTCGTCATCTCGGCTCCCGCCACCGACGAGGACATCACGATCGTGATGGGGATCAACGACGGCGACTACGACGCCGAGAAGCACCACGTGATCTCCAACGCCAGCTGCACGACCAACTGCCTGGCTCCGATGGCCAAGGTCCTGCTGGACACCTGGGGCATCGAGAAGGGCTTCATGACGACGGTGCACGCCTACACCACCGAGCAGCAGCTGCTCGACCAGATCTCGCTGAACCGCAAGGGAGAGATCAACCTGCGAAGGACGCGGGCCGGCGCGACCAGCATCATCCCGACCACGACCGGGGCAGCGAAGGCGATCTCGTTGGTCCTGCCGGAGCTGAAGGGCAAGCTCGACGGCTACGCGCTCCGGGTCCCCGTGCCGACCGGTTCGGTCACCGACCTGACCGTCACCCTGGGAGCCGAGGTCACCAAGGACGACGTCAACGCGGCGTTCCGGGCAGCGGCCGAGTCCGGCCCGCTCTCGAAGTACCTCGAGTACACCGAGGACGAGATCGTCAGCGCCGACATCGTGACCTGGCCGGCGTCCTGCACGCTCGACGCCAAGTGCACCCTGGCCAACGGCAACCAGGTGAAGGTGGTCGGGTGGTACGACAACGAATGGGGCTACTCCAACCGCCTGATCGACGTGTCGGCCCACGTCGGCGCCAACCTGTGACCGACTCCCTGGCCGATCGGCTCGGCGGGGTACGCGGCAAGCGCGTCCTCGTCCGCTCCGACCTGAACGTTCCGCTCGACGGCAGCACGATCACCGACGACGGTCGCGTGCAGGCCAGCATCCCGACGATCCGCGAGCTGTCGGACGCGGGAGCACGGGTGGTCGTGGTCGCCCACCTCGGGCGTCCGAAGGGTGAGCCGGAGGAGCGGTACTCCCTGCGACCGGTCGCGGCCCGCCTCGGTGAGCTGCTCGGGCGCGAGGTGGTCTTCGCCGAGGACACGGTCGGGCCGTCGGCGCACAGGACGGTGGACGCGCTGCAGGACGGCGACGTCGCCGTGCTCGAGAACGTCCGCTTCAACTCCGGCGAGACCAGCAAGGACGACGACCAGCGAGCCGCGTTCGCCGACGAGCTCGCGCAGCTGGCGGATGCGTTCGTCTCCGACGGCTTCGGGGTCGTGCACCGCAAGCAGGCGAGCGTGTACGACGTCGCCCTGCGGCTGCCGCACGCGATGGGACACCTGGTCGAGAACGAGATCGAGGTGCTGCGGCGTCTCACGGCCGACCCCGAGCGTCCGTACGTCGTGGTGCTCGGCGGCTCGAAGGTCTCCGACAAGCTCGGCGTGATCGACCACCTGCTCACGAAGGCCGACCGGCTGCTGATCGGCGGCGGGATGGTGTTCACCTTCCTGGCTGCCCAGGGGCACGAGGTCGGCAAGAGCCTGCTCGAGGACGACCAGATCGACACGGTCCGCGGGTACCTCGGCCGGGCCGACGAGTCCGGCGTCGAGATCGTGCTCCCGACCGACATCGTGGTGGACACCGAGTTCCCCTCCGACGGCCGGGAGCCGCAACCACGCGTCGTACCGGCGGCGGAGATGCCCTCCGACAGCATCGGGCTCGACATCGGGCCCGACTCCGGTCGGGCGTTCGCGGCCGCGATCGGCGCGGGACGCACGGTCTTCTGGAACGGGCCGATGGGTGTCTTCGAGTCTCCAGCGTTCGCCGAGGGCACCAAGGCGGTCGCCCAGGCGCTCACCGAGGTAGACGGCCTGTCGGTCGTCGGTGGGGGTGACTCCGCCGCGGCCGTCCGCCAGCTGGGCTTCGACGAGAAGGCATTCGGTCACATCTCCACCGGCGGCGGCGCCAGTCTCGAGCTGCTCGAGGGCAAGGAGCTGCCGGGCATCGCCGTCCTCGAGCGCTGAACCCACCCGGCGGCCGCCCGTCGAGAGCCCACTACCGTCGGTCGCGCCGCGAACACACCACGTCTGTCGGTCGCGTGTGTCGAGACCACGGGCATGCGAAAGGACCACGATGGCCACCCGTACGCCGCTGATGGCGGGCAACTGGAAGATGAACCTCACCCACGCTGAAGCGGTGGCGCTGGTGCAGAAGCTCGCCTGGATCCTGGCGGACAAGAAGCACGACCATGCGCGCACCGAGGTGGCGGTGATCCCGCCGTACACCGACCTGCGCTCGGTCCAGACCCTCGTGGACGGCGACCGGCTCGCGATCCGGTACGGAGCCCAGGACGTGTCCGCGCACGACTCCGGCGCGTACACCGGCGAGATCTCCGCGACGATGCTCGCCAGGCTGGGGTGCAGCTACGTCGTGGTCGGTCACTCCGAGCGACGGCAGTACCACGCGGAGTCCGACGAGCTGGTCAACGCGAAGGCGCGACAGGCGGCGTCGTCCGGGATGACCCCGATCGTGTGTGTGGGTGAGGGGCTCGACGTCCGCCAGGCGGGGGAGCAGGTGCCGCACACCCTGGCCCAGGTCGACGGCTCCCTGGCCGGCTTCACGCCGAAGGAGGTCGCGTCCCTGGTCATCGCCTACGAGCCCGTCTGGGCGATCGGCACCGGCGAGGTCGCCACCCCGGAGGACGCCCAGGAGGTGTGCGCCGCGATCCGCGGGCGGCTGCGCGAGACCGTCGGCGATGAGGCCGCGGAGGGCTGCCGGATCCTGTACGGCGGTTCCGTCAAGGCCGCGAACATCGCCGGGATCATGGCCCAGGCCGACGTCGACGGAGCTCTCGTCGGTGGCGCCAGCCTCCAGGCCGAGGAGTTCGGCGGGATCTGTCGCTTCTACGACATGCCCCTCCTGTAGGTGGTCCCGACCGGTCCAGACCGGCCTGTGGGTCCGGTTCGGGATGCCCGAAAGGGTGACGTAGGCTAGTCGTCGTGACCACCGTCTTCACCGTTCTTCTCGTCCTCACCAGCTGCCTGCTGGTGCTCCTGGTGCTGTTGCACAAGGGCCGTGGCGGTGGCCTCTCGGACATGTTCGGGGGCGGTGTGTCCAGCTCGCTCGGGGGATCGTCCGTGGCAGAGCGCAACCTGGACCGGTTCACCATCGGTGTCGGCTCCATCTGGTTCGCCTGCGTCATCGCCCTGGGCCTGTTGCGGGCCTACTCCTGACTCAGAAAGGTCTCGCGCCGTGCCAGGTGGAGGAAACGCGATCCGGGGCAGCCGGGTCGGTGCCGGTCCCATGGGTGAGGCGGAGCGCGGGGAGGCCGCGCCCCGTCAAGCCGTCACCTACTTCTGCTCCCACGAGCACCGCTCCGTCGTGACGTTCGCCGTCGACGCGGTGGTTCCGGACTCGTGGGACTGCCCCAAGTGCGGGCTTCCGGCGAGCCTCGACTCCGAGAACCCCCCGCCGGCGCCGAAGATCGAGCCCTACAAGACGCACCTGGCCTACGTGAAGGAGCGTCGTTCGGACGCCGAGGCCGAGTCGATCCTCGACGAGGCGATCCAGCTGCTGCGCAGCCGTCGCAAGTCCGGCGAGATCATCTTCTGACCGAGCGCTCCGGGCCGGAGCCGGCGAGGGCCGGACCAGGCGGGCAGGTTGAGGAGCCTCCGCGAGGCGACCTGAGCAACCACTGGGGTCTCGAGACGGTCGCGGGGTGACCTCGTCACCCGGAGGTCGGGCCGTCAGGTCACCTGGGAGGCGGCCTCGCGGTCGAGGAACCAGATCGTCTCGACCCGGCCCCGGACGCCGGCGGCCGGGAGCTCGTGGACGTCGGGAGGGTGAGCGGCGAGGGCGCGGCCGACGGCTTCGGCCTTGTCGCCGCCGCTGACGACGAACCACACCTCCTCGGACCGGGCGAGCGCCGGGAAGGTGAGCGTGACCCGCTCGGGCGGCGGCTTGGGGGAGCCGGTGACCCCGGCCGTGACCGCGTCGTCGATGTCGAGCTGCGGGAAGCCGGGGAAGAGCGAGGCGATGTGGCCGTCCGGGCCGACGCCGAGCATCAGCAGGTCGAACGCGCCCCGTCCGACCGACCGGATCGTCTCGGCGTACGCCGCGGCGGACGCGTCGACGCTGTCGGCGTCGCCGGTGGAGGGGATCTCGTGGATCCGGGACGGGTCGACCGGCAGGACGTCGAGCATTGTGGCCCGCGTCTGCTTGGCGTTGCGGTCGTCGGAGTCGGGGGCGACGAAACGCTCGTCCCCCCAGAAGAAGTCGACCCGGCTCCAGTCGACATCGCTGCGAGCCCCGACCCTGGCGATCTCGCCGTGGATCTTGTCGGCGATGCTGCCCCCGGTCAGGGCTACCTGTGGCACCTCACCGTTCGACTGGTGGACGGTGACGAGCCGGACGAACGCGCCGGCCACGGCCGTGGCCAGGTCGTCGGCCGAGTCGTGGACCTCGACGCGGGGAGCCGGGAGGCCGCTCATCATACTCATGAGAGGGGCAGCTTCCTCAGCTTGCGGGCGGTGGCGGCGTACACGTCGTCCTCGTCGAGCCGGCGCAGCTCCTCGGCGAGCAGCTCGGGGAGCTGTCGGCGTTTGAGCGCCACCGGCCGGTCCGGCCGGTCCGGGGAGGAGAACGTCGCCAGCCGTCCGTCGCGTCTCGAGATCACGATCGGTCCCTCCTTGGTCTCCAGCCGCACCTGGGTGATGCCGGGGCCGTTCGAACCCTTGCGGTCCACATGGATCTTGAGCCGGTCCGAGAGCCAGGCCACGAGCAGGTCGGCGCTCGGGCTGATGCGCTCGGCGGTGACCGAGCCGCCGGTCACCTTCAGGCGCTGCTGGTCGAGGGCGGCGGCGAGCAGCGCGCGCCACGGCGTGATGCGGGTCCAGGCGAGGTCGGTGTTGCCGGGGTGGTACGACGAGCACTGCGCATGGATCGCCTTGCCCTTGCCGCGGCTGACCGCGGCCGCGTCGGTGATCCGCCGCTGGGCCAGGCTCCCGAGCGGGTCGGACGCCGGGTCCTCCGGCGCGTCGGCCGGCCACCAGATGGCCACCGGCGAGTCGGGAAGCAGCAGGGGCAGGACCACCGACTCCGCGTGCTTGACGACCTCACCGTGCAGCCGGATCAGCGCGGTCTCGCCGGTCCACCCGGCGCCGGTGCCGACCTGCGCGTTGATCTGCGGCTTTCCGCGGGCGGCGCCGAGGATCACCCCCAGGACCCGGGCCGGGTGCTCGTGGGTGGCCTGCCGGGCGACCCGCATCGCGTCCTCCGCGTCCTCCTCGTCGACGACGATGATGAGCGTCATCACCATGCTCATCGCCGGGCTCCCGGCGCGCAGGCGGGAGGCGACGAACTCCGCGGCGATCCCCGCGGCATTCGTGCCGATCAGCTCGATCACAGTCTCACCTCCGTCATGGGCGTCTCCACGAGCGGCCGTCCCGGGAGAGCATGGCGTCCGCTCCGGTCGGGCCCCAGGTGCCGGCCTGGTAGCCCTCGGGACGTCCCTTGCTGGCCCAGTGCTGCAGGACCGGATCGAGGATCTGCCACGACCGCTCGACCTCGGCATGCCGGGGGAACAGCGGCGGGTCGCCGAGGAGGACGTCGAGGATCAGCCGCTCGTAGGCCTCCGCGCTCGACTCGGTGAACGACCCGCCGTAGGCGAAGTCCATGTTCACGTCCCGGATCTCCATCTGCGTGCCCGGCACCTTCGAGCCGAACCTGAGAGTCATGCCCTCGTCCGGCTGTACCCGGATCACGAGGGCGTTGTGGGTCAGCTCCTCGGTTGCGGCACGGGTGAAGGGCAGGTGCGGCGCCGACTTGAAAACGATGGCGACCTCGGTCACCCGGCGTCCGAGCCGCTTGCCGGTGCGGAGGTAGAACGGGACGCCGGCCCAGCGGCGGTTGTCCACGTGCAGCGTGATCGCGGCGTAGGTCTCGGTGACGGACGTCTTCCGCACCCCCTCCTCCTCGAGGAAGCCGACGACCTTGTCACCCCCCTGCCAGCCTGCGGCGTACTGGCCCCGGGCGGTGGTCAGGTCGAGGCGACGGGGCAGCCTCACGGCCTCGAGGAGCTTCAGCTTCTCGATGCGCAGGCTCTCGGCGTCGAACGAGGTCGGCTCCTCCATGCCAACCAGCGACATCAGCTGCAGCAGGTGGTTCTGGAGGACGTCGCGAGCGGCCCCGATGCCGTCGTAGTAGCCGGCCCGGCCGGCGATCCCGATGTCCTCCGCCATCGTGATCTGCACGTGGTCCACGTAGTTGGTGTTCCAGATGGGCTCGAACATCGCATTGGCGAAGCGGGTCGCCAGGATGTTCTGCACCGTCTCCTTTCCGAGGTAGTGGTCGATCCGGAAGATCGAGCCACTGGGAAAGACGGACGCCAGGATCTCGTTGAGCTCGCGGGCCGACTGCTCGTCGTGGCCGAACGGCTTCTCGACCACCACCCGGCGCCAGGACCCTCGGGCCGGGTCGGCGAGCCCGTGCTCCTTGAGCTGGCCGACGACGTCTCCGAAGTATCCCGGCGGGATCGCCAGGTAGAAGGCATGGTTGCCGCCGGTGCCGCGCGCCTCGTCCAGCTCCTCCGTCGTACGCCGCAGGGTGCTGAACGCCTGGTCGTCGTCGAAGTTGCCGGGAACGAACCGGAAGCCCTCAGCGAGCTGGTTCCACACCTCCTCGCGGAACTCGGTGCGGGAGTGCTCCTTGACCGCGTTGTGCACCACTTGGGCGAAGTCCTCGTTCGCCCAGTCGCGGCGCGCGAAACCGACCAGGCTGAAGCCAGGCGGCAGCAGCCCCCGGTTGGCGAGGTCGTAGATCGCCGGCATCACCTTCTTGCGCGAGAGGTCGCCGGTGACGCCGAACAGGACCATGCCGCAGGGACCCGCGATCCGAGGCAGCCGTCGGTCCTGGGGGTTGCGGAGGGGGTTGACCCAGTCGTTCGAGGTCGTGCTCATGAGGTGCGGTGGGACCGGTAGTAGCCGATCAGGGCTCGGGTCGAGGCATCCTCTGCGGCCAGCGCGGCCGCGTCACCGGCGATCGCCGGGCCCAGCTGTTGGGCGAGCTGCTTGCCGAGCTCCACGCCCCACTGGTCGAAGCTGTCGATGCCCCACACGGCTCCCTCGGCGAACGTGATGTGCTCGTAGAGGGCGACCAGCTGGCCGAGGACCGACGGGCTCAGCTCGGACGCCATGATCGAGGTGGTGGGCCGGTTCCCCGGGAACACCCGCGCGGGGACGACCGGCTCGGCCGTGCCCTCGGCACGCACCTCGTCGGCCGTCTTGCCGAACGCCAGCGCCTTGGTCTGGGCGAAGAAGTTGGCCAGGAACAGCTCGTGGACGTCGATGTCGCCGTCACGCAGGGGGTACGCCGGGTTCGCGAAGGCGATGAAGTCGGCCGGGACGAGCCGGGTCCCCTGGTGGATCAGCTGGTAGAACGCATGCTGGCCGTTGGTGCCCGGTTCTCCCCAGAACACCTCGCCGGTGGTGGTCGTGACCGGCGTACCGTCCCAGCGGACACCCTTGCCGTTGGACTCCATCGTCAGCTGCTGGAGGTACGCCGGGAACCGGTGCAGCAGCTGCGAGTAGGGGAGTACGGCGTGGCTCTGGGCACCGAGCAGGTTCGCATACCAGACGTTGAGCAGGCCCATGAGCAACGGGACGTTCCGGGCGGGCTCGGTGGTGCGGAAGTGCTCGTCCATCGCATGGAACCCCGCGAGCATGTCGGCGAACCGCTCCGGTCCGATCGCGACGGCCAACGACGTGCCGATGGCGGAGTCCATGGAGTAGCGGCCGCCCACCCAGTCCCAGAAGCCGAACGCGTTCGCCGGGTCGATCCCGAACGCCTCGACCTTGTCCAGCGCCGTCGACACCGCCACGAAGTGCTTCCGGACGGCCTCGCCCTGGTCGTGACCGCTCAGGCCGTCGAGCAGCCACCTGCGGCACAGCCGGGCGTTCGTCAGGGTCTCGAGCGTCCCGAACGTCTTGCTCGAGACGATGAACAGCGTCGTGGCCGGATCCAGCCCGGCCAGCGTCGTCGCGGTGTCGGTCGGGTCGATGTTGGAGATGAACCGACACTCGAGCCCGTCGTGCCGGTACGGCGCGAGCGCCTCGTAGGCCATGACCGGTCCGAGGTCGGAGCCGCCGATCCCGATGTTCACGACCGTCCGGATGCGCTCGCCGGTGACGCCGGTCCAGGACCCGGTGCGGACATCGTCGGCGAATGCGTAGACACGCTGGAGGACCTCATGGACCTCGGCGACCACGTCGTGGCCGTCGACCTCGAGATGCAGACCGGCCGGGTCGCGGAGGGCCGTATGCAGCACCGCTCGGTCCTCGGTGACGTTGACGTGGTCACCGGCGAACATCGCGTCTCGGTGCCGGAGCACGCCCACCTCGTCGGCGAGCTCCAGGAGGGCAGCCAGGACGTCCTCGTCGAGCAGTGACTTGGACAGGTCGACGTACAGGTCGGCGGCGGTGAAGCCGAGCCGGTCGGCCCGTCCGGGGTCGGCCTCGAACCAGCCGCGGAGGTCCGGCTGGAGGCCGTCGGCGAGCTTCTGGAGGCGCGCCCAGGCCTCGGTCGACGTCGGGTCGACGGGCGCGTCGAGCGCGCCCTCGCTCACCGGGCGGCCTCGAGCGCCTCGGTGACCGACTCGCCCAGCTCGTCCCACGCCTTGACGAACTTCTCGACGCCCTCCTTGATCAGGACCTCGATCACGTCGTCGTAGTCGACACCGGCATCGGCCAGCGCCTGCATGTGGGTCTCGGCCTCGGCGTAGAACGGGCGCACCTGGTCGCCCTTGATCTCGCTGTGGTCGGCCACCGCGTCCAACGTCTTCTCCGGCATCGTGTTCACGGTGTTCTCGACGACCAGGTCGTCGACGTACATCGTGTCCTTGTAGTCCGGGTTCTTCACCCCGGTCGACGCCCACAGCGGGCGCTGCTTGCGCGCGCCGGCGGCCTCGAGGGCGGCCCAGCGGGCGCCGGTGAAGAACTCCTCGTACGCCTTGAACGCCAGCCGCGCGTTGGCGACCCCGGCCTTGCCCTTGAGTGAGGCGTCGGCACCCGACTCGTCGAGCCGCTTGTCGATCTCGGTGTCGACCCGCGAGACGAAGAACGACGCGACCGAGTGGATGCCCGAGAGGTCGTGACCGTTCTCCTTCGCCTTCTCCAGGCCCGCGACGAACGCCTCCATCACGTGGCGGTACTGGTCGAGTCCGAAGATCAGGGTGACGTTCACGCTGATGCCGTCGGCGAGGGTCTCCGTGATCGCGGGCCAGCCCTCCTTGGTGCCGGGGATCTTGATCAGCAGGTTGGGCTGGTCGACGGTCTTCCAGAGGTCAGCCGCCTCGGCGACGGTAGCGGCGGTGTCATGGGCCACGCCGGGGGAGACCTCGATCGAGACCCGGCCGTCGACCGTGCCGCTCGCGTCGTACGCCGGCCGCATGATCTCGCAGGCGTTCCTGACATCGTCGGTGGTGAGCACGCGCACGGCCTGGTCGCGGTCGGTGCCGAGGGCCGCCAGCTCGCGGATCTGCGCGTCGTACCGCGCACCCTCGCTGAGGGCGGCCTGGAAGATCGACGGGTTGCTGGTCACGCCGACGACGTGCTGGTTCGTCATCAGGTCGGCGAGGTTGCCGGTCTCGATCCGCTCGCGTGAGAGGTCGTCGAGCCAGATGGAGACTCCTGCGTCGGAGAGCTGCTTCAGACGGTCGGTCATGTTTCCCTCCTCGGGAGCGTCAGTCGGTGGCGCTCCGGATGCTGTCCTGGGCCGCCGCTGCGACGGCCTCGGCGGTGATGCCGAACTCCTGGTAGATGCGCGCGTAGTCGGCGGACGCGCCGTAGTGCTCGAGGGAGACCGTCCGCCCGTGGTCGCCCACGATCTCGTGCCAGCCCTGCGCGACACCGGCCTCCACCGAGACCCGGGCCCTCACCGTCGGCGGGATCACCGTCTCCTGGTAGGAGGTCTCCTGCGACTGGAACCACTCCCGGCACGGCATCGAGACCACGCGGGCACGGACCCCGTCGGCGGCGAGCAGCTCGCGGGCTCGCACGGCCAGCTGCACCTCTGAGCCGGTGCCTACGAGGACGACGTCCGGCAGTCCGCCGCCCAGGTCAGCCGGGCTGTCGAGCAGCACGTAGGCCCCGCGATGGACGTTGCTGGTGTCGGTGAACCCGTCCGTGCCGCGTGGGAACGTCGGGACGTTCTGCCGGGTGAGCACCAGGCCGGCCGGCCGGTCGGTGTGCTCGAGGATCGCCTTCCAGCAGGCGGCGGTCTCGTTGGCGTCGGCGGGCCGCACGATGTCGAGGCCCGGGATGGCGCGGAGCGCGGCGAGGTGCTCGATCGGCTGGTGGGTCGGACCGTCCTCGCCGAGCCCGATCGAGTCGTGCGTCCACACGTAGGTGACCGGCAGGCCCATGATGGCGGCGAGCCGGACCGAGCCACGCATGTAGTCGGAGAACGTGAGGAAGGTCCCTCCGAAGACGCGGGTGCCGCCGTGCGCCGCGATGCCGTTCATGATCGCGCCCATGCCGTGCTCGCGGATGCCGAAGTGGAGCACCCGGCCGGCGAGCGGGTCCGCCTTCCACATCTTGGTGGCGCGGTCGCCGGGGAGGAACGACGGGACTCCCTCGATCGTGGTGTTGTTCGACTCGGCGAGGTCGGCGGATCCGCCCCACAGCTCGGGCACGTGCTCGGCCAGCGCGTTGATCACGGTGCCGGAGGCCTTGCGGGTCGCCATGCCCTTGTCGTCGGCGTCGAACGTCGGAAGGTGGTCGGCCCAGCCGTCCGGGAGGGTCCGCGTCTGCAGCCGTTCGAAGAGTGCCGGGTCGGCCGACGGCTTGCGCGCCCAGGCGGCGTACTCGCCCTCCCACGCGGCCTGAGCCGCCTGACCGCGCTCCACGAGCCGGCGGGTGTGCTCGAGGACGGCGGGCGCGACCTGGAACGTCTGGTCGGGGTCGAAGCCGAGGATCTTCTTGGTGGCGGCCACCTCCTCGGGACCGAGCGCGGAGCCATGGGCCTTGCCGGTGTTCTGCGCGTTCGGGGCGGGCCAGGCGATGATCGTGTGCAACACGATGAAGCTCGGCCGGTCGGTGACCGCTTCGGCCTTCCGGATCGCGTCGTGGAGCGCTCGCACGTCCTCGCGGTAGGCCGTGCCGTCGTGGGTCCAGTCGACGTGCTGGACGTGCCAGCCGTAGGCCTCGTAGCGCGCCCCGACGTCCTCGGCCAGGGCGATGTCGGTGTTGTCCTCGATCGAGATCCGGTTGTGGTCGTAGATCAAGGTGAGGTTCCCGAGCTGCTGGACCCCGGCGATCGCCGAGGCCTCCGCCGACACGCCCTCCTCGATGTCTCCGTCCGAGCACATCGCATACACCTGGTGGTCGAAGGGTGAGCTGCCCATCGCGGCGTTCGGGTCGAGCAGACCGTGTTCACGGCGGGCCGCCATGGCCATGCCCACGGCGTTGCCGATGCCTTGGCCGAGGGGGCCCGTCGTGGTCTCGACGCCTGCGGTGTGGCCGTACTCGGGGTGTCCGGGCGTCTTGCTGCCCCACGTGCGCAGAGCCTTGAGGTCGTCGAGCTCGAGGCCCCAGCCGCCGAGGAACAGCTGGATGTACAGGGTGAGGCTGGAGTGGCCGCAGCTGAGCACGAACCGGTCGCGGCCCGGCCAGTGTGGGTCGGCCGGGTTGTGCCGCATCACCTTCTGGAAGAGCAGGTATGCCGCGGGCGCGAGGCTCATCGCGGTGCCGGGGTGGCCGTTTCCGACCTTCTGCACGGCATCCATGGCCAGCACGCGGACCGCGTCGACGGCTTGGTCGTCCAGCTCGTTCCAGTCCAGCTTGGCGGGTGTCGGGCTCACGCGGTCTTTTCCTTCCCGAAACGTCTCGGACGGCCCTGCGGGGCCCTGTTCCCATCCCCCGGACGGGGTCGGCTCGGGCATCTCCGAGCCTACTCATGCCGGACGATAGACTGCGAGGCACCTGCTGGGCCCCACTCCTGCTCCACCCGTCCGTACCCGAGGATCCCGTGTGACATACGTCGGCCACCGAGCAGCGGCGGCCCGTCATCTGCCGGAGGTGGAGGGGGCGGCCGGCCCTGCCGGTCTCCGAGACGTGGTGGGGGCCTACGTCGGTCTCACCAAGCCACGGGTGATCGAGCTCCTGCTGCTGACGACGGTCCCGGTGATGTTCTTCGCGGCCGGCGGGGTTCCTGACCTCGGCCTGGTCGTGGCCACCGTGGTGGGCGGCTCGCTGTCGGCCGGCTCGGCCTCGGCCCTCAACTGCGTCTACGACCGCGACATCGACGAGCAGATGCGTCGTACCCGACGCCGGGCGATCCCGCGACACATCGTGTCGCCGACGGCGGCGCTGACGTTCGGGCTGGTGCTTGGTGTGGTCGCCACCGTCGTCCTGGCCGTCCGGGTGAACCCGCTGTCGGCCGCGCTGTCGGTCGTGGCCGAGTGCTTCTACCTGTTCGTCTACACGATGCTGCTGAAGCGACGTACCACGCAGAACATCGTCTGGGGCGGTCTCGCCGGCTGCTTCCCCGCGCTGATCGGCTGGACGGCGGTCACCGACCACCTGGCCTGGCCACCGGTCGTGCTGTTCCTCGTGGTGTTCTTCTGGACCCCACCGCACACCTGGGCGCTGGCGCTGCGCTACCGCGAGGACTACGCCGGCGTCGACGTCCCGATGCTCCCGGCGGTGGCGCGTGCCGAGGTGGTCGGCGGACAGATCGTGGCCTACAGCTGGGTGATGGTCGCGACCTCGCTGCTGCTGTGGCCGGTCGCACAGACCGGGCCCCTCTACCCGACCGTGGCGGCAGTCCTCGGCGCGGTCTTCCTGATGCAGGCGCATCGGATGTGGGCCCGCACCCGGGGTACCGAGGACCTCAGCCTGATCAAGCCCATGGCCCTCTTCCACGCCTCGAACCTGTACCTGTCCCTGCTGTTCGTCGCCGTCGCCCTGGAGCCCCTGCTCCGTTGAGTTGGCCCTCCGGGCTCGTTGAGTTGGCCCTCCGGGCTCGTTGAGTTGGCCTTGCTGGCTCAGACCGAACCCGGAGGGCCAACTCAACGGGTCTCGGTGACGGCCCCCCTCAGTCGCTCGCGGTCGCGCGCGCCGTCCGAGGACCCGTCCCGCACCGTCACCATGAGCCACGTGGCGGCCGTGACGACGAGGCCGGCCCCGAGCATGTGCAGCATGACCACGGCGATGGGCAGGTCCGTGAAGTACTGGACGAAGCCCACGACGGCCTGCAGGACCTCGACGGCGGCCAGGGCCGTGACCGGTCGCACGTCACCGCCGGTCGCCCGCTGCGCGAACCACATGCCGACCGTCAGCCCGATCAGGAGGAACACCAGGTCGGCGTGGAACTGGCTGACCTGGAGCGGGTCGAGCCCGTTGCGGGGTGAGCTGGCGTCCCCGGCGTGCGGCCCCGACCCGGTCACCACGGTGCCGGCGTACAGGACCGCCCACGTCACGGCGTAGGTCGTCCAGGCGAGCGCCGGCACGACCCCGCTGGCGGAGGTGACCGGGGGGTGGTCCACCCGGTGGAGGAACAGCACGGCGAGGGACACGATCGCGAGCGAGAGCACGAGGTGGAGCGAGACGACCCACGGGTCGAGGTCGGTCAGCACGGTGATCCCACCCAGCACCGCCTGTGCCGGGATGGCGAGGGCCAGGACGACGGCGAGGTGAAGCAGGTCGGGGCGGCCGCTCTCTCGCGCCGCCCGGCGTGCCGCCACGAACGTCGCGACCGCGATCGCGACCAGGACGAATGTCAGCGTGCGGTTGCCGAACTCCACCAGCTGGTGCGGGCCGAGCTCACCGTGCGGGACGAACGACGAGTCGGTGCAGCGCGGCCAGGTCGGACACCCCAACCCGGACCCGGTCAGGCGGACGGCACCACCGGTGACGATGACCGCGATGTTGGCGACGAGCGTCGCCCAGGCGAACCGGCGCAGCCACACGCTCACTCCCATCGGAACGTCCGGGCGGTCAGCACGACGCCGATGGCGCCCCAGGCCACGAGGATGCCGAGGTCGCCCCAGGCGATGCCACCGTCGAGGCAGGCGTGCCGCATCGCGCCGCCGAGGGCGCCGGAGGGCAGCCACCGGGTGACGTGCCCGAACGCGCCGTACGACGAGCTGGGGAGCACGACCGCGCCCCCGGCCAGCAGCAGGAGGTAGACCAGGTTGGCGGCGGCCAGCGTGGCCTCGGCGCGGAGCACGCCGGCGAGGAACAGGCCGAGCGCGGCGAACGTGCCGGTGCCGACCACCACCGCCGGCACGGCTGCGGCGACCCCGCCCGCCGGGTCCCAGCCGAGCAGCAGTCCGACCACGGCGATCACCGCGACCTGCAGCACCTCGACGACGAGCAGCCCGCCGACCTTGCCGGCCAGCAGGCCGGAACGGGGGAGTGGCGAGGAGCCGAGCCGCTTGATCACGCCGTACCGCCGCTCGAAGCCGGTGGCGATCGCCAGCGACGTGAACGCGGTCGACATCACCGCCAGCGCGAGGACGCCGGGGGTGAGGACGTCGACCGGCCGATGGGTCAGGCCGAGCGAGAGGTGGTCGGCACCGCGGACGCCGCCCACGAGCACGATCACCGGAATGACCACCGCCAGCAGCAGCTGCTCCCCGTTGCGGAGCATCAGCCGTCCCTCCATCGCCGCCTGCGCGGCCACCATCCGGGGGAACGGCGCAGCGCCCGGGCGCGGCGACAGGTCCAGCGCGGTCACGACGCCAGCCCTCGTCCGGTCAGCTCGAGGAACACGTCCTCGAGGTTGCGCTGGCCGAGCGTCAGTGACTCCGGCAGTACGTCGTTGTCCTCACACCAGCGCGAGACAACGGCCAGGCTCGAGGCGTTGGCCGGGCCGGTGACCACGATCGAGAGCTCGTCGAGCAGCGTGACCTCGACCCCGTCACCCAGGGCGCGACGCAGTGAGGCCGGGGCGTCCGGCGGGAACGGCTTGGTGACCACGAGCCGGATCGTGGCCGCGTGGGCGCCGCGGGTGAGCTCCAGCGCCGTCCCGCTGGCGATCAGCCGGCCGTGGTCGATGATGTGGATCCGGTCCGCGAGTCGCTCCGCCTCGTCCATGTAGTGCGTGGTGAGCACGACGGTCACACCGGCGTCGCGGAGCTCCTCGAGCAGCTCCCACGTGGTACGCCGGGCCGCGGGGTCCATGCCGGCCGTCGGCTCGTCGACGAAGACGATCTCGGGCCGGCCGACCATCGCCAGGGCCAGGCCCAGCCGCTGCTGCTGGCCGCCGGAGAGGCGTCGGTACGGCGTACGCCCGCACTCACCGAGACCCAGCCGCTCCGACAGCGCCGCGAGGTCGAGCGGGTGGGCGTGCAGCCGGGCGACGTGCCGCAGCATCTCGTCGGCTCGGACGCCGCTCCACGCGCCGCCGTCCTGCAGCATCACGCCGATCCGTGGAAGGAGGGCCCGCCGGTCGCGGCGCGGATCCAGACCGAGAACCCGGACGGTGCCGGAGTGGGGCGCGCGGTACCCCTCGGCCGTCTCCAAGGTGGTGGTCTTGCCGGCGCCGTTCGGTCCGAGCACAGCCGTGATCGTGGCGCGGTCGACCGTGAGCGAGAGTGCGTCGACGGCGACCTTGTCGCCGTAGCGCATCACCAGCCCGTCGACCTCGACGGCCGGTCCGGCCGACGGATCGAGCGGCGCTGACACGCACCAAGTGTAGGAAGGACCCTAGGCCTCGATGACCTCGGGCTCGTCGGCGTCGGACTGCAGGCTGTCGAACGCGGTCGGAGGCTCACGCCACACGTCCGAGCGGGGGTCCTGGATCTCCCGCCAGACCCGCTCGGGCGTGCACGGCAGGTCCACGTGCTTCACGCCGAGATGCTTGAGCGCGTCGACCACGGCGTTCTGGACGGCGGGGGTCGACCCGATGGTCGCCGACTCGCCGATCCCCTTGGCGCCGATCGGGTTCACCGGCGTCGGTGTCTCGGTGTTCGAGGCCTCCAGGTAGATGGTGTCGGCGGCCGTCGGGATCGCGTAGTCGGCGAACGAGCTGGTGATCGGCGTGCCGTCCTCGTCGTACACCATCTCCTCCCAGAGCGCCTGGCTGATGCCCTGGACGCCACCGCCGTGCTGCTGCCCGGCCACGATCAGCGGGTTGACGATGCGTCCGCAGTCGTCGACGAGGACGTGGCGCAGTGGCCGGACCCGTCCTGTCTCGACGTCCACCTCGACGACCGAGACGTGTGCCCCGAACGGGAAGGTGGCGCCGTCCTGGGTGTAGTCCGTGTCGACGCCGAGACCGCCGTCGTGCTCGTGGGCGTACGCCGCGAGGTCGGGCCACGAGACCCGGTTGCCCGGGACGCCGGCGACGCCGAAGCCGTCGTCGTCCAGCACCACGTCCTCGGGGTTCGCCTCGAGGATCCGGGCGGCGACGGCGAGTGCCTTCTCCCGTGTCTCGTCGGCGGCCTTGCTGACGGCGTTGCCGCCGAGCTGGAGCGACCGCGACCCGCCGGTGCCGCCTCCGGAACGGACGACGGCGGTGTCGGACTGGCGGTACCGGATCCGCTCGAGCGGGATGCCGAGGGTGTCGGACACGATCATCGAGAACGACGTGGCGTGCCCCTGGCCGTGCGACGAGGTGCCGGCCATCACGATGACGGAACCGTCGGGCTCGAGCTGGACCGAGCCGAACTCCGACCCCCCGAACCCGGTGATCTCGACGTAGGTCGCGATCCCGATGCCGAGGAGCCGAGAGTCCCCCGCCTCGATGCGGCGACGCTGCTCGGAACGCAAGGCGTCGATGTCGGCGACCCGTAGCGCCTCCTGGAGCGCGAGCTCGTAGTCGCCGACGTCGTAGGTCTGGCCGGTCTGGGTTTGGTAGGGGAAGGCGTCCTTCGGGATCAGGTTCTTCCGCCGGATCTCCTCGGGGAGCAGGCCGAGCTCCTGCGCCGCCACGTCCATGACCCGCTCGACGGCGGCGGCGGCCTCAGGCCGGCCGGCGCCGCGGAACGCGCCCACCGGCGCGGTGTTGGTCATCACGCCGATGGCGTCGTATCGCAGCCGGGGTACGACGTAGGGCCCCGGTGCCATCATGTACGTCGGGCCGGTCGCCAGGGCGCCGCCGAAGCCTGCGTAGGCGCCGCACTCGCCCAGGACCCGCATCCGCAGCCCGGTGATGGTGCCGTCGTGCGTGAGCCCCAGCTCGACGTACTGCACCTGCCCGCGGCCCTGCATCGACAGCATCGCCTCGCTACGGGTCTCGGTCCACTTCACCGGTGACCCGAGCTTGCGGGCTGCGATCGCGATCGCGGCATGCTCGGAGCTCGAGCCCGCCTTGCCCCCGAAGGCGCCACCGACGTGCGGGGCGACGACGCGCACGTGCTCCTCCTCGACGCCGAGCGCGGCGGCCAGCAGCTCCTTGGCCAGGTGCGGGTGCTGGGTCGAGAGCCAGGCCTCGATGCCGCCGGCGGTGGGGCGGACCAGGATCGCATTGCCCTCGATGGGCGCGACCGCCAGCCGTTGGTTGACCATGCGCACCCGGGTGACGTGCTCGGCGCCCTCCAGCACGTCCGCGGTGTCGCGCGCGGCGCGGAAGGTCGCGAGGTTGGATCCGACCTCCTCGAACTGCAGGGGAGCGTCCTCGGCGAGCGCCGCCTCGATGTCGGTCACGGCCGGCAGGGCGTCGTAGTCGACGTCCACGAGCTCGGCGGCGTCCATCGCCAGCGCCCGGGTCTCGGCGACCACCAGGGCGACCGGGTCGCCCACGTAGCGCACCTTGCGGACGGCGAGGGCCGGCCGCTGCACCATCTTGTTCACGTTGGCGAAGCCCGGGATGCGCCCGCGCCCGAGGTCGTCGGAGGTGAAGACCGCGATGACGCCGTCCAGGGCGGCCGCCTGCGAGGTGTCGACGCCGTTGATGTCGGCGTGCGCGAACGGGCTGCGGACGAACACCGCGTGCGCGACGCCGTCGTCGTCGAGGTTGTCCACGAAGGTGCCCCGCCCGAGGAGGAGCTCCTCGTCCTCGATCCGGCGTACCTGCGTCCCAAGGATGGATCCCGGCATGACGCGCACCCTACGCCCGGAAGCGGCGACGCTCTCCGGTAGGTCCCGGCGGAGCAGGCAGCAGCCGAAGACCGTCCCGGCGGGGTAAGGCGACCCTTGCTTGAACCACCGGGCTCATTAACGGCACACTGGCGTTGTGGAATTCAGCGATCCTAGGGGCGCAGTGGGCGCTGGAGACCAGTCGACACGGGAGCGCGTCGTCCGGTCGATCCTGGTCAACGGGCCCTCGACCGCGGCTACCCTGGCCGAGCGGCTAGACCTGACGCCGGCCGCCGTCCGCCGGCACCTCGACCACCTGCTGGACGAGGGAGCCCTGGAGGCGCGTGACCCGCGGCCGACGGCCGCGCGGGGCCGAGGACGCCCCGCGAAGGTCTTCGCGATCACCGAGACGGGACGCGACCACTTCGACCAGCAGTACGACGACCTGGCCGTCCAGGCCCTCCGGTATCTCGCCGAGACGGGCGGCGACGAGGCCGTCGTGGAGTTCGCCCGGCGCCGGGTGGCGTTCGTCGAGCGTGACTACGCAACCGTCGCCGCAGCGGAGCCGGACCTCACGCCGGCCGAGGCGCTGGCCAAGGTCTTCTCGGCCGAGGGGTATGCCGCATCCGTGCGGTCACTGCCCCTCCTCGACGGCCTCGAGGCCGAGCAGCTGTGCCAGCAGCACTGCCCGGTGTCGCACGTCGCCCACGAGTTCCCGCAGCTGTGCGAGGCGGAGACGCAGGCGATCGGCAAGGTGCTCGGCCGGCACGTGCAGCGCCTGGCCACCATCGCCCACGGCGACGGCGTCTGCACCACGTGCATCCCGCACCCCACCAGCACCCAGAGGCCTCTGGTCTCGACGACGAGCTCGACCAACGCGACGAGCTCGACCAACGCGACGAGCCCGACCAACCGTCCGATCGGCAAGGAGACGCGATGACGTCCATCGAAGAGCTCAACCCGGAGCTGAAGGGCCTGCGCGACCGGTACCAGTTCGGCTGGGCGGACCGCGACGACGCCGGTGCCGTGGCCAAGCGCGGCCTCAACGAGGAGGTCGTGCGCGACATCTCGGGGAAGAAGAACGAGCCGCAGTGGATGCTGGATCTGCGCTTGAAGGGTCTCAAGCTGTTCGGCCGCAAGCCGCTGCCCACGTGGGGCTCCGACCTCTCGGCCATCGACTTCGACAACATCAAGTACTTCGTCCGCTCCACCGAGAAGCAGGCGGCCTCGTGGGAGGACCTGCCCGAGGACATCAAGAACACCTACGACAGGCTCGGCATCCCCGAGGCGGAGAAGCAGCGCCTCGTCGCAGGGGTCGCCGCGCAGTACGAGTCCGAGGTCGTCTACCACCAGATCCGCGAGGACCTGGAGGAGCAGGGCGTGATCTTCCTCGACACGGACACCGCTCTGAAGCAGCACCCGGACCTGTTCCAGGAGTACTTCAACACCGTGATCCCGGTCGGCGACAACAAGTTCGCCGCCCTCAACACCGCGGTGTGGTCGGGCGGCTCGTTCATCTACGTGCCGAAGGGCGTGCACGTCGACATCCCGCTGCAGGCCTACTTCCGCATCAACACCGAGAACATGGGCCAGTTCGAACGGACGCTGATCATCGTCGACGAGGACGCCTACGTGCACTACGTCGAGGGCTGCACCGCGCCGATCTACTCCAGTGACTCTCTGCACTCCGCGGTCGTCGAGATCATCGTGAAGAAGGGTGGGCGCTGTCGGTACACGACCATCCAGAACTGGTCGAACAACGTCTACAACCTGGTCACGAAGCGGGCCACGTGCGACGCCGGGGCGACCATGGAATGGGTCGACGGCAACATCGGCTCGAAGGTGACCATGAAGTACCCGGCGGTCTACCTGCTCGGCGAGCACGCCAAGGGCGAGACGCTGTCGATCGCCTTCGCCGGCGAGGGCCAGCATCAGGACGCCGGAGCGAAGATGGTGCACGCTGCGCCGAACACCTCGTCCTCGATCCTGAGCAAGAGCGTGGCGCGCGGTGGCGGCCGCACGTCGTACCGAGGGCTGATCCAGATCAATGAGGGCGCCCACGGCTCGAGGTCCAACGTCCTCTGTGACGCCCTCCTGGTCGACCAGATCTCTCGGTCCGACACCTACCCGTACGTCGACATCCGCGAGGACGACGTGTCCATGGGTCACGAGGCGAGCGTCTCGAAGGTCTCCGACGACCAGCTCTTCTACCTGATGTCACGCGGCATGGCCGAGGACGAGGCGATGGCGATGATCGTGCGCGGGTTCGTCGAGCCGATCGCCAAGGAGCTGCCGATGGAGTACGCCCTCGAGCTGAACCGGCTCATCGAGCTCCAGATGGAAGGAGCAGTCGGGTAGTGACCGCGGTAGCGGACGCGCTCGAGGTCGAGCGCGTCGATTCCCACCTGCACCCGCGACGGTCGTTCGAGGTCGACGACCACGCGGTGCCGACGGGTCGTGAGGAGATCTGGCGGTTCACGCCGCTCAAGCGGCTGCGCGGTCTGCACGCGGACGCCGCGCTCGACGGCTCGGCGCTCGAGCCGGCGTACGACCTCCCTGAGGGTGCCGAGTTCGAGGCCGTCGAGGTCGGTGACCCGCGGCTCGGATCGAGCGGATTCGTGCCCACCGACCGGATCGCCGCCCGGGTGTGGCACGGCGCCACCCAGCGCTACGCCGTCACGATTCCGGCCGAGACCGAGCTGGCGGCGCCCGTGGTGATCACCCTCACCGGCGCGGACGTCGAGCACGCGACAGCCATCCACACCGTCATCACCGCCGGCGCCCACAGCCGAGCCACCGTGGTGCTCCGCTTCGTGGGGTCGGCGACGCTCGCCGACAACGTCGAGGTCGTCGTGGGTGACGGGGCCACGCTGACCGTCGTCAGCATCGACGAGTGGGACGACGACGCGGTGCATGTCGGACACCGACACGCCGCGGTCGGCCGGGACGCCCGCTTCAAGCACGTCGACGTCACCTTCGGCGGAGCCGTGGTGCGGCACGACACGACAGCCGAGTACGCCGGTCCCGGCGGCGACGTCGAGATGCTGGGGCTGTACTTCGCCGATGCCGGCCAGCACATCGAGCACCGCCTGTTCGTGGACCACACGGCACCCAAGACCAAGAGCCACGTGACCTACAAGGGCGCTCTGCAGGGCGAGGGAGCCCACACCGTCTGGATCGGCAACGTCTTGATCCGCAAGGTGGCCGAGGGCATCGAGACCTACGAGGAGAACCGCAACCTCGTCCTCACCGACGGCTGCCAGGCCGACTCGGTGCCGAACCTCGAGATCGAGACGGGGGAGATCGCAGGTGCCGGCCACGCGTCGGCGACCGGCCGTTTCGACGACGAGCAGCTGTTCTACCTGCGATCGCGCGGCATCGCCGAGGACGAGGCGCGACGCCTGGTGGTCCACGGCTTCTTCAACGACCTGATCCGGCGGATCGCCGTCCCCGAGCTCGAGCAGCAGCTGGCCGACACGGTCGAGGCCGAGCTCGCCAAGAACGTCCTCGAGGACGTCTCATGACCTTCCAGAGGGCGTGTGCACTCGACGAGCTCCGCGACGGCGAGGCACTCGGCGTGACCATCGGCGACCAGGACGTCGCGATCGCGCGCCACGGCGACGAGGTCTTCGCAGTCGAGGACACCTGCTCCCACTCCTACGTCCCGCTCAGCGAGGGCGACGTCGAGGGCTGCACCGTCGAGTGCTGGCTGCACGGCTCGCGCTTCGACCTGCGCACCGGCAAGCCCACCGGCCTCCCCGCCACCGAGCCGGTGGCCACGTTCCCCGTCGAGGTACGCGGCACCGACGTGTACGTCGACGCCTCCACCACCCTGAACGGAGTTGCACCGCAATGAGCACCCTGGAGATCAAGGACCTCCATGTGTCGGTCACCGCCGACGACGAGGAGAAGGAGATCCTCAAGGGCGTCACGCTGACCATCCGGGACGGCGAGACCCACGCGATCATGGGCCCGAACGGGTCGGGCAAGTCGACCTTGGCCTACTCGATCGCCGGCCACCCGAAGTACACGATCGTGTCCGGATCGGTCACGCTCGACGGGCAGGACGTGCTCGCGATGACCGTCGACCAGCGGGCGCGGGCAGGGCTGTTCCTGGCCATGCAGTACCCCGTCGAGGTACCCGGCGTGTCGGTGTCCAACTTCCTGCGCACGGCCAAGACGGCGCTCGACGGCGAGCCGCCCAAGCTCCGTACCTGGGTCAAGGACGTGAACGCCGCGCTCGAGCAGCTCAATCTCGACCCGACCTTCGGCACCCGCTCGGTCAACGAAGGGTTCTCGGGAGGCGAGAAGAAGCGTCACGAGATCGCTCAGCTGGAGCTGCTGAATCCCAGGCTGGCGGTGCTCGACGAGACCGACTCCGGCCTCGACATCGACGCACTGAAGATCGTCGGCGAGGGTGTCAACCGGTTCCGCAGGCAGGAGGGCAAGGGCGTCCTGCTGATCACGCACTACACCCGGATCCTGCGTTACATCGAGCCCGACTTCGTGCACGTGTTCGTGGCGGGGCGGATCGTCGACGAGGGCGGGCCGGAGCTCGCCGAGCAGCTGGAGTCCGAGGGCTACGACAAGTACGTTCGAGCGGCGGTCGCAAGTGGTGTCGAGACAGGCGTGCGGGGCGCCTGAGGTCGCCCCGCGACCGTCTCGGCACCACGTGAGTCGAAAGGAGACCTGATGGAGGGGTTGCTCCCGGACCTGGAGGTCGTCCGCAAGGACTTCCCGATCCTGGCGCGCGTGCTCCAGAGCAGCGCCGGAGCCGGGCAGCCGTTGGTCTACCTCGACTCGGCGAACACCTCGCAGAAGCCGCAGGTGGTGATCGACACGATGGTCGACCACCTCGAACGCCACAACGCCAACATCGCCCGAGCGATGCACCAGCTCGGTGCCGAGGCGACGGCGGCGTACGAGGCCGCCCGGGACAAGGTGGCGGCGTTCCTCGGGGCACCCGACCGGGACGAGGTGGTGTTCCTCAAGAACGCCACCGAGGCGCTGAACCTCGCGGCCCACACGATGGCGTGGCCGGGGGAGCGGCACGTCGGTCCCGGCGACGAGGTCGTCATCACCGAGATGGAGCACCACTCGAACATCGTCCCGTGGCAGCTGCTGTGTGAGCACACCGGTGCCACGCTGCGCTGGTTCGGCCTGGACGACGACGGTCAGCTCGACCTGTCCGACGTCGACAGCCTGATCACCGAGCGGACGAAGGTCGTCTCGTTGGTCTGGGTCTCGAACATGCTCGGGACGATCAACCCGATCGGAGAGATCGCACGTCGTGCCCACGATGTGGGCGCGCTGGTGGTCGTCGATGCCTCGCAGGCCGCACCACAGCTGCCGATCGACCTGGCCGGGATGCCCGAGGAGGAGCGTCCGGACCTGCTCGCCTTCACCGGTCACAAGGTGGTCGGGCCGACCGGTATCGGCGTGCTCTGGGGCCGTCGTGTCGTGCTCGACCAGCTGCCGCCGTTCCTCGGTGGCGGCGAGATGATCGAGACGGTCTCGATGGAGCGCTCGACGTATGCGCCGGTGCCGCACAAGTTCGAGGCGGGCACCCCCCCGATCGTCGAGGCTGTCGGGTTGGGCGCGGCCGTCGACTACCTGTCGGTGCTCGGCATGGACAACGTCCACCGGCACGAGCAGGCGGTCACGGCGTACGCCCTCGAGGGTCTGCATACCGTGCCCGGGCTGAGAGTGCTGGGGCCCCTCGACGCGACGCGTCGCGGTGGTGCCATCTCGTTCGAGATCCCCGGGGTCCACCCGCACGACATCGCCACCGTGCTCGACACCCGCGGCATCGCGGTGCGCGCCGGCCACCACTGCGCCAAGCCGGCCCACGCGCGGTTCGGCGTGCAGAGCTCGACCCGGATGTCGTCGTACCTCTACACGACCCCGGCGGAGATCGACGCGCTGGTCGAGGGGCTGGAATACACCCGTCGCTACTTCCGGTTGGACTGAACGAGATGAGCACCGAGCTGGATGCCCTGTACCAGGAGATCATCCTCGACCATTACAAGAACCCCCACCACAAGGGTCTCCGGGAGCCCTTCGAGGCGGAGGTCCACCACGTCAACCCGACGTGCGGGGACGAGGTGACGCTCCGGGTTCACCTGGCAGACGGTCCGGCGGGGAAGCGGGTGGAGGACGTGTCGTACGACGCGCTCGGGTGCTCGATCTCGCAGGCGTCCGCATCGGTGCTGACCGACCTGGTGATCGGCAAGCCCGTGGACGACGCGATGGTGATCCACGACGAGTTCCTGACCCTCATGCAGGGCAGGGGCCAGGTCGAGCCGGACGAGGAGGTGCTGGAGGACGGCATCGCGTTCGCCGGCGTCGCCCGGTTCCCGGCGCGGATCAAGTGCGCCCTGCTGTCCTGGATGGCCTGGAAGGATGCGACCCTCTCGGCGGCCGAGCCGGATGCGCCGGCCGAGCCGGCTTCCCAGGCCCAGCCGGTCTCGACGGTCGAGCTGGTCGAGACCAAGGAGGACACGGAATGACGCCCGACCCCGTCGAGCCCGGGACAGCACAGGCAGACCGCCACGGCGACCTGCCGGAGGTGCCCGAGGTCTCCGGCACCGGCACGTCCACCACGACGATCGAGGACGTCACCGAGGCGCTCAAGGACGTCGTCGACCCCGAGCTCGGGATCAACGTCGTCGACCTCGGTCTGGTCTACGGCGTCCACGTCGACCAGGACACCAATGCGGTCATCGACATGACCCTGACGTCGGCGGCCTGCCCGCTCACCGACGTCATCGAGGACCAGACCAACACCGCGCTCGAGGGCATGGTGAACGACGTCCTCATCAACTGGGTGTGGATGCCGCCGTGGGGTCCGGACAAGATCACCGACGACGGCCGTGAGCAGCTCCGTGCGCTCGGCTTCAACGTCTGAGCGAGGACTGCAGACCCGCGGGAGCGGGAACGGAGCGACCGGGGCGAACGCCCAGCCTGCTTGCGGGCGAGACGGTCTGACGATCAGCCGAGGCCGGGACCGGCTGTCCGATCTCCTCCCCGTAGGCTCGCCCTATGACCGAAGCCGTCCAGATCCCCGAGCACACCCACACCCTCAGCCAGGGCGGCCGGATGCCGCTGCTCGGCTTCGGCACCTGGCAGATCAAGGGCGACGACGCCATCCGTGCGACGTCCGTCGCCCTCGAGGTGGGGTACCGCCACCTCGACACCGCGCTGGTCTACGGCAACGAGGGCGAGGTCGGACGTGCCCTGGCGGAGAGCGGCGTACCCCGTGAGGACGTGTTCGTCACCACGAAGTGCCCGCCGAACCGTGCCGGGTCCGGCCTCGACACCATCCGGGAGAGCCTCGACCGACTGCGCACCGACCACCTCGACCTGTGGCTCATCCACTGGCCCGGGGAGGGGGCGGCCAACTCGGACCTGTGGGGTGAGTTCGTGGAGGCTCGCGAGAGCGGACTCGTCCGCGACATCGGCGTGAGCAACTTCGACGGCGCGCTGCTCGACGAGGTCACGAAGGCCACCGGCGTCACGCCCGCGGTGAACCAGATCGAATGGAGCCCGCTCCTCTACGACGCCGAGGTCGTGGCCGACCACGAGCGCCGCGGAATCGTGCTCGAGGGGTACAGCGCGCTCCGTGGGGGCACGCTCACCCACCCGACCATCGTCGACATCGCGGGGCGCCTAGGGCGCAGTCCGGCGCAGGTGATCATCCGTTGGCACCTGCAGCACGGGATCGTGGTGATCCCCAAGTCGGTCAACGCCGACCGCATCCGCTCCAACGCCGACGTGGGCGGGTTCAGCCTCAGCGCCGACGACATGGCCGCACTGGACGCTCTGGGCGGCTGAGGGCCGACGAGGTCCCGAGAAATCTCTCGCGCGCGAACGACGCCTCGGCTGCCAGACTGCGGCCATGCAGCTCGAGCAGCACCTGGAGGGGCTCCAGGCAGCGGTCGCGGCCTTCACGGCGTCCGGTCGCGCGGCGGGGCTCGAGACGGCCGTTCCCACGACGCCCGACTGGGACGTACGCCGCTTGGTCGCCCATCAGGGGCTCGTACACCGCTGGGCGCGGGGGCACCTCCTCGGACAACGCCTCGACCTCGACGCGGTCGAGCGTGAGGGTATGGAGTCGGAGGATCCGCTGACCTGGCTGCGGTCCGGGGCCGACGACCTGGTGGCGTCGCTGCAGGACGCAGCCGACGAGCTCGAGGCGTTCGTCTTCCTCGCCGACGCGCCGGCCCCGAAGCGTTTCTGGGCACGACGGCAGTGTCACGAGACCACCATCCACGCCGTCGACGCGCTGTCGGCAGCGCTCGGACGCTACCCGCGTTCGGCCGACACCTGGATCCATCGCGAGGTCGCCCTGGACGGGATCGACGAGCTGCTGACCGGGTTCCTGCCACGACCCGGCTCCCGGCTACGGGCAGACGACCCGATCACGATCGCTGTGCTACCGGAGGACGCGGACCAGCGCTGGCTGGTGGCGGTCAGCCAGCAGGCGCCGGTGACCGCCCGCGGCCTCGGGGACGACGAGGCGGACGTCGTGCTCCGCGGATCGGCCGTGGCGCTGTACCTGACGTTGTGGAACCGCAGCGACGAGGTCGCTGACGACAGCCTCGAGCTGTGGGCGGAGGGCGCCCGCGTGACCTGGGGCTGACGCCGGTGGTGACCGGTTCGTGAGTGAGGTGAGGATCCCCCGGGACCGGGTCGTCCGCTGGGTGGAGAACTTCGGCGCACGTCACGGCGAGGCGTCGCTCGAGGTGCACGACGGCGCCCTCACCGGTCGCGCGACGGACGGGTCCTCCTTCGTCGCCTGCCTGCCCTTCGAGACGGCGTACGCCGGGCCCCCCGATGCCGAGTCCTTCGCCGCGTCGGTGACCTGGCCCGACCACTGGGGCGTGCTGCTCGTGCGCAAGGGGGGCTTCGCCGTCGCCCGGCTCCGCCACGCCGTCCTGCAGGAGCACCGCGTCGGACGGCGACACGTCCAAGGGAGGACCAAGGCCGGGGGACAGAGCCAGCAGCGCTTCGCCCGGCGCCGCGACAACCAGGCACGCGAGGCCTACGAGGCGGCGGCCGAGCACGCGGCCAGGATCCTGGGCGGGTCGGGTATGCCGGTCGTCACCGGCGGCGACCACGGGGCCGTCGACGAGGTGCTGGCGGACCCCCGGCTGCGGCGGCTGACCCGGGTCGGGCCGTGGCTCGCCGTGCCCGACCCGCGACGCGCGGTCCTCGACCAGGCCGTCGCCGATGCCGCGTCCGTCCGGATCGAGGTGGTCAACGCCGAGGGATGGCCCGTGGATGTCGTGGACGTCGTGACGTGATGACGACGTCCGGGAGGCGGGTGGCCGCTCGACCGAGGTCGCGGTGCTGACGGGGGGCCTGGCGCCTCGGCCCCGTGTGTGCGGTGTGCGAGGGAGGACCCGGCCGAAGGGTCGCCGCTTGGTCGACCGTTCGAGCAGACCGCACCCGGTCCGCCGCTGCCAGCGGCGAGCCCGACCCGGTTGAGGGCGCGGTCATCCCTGCCCGAGCAGGTGACGTGCTGCGCGCCGTCGAACGCCCGTGAGCCCTACGCCTGGTGCGAGGGCGATGCCGAGCCGCGCAGGTGCTCGCCGAAGGCGATCGGCTCGCGGGTGAAGAGGTAGGTCGCCCAGTTCAGCTTGGCCACGGACCCGTCGGCGTTCCGGGTGACGCGCAGCAGCTCCCCTCGTTCCCGCCCGGAGATGTCGCGGTACACGTCGTCCTCGACCCTGACGAAGCGCGACGGGCTCATCGTGGCTGCAGCCGGCTTGTCGATGCGGGCGAGGAGCGTCCCCTGCTCGACCCAGAAGACGAACGGCTGCCCCTCGGAGAACCAGCGACCGAGGATCGGGCGCAGCTCGTCCGGCACCGACGCGCCGGGCCGCCAGGGCTCGGGGTCGACCGGGTCGTGCTCGACGACGTGGTCGGCCAGCTCGATCGCGAACGCGTCGGGCGCAGGAGGCGCGGAGTTGTTCATCAGGACGATCCCACCCGTGCCGGACTCGCGATGGGTGAACACCCCGGTGATGTGGCCCGGCATGCCGCCCGTGTGACCGACGTAGGTGCGACCCGTCTCGGAACGGATCAGGAAGAACCCGAGGCCCATCGCGGCGTTCCAGACATCGGTCGTGAGCAGGATCTGCGGCTGGCACATCTCCTCCATCGTGTCCGCCGACAGCAGGTCCCCCGGGTCCGCGACGAACGCCGACCACGTCGCGAGGTCGCTCGCGGTGCTCGCGAGGCCGCCGCACGGAGCCAGCCCCTTGAGATCCATCACCGGCTCGGGCCGGGGCACGTCGTCGTACGGCGCGACGTAGTACCCGGTGACGTGCGGCCCGTCGTCGAAACCGTTGGTGGTACGCCGCATCTCCAGCGGTTCCAGCAGCCGGACGCGCAGTGACTCCTCCCACGGGCGTCCGTCGAGCTCCTCGACCAGCTGGCCGAGCATGGCGTAGACGACGTTGGAGTAGTGCCAGTGCTGGTGCGGCCTGAGGACTCGCTCGACGTCGTCGAAGTCGCGCCGGAGCTCCTTGGCCGTCGGGTTCTCGAGGGTCTCCCAGACGTCGCCGAGCGGCTCGCGGGCCATGCCCGAGACATGGGCCAGGCACTGCCGGATCGTGAGCGGGTGCGACACCTCGGGCACGTGGTCACCGAGCAGGTCGTCGAGCGAGAGCCGGCCCTCGTCGCGCAGCTGCATCACCATCACCGCGATGAAGGTCTTGGTGTTGGACGCGACGAGGAACTGGTCGTCCGCGCTCGGGGCCCGGCCGGTGCCCACGTCGGCGACGCCGACTCCTTCGCCCCAGATCTGGCTCCCGCCGCGGCACACCGCGGCGTACAGACCGGGCACGCGTCCCTCACGCTGCTTCTCCAGCGCGATGCGGTGCAGGGATCGGACGGTGGTGTCGAGCAGCATGGTCACGAGCCGACCCTAGAGGCCCTCCGGGCGCCGCGTCATTCGACGTCGAGCTCGCGGCGGCGCGCGGCCCAGCCCTCGGCGAGCTTGCCCATCTCCGCGTCGACGTAGCGCAGGAACTCCGCACTCATCCGGATCCGGTGGTACGCCGGGTCACCGGGCCCGTGGTCGTCGATCGCGGTGTCGAGCGCACGCAGCAGCGGTGCGTAGAGCCGCTCGCGGCGGACCATCATGCCGTGCCACGCGTCGTCGTCGACGACGTACACGTCACGGCGCGAGCCGGGCTCGCGCTCGCGCCGGATCATCTGCAGGTGGCCGAGGTAGGTGACCGCACCCGACACCGCGGCAGCGCTCACGCCGAGGCACTGCGTCAGCTCGGCGGACGTCATCCGGCCGTCGTCGTCCATCAGCAGTGCCGAGAAGACGCGTGACGGCAACGAGGGGAGTCCGGCGTCGGCGAGCGCGGCACCGAACTGCTCGACGGAGCGGCTGGACACAGGTCACATCGTAACAAGCATTCTGAACGTTCAAGATTCGATGAACGACGAGTACCGTCGTGCCTGTGGAGGAGGCGACGCACGAGCCCGAGGTGATCAGCATCCGGCGTCTGGTCAAGACGTTCGGCACCACCCGGGCCCTGGACGGTCTCGACCTGTCCGTTCGCGCGGGCGAGGTGCACGGCTTCCTCGGCCCGAACGGCGCCGGCAAGTCGACCACGATCCGGGTTCTGCTGGGACTGCTGCGCAAGGACGCGGGAGACGTCCGGTTGTTCGATGGGGACCCGTGGGCGGAGGCGGCGGCGTTGCACCGGCGTCTCGCCTACGTGCCGGGTGACGTGAGCCTGTGGCCCAACCTCACCGGTGGCGAGATCATCGACATGTTCCTGCGGATGCGCGGGGCACCGGCCGACCACCCCTGGCGCGCGGAGATGCTGGAGCGCTTCCAGCTCGACCCGACCATGAAGGGCCGCGCGTACTCGAAGGGAAACCGGCAGAAGGTCGCCCTCGTGGCCGCGCTCGCCGCGCCTGCCGAGCTGTTGATCCTGGACGAGCCGACCTCGGGCCTCGACCCCCTGATGGAACAGGTCTTTGCCGACTGCGTGGCCGAGCGCACGGAGGACGGGACCACGGTGCTCCTCTCGAGCCACATCCTCAGCGAGGTGGAACGGCTCGCCGACCGGGTGACGATCATCCGCGAAGGGCGGGCCGTCGAGACCGGGTCGCTGGACGCGATGCGTCACCTCCACCGGTCCAAAGTCGTGGCCCAGGTCCTCGACGCGGTGCCCGACCTGACCGGCGTACCCGGCGTCCACGACCTGGTCGTCGAGGGGTCCGTGGTCTCGTGCACCGTCGAGCCGGACGGGCTGCCGGCGGTGCTGGGCGCCCTGACCGCGGCCGGCGTACGCACGCTGACGAGCAGCCCGCCATCGCTGGAGGAGCTGTTCCTCGATGCCTATCGGAAGGACCCGGTGGGATGACCGGCCTCCTCCAGCTGACGCGCTTCTCCTTCCGCAGGAGCCGGCTGCTGATCGGGGCCTGGACTGCGGTGCTCACCGCGATGTGCTACGCGTCCGCGGCGGCGACCGGCAGCCTGTACACCACGTCGGCCGACCGGGTCTCCTCGGCCGAGTCCATCAACGCGAGCTCGGCCCTGGTCGCGCTGTACGGCCCGATCCTCGACGTGCACAGCCTCGGCGAGCTGGCGATGACGAAGACCACCGTGACCTACGCCGTCCTGGTGATGGCGCTCGCGATCGCGCTGGTACGCCGGCACACCCGCGTCGAGGAGGAGTCCGGGCGAGCCGAGCTGCTCGGCGGCCTGGCGATCGACCCGCGAGCACCGCTCGCGAGCTCGGTGCTCGTCGGTGCGCTCACGTCGCTGCTGGTCGCAGTGCTTGCCGGCCTCGCCGACATCGCCGGCGGTCTGCCTGTCCGGGGATCGGTCTGGTTCGCAGCCTCGTGGCTCGGGATCGGGCTCGTGGGCACGGGCGTCGGCGCCGTCAGCGCCCAGCTGTCGGCCAACGCGCGGACCTGCGGGTCCGCCGCGGCCGGCACCGTGGCGGTGCTCTTCGGGCTGAGGGCCGTGGGGGACACGACCCCGGCCGGCTGGCTCAGCTGGCTGTCGCCTTTCGGCTGGTCGACCCGGCTACGAGCGTGGTCCGACCCGCGTGGCTGGGTCGTCCTGCTCGACCTGGTGCTCACGACCGTCCTGGTCGGCGGCGCCATGGTCCTCCGGGCCCGCCGGGACCTCGGCGCCGGTCTCGTCGCAGACCGACCCGGTCCGGCCACGGGCTCGCCGCGGCTGGCCGATGCGCTGGCGCTGAACCTCAAGGTCCACGCCACCAGCCTGGCGGTCTGGTCGGTCGCGTGCGCTCTGCTCGGAGCGTTGATGGCGGCGATCGTCCCGGGCGTGGGCTCGATCCTCGACTCCGGCGACGCTCGCAGGATGGTGGAGCGGCTCGGTGGCGTCGGAGCTCTGCAGAAGACACTCGTCGCGGCGCTGGTGTCCGTCGGGGCGGTCGTGATCACCTGCTTCGTGGCCGGTGTGGTCGGCCACGGGGGCAGCGAGGAGCACGACGGCCGGACCGACGAGGTGCTGGCGACCGCGACCAGCCGATCCACGGCGTTCGCTGCCGTCGCCGTGGTCGCGCTGGGCGGCGCCGCTTGGCTGCTGCTGGTCACCGGCAGCGCGATGGCGCTCGGCTCGGTCGGCGCGGACGTGTCAGCCGGCGGCGTCCTGGCCGCCGCCCTGGTCCAGATACCAGCGGTGTGGGTCGTGACCGGACTGGCGCTGGTCGCGGCCGCGGTCCGGAGCACGTGGGCGATCGCCGGGTGGGTCCTCGTCGTGGCGTTCTTCCTCGTCGGGCCGCTCGCCGAGCTGCTCCGGCTACCGGGCTGGGTGGCCGGACTCTCGCCGTACTCCCATGTGCCGAAGGTTCCGGCGGAGACGTTCCGGCTGGGTCCGGAGGTGGGGCTGGTCGCGCTCGCCCTGCTGCTGGTCGCCACGGCATGGTGGCGCTACCGGGAGCGTGACATCGGCTAACGTCCCGCCCATGTGGGAGCCCGATCCCGTCTGGCACGCCCTGACCGGCGGCACCGGGACCTCGACCGTCGGCGTCTGGCGTACCGACCGCGCCGGCCAGGCACTGGTCGTGAAGCGGCTCGGCGTGCCGAGTCCCGACGACCCGCCGGAGTTCTCCGATCCGCACCACTTCTCCTACTGGCGCCGGGCGGCCGACGTCGCGATCAGCGGCGTCACCGCCGAGACACCCGGCCTGCGCGCGACGCCGACCGACGTGGACGAGGACGACGAGGGGATCACGCTGACCAGCGAGTGGGTCGAGGACGCCGCCCTCAACGGGCTGTACGTCGCGCACGCGCTCGGTCGCTTCGCCGGGGCAGCGCTCGGGCGGCATCAGTGGCTGGCCGTCGGCCAGCTCCGTGACCGGCTGGAGCGCGTCGAGCGCCGAGGCGGCTGGCCCACCCTGGCCCGAACGACCGTCGCCGATGTGGCCGAGCGGCTGTGGTCGCGTCGCGAGACCCTGCTCCGCGAGCTCGACGCTCTGCCCCAAGTGCCGCAGCACGGCGACCCGGCGGCGCAGAACCTGCCCGGTCGCCACGGCGACGACGTGGTCGCGATCGACTGGGGCACGCTCGGCACGGGCCCGGTCGGGGCTGACCTGGGACTGTTCCTGCAGAACGCGCGTGAGGACGCCGAGCCGTTGCTCGACGCCTACCTCCTGGGGCTCCCGACCGGACTCGCGACCGGCCAGGAGGTCGCCCTCGGCATGCGGGTCAGCGCGGCGTACACGGCACTGTCGCGGGCCGAGTGGGCCCTTGCCCGGGTCGCCGGGGGAGAAGGTGCCCTCGCCGGCAAGTACCGTCACCCCGCGGTCGCGCCGTACCTCCGCCGGCTCCAGCGGCAGTTCCCGTTGATCGAGTCGCTGCTGTGAGGGAGGCTCGCGGCGGTGCACACCGCGGCAGAGCCGGGGGGAGCAGCCCGGCGGTCATCCGTCGCATCAGCGGCGTCACGACCTGAAGGGCTCAGGGGGAAGGCACGACCCCGTCCCGCGCGAGCACCGGTACGTCGACCCCGACCGTCTCCGGGTACTTCAGGCCGGCCCCGGTGTTGAGCACCACGACCTCCTCGTCCTCGCGGATCCAGCCGTCCTCGCGGAGCCGTCGTGTCGCGGCGAGACAGGCGGCGCCCTCGGGGCAGATCCAGACGCCTTCGGCGGCTGCGAGGTTGCCGAGCTCGGCGAGGATCGCCTCGTCCGGCACCGCGACGGCCGTGCCGCCGGACTCACGCACGCCGCGCAGCACGAGGAAGTCGCCGAGGGCCTTGGGCACGTTGAGACCGAATGCCAGGGTGTGCGTGCCCTCCTCGAGGATGCTCTCGTCGAGACCGGCCTCGAAGGCCTTCACGATCGGCGGGCACCCGGTGGACTGCACGGCGACGAGCCGCGGGAGCACGTCCCCGATCCAGCCGAGCTCGCGCATCTCCAGCATGGCCTTGTGGATGCCGATCAGGCCGACTCCGCCGCCGGCGGGGTAGAGGATCACGTCAGGCACTCGCCAGCCGAGCTGCTCGACGATCTCGTAGCCCATGGTCTTCTTGCCCTCGATGCGGTACGGCTCCTGGAGCGTCGAGACGTCCTGGTAGCCGCTGCGCTCCTCCAGCGCGGCCCTCACCAGCGCACCAGCGTGGTTGATCAGCCCCTCGACCAGATAGAGCTCCGCCCCAGCGGCCAGGCACTCGCGGCGGGTGATCTCCGGGGCATCCACCGGCATCACGATCAGGCTGCCGAGCCCGGCCCGCGCGGCGTACACAGACCAGGCGGCGCCCGCGTTGCCGTTCGTCGGCATCGCGACCGCCCGCACGCCCAGCTCGCGCGCCCGCGAGACGCCGACGGCCGCGCCGCGGGCCTTGAAGGTGCCGGTGGGGATCAGCCCCTCGTCCTTCATCAGCAGCCCGGGCACGCCGATCTGTGCGCCGTACGCCGGCACGGGGAGGAGCGGTGTCATGCCCTCGCCCAGCGTCGTGACGTGCGCGGGCTCACGGACCGGCAGCAGCTCGTGGTAGCGCCACAGGCTCGGCGGACGGGCAGCGATCTGCGCAGGGGTGACGCTCTGGCGGACCTGGTCGAGGTCGTAGCGCGCGAGCAGGGGTGCTCCGACCGGGCTCACGCCCTGGACCCGGTCCGCGTCGTGGGTGTCCCCGGTGCGCGAGCACTCGAGCCGGTCGAGGAACGAGTACGGCGCGGATCGGCGCGGACGGCTCATCCGCACGAACCTAACAGCGCGGTGCCCGCCTGGTGCCCGCCCGGTGCCGGGCCGATGCCGGGCCGAAGGCTCAGGACAGGCCGAGGATGCTCCCGTCCTCGGCCAGGTCGATGCGCCAGGCCGACGGCTCCTTCGGGAGACCGGGCATCGTCATGACGTCTCCGCAGACGAGGACGACGAAGCCGGCCCCCGCCGAGAGCCGGACCTCGCGGACGTGGAGCTCGTGGCCGGACGGAGCCCCGAGCAGCGTCGCATCGGTGGAGAACGAGTACTGCGTCTTCGCCACGCACACGGGCAGATGGCTGTACCCGTCCCGCTCGATCCGCTCCAGGCGGCGCTTCGCCTTGACCTCCCACGTGACCGAACCGGCGCCGTACAGCCGGGTCGCGATGGTCTCGACCTTCTCGGTCAGGGACGCGTCGTCGGAGTAGGTGAACCCGAACGTGTACGGCGAGGGCTCGTCGAGCACCTGGAGAACGCCCTTGGCGAGATCCATGGCGCCGTCCCCGCCGTCGGCGAAGTGCGTCGCCGGGAACGCCTGGACACCCTCCGCGTCCACCAGCTCCACCACCTGGGCGATCTCGGCGTCGGTGTCGGTGGGGAAGCGGTTGAGGGCGACCACGCAGGGGATGCCGTAGACGTTGCGGATGTTGTCGAGGTGCCGGCGGAGGTTGACGAACCCGCGCTCGACCGCCGCGAGGTCCTCCGCGCCGAGCTCCTTGAGCGCCACGCCCCCGTGGTACTTGATGGCTCGCACCGTGGCGACGATGACGGCGGCGTCCGGCCGCAGGCCGGACTTGCGGCACTTGATGTCGACGAACTTCTCGGCACCGAGATCGGCGCCGAAGCCCGCCTCGGTCACGACGATGTCGGCCAGCCGCAGCCCGGAGCGGGTCGCCATCACCGAGCTGCACCCGTGCGCGATGTTGGCGAACGGTCCGCCGTGCACGAACGCCGGGGCACCACCCAGCGTCTGGACCAGGTTCGGTGCGAGTGCGTCGCGGAGCAGTGCCGCCATCGCCCCGTGCGCCTTGAGGTCGCGCGCGGTGACCGGCTTCTGCGTGCGGGACCAGCCGATCACGATGTCACCGATACGGCGCTTGAGGTCCTCCCAGGACTCGGTGAGGCAGAAGATCGCCATCAGCTCCGACGCCACGACGATGTCGAACCCGTCCTCGCGCGGATAGCCGTTGGCGGTCCCGCCCAGAGCCACGGTGATCTGGCGGAGCGCACGGTCGTTCATGTCGACGACGCGCTTCCAGGTGATGCTGCGGACGTCGATGTCCAGCTCGTTGCCGTGGTGGATGTGGTTGTCGATCAGCGCGGCGAGCAGGTTGTTCGCGGCCGCGATCGCAGCGAAGTCGCCGGTGAAGTGCAGGTTGATGTCGGTCATCGGCACGACCTGGCTGTAGCCGCCCCCGGCGGCACCACCCTTCATCCCGAACACCGGCCCCATCGAGGGCTCGCGCAGGCACGCGATCGTCTTGTGGCCGAGGCCGTGCAGGGCGTCGGTGAGACCCACGGTCGTCGTGGTCTTGCCCTCTCCCGGCGGCGTGGGCGACAACGCGGTCACCAGGACCAGCCGACCGAGCGGTCGGTCGGCCAGCGAGGACAGGTAGCTCAGGTCGACCTTGGCCTTGTAGTGCCCGTACGGCACCAGGTGGCGCTCCTCGATCCCGAGCGTCTCCTGGGCCACGTCCCGGATGGGACGCAGGGTCGCGGCGTTGGCGATCTCGATGTCCGACAGCACTGTGGTGGGCCTCCCTCGCTGGCTTCCAGGCTGCACCGTAGTGGACGTCGTATCGGTGCGGCTCCCCGAGACGGCCGACGACTACTCGACGTTGGCACCGGTGAACGTGTTACAGGCGTCGAGCGTGCCGTTCTGGTAGCCCTGCTGGAACCAGCGGACACGCGCCGCGGACGAGCCGTGCGTCCACTGCTCGGGGTTCACTCGACCCGTGGTCTCCTTCTGGATGGCGTCGTCGCCGACTGCCTTGGCGGCCTCGATGGCGTCCTGGATGTCCTGGTCCGAGAGGTCCTGGATGAGGACGTTGCCCTGGCTGTCCTCGGTCTGCGTGGCGCTGCGGGTCCACATGCCGGCGTAGCAGTCGGCCTGCAGCTCGAGCCGCACCGAGTCACTGTTCGGGCCCTGCTGGGTCTTCACCTTGCTCATCGTGCCGAGGAGGTCCTGGATGTGGTGGCCGAACTCGTGGGCGATCACATACGGCTCGACGAACGCTCCCGAGGGGCCGTTCAGCTGCTGCTGCAGGATGTCGTGGAAGAACGACGGGTCGAAGTAGATCGTCTGGTCGTTCGGGCAGTAGAACGGTCCCATCTGCGACGACGCCTGGCCACAGCCCTGTGTCGGGGCCGAGCCCGAGAACGTCTCGATCGCCGTCTCCGGCTGGAACTGCGTCCTCGGAGACTGTTGCGCGAGGGTGTCGTGCCAGTAGTCCACGAGCGAGTTCTCCACCGCGACCACGCCGCAGGTGTCGGGGTGGTCGTTGGCGTCCTGGCCGGTCTTGCAGTCCTGGTAGGGCGTGCTGTCCCCTCCCTGGAACCGGCTCGGGTCGTAGCCGCTCAGGCCACCTCCGGTCACCGCGCCGGTGAGGTCGATCCCCCCGCACGCCTTGAGCAGCACGATCACGACCACGATCACCAGGAAGCCGACGCCACCACCGGCCTTGGTCCCACCGGGCAGCGGGACGCGCATGCCGCCTCCACCGGCCCCGCCACCGAGGCCGCCGCCTCCGCGACCTCCGCTGCGAACCCGGCTCGTGTCCAGCCGCGCCTTCGGGTTGAACCTCATCGTCCGGCTCCTCGAGAAGGGTCAGGGGGCCACGAGGCGCGGGCCCAGCCGCCCTAGACTAACCAGCCTCATGATCAGTGCCCAACAGCTCGAGGTGCGAGCCGGGGCGCGGTTGCTGATGCACGACGTCTCCTTCCGGGTCGGACCGGGAGACAAGGTCGGGCTGGTCGGGCGCAACGGAGCAGGCAAGACCACGCTGACCCGGATCCTCGCCGGCGAGGCCCTGCCCGCGTCGGGCCAGGTGACCTCGACCGGCTCGGTCGGCTATCTCCCCCAGGACCCCCGGACCGGTGACCCGGACGTGCCCGTGCGGGAAAGGATCCTCTCCGCGCGAGGCCTCGACGCCGTGGTACGCCGGCTCCGGGACGCCGAGCAGGAGATGGCGAGCGCGGACTCCGCAGTCCGCGACCGAGGCATGAGGCGCTACGAGCGCGCGGACGCCGAGCTGCACGCGGGCGGCGGGTACGCCGCGGAGGCCCAGGCCGCGCAGATCACGGCGTCCCTCGGGATCGAGGAGCGGCTGCTGACCCAGCCGCTCCGCACGTTGTCCGGCGGCCAGCGGCGGCGCGTCGAGCTCGCGCGGATCCTGTTCTCCGGCGCCGAGACGCTGCTCCTCGACGAGCCGACGAACCACCTCGACGCCGACTCCATCGTCTGGCTGCGCGAGTTCCTCCGGGCGCACAAGGGCGGGCTCGTCGTGATCAGCCACGACACCGCGCTCCTCGAGCAGACCGTGACGAAGGTGTTCCACCTCGACGCCAACCGGCAGGAGATCGACGTCTACAACATGGGCTGGTCGGCGTACCTGGCGCAGCGCGAGACCGACGAGCGCCGTCGCAAGCGCGAGCGCCTGAACGCCGAGCGGAAGGCCGACGCCCTCCTCGAGCAGGCCAGCAAGATGCGGGCCAAGGCCACGAAGGCCCAGGCTGCCCACAACATGATGCGGCGCGCGGAGAAGATGCTCAGCGGCGTCGAGCCCGAGCGCCGGCACGACCGCGTGGCCCGGATCACGTTCCCCGAGCCGGCCCCGTGCGGGCGGACGCCGCTCACCGCGTCGGAGCTCTCCAAGTCCTACGGTTCGCTGGAGGTGTTCACCGACGTCGACCTGGCGATCGACAAGGGATCGCGGGTCGTCGTCCTCGGGCTGAACGGGGCCGGCAAGACGACGTTGCTGCGCATCCTCGCCGAGGTCGACGAGCCCGACACCGGTGAGGTGACGCCGGGGCACGGGCTCAAGCTGGGCTACTACGCGCAGGAGCACGAGACGCTGGACACGTCGCGGACGGTGCTGGAGAACATGCGTTCCGCGGCACCCTCGTTGACCGACACCGAGACCCGTTCGGTCCTCGGTTCGTTCCTCTTCTCCGGTGAGGACGTCGACAAGCCGGCCCGCGTGCTCTCCGGCGGCGAGAAGACCAGGCTCGCGCTGGCCATCCTGGTGGTCTCGAGCGCGAACGTGCTGCTCCTCGACGAGCCCACCAACAACCTCGACCCGGCCTCGCGTGAGGAGGTCCTGGCCGCGATCCGCGGCTACCAGGGCGCCATCGTGCTGGTCACCCACGACGAGGGCGCGGTCCGCGCGCTCGACCCGGACCGCGTGCTGATCCTGCCCGACGGTGTCGAGGACCTCTGGAACGACTCGTACGCCGACCTGGTCGCCCTCGCGTGAGCGGCGGTGGGGTGGCCCGGCTCCGTTGCGCCGCTCCGTCCTCGCTCACTCCTACAGTGACGGCATGACTCCCGAGGAGCTGGCGGCGGCCGGCCTGCGCTACGCCGTGGACGGCGTTGTGGCGACCGTCACGCTGTGCCGGCCGGAGGTGCGCAACGCCCAGACCCCCCGGATGTGGCGTGCCCTGGCCGAGCTGGGCGAGGCCGTCCCCGACGACGTCCGGGTCGTGGTCCTCCGGGCCGAGGGGATCAGCTTCTCGGCGGGACTCGACCGCGCCCTGCTCGACCCGGCGAGAGCGGTGGGCGACCCGGATTCGGTCGTGGGGCTGCTGACCCTGGGCGACGAGGAGATCTCGGAGACGATCGACCGGTTCCAGCGCGGATTCACCTGGCTCCGCGACCCGAGGTTCGTCTCGATCGCCGTCGTCCAGGGGCATGCCATCGGTGCCGGCTTCCAGCTGGCCCTGGCCTGCGACCTGCGCATCGTCGGAGAGGACGCCCGGTTCTGCATCAAGGAGCCGGCGCTGGGTCTGGTGCCCGACCTGACGGGAACAAAGCCACTGGTCGACATCGTTGGCTACCCGAGAGCGCTGGAGATCTGTGCCACCGCTCGCGAGGTGGGCGCGGCCGAGGCGCTCGAGATCGGGTTGGCGACCGTCGTCTGCCCGGTTCCCGAGCTCGACGGTGCCCTGAGCGACCTGGTGGCGGCGGTGACCGTGCCGATGGCCGGAGCGGTCCGGGAGACCAAGGCCCTGCTTCTCGCGGCCGCCTCGGGGCGATCGCTGGACGAGCAACGCCGATACGAACGCGAGGCGCAGGTCCGACGGTTCCGCGAGCTGGCCGGCCTGATGAGCTGAGCGGGAGAGGAGAAGACCGTGTCGATGATGGGCGTCTCCGCGTGGCGCATGCTGCACTCCGACCGCGGCATCCTCGAGAACAAGATCGAGCGGCGCACCCTGCGTCGGGTCGTCGGGTTCTCCACGCCCCATCGCCGGCTGATCGGCCTGTTCCTCGTCGGCACGATCGTCGACGCCGGCCTGGTCGTCGTACCTCCGCTGCTGATGCAGCGCCTCGTCGACCGCGGGATCCTCGCCCACGACGTCTCGGTCGTCGTCTGGCTGGCGGTGGGCATCGCTGCCGCGGCTGTGGCCGACGCCCTGCTCGGGCTGTTCACCGGCTATCTCTCGAGCCGCATCGGTGAGGGCCTGATCTTCGACCTCCGCACCAGGGTCTTCGCCCACGTGCAGCGCCAGTCGCTGGCGTTCTTCACCCGCACCCAGACCGGCGCCCTGGTCAGCCGCCTCAACTCCGACGTGATCGGAGCCCAGAGCGCGTTCACGTCCACGCTCTCCGGCACCGTCTCCAACCTCGTCTCGGTGGTGGTCGTCGGCGCCACCATGCTGGCCCTCAGCTGGCAGGTCACGGTCCTCTGCCTGCTGCTGTTCCCGCTGCTCCTGCTCACGTCTCGCTGGGTGAGCGGCCGGATGGCCGTGCTCACCCGCACCCGTATGGACGGCAACGCCGACATGGCCACGGCGATGACCGAGCGGTTCAACGTCGGCGGCGCGATGCTGCTCAAGCTGTTCGGTCACCGTGAGACCGAGGACGCCCGCTTCGCGGAGAAGGCCGCGACCGTGCGCGACCTCGGTGTGCGCATCTCCCTGCTGACGCGCCTCTTCTTCGCGGCGATGACCCTCGTGCCCTCGCTCGCGACCGCCCTGGTGTACGGCGTCGGCGGCTACCTCGCCATCCACGGCCGGCTCTCGGTCGGCACCCTGATCGCCCTGGGCACCCTGCTGCTCCGGCTGCTCGGTCCGCTGCAGGGACTGTCCAACGTCCGCGTCGACATCATGACCGCGTTGGTCAGCTTCGACCGGGTCTTCGAGGTGCTCGACCTGCCGTCGCCGATCCAGGAGGCGCCCGACGCCGTCGCACTGCCGCGGACCGCGTCGTCCCTGGAGTTCGACGACGTGTCGTTCCGCTACCCGAGGGCCGACGAGATCTCGCTGGCCTCGCTCGAGGGCGTCGCGCGCACCGAGTCCCGCGACTCCGGCGAGGTGCTCCACGGCGTCTCGTTCTCGGCCGATCCCGGCCAGATGATCGCGCTGGTCGGGCCTTCCGGTGCCGGCAAGACGACGGTCACCCATCTCGTCGCCAGGCTGTACGACACCACGTCGGGCACCGTCCGGGTGGGCGGGCGTGACGTCCGTGACGTGACCCTGCAGTCGCTGGAGGACGTCGTGGGATACGTCACCCAGGACGCCCACATGTTCCACGACACGATCCGCGCGAACCTCCTCTACGCCCGGCCGACCGCGACCGACGACGAGATCAGGGCGGCCTTGGAGGCGGCCCAGATCGCGGCGCTGGTGGACGCCCTCCCCGACGGGCTCGACACCGTTGTCGGTGACCGCGGCTACCGGCTCTCGGGCGGCGAGCGCCAGCGTCTGGCCATCGCCCGGTTGCTGCTCAAGGCACCGGCCATCGTCGTCCTCGACGAGGCCACCGCACACCTCGACAGCGAGTCCGAGGTGGCGGTGCAGCGCGCGCTGGACGCCGCGCTCGCCGGCCGCACGTCGCTGGTGATCGCCCACCGCCTCTCGACGGTCCGTGACGCCGACCTGATCCTGGTCCTGGAGTCAGGTCGGATCGTGCAGCGAGGGACCCACGCACAGCTGCTCGCCCGAGGCGGTCTCTACGCCGACCTCTACCGGACCCAGTTCCTGGGAACGGGCGAAAGCGGCGAAGCGCTCGCCGGCCCGGAACGCCGCGAGGAACCAGCCCCGGCCGCCACCGTGACCCCGTGAGTGCGGGGACATCTCCCTGACGGCAGAGGGCTGCCGGCATGTCGCTACAACGACGACCAGGGTCAGCTGCCGCCCACGCCGAGTGCGGTGAGCAGGACGAGCACGACGGTGACGACGGCGAGGGCGCCGTGGCCCACCACGACTGCAACCGGGAAGCTGCGCTCCGCGGGCGCCGAAGCCGTGGCTGTCTGGGCCGCCCCGGTCAGCGTCCCTCGCTGCCGGTAGGCGGGAAGCCATCGTGCGAACATCGTGAGCCCGAGGAGCGCGACGATGACGAGCACGATGAGTGCGATCCAGGCCAGCGCGTCGGAGTCGCTCACGACGTAGACGATCCAGACGATCAAGCCGAGGGCTGCCAGCCCGAAGTGACCGAAGATGAGAGCAGGCGGAAAGCGACTGCTGCTCGGCTGGCGATGGCCGCCGTGACGGATCCAGGTGGCGAGCAGGAAGAACCCGCCAAGAGCCGTCACGATCCACGCGATGAGTGCAGCGATCTCCACGATGACCTCCGAGGGGTGTTGTTCGGCTAGGGACTCTCGGGCCGGTGCGGAACCGAGGAGCGCGGACCGCGGACGCGGAAGCCTTCTTCCTGCACCCCTTCGTGGGCCACCCGCACGCCGTACCGATAGGCGAGCTTGCCCCCGAGGAAGCCGGACACGCCGAGAGCACCGAGGCTGACGACCGCGAGCGCCACCTGTCCTGCTCCCACCGCCTCCGGCCGCTGGTAGGTGCCATGTCGCCACCAGAAGTTGACGACGTACGCGGCGGTGATGGAGAGGTTGAGCGTCATGTGCAGCAGCGCCGTGCGGTACGCGCTCGTGCCCGCAGGGATCGTGAGGAAGTCCAGGAACCCGACCGTGGCGGCGACGAGCGCCCCCAGCACGCCGATCCCGATCAGCCACTCCGAGCCCTCGTTGAGGAACCCCGGATGACCGACGAACCGCGAGCCGACGTCGAAGACCAGGCTGCACACCCACGCCCCGATCGGCACGGTCACCAGGATCGGATGGAACGGGTGACCGTACGGACCGGCCAGCGCGACGCTCACCGGTCTCTTCGCCTCACCGAACCGAGTGATGACGACCCTCCGTTCTCCTGCATTTCACCAACAGAGTTTGGTCTTTTTGCCTGCGATCGTCAACACCAGGCTCGCTCTGGCGCTCTGAAGTACCTCGTGCCAACGAGCGTTGGCGCTAGTCTGGCTCCGTGAACGCCGACGGGGGATCCACGGACGCTGTGGACGTAGCCGCCGTCGGAGCCGTGGCCACGCTCGATGACCCGGTGCGTCGCTCCATCTACGCCTTGGTGGCAGGTGCCGCAGAGCCCGTCACGCGCGCCCAGGTCGCACATGCGCTCGGCATCTCCCGCAAGCTGGCGGCCTTCCACCTCGACAAGCTGGTCAAGGTCGGCTTGCTCGTCGCAGGCACCGACTCGGCGCGAGCCTCCGGCACGCGAGGTCGGAGCCCGAAGGTCTACGCGCGCTCGTCCGAGGACGTGGTGGTCACCCTGCCCTCGCGTCGTCCTTCGGAGCTGGCACAGATGCTCGTCGAGGCGGTCCGGACCGCCGCACCGGACGAGACGGCGCGCAAGGCCGCGATGCGTGTGGCCGAGCAGCGTGGGTGCGAGCTCGGCACCGCGACCCGCCCCCAGGTGCGAGGGGGACGCATCGGCGCGGAGCGTGCCTTGACGCTGGGTGAGTCCGTTCTGCGAGAGCGTGGCTTCGAACCGGCACGAGAGGCGCCGACCACCCTCAGACTGCGCAACTGCCCCTACCGGCCCGTTGCTGCCGACGCGCCGGAGGTCGTCTGCCACATGAACCAGCGATTCCTCGCCGGCTTCCTCGCCGGCCTCGGCGCCCGTAGCGTGCGCGCGCAGCTCGTTCCCCGTGATGGCGAGTGCTGCGTCGAGCTCCACGCGTAGAAGAGACCGCCCTGCTCGCTCGACGCTCACGTCACCTCGGTCCTCACAGGAGGCAGAGCCTCATCTGCAGGACTGCGTCGGTTGCGCCCGTTGAGAACGGCACCCAGTTCCTCCAGACGGTCGGCCGTTCCGGACTGCGGCGACGACTCGCCGAGGGGGTCCCAGTAGGTTCGCCGCATGGACCTGGGCCTTGCCGAGCGTGTCTACCTGGTCACCGGGGGCGGGCGCGGCCTCGGCCGGGCGACGGCCGACGTGCTGGTCGAGGAGGGCGCACGCGTCGTGCTGTCGGGGCGGTCCGAGGAGACCCTCGTCGCCGCCGTCGACGCGCTCGGTGACCACGCGACGTACGTCGTGGGAGACAACGCCGACGCGGGCACGCCGGGCCGGCTCGTCGCCGCCGCGCTGGAGCACTGGAACCGCCTGGACGGCGCCTTGATCAGCGTCGGCGGACCGCCGACCGGCAGTGTCGCCTCGACCACGGACGAGCAGTGGACGACGTCGTTCGCTGCGGTCTTCCTCGGTGCCGTGCGGATGGCGCGCGAGGTCGCGGCAGCGCTGGGCACCGGCGGCTCGATCGCCTTCGTCCTCTCGACGAGCGTCAAGGGGCCGCTGACGGAGATGGCGATCTCGAACGGTCTCCGCCCCGGTCTGGCCATGGTGGCCAAGCAGCTGGCCGACGAGCTGGGGCCGCGCGGCATCCGGGTGAACGGCCTGCTCCCGGGTCGGGTCGGCACCGAACGTGTCGCCGAGCTCGACGCGCTCCAGGCGGACCCGGTGGCGGCCAAGGCCAGCGCGGCGGAGCGCATCCCGCTCAGGCGCGACGGCGAGCCCTCAGAGTTCGGCCGCGCCGCGGCGTTCCTGCTCAGCCCGGCGGCGTCGTTCGTCAGCGGTGCGATGCTGCCCGTCGACGGCGGGGTGATGCGAGCCCTCTGAGCCTCCACCGGGTGCGCGGGCGGCCGTGGGCTTCTTCGCGGGTTGGTGGGCCCGCCGCGACGCCGCCCGCCCGGTGGCCTCCTCCCAGGCGAGGTAGCCGTAGCCGAAGAGCGCCAGGATCCCGAAGAACCACCACTGGAGGGCGTAGAAGAAATGCGGCCCGTTGCTGAGGTCGGGTGGATCGGCCCTGGTCAGCGGGGTGGCCGGCCTCGGTGACTCCGCCAGCAGCTGGATGAAGCCGCCGTACGTCGGGACCCCGATCGCCGGCTCGACCTCGGCGCTGGAGATGGCGCGGGTGGAGGCGTTCACGACCTGAGCGGAGCTGCCCGTCGCGTTCTGGCGCACCCAGCCGGTGACCGTCACCCGGCCCGTCGGGGGCGCCGGCACCTGCGAGGCGTCGGTGGATCCCTGGTTGGCGGTGGCCAGCCACCCACGATCGACGAGGAGCGCGGGTCCGGAGCCGGTCATGAGGGGGACCACGACGTCGACGCCGGCGTTCCCGTCACGGGTCTGGTACCGCACGATCACCGTCTTCGAGGCGTCGTAGGTGCCGGTCGCGGACACGACCGCGAACTCCAGGTCGTCGGGCGGGTCGACGCCGCGCCGCAGCACCCGGTCCACGGGCACCGGATCGGCGTTCTCGTTGGCTCGGATGATCGCGTTCCCGGCCTTCTTGCCCTCCAGCCGATGCCACTGCCAACGACCGAGGAGGAGGCAGGCATAGGCGAGGAGCAGCACGGTCAGCAGCAGCAGCAGCCACCGTCGGCTGAGGAGGAAGCGCAGGCTGCGGCCACCGGACGGCACCGTTCGAGGCTAGCGGCCGGACGGTGACCGACGTGGGGTCCGGGGGTCCGACCGCATAGACTTGGGTCGGTGAGCACTCAGCGACAGCTGGCCGACTCCTTCGGCCGCGTAGCGACGGACCTGCGGGTCTCGCTGACCGACCGCTGCAATCTTCGCTGCTCGTACTGCATGCCGGCCGAAGGGCTCGACTGGTTGCCTCACGCAGAGGTGCTCACCAACGACGAGGTCGTCCGGCTGATCACGATCGGCGTCGAGCGGCTGGGCATCCGCGAGGTCCGTTTCACCGGTGGTGAGCCCCTGATCCGTCCGGGTCTGGTCGACATCGTCCGACGCACCCGCGCTCTCGGCGAGCACCTCGAGCTCTCGGTCACGACCAACGGGCTCGGGCTCGAGCGGATCGCCGGGGCTCTCGCGGAGGCTGGCCTCGACCGGGTCAACCTCAGCCTGGACACCCTCGACCCGGCCCGGTTCAAGACCATCACGCGGCGCGACCGCCTGGACGATGTGCTGCGTGGTGCCAAGGCGGCACACGCGGCCGGGCTCACGCCGGTCAAGGTGAACGCGGTCCTGCTGCGCGGCGTCAACGACGACGAGGCGCCCGACCTGCTGGACTGGGCCGTCGCGCACGAGTACGAGCTGCGCTTCATCGAGCAGATGCCGCTCGACGCTCAGCACGACTGGCACCGCGACCAGATGGTGACAGCCGAGGAGATCTTCGAGCGGCTCGGTCGCGAGTACACCCTGACGCCGGCCGAGGAACCGCGTGGCAGTGCCCCCGCCGAGCTGTTCCTGGTCAACGGCGGACCGGCGAAGGTCGGCGTGATCGCCTCGGTGACGCGCCCGTTCTGCGGCGACTGCGACCGCGTGCGGCTCACCGCCGACGGCCAGGTCCGCAACTGCCTGTTCGCGCGCGTGGAGTCCGACCTACGCGGCTCCTTGCGTGCCGGCGCCACCGACGACGAGCTCGCTGACCGTTGGATCGTCGCGATGGCCGCCAAGCTGCCCGGACACGGCATCAACGACCCGTCGTTCCTGCAGCCCGACCGGCCGATGTCGGCCATCGGGGGCTGAGCGAGCCGGAGGGCCAACTCGACCAGCCCGGAGGGCCAACTCGACGAGCCCGGAGGGCCAACTCGACGAGCCCGGAGGGCCAACTCAACGAGCCCGGAGGGCCAACTCAATGAGCCATCCAGATTCCGCCCGGCTCCGAAGTACGGTGGAGGGACTCGGACGTAGGGTGGGGTATGGCGCGGACCAAGCGGGGATCGGACGCCCCGATCCGCATCACGACGGCGTCGGCCGGCGCCGGCGCGGACATCGCGTCACGCCAGAAGCGCTACATCGTCACGATGGGCGTCCGCACGCTCTGCTTCCTCGCGGTGGCCGTGATCGCGATCAGCCACGTCGGCCCCGCCTGGCTGCCGTGGATCTTCGTCGTCGGAGCGGTGGTGCTGCCGTACGTCGCGGTGGTGATGGCGAACGCCGCCAGCACGAAATCGGACGGATTCGAGCTTCTCGACCGCCCATCAGAGGACAGACAGCTGCCGAAGGGCACGGAATCCGAATGAATTCGGGCGCCGAGAAGGTTTGAGCACAGACGACCGCCGTGCGACAATCGCGGGCGTGCTCGCCGGGTCCCCGAGCTGGTGAGCACCGACGAGTGCCGGAAAGCTTCCCCCGTGGCTGTCTGGCACTCGTCGTCATGTTCAGGCGAGTCGTCCGCCGGCCGCGTCCCGGCCCACGCCGCCGATAGAGTCCGCGGCATGAGCAACCGCACCTACCGCGTCACCGAGATCGTCGGGACCTCGCCGGAGGGCATCGACGAGGCCATCCGCAACGCCGTCCGTCGCGCCAGCTCCACATTGCGGCACGTGGACTGGTTCGAGGTGACCCAGGTCCGAGGGCAGATCAAGGACGGGGATGTCGAGCACTTCCAGGTCGGGATGAAGATCGGTTTCCGGCTCGAGGACGAGTGAGGCGAGCCCGGCTCGCGGCGGGGCTCGCGCGTTTGTGGCTACCAGCGGGTAGTCACTAGCGTCGGGGCAGTGAGCGACTCCGAGGTACCCCCGGCATCCGAGCCGGCATCCGCTTCCGAGCCGCGGTCGGTCCTGGTCACCGGCGGCAACCGCGGCATCGGCCATGCCATCGCGCAGGCGTTCCTCGCCGAGGGGGACCGGGTCGCCGTCACGTCGCGCTCGGGTGGTGGACCTGCGGGCGCACTCCACCTCACCTGCGACGTCACCGACCCGGAGGCCGTGGAACAGGCGTTTGCCGACGCCGAGGCCGCCCACGGCCCGGTCGAGGTGCTCGTCGCGAACGCGGGCATCACCGCCGACACCCTGCTGTTGCGGATGTCCGAGGACGACTGGGCCTCGGTGATCGAGACGAACCTGACCGGCACCTTCCGGCTGGCGAAGCGGGCGGTCAAGGGGATGCTCCGGCTCAGACGCGGGCGGATCATCCTGATCTCGTCCGTGGTCGGGCTCACCGGCCAGGCCGGCCAGGTCAACTACGCGGCGTCCAAGGCCGGAATGGTCGGGATCGCCCGCTCACTCACCCGCGAGCTCGGGTCCCGCTCGATCACGACCAACATCGTGGCTCCGGGGTTCATCGAGACCGACATGACCGCCGTCCTGACCGAGGACCAGAAGACCAGCATCATGGGCCAGGTGCCGCTCCAGCGCTACGGCACCGTGCAGGAGGTCGCGTCGGCCGTCACCTGGCTCGCCTCCCCGGGCGGCTCGTACGTGTCCGGCGCGGTCATCCCGGTCGACGGCGGCTTGGGCATGGGCCACTGACCGCGCCTCGGTCGAGCGGGCGAGACCACGACGGAGACGAAGGAGCACACACAGTGAGCGGCATCCTGGACGGCAAGCGGATCCTCGTCGCCGGAGTGACGATGGACTCCTCGATCGGTTTCGCGACCGCGAAGTTCGCGCAGGAGCAGGGCGCGACGGTGCTGATCTCGAACTTCGGCCGGGCGCTCGGCATCACCCGCCGGATCGCCAAGCGGCTGCCGACCGAGCCGCCGGTCCTCGAGCTCGACGTCACCGACGACGAGCATCTGGCTGCACTGCCAGGTGCCGTGCGCGAGCACGTCGACGGGCTCGACGGGGTCGTCCACTCCATCGCCTTCGGCAACCCCGACACGATCCTCGGCGGGAAGTTCCTCGACGGACCGTGGCCGGACGTCGCCCAGGCGCTCCAGGTGTCGGCCTACTCCCTCAAGGCGCTGACCGTGGCGTGTCGCCCGCTCATGGGCGAGGGGTCGGCGGTCGTCGGGATGACCTTCGACGCCACGATCGCCTGGCCGGCCTATGACTGGATGGGCGTGGCCAAGGCGGCTCTGGAGTCCACGTCGCGCTACCTCGCCCGAGACCTCGGCCCGCAGGGGATCCGCTGCAACCTGGTCAGCGCCGGTCCCCTGAAGAGCATGGCGGCCAAGGCGATCCCGGGTTTCGAGAGCCTGGAGTCCATGTGGAGCGACCGGGCGCCTCTCGGCTGGGTCGAGACCGACCTCGAGCCGGCGGCACGTGCCGTGTGTGCCCTGCTCTCGGACCTCTTCCCGGCGACCACGGGCGAGATCGTCCATGTCGACGGTGGCTTCCACGCGATGGGGGCCTGACCGGGCTTCGGTACGGTGCGCGCGTGACGTCGCTGATCGAGCTCCGCGTCCTGGAGGGCCCGAACCTCTACTTCCCGCGCGCCGCCGTGAAGCTCACTCTCGACATCACCGGGCTCGCCTCGGCGCCCGCGTCCACGGTCCAACGGCTGGCGCGCAGGATCGGGCTGGACGCCGCGCGACCGGGGGAGCCGGACACCGGCTTCCGGCAGCGGTTCGCCCTCCGCGCGGTGGCCCGTCTGGTGCGGGCGATCGCGAAGGAGTCCGGGACCGTCCGCCTGGCGGTCAGGGTGCGGCCGACCGGTGACCCGCACGTGATCGTCGTGGCCTACCCCTGGCGCCACCGGGACCGTGCGCAGGAGATGGGACGCGCCGTGGCGCACGTGCTGGACGCCCTACCGGGCGAGGACGTCGAAGGTGCCGTCAGCCGCGCGGCGGAGCGGGTCGTCGCCTCCCCCCCAGGAGAACCGCCGCGCACGATCGTGCCGGCGATCCCGGTGGTCGCCGTGACCGGCACCAACGGCAAGACGACGACGAGCCGGATGATCGCCCACATCGCGCGGACCGCCGGCAAGGTCGTCGGCTGGTCGAACACCGACGGCATCTACCTCGACGGCGAGCTGGTCGAGGCCGGCGACTACTCCGGCCCGAGCGGTGCCGGGCGCGTGCTCGCCCTGCCCGGTGTGGAGCTCGCCGTCACCGAGACAGCTCGCGGCGGCATCCTGCTCAAGGGGATCGGCGTCACCCGCAACGACGTCTCTGTCGTGACCAACGTCAGTGCCGACCACCTCGGGCTCCACGGCATCGACACGCTCGACCAGCTCGCGGAGGTCAAGGCCGTGGTGCCGCGGATCACGCGGCGCCGCGGCTGGGCCGTGCTGAACGGCGACGACCCTCGTGTCTACGCCATGCGCAGCGTCATCCGGGCGCACCGCTGGGTGTTCTCGCGAGATCCGAACTCCCCGGCGATCCGGGAGACGCTCGATGCCGGCGGGCGGGCGACAACCGTGATCGACGGCTGGGTCACGGTGCTCCGGACGCACCGGGACCCTGACCCGCTGGTCGAGCTCGTCGACGTGCCGATGACGCTGGCCGGTCTCTCGCGGTTCAACGTCGAGAACGCGCTGGCCGCCGCATCCGCGGCGCTGGCGATCGGGATCGCACGCCCGACGGTGGCGCAGGGCCTCACGTCGTTCCGTCCGGACCCGGAGCACAACCCCGGCCGCATGAACATCTTCAGCATCCCGGTGCGGGGCGGCGAAGGGTCCGTGGTGATCGACCTCGCGCACAACGAGGCCGGCCTCGAGGCTCTGCTCGAGATCATGGCCGGCATCCGGCAGCCCGGCGCTCGGCTGCTCCTGGGTCTCGGCGCCGTGGGAGACCGCACCGACGAGCTGATCGGCCGGCTCGGCGAGATCGGTGCGATGGGGGCAGACATCGTCGCGATCGGCCACAAGGAGCGCTACCTGCGCGGGCGCACGCTCGCGGAGCTCGAGGGCCTGCTCCGGAACGGGGCCGAACGTGTCGGGGTCACCCACGTCGCGGCCTACCCCACCGAGGTGGACTGCCTCGCCGCCCTCGTGGAGCAGGCTCGGACCGGCGACGTCGTGGGCCTGATGTGCCACGCCCAGCGCCAGGAGGCCTACGACTGGATCGCAGGGCACGGCGGGGCGGCCGACAGCCCGCAGCGGCTGAGGGCGAAGGTCCGCTCGGCGCGGCGGTGATCCGTCGCGCGACCGGTCGGGCGCCGTACCCCGGAAATGCAGTCGCGCCACGCGGTCGACGCCGCCTAGGGTCCGGACATGGGTAGCTTCATGGTCATGGTCCGCCGTGGCCGCGGCACAGCCCGGGCGCCGGGAGCCGGCGTCCTGGGGATGGCATCCACTCCGGCCTGAGTGGGCCGAGCGGCTGGTCGCCTCCTCACCGGTTCGCCCTGGCGACGTCGTCGTCGACCTCGGTGCGGGCGAGGGTGCGCTGACCGTCCCGCTCGCGAGGGCGGGCTGCCGCGTCCTCGCGGTGGAGCTCCATCCGGGCCGGGTGGCAGCCCTCCGCGCCCAGGTCCATGGCCGCTCGGTCGCCGTCCTCGAGCTCGACCTCGCAACGTTCCGCTGGCCCGGCCATTCCTTCCGGGTCGTGTCCAACCCGCCGTACACCGGGATCAACGCGCTGGTGCGTCGGCTGCTCGCCGTGCGGCAGCTCCGGTCCGCGGACCTGGTCGTGGCCGAGGGCGTGGCCCGGGGACTGGCCCAGCGTCATCCAGGTCGCGTTCGGCTCGGGCCCCGCGTGCCGCCCTCCGCGTTCCGGAACCGACCGCCGGGGAGCGCCCGCGTGATCCGGCTTCGTGGGCCAGGTGGACCAGTCGATCGGCAATGAAACGGCCCATCCTTCTGGTCCGGTCTCCCTCTAGGCTGAGGGCCATGACCAGCACCGAACAGGGCACGCGACACCACGTCCCGATCCGCCTCGACGTGGACGCCGCCGTCCCGTCGTTCAGCAAGGCGATGGCCCATCTCGACACCACGGCGACGCGCGAGCTGGACCGGGTCGGCTTCCCCGACGGGCTGCGCGACCTCCTCCGGCTGCGCGCCTCGCAGCTCAACGGTTGCGCCTACTGCGTCGACCTGCACAGCAGGGACGCTGCCTCGGCCGGCGAGCCCGTGCAGCGCATCCACGCCGTCGCCGTCTGGAGCGAGTCGCCGTTCTTCACCGAGCGCGAGCGCGCCGCCTTCCGCTTCACCGACGTCGTGACGCGCGTCGCCGACACACACGTGCCGCAGGAGGAGTACGACGCGGTGGCCGCTCACTGGTCCGCAGAGGAGGTCGGGGCCTTGCTGGCCCTGATCGTGACGATCAACGCGTGGAACGGGCTGGCGGTCGCGACCCGCGCCTGGGAGCCCGTCCTCGCGGACTGAGCCGGTCGCGACCTGCGTGGACGTCCACATCAGCCTGGAAGGTCCGGACGACTCTGACACGAGGGTCGCCCGGATCTACCGGACCCTGCGCGAGGCCGTGCTCGACGGGCGCCTGGTCGTGGGCGACCGGGTCCCGGCCACCCGTGACCTCGCGCACCAGCTGGGGGTGGCCCGTGGCACGGTCACCGCGGCGTACGACCGGCTGACGGCGGAGGGGTTCCTCCAGGCGCGATCCGGGTCGGGGACCTACGTCGCCGATGTCGACCTACGCGAAGCCCGGCCAGCTGGTCGTCACGCGCGTGCCGGCACTGTCCGGCCGCTGCCGCTGTGGGATGTCCCACCCGAACCACCGGTGGCGCGTGACCGTCGCCTGCACGACCTCTCGATCGGCCTCCCCGACCCCGCTCTGTTCCCCGTCGAGGTGTGGCGCCGGCTGGTCTCCGCCCAGCTCCTACGGTCGCGGCTCGACGAGGCGACGTACGGCGGCCGCGGGTCGTTCCGCCTGCAGCGAGAGATCGCCCGGTTCCTCGGCCTCTCGCGCTCCGTGGTCTGCGCACCCGACGACGTCGTGGTCACGGCCGGCGCGCAGCAGGCCATCGACCTGGTGGCCCGGGTGCTCGTGTCACCCCGGACCGTCGTCGCCCTGGAGGATCCCGGCTACGGCGCCGTCCGTCGCCTCGTCGAGACCCACCGTGCGGTCACGCGGGGTGTCCCCGTCGACGGCGAAGGCCTCGTCGTCGACGCCCTGCCGCGCGAGGCCCGGCTGGTCTATGTGACGCCGTCCCACCAGTTCCCGACCGGGGTGCCGATGTCGATGCCACGGCGTATCGCGCTGCTGCGCTGGGCCGCCCGGCACGACGCGGTCGTGGTCGAGGACGACTACGACAGCGAGTTCCGGTACGCCCAGCAGCCCGTCGAGCCGCTGCAGAGCCTCGACCGCGACGGCCGGGTCGTGTACGTCGGCACGTTCTCCAAGTCGTTGCTCCCGGCCCTGCGCACCGGCTTCCTCGTGCCGCCCCGGTCCCTGCTCCCGGCGCTGAGGGAGGCCAAGCGGGTGACGACCTGGGAGGGCGACGTGACCACACAGGGGGCGCTCGCCGAGTTCCTCGCCGAAGGACACCACGCGGCCCACGTCCGCCGCGCGACCCGCGTCTACCGCGAGCGGCGCGATCTCGTGCTCGAGGGGCTGACGGGACTCGGCGACGTGCTCTCGGTGATCCCTTCGCGCGCCGGGCTCCACGTCGCCACCCTCTTCCACGACGTGGACCTCGACGACCGCGCCGTGGTGCGCCGGGCAGCCCGTCACGGCGTCCGTGTCGAGGCACTGTCGGGGCACCACAGCGACCAGCCGGCGCGACCGGGCCTGGCGGTCGGCTTCGCCGGCATCGAGGCCCGAGCCGTCCCGGACGCGATGCAGCGGCTCGAGGAGGTGATCCGGGCCTCAGGCCCCTGAGCGCCGGTTACGGCACCGCGGACGCCTCGGCCGGTGTGTAGTCGGGGTCGGCCGCCGGGGCGGCGGGGTTCTCCCCGGATCCGGCCTGAGCCCGGTTGGACCAGTTCTCGAGCTCGCTCATCACTCGCCCGTGCTGGTCGACGCAGATCACGACGAGGTCGCCAGGGTTGGCCCGGGCGAGGGCGTGCCGGACCGCGGTGATCTCCTCGAGGACGACCTCCACCTGCTTGCAGCGGGCGCCGTCGCCCATCGCCTTCTGCACGCCCTCGGCCACCAAGGAGGAGGTCTCGCCCCGCTCACGTCTGCGGAGCGCGTCGTCCTCGCGCACGATCACGACG
>JBKPTA010000016.1:0-32580 GCA_046735295.1 Actinomycetota bacterium | reverse complement strand
GGAGGTGTCGGTGTAGTAGATCTCGCTCGGATCCATCGTCGTGGTCATACCCGTCAGCGTCAGCACCGTGACGGTGCCACCCTTCTGAGCACCCGCAATCGTCACCGGGCCCTTCGCCGTGGCGTCCTTGCCGTTCCCGGTGTTACCCAGGTTCTCGTTCTGTTTGTTCTGTGCCTCCGTGCCGCTGTTCGACCCGGAGCCACCACACGCGCTCAGAGCCAGAACACCGGCGGTGGAGATGGCGATCAACGGTGATTTGAACCGCATAGCCCACCCTTTCCGTGGTTCCTGCATTTCTCCCGGTGAAACCGATCACCGGCGAGTTCGGGGGTCGAAGGCGTCGCGTACCGAGTCGCCGACGAGGTTGAGGGTGACCACCAGGACGGTGATCGTGAGAACGGGCGCCCAGAGGTAGAGCGGGTAGGCGGACCAGAAGATCTGAGCGTCCGCGATGGTCTGCCCGAGGGACGGGTACCCCGTGATCCCGATCCCGAGGAAGGACAGACCGGCCTCGGCGGTGATCAGCTGGGGCAGCGCCAGAGAGGTGGCGACGACGATGGGGGCGACCAGGTTGGGCAGCAGCTCCTTGAACAGGATGCGCCGGGTCGGAACTCCCATCACCTCGGCGGCCTGCACGAACTCGCGCTCGCGCAGCGACAGCACCTGGCCGCGGATGAGCCGGGTCAGGCCCATCCAGCTGAAGACCGTCAGGATCACGATCAGCGCGATCAGCTGCGCCTTGGCCAGCCGGCCGAGGTTGTTGCCCTGCCCGAAGCGCTCGACGATGATCGGCGCCATCGACAGCGCACCCAGCAGGAAGGGGAAGGACAGGAACAGGTCGGTGACGAACATGATGATGCGGTCCAGCCAGCCGCGCGAGAAGCCGGCGATGAGCCCCAGCACCACGCCGATGGCGATGCTCAGCACCGTCGCGATGGTCGCGATCATGAGGTCGGTCCGCAGGCCGTAGAGGAGCCGCGCGAGGTTGTCGACGCCTGTCCCCGGTGCCAGCCCGAGCGGGTGGGCCGCCCAGAAGGCGTGGTTCGGCGGACCGTTCAACGGCATGCCGGTGTTGAAGTCGAGAACGTCGCTCGCTTCGTAGGGAGCACTCTGGACCGTCGGATAGATGTGCATGACCCTGGCGATGAGCGGCGACAGGACCGCGGCCAGGACGAGGAGGGCGACGATGATCGTGCACACGACCGCGACCTTGTCGTGCCGGAGACGCTCCAGTGCGATCTGGGTAGGAGATCGGCCCGCTAGCTTCTTGACTTCGCCTTCCGGCTGTCCGCCAGTCTGGACGTCGACCTCGCCGAGCTCAGTCGCACTGATGCCCATGCTCGTCCTCTCGTGCCAAGAAGTTCGTCCGTGGCCGCCGCCCAGCGCGCTCGCAGCCGGGTGAGGCAGGTCACGGCATCTGGACCGGGATGGACTCTAGATGACCGTCAAGTGATTTCTACGCCTCCCGAGGTAACGATTCAGTCTCAGGATTTGGACCGTTCCAACAGGCCGCCCGCGTCGGGGTCGGGGAGTGCGTCGACGCCGGCTTCCCGCCGCTGATCTGCGGTGATGGCGGCCGGGGCGCCGGTGAGTGGATCGTAGCCCCCGCCGCTCTTGGGGAACGCGATCACGTCACGGATCGACTCCGAGCGTGTCAGCAGGGCGACGATCCGGTCCCAGCCGAAGGCGATGCCGCCGTGCGGCGGCGCGCCGTAGGCGAACGCGTCGAGGAGGAACCCGAACTTCTCCTGTGCCTCCTCCTCGGCGAGACCCATCACCGCGAACACCCGCTCCTGGATGTCGCGCCGGTGGATACGGATGGACCCGCCGCCGATCTCGTTGCCGTTGCACACGATGTCGTAGGCCCAGGCGAGGGCAGCTCCCGGGTCGTGGTCGAACGCCTCGAGATCCTGCGGCGAGGTGAACGCGTGGTGGACGGCGGTCCAGGCGCCGCTCCCCACGGCGACGTCACCTGCGGCCGTCGCCTCGTCCGCGGGCTCGAAGAGCGGGGCGTCGACGATCCAGACGAAGCTCCACTCGTCCTCGTCGACGAGCCCGCAGCGCCGCCCGATCTCGAGCCGGGCGGCTCCGAGCAGGGCCCGGCTGGCCCTGACCGGACCGGCGGCGAAGAAGATGCAGTCGCCGGGCCGGGCGCTCGTGTGGGCAGCCAGACCCGCGCGCTCGCCGTCGGTGAGGTTCTTCGCGACGGGCCCACCGAGCTCGCCGTCCTCCGCGACGGTCACGTACGCGAGACCGCGTGCCCCCCGCTGCTTGGCCCACTCCTGCCACGCGTCGAACTGCCGCCGTGGCTGGTCTGCTCCGCCGGGCATGACGACCGCTCCGACGTAGGGCGCCTGGAACACCCGGAACTCCGTGCCGGCGAAGTACGTCGTGCAGTCCACGAGCTCCTGACCCATCCGGAGGTCGGGCTTGTCCGAGCCGAACCTCGCCATCGCCTCGGCGTACGTCATCCGCGTCAGCGGCGTCGCGACGTCGTGGCCGATCAGCTTCCACAGCGCGACGAGCACGTCCTCGGCGACCGCGATCACGTCGTCCTGGTCGACGAAGCTCATCTCGATGTCGAGCTGGGTGAACTCCGGCTGTCGGTCGGCCCGGAAGTCCTCGTCCCGGTAGCAGCGGGCGATCTGGTAGTAGCGCTCGAGGCCGGCGACCATCAGCAGCTGCTTGAACAGCTGAGGGCTCTGGGGCAGCGCGTACCAGCTCCCGGGCTGGAGGCGGGCCGGCACCAGGAAGTCGCGCGCCCCTTCCGGCGTCGACCGGGTCAGCGTCGGCGTCTCGATCTCGACGAAGCGATGGGCGTCGAGCACGTCGCGAGCGGCCTTGTTGACCTTGCTGCGCAGCCGGATCGCGGTCGCCGGACCCGTCCGGCGCAGGTCCAGGTAGCGGTGACGCAGGCGCGCCTCCTCCCCCACGTCCACGTGCTCGTCGATGGGGAACGGAAGCACCGCGCTGGGGTTGAGCACCTCGACGTCCTCGGCGATCACCTCGATCTCGCCGGTCGCGATGTCGGGGTTGGCGTTCCCCTCGGGACGCCGGTGCACTGTGCCGGTGACGGCCAGGCAGTACTCACTGCGCAGGCTGTGCGCGACCTGCTCGTCCCGGATGACGACCTGGACGACCCCGCTGGCCTCACGCAGGTCGATGAAGGCGACTCCGCCATGGTCACGGCGACGCGCGACCCATCCCGCCAGGACCACCCGCGTCCCCTCGTCGGCAGCGCTGAGGGTCCCGGCGTCGTGGGTGCGGATCACGGAGTCGTCTCCTGGCTGTCGCGGGCGATGGTCGTCGGCCGGAGGTCGGCGTCCGGCGGTGTCCAGCTCGTGGCCACCGCGTCTGCCTGGTCGCCGGAGCGGATGTCCTTGACCTGGTCGGAGGTGCCCGGCTCCGACGCCGGGAACCACACGAACGGGATCCCGCGGCGCTCGGCGTACCTGATCTGGCGGCCGTACTTGTGCGGGCTCGCGGCGACCTCGCAGGCGATCCCACGGCCGCGCAGCACGGCAGCGACCTGCTCGCTCGCCGGCCGGCTCTCCTCGTCCGCCAGGGCGACCAGGACGGCGCTCGGGACGGCTCGGCTCCCGGTCAGCGCCCCTTCGGCGATCAGGGGGACCAGTGCGCGCGACAGGCCGAAGGAGATGCCCACGCCCGGGTACGTCGTACGGCCGTCGTCGGCGAGCGCGTCGTACCGGCCGCCGCCGCCGACGGCCTTCAGCCGCTCGTAGCCCTCCATGTAGATCTCGACGACCGTGCCCGTGTAGTAGTCGAGACCGCGCGCGATCCGGAGGTTGGCCTCGACGCCCACCCCGCCGTCACTCGCCGCCACCGCGTCGGCGCAGCCCTCGAGGACCGACCACAGCTCGGCCAGACCCCGGTCGAGGAGCTCGTCGTGCACGCCGAGCGCCCGCACCCTCTCGACCAGTGTGTGGTCGGACACGCGGATCATGGCCAGCTCGAGACAGCGGCTCGCCTGGTCCCGGGTGGCACCCGCGCTCTCCACGAGAAGCGAGGCGACCGTCTCGGCCGGGAGCTTGTCGAGCTTGTCGATCTGCCGGATCGCCTCCGTGACGTCCGGGATCCCGAGTCCTCGGTAGAACCCCTGGATCAGCTTGCGGTTGTTGAGCTGGAAGGACAGCCGCGGCAGCGGCAGGGCTGCGAGAGCCTCCACCATCACCCGCACCACCTCGACGTCGTGGTGGAAGGGCAGCTCGTCCTTCCCGACGACGTCGACGTCGGCCTGCGTGAACTGCCGGTAGCGCCCTTCCTGCGGGCGCTCGCCCCGCCAGCACGGCTGGATCTGGTAGCGGCGGAAGGGGAACTGCAGGTGGCCGGCGTTCTCCAGGACGTAGCGGGCGAAGGGCACGGTGAGGTCGAAGTGGAGACCGAGCTGCCGGTCCGAGCCGACCCCGTCGGAGGAGTCGTCGGCCTGGAGCCGTCGGACGAGGTAGATCTCCTTGTCGATCTCCCCGCCCTTGGCGAGCCGTTCGATCGGCTCGACGACCCGCGTCTCGATGTTGGCGAACCCGTGCAGCTCGAACGTACGGGACAGTGAGGCGATCACCTCGCGCTCGACCGTGCGGGCGGCAGGCAGGAGCTCGGGGAAGCCGCTGAGCGGCGTGGGCTTGCTCATGGGTCAGAGTCCTCGGGTGACACGGCCGACCCCGGCGTCGGCCGGACCATCGGCGGCCAGGTCGAGCAGGAACGGGTTCGTCGCGCGCTCGCGCCCGATCGAGGTCTGCTCCCCGTGCCCGGGGAGGACGACGACGTCGTCGGGCAGCGACAGCACCTTGTGGCGCAGCGTCTCCAGCATCGTCGCGTGGTCGCCGCCCGGCAGGTCCGTGCGCCCGATCGAGCCTGCGAACAACAGGTCTCCGGCGAACATGACCTCCGAGACGTCGTCGCCCCCGTACGGCGTGCGGAAGGTCACCGAGCCTTCGGTGTGACCCGGCGTGTGGTCGACCACGACCTCGAGCCCGGCCAGCTCCAGACGCTGGCCGTCGGCGAGCTCCGCGACATCGTCGGGCTCGGTGAACTCATACCGACCGCCGATGAGCATGGAGGCGGTCTCGGGCGAGATGCCGGACATCGGATCGGTCAGCAGGTGCCGGTCGGAGGGATGGATCCAGGCGGTCGCGTCGTAGGTGCCGGCGACGGGCGTCACCGACCACATGTGATCGAGGTGGCCGTGGGTCAGCAGGACGGCGACCGGCTTGAGCCGGTGCTCCTCGATGATCTCGGCGATGCCTGCCGCGGCGTCCTGTCCCGGGTCGACGACCACGCACTCGGATCCCGCGGACGTCGCCACGACGTAGCAGTTCGCGGCCCAGGAGCCTGCGGGAAAGCCGGCGATCAGCACCCCGGCAGACTATCCACCGCCGCCGAGCGTGATGGAATCGGTGCGCGACCAGGGCATGGGCCGCTGCCACCCTGACTAGCATGGGCGGCGTTGCCCGCGCGGCAACGAGGGACCGACGACGGGCCGACGAGGAATCCGAAGAGGGACACAGTGACGACGAGCGACTGGGGACGCGTCGCCGAGGACGGAACGGTCTACGTGCGGACGGCCGACGGGGAGCGATCGGTCGGCCAGTACCCCGAGGGCTCCCCCGAAGAGGCCTTGGCGTTCTACACCAAGCGCTACGAGGAGCTGGCCGGCAGCGTCCACCTGCTCGAGCAGCGGGTGAACGCCGGCGTGGTCTCGCCCGACGAGGCGGCCGAGGCCGTCCGCAACCAGCGCGCACAGGTGGTCGACGCGCACGCGGTCGGTGACCTCACGAGCCTGGTCGGACGGCTCGACTCGCTGCTGCCCGTCATCTCCCAGCAGCGGCAGGCCCGTCGGGCCGAGCGTGCCGAGAGGGCAGCAGCGACGAAGACCGAGAAGGAACGGCTGGTCTCCGAGGCGGAGAAGCTCGCCGAGAGCAACGACTGGCGCAACGGCGCGAACCGCCTGCGGCAGCTCCTCGACGAGTGGAAGGCGCTGCCCCGCATCGACCGGGCCGCCGACGACCAGCTCTGGCGCCGCTTCTCGACCGCCCGGACGTCGTACACCCGGCGCCGGAAGGCGCACTTCGCCGACCAGAACGAGAAGCGCGAGGCGGCGCGCCTGGTGAAGCAACGCCTGGTCAAGCAGGCCGAGTCGCTGGCGAGCTCGCGCGAGTGGGGCCCGACGGCCGGCGAGTACCGAGACCTGATGCGGCAGTGGAAGGCCGCGGGTCCCGCGCCGCGCGACGTCGAGGAGGAGCTGTGGACCCGTTTCCGCGGGGCGCAGGACACCTTCTTCGGAGCCCGTGACGCGGCCATGGCGGCCCAGGACTCCGAGTTCGCGGCCAACGCCGAGGCCAAGGAGAAGCTGCTCGTCGAGGCCGAGGCGCTGCTGCCCGTGACCGACGTCGAGGCCGCCAAGCGGGCGATCCGCGACATCGCCGAGCGCTGGGACGAGATCGGAAAGGTCCCGCGCGACCAGATCCGTCCCCTCGAGGACCGGATGCGTGCCGTCGAGCAGGCCATCCGGGGCATCGAGGAGGACAAATGGCGGCGTACCGACCCCGAGAAGTCCGCCCGCGCCGATGACATGGTCGCCAAGCTCCAGGAGGCGATCGGCCGGGTCGAGACCGACCTGGAGAGGGCCCGCTCAGCCGGCGACGAACGGAAGGTCACCGAACTCGAGGAGAACCTCGCGTCCCGCCGCGCATTCCTCGAGATGGCCGAACGCGCCTCCGCCGACTACTCCGGATAGGCCACACAGCTCACTGGGTGACGCGGTAGGCGTCGAAGACGCCGGGGACGCCGCGGACGGCCCTGAGGACGGTGTCGAGGTGCTTGGCCTCGGCCATCTCGAAGGTGAACCGGCTCTTCGCCACTCGGTCGCGGGTGGTCGAGAGCGTGGCGCTGAGGATGTTCACGTGGGCGTCGGACAGGACCATCGTGATGTCGGACAGCAGGCGGGCCCGGTCGATGGCCTCGACCTGGATGTTGACCAGGAACGTCGAGTGCGCGGTGGGGGACCATTCCACGTCGAGCAGCCGCTCGGGCTGCCGCCGCAGCTCGGCGGCGTTGGTGCAGTCACGCCGGTGGACCGACACACCCCCGCCCTTGGTGACGAAGCCGAGAATCGCGTCGGGAGGCACAGGCGTGCAGCACCGCGCGAGCTTCACCCACACGTCCGGGGCGCCCTTGACGATGACGCCGGAGTCCCCGGGCGCCGAGACCTTCGAGCGAGCCCGCGGGGCGGTGATGCTGACGGCCTCGGCCAGGTCCTCCTGGGCGCCGTCCTCGCCGCCGTGCAGCTCGATCACCCGGCGGACGACGGCCTGCGCTGAGAGGTTGCCCTCCCCCACCGCGGCGTAGAGCGCGGAGACGTCGGCCAACCGGAAGTGCAGGGCGGCCATCGTCAGCGACTCGTGCGAGAGCACTCGCTTGAGCGGCTGGCCCTCCTTGCGCATGAGCTTGGCGATCTGGTCCTTGCCGCGCTCGATCGCCTCCTCCCGGCGCTCCTTGGTGAACCACTGCTTGATCTTGGAGCGAGCGCGCTGCGACTTGACGAACATCAGCCAGTCGCGCGACGGACCGGCCGTCGGCGCTCGGGAGGTGAAGATCTCCACCACGTCGGAGTTGTCCAGCGTCGACTCGAGAGGCACCAGCCGACCGTTCACGCGGGCCCCGATCGTGTGGTGCCCGACCTCGGTGTGCACGGCGTAGGCGAAGTCGACCGGGGTCGCCCCGACCGGCAGGGCGATCACGTCCCCGCGGGGCGTGAAGACATACACCTCGGCGCGGTTGATCTCGAAGCGCAGGGACTCCAGGAACTCGCCGGGATCCTCGACGTCGCTCTGCCAGTCGAGCAGCTGCCGCACCCAGTTCATGTCCTCGAGGTCGCCGAGCTTCTCGGTGTCGAGGCCGTTGCGGCGGCTCTCCTTGTACTTCCAGTGCGCAGCGACGCCGTACTCCGCACGCCGGTGCATTCCGTAGGTACGGATCTGCATCTCCACCGGCTTGCCCTGCGGACCGATCACCGTCGTGTGCAGCGACTGGTACATGTTGAACTTCGGCGTGGCGACATAGTCCTTGAATCGACCGAGCACCGGCGTCCAACGCGCATGCAGGACGCCGAGCGCCGAGTAGCAGTCGCGGTCCTCCTCCACCAGGATCCGCAGCGCGACCAGGTCGTAGATGTCGGTGAACTCGCGGCCGCCCACGATCATCTTCTGGTAGATCGAGTAGTAGTGCTTGGGCCGTCCGGTGACGGTCGCCTTGACCTTGGCGTCCTTCAGGTCCTGCTCCACCTGCTCGACGACCTGCGCCAGGAACTGGTCGCGCGAGGGTGCTCGCTCGGCCACCATCCGCACGATCTCGTCGTAGATCTTGGGGTGCAGCGTGGCGAAGGCGAGGTCCTCGAGCTCCCACTTGATGGTGTTCATCCCCAGCCGGTGGGCCAACGGCGCGTAGATGTCCAGCGACTCCGTCGCCTGCCGCTCCTGGGTCGACTGCTTGACGTAGCGCACCGTCCGCATGTTGTGCAGGCGGTCGGCGAGCTTGATCACCAGCACGCGGATGTCGCGCGCCATCGCGACGACCATCTTCCGGATGGTCTCGGCCTGGGCGCTCTCGCCGTACTGGACCTTCTCCAGCTTGGTGACGCCGTCGACGAGCCGGGCGACCTCGTCCCCGAAGTCGGACCGCAGCTCGTCGAGCGTGTACGGGGTGTCCTCGACCGTGTCATGGAGGAGTGCGGCGACCAGCGTGGGCTCGGTCATGCCGATGTCGGCCAGGATCGTGGCGACTGCAAGGGGGTGGGTGATGAACGGGTCGCCGCTCTTGCGCGTCTGCGCGCGGTGCAGGTGTTCGGCGGTCCGGTACGCGCGTTCGATCAGGGCCAGGTCGGCCTTGGGGTGGTTGGCCCGGATCGAGCGGAACAGGGGCTCGAGCTCCGGGACGTCCGCCTGGTTGCGACCGCCGCCCATCCGGGCCAGACGGTTGCGCACGCCGCGGGGCGAGGGCACCCGGGACGACTGGCGGTCGGACACCGGCTCGGTCGTGCGCTCGGAGGCAGGGGCAGCCACGCGCTCAGCCGCTACCGGGATGCTGCCGTCCGTCGCCACTCCTCCAGTCTAGGAGAGAACGGAACCCACCCTCGCCGGATCAGACGGTCCGCAGGCTGGTGATCGGGAGGTCGCCGATCGTCTCGCGCCCGGGCAGGAAGCTCAGGTCCATGAGAACGGCGACACCGTGCGCCTCCGCGCCGGCCTGCTCCACCAGCTTCCTGGTGGCAGCCACGGTGCCCCCTGTGGCCAGCACGTCGTCGACGAGGAGGACCCGATCGCCCGCGGCCAGGCCGTCCCGGTGCATCTCCAGCGTCGCCTCGCCGTACTCGAGCGCGTAGGACTCGGCGTACGTCGCGCGTGGCAGCTTGCCGTGCTTGCGCACCGGCACGAACCCGGCACCGAGGGCGAGCGCCACCGGGGCTGCCAGGATGAAGCCTCGTGCCTCCATGCCGACGACGTGGTCGACGACGCCCGCGCCGGTCTCGTCGCGCCCGGCGGCGGCCAGAGCCTCGACGACGACACCGAAGGCCGCGGGATCGGCCAGCACCGGCGTGATGTCCTTGAACACCACGCCCGGCTCGGGGAAGTCCGGAACGTCGACGACCAGGCGGCGCAGGATCTCACCGGCGTCCGGAGCGGTCACTTCTTGCCCCGTTTGGACTTCGACTTCCGCGTCGGCTGCGCCCGACCGCTCGCGGGGCTGGGACGTACCGGCGCTCGAGACTGCGGGACCACGCGTCCGCGTCCCGTCGCCTCGGTGTTGGGGAGCGGGCGGTTGCCGGCGGATCCCGCGGCTGCGGGCTCCTCGTCGCGCGCACCACGCGCTCGGAGCTCGTCCGGCTCGGCCGCGATCGGCATGTCCTCGGTGAACGCCGGCACCGAGGCGTACCGGTCGACCTCGTGCCGGCGACGCGCCCTCAGCCGCTTCTCCAGCTCCTGGACGTCGGGCTCCAGCGACTTGAGGTGCGCCAGCAACGGGGTGGCGATGAAGATCGAGGAGTATGCACCGGCGGCCATGCCGACGAACAGGGCGAGGGCGAGGTCCTTCAGACTGCCCGACCCGAGCTGCACCGCACCGACGTACAGGATCGCGCCGACCGGGATCAGGGCGACCAGCGAGGTGTTGATCGAACGCACGAGCGTCTGGTTGACCGCCAGGTTGGCGGCCTCGGCATAGGTCCGGTGTGTCGCCCGCAGGTTCTTGGTGTTCTCACGCACCTTGTCGAAGACGACGACCGTGTCGTAGAGCGAGAACCCGAGGATGGTCAGCACCCCCGTCACGGTCGCCGGCGTCACCTCGAACCCGGACAGGGCGTAGATGCCGACCGTGATCGTGAGGTCGTGAGCCAGGGCCACCATCGCCGCGAGCGACATCTTCCACTGGCGGAAGTACCCCCAGATCATCAGCACCACGAGGACCAGGAAGACCACCAGGCCGATCGCCGACCGCTTCGCGACCTCCTTGCCCCAGCTGGGCCCGATCTCGTCGGTCGAGATGTCCGCCTTGGTGACTCCTACCGAGTCCTCGATCGCGGCCTCGATCCGGTTGCTCTCCGCCGGCGTGAGCGGCTCGGTCTCGATGATGATGCTGTTCGTCCCGGCGGTGGTGACCACCACCTGCTGCGCCGAGGGGATGCCGATGCCTGCCACGTCGTTGCGCAGCTTGTCGGCGTTCTCCTGGGTCACCTCGCTGCTCGGCACCGAGACCGTGAACTGGGCGCCGCCACGGAACTCCAGACCGAAGTTCAGCCCCTTGAAGTACAGGCCGAGCACCGCGGCGACGATGATCACGCCCGAGAGGGCGTACCAGAGCCTGCGCCGCCCGACGAAGTCGACCGACCGACGGCCGCTGTAGAGGTCGTTGCCGAGTCTGCTGAACCTACCCATCAGACCCTCCCTCCGACGGGCAGCCGATCGAGGCCGAGGTTCTCCGCGTCCAGGCCGGAGAGCCGGTGGCCCTTGTTGAAGAAGGAGAACCGGGCCAGCCAGGACACCATCGGATGGGTGAACCAGAAGAAGACCGCCAGGTCGATGATCGTCGAGAGGCCGAGCGCGAACGCGAAGCCCTTCACGACCCCGGCAGCGAAGACGTACAGGACGACCGCCGCCAGGATCGACACCGAGTCGGCCGCGACACAGGTCGCCCTGGCGCGGACCCAGCCGGCCTCCACGGCGACGCGCATCGACTTCCCCGATCTCATCTCGTCACGGATGCGTTCGAAGAAGACGACGAACGAGTCGGCGGTGATGCCGACCGCCACGATCAGGCCCGCGATGCCGGGCAGCGTCAGCGTGAACCCGGCGCTCTTGGCCAGCAGCAGCACCATGGCGTACGTCGACGCGCCCGCCACCAGCAACGACGCGATCACGACCAGCCCGAGGCCGCGGTAGTAGAACAGGCAGTAGATCATCACCAGGACCAGGCCGGCGATGCCGGCGGTGATGCCGGCCCGCAGCTGGTCCCCGGCCAGGGAGGGTCCGATGACCTGGATCGTCGTCTTGGTCTTGTCGAACGTGATCGGCAGCGCGCCGTACTTCAGGCTCGTGGCCAGGCTCTTGGCCTCGCTCTCGGAGAAGGTGCCGCTGATCTGCGAGGTGCCGTCCGGAATCACACCCTCGAAGTACGGCGCCGAGATGACCTTCCCGTCGAGCACGATCGCGAACGTCTTGGACTGGTCACCCGCCATCGCCTGGGAGAGCTTGCGCTGGATCTCGCTGCCGTGCCCGTTGAGCTGCAGGTTGACCGTCCATTGGACCTGGCCCTGCTGCGACCCCGGAGCACCGGCGGACGCCGACGTGATGTCGGTCCCCTCGATCTGCGCGGGCGAGAGGAGGTACTTGGTGTAGGTGCCGGTCGCCGGGTCGGGCTTCTGGCTGCAGGTCACGATCGGGATCGTCGGGTCGTCGACGACCGGCTTGTTCGTGGGGCAGGTGTATGCGTTGTAGACCGCGACGGACTGCGGGTCGGGATTGGTCATCCAGGTCAGCGCGTCCGAGAACGCCTTCCGGTTCGCGGCGGTGTAGTCCACCTGCGAGGTCGAGTCCGGGACGTTGCCGGTCGAGGACGGGCCGGCGGTCGGGCTGGTCGACGCGCTGGGCTTGTCCTTCTGGTGGTGCTTGCGGGTGCCCAGCAGGGCTGGGGCGCGGTTCTTCCCGGTCGAGGAGTCCTGGGGCTTGGCGGACGCGGTCGAGCCGGACGACGGAGGCAAGGTGACGCCGGAGCCCGGGGACGCACTCGAGGAGGGCAGCGGGGTCTGCGGCGTGCTGGCCTGCGGCACCTGCGCCACCAGGCGGAACCGCAACCGGGCCTGGCGGAGCACGGTCTGCACGAGGCTGTTGCTGGTGGATCCCGGCACCTCGACCACGATCTCGTCGTTGCCCTGGGTGGTGACCGCGGCCTCGGCCACGCCGGAGCCGTTGACGCGCTCGTTGATGATGTCGGCGGCCTGGGTGAGCTTGTCCTTGTCGACGGTCCCGGAGGTGGTCAGCGTGATCTGGGTCCCGCCCTCCAGGTCGAGCCCGAGCGCCGGCTTCCAGGTGCCGGTCAGCGCCACCACGACGTAGGCGATCGCCAGGGCGATGAAGAACGCCGCGACCGTGCGTCCGGGGCGAGCGCTGTTGCGTGCCATCTGCTACTTCTCCTCCGGCTCAGCGGGAGCATCCGCCGCGAGCCCCGTGCTGTCGTCCCGATCCACGGGTGCCATGACCTGGCCGACCGCTGCGCGGACGACGCGGAGGGTCACGCCCTCGGACACCTCGAGCTGCACCGTCTCCCCGTCCAACGACCGGAGGACGCCGATGATCCCCGACGTCAGCATCACCTCGTCGCCGACGCTCAGGCCGCTCTGCATCCGCCGCGTCGACTGCTGACGCCGCTGGGCCGGCCGCATGAAGAGCAGCCAGAACAACAGTGCGATCCCCACGAACGGGAGGACCGGCAGCAGGTTGTCCACAACTGTCCTTGTCTGACTGGTCTGGGGGGTCGTCGCCCGTGCGACGTACGGCGGCCGTCGCAGATCCGGGTCCGGCCGACCGAGGGTGAAGTGTAACCGGGGGCCTCGCCCGGGCCACCATCTGGATCGGCGTCAGGACTCGAACAGCGGAGGATCGCCGGGCTCGCCCGGCTCCGGCGGAGGCGGAGTCAGGCCGACGTGCTCCCAGGCCGCCCTGGTTGCGACCCGGCCGCGCGGCGTACGCGCCAGAAAGCCGTTGCGGACGAGGAACGGCTCGGCGACCTCCTCGACGGTCTCACGCTCCTCGCCGACGGCGACCGCGAGCGTGGAGATCCCCACCGGGCCGCCGCCGAAGCGCCGGCACAGGGAGTCGAGGACCGCCCGGTCGAGCCGGTCCAGACCCAGGAAGTCCACCTCGTACAGCTCCAGGGCGCGATGCGCCACGTCTCGGGTGACCACGCCGTCGGCTCGCACCTGGGCGTAGTCGCGCACCCGGCGGAGCAGGCGGTTGGCGATCCGCGGAGTCCCGCGCGAGCGCGAGGCGATCTCGGCGGTGCCGGCGGCGTCCGCCTCGACACCGAGCAGTCCTGCTGAGCGTCGGATGATCGTGTCGAGCTCGCCGGACTCGTAGTACTCCAGCTGTGCGGTGAACCCGAACCGGTCGCGGAGCGGTCCGGGCAGGAGGCCGGCTCGCGTGGTCGCGCCGACCAGGGTGAACGGCGGGATCTCCAGCGGGATCGCCGTCGCCCCGGGACCCTTGCCGATCACGACGTCGACCCGGAAGTCCTCCATCGCGAGGTACAGCATCTCCTCGGCCGGGCGCGACATCCGGTGGAGCTCGTCGACGAACAGGACGTCGCCGTCGTTCAGTCCGGAGAGGATGGCGGCCAGGTCGCCGGCATGGGTGATCGCCGGACCGCTCGTCAGCCGCAGCGGGGCCGACATCTCGGTGGCGATGATCATGGCGAGCGTGGTCTTGCCGAGACCGGGCGGTCCGGAGAGCAGGACGTGGTCCGGTGCACGCCCGCGGCGGCGAGCGGCCTCGAGCACGAGCCCGAGCTGGTCGCGCACGCGCTGCTGTCCGATGACCTCGTCGAGGGTGCGTGGACGCAGCGCCGCCTCCACCGCGCGCTCGTCGCCCTCGGCCTCGGCCGTGGTCAGGGACGCGAGGTAGGCCTCCTCGTGCGTCTCGAGCTCGTCGCGCGCCATGTCAGGTCCTGCTCAGCGTCCGGAGGGCGGCACGGAGGAGTGCGGCGACGTCGGGCTCCGCACCGGCCTGGTCGGCGACCGCGTCGACCGCCTTGTCGGCGTCCTTGGCCGACCAGCCGAGCCCGACCAGCCCCTGCCGCACCTGCTCTCGCCACGGCTCGGACGCGCTCGGCGCGGGGCCTCCGACCGGGACCGGGAGACCGATCCGGTCCTTCAGCTCGAGGATGATGCGCTGGGCTCCCTTCTGGCCGATGCCGGGCACCGTGGTGAGGGTGCGGACGTCGTCGCCCGCGACCGCCCGGCGTACGGCATCGGGCGTGAGGACCGCGAGCATCGCCTGGGCCAGCCTCGGACCGACCCCGCTAGCGGTCTGAACGAGCTCGAAGACCTGTTTCTCGTCCTCATCGGCGAAGCCGAAGAGGGTCAGTGAGTCCTCCCGCACCACCATCGACGTGGGGAGCGTGGCGGTCTGGCCGGTGCGAAGCGCGGCCAGGGTGTTGGGCGTGCACATGAGCTCCAGGCCCACGCCGCCGACCTCGATGACGGCACTGGTGAGCGTCATCGCAGCGACCTCGCCACGCACGAACGCGATCATCGCGACCTCCACGTCGCGGCGAGTGCGGCGTCGATGCGAGCCTGCGCACCGCCACGCCAGATGTGGGTGATCGCGAGCGCCAGGGCGTCCGCCGCGTCGGCGGGCCTCGGCGGTACGTCGAGGCGCAGGATCCGGGTCACCATCGTCCCGACCTGGGCCTTGTTCGCGCGTCCGCTGCCGGAGACCGCCGCCTTGACCTCGGAAGGGGTGTGCAGCGCGATGGGCAGACCCCGCCGCGCGGCGGCCACCATCGCGATACCGCTCGCCTGGGCGGTGCCCATCACCGTGCTCGAGTCCGACCTGGCGAAGACGCGCTCGATCGCGACTGCGTCCGGACGGTGCTCGTCCAGCCAGGCCTCGATCCCCCGCTCGATGTGGACCAGCCGGGCGGAGACGTGCTCGTCGGCAGACGTGCGCAGCACGTTGACGTCGACCAGCCGCAGCGGGCGTCCGACGTCACCCTCGACCACGCCCATGCCACACCGGGTGAGTCCGGGGTCGATCCCCAGCACGCGCATGCCGACGCCTCTCGCCGCTCGTCCGAACACCTGTTCGCACGCCACGCTAGCCGGGAGCGACGTGAAGTCGGGGTACGACACGCGACCGGCCGGTCGGGAGACGGCAGCCGACCGGCCTCCTGGACCGCCCGGTCATGCGCCCAGGGTGGCCATCACGTCGTCGGGGACGTCGACGTTGGTGAAGACGTTCTGCACGTCGTCGAGGTCCTCGAGCGCGTCGACGATCCGGAACACCCTGCCTGCCGCATCGGCGTCGACCGGGATGTCCATGCTCGCGACGAACTGCACCTCGGCGGAGTCGTAGTCGATCGCGGAGTCTTGCAGCGCGGTGCGCACCGCGACGACGTCGGTCGCCTCGGAGACGATCTCGAAGGAGTCGTCGAGGTCGTTGACCTCCTCCACGCCGGCGTCGAGCGCCGCCTCGAGCACGGCGTCCTCGTCGACCTCACGACTCTCCTGCGCCTTGGGGACGATCACGACGCCCTTGCGGTTGAACAGTCTCGAGACCGACCCCGGGTCGGCCATCGTGCCGCCGTTGCGGGTGACGGCGGTGCGCACCTCCATCGCCGCGCGGTTCTTGTTGTCGGTGAGGCACTCCACGAGGACGGCCACGCCCTGCGGGCCGTAGGCCTCGTACATGATCGTCGAGTAGTCGGCGCCGCCCGCCTCGGCGCCCGACCCGCGCTTGACCGCCCGGTCGATGTTGTCGTTGGGGACCGAGGACTTCTTGGCCTTCTGGATGGCGTCGTACAGCGTGGGGTTGCCGGCCGGGTCGCCGCCGCCCATCTTCGCCGCTACCTCGATGTTCTTGATCAGCTTGGCGAACATCTTGCCGCGGCGAGCGTCGACGACCGCCTTCTTGTGCTTGGTGGTCGCCCACTTCGAGTGGCCGGACATGGTGGGACTACCTCGCTCGGTCGATCAGGTCCAGGAACAGCCGGTGGACGCGGTCGTCGCCGCCCACCTCGGGGTGGAAGGAGGTCGCCATCAGCGATCCCTGCCGGACGGCCACGATCCTACCGGCGGCGGGTCCGCTCTCCACGTGGGCGAGCGCCTCGACGTCGGGTCCGGCGTCCTCGACCCACGGCGCCCGGATGAACACGGCGTGCACCGGGTCGTCGAGCCCGGCGAAGTCGAGATCGCCCTCGAACGAGTCGACCTGACGTCCGAAGGCGTTCCGCCGGACCGTGATGTCGAGGCCGCCGAGGGTCTCCTGGTCGGCCGTGCCGTCCTCGACGCGGTCCGCGAGCATGATCATCCCCGCGCAGGTGCCGAAGACGGGCAGACCCTCCTTGACCCGTTGCCGCATCGGCTCGAACAGGTCGAAGGTGCGGGCCAGCTTGGACATCGTGGTCGACTCTCCGCCCGGGATGACCAGGCCGTCACACCCGTCCAGCTCGGCGACACGGCGTACGCCGACCGCGTGCGCGCCGAGAGTCGTGAGCACGCGCAGGTGCTCGCGCACGTCGCCCTGCAGGGCGAACACGCCGACGGTCGGAGGGGTGGCCACCCCTCGATCCTAGGTCGACCCTCCGGACACCGAGAAAGCCGCGTCGCGACTGCGGCGGGCACCCGACCAGGCCATCATCGAGGCCACCGCGGGCAGGACGCAGAGCGCGACGAGGCCGGCACACGCGGGCCAGGGCACCGACGGAGTCAGATGCCGGATGAACGTGACCTGCTCTGCCGGCGGGGCCGTCGACGCGGGCTGGGGCGACGCTACCGGCGCGGCCACAGCCGTCGAGTCGTGACCGACCCGCTCGACCCGGCCGTCGTGGAACCGCCAGCCCCCTGCGACCACGAGGAGGCACAGGAGCAGCACCGGCAGCGCGAGCGCCACGATACGAGCGGTCCGGCAGAACACGAGGGGCCTTTCGACAGGGACGATTCCCGACGAGTAAACGATCCACACGCCGGCAGACGTCGCAGAAGCGCCACACATGACCTGAAAGGACCACGAACCCGGGCCGTTCGTCGGCCGGACCGGTACGTGAGTGCGGGTGTGCTCGCCGCGCTGACCCGTTCGGACTACCAGCCGCGGTCCGCGAGCCGGTGCGGCTGCGGGATCTCGTCGACGTTGAGCCCGACCATCGCCTCACCGAGACCCCGGCTCACCTTCGCGACCACGTCGGGGTCGTCGTAGAACGTCGTGGCCTTGACGATGGCCTCGGCGCGCTGCGCGGGGTTGCCGGACTTGAAGATGCCCGATCCCACGAAGACGCCCTCGGCCCCGAGCTGCATCATCATCGCGGCGTCAGCCGGGGTCGCGATGCCGCCGGCCGTGAAGAGGACGACGGGCAGCTTCCCGGCGGCAGCGACCTCGCGCACGAGGTCGTAGGGCGCCTGCAGCTCCTTCGCGGCGACGTACAGCTCGTCCTCGCTCATGCCCCGGAGCCTGCGGAGCTCGCCGCCGATCGCGCGCATGTGGGTGACAGCGTTCGACACGTCGCCGGTGCCCGCCTCACCCTTGGAGCGGATCATCGCCGCTCCTTCGGTGATGCGTCGGAGGGCCTCACCGAGGTTGGTGGCCCCGCAGACGAACGGCACGGTGAACTGCCACTTGTCGATGTGGTTGCTGTAGTCCGCCGGCGTGAGCACCTCGGACTCGTCGATGTAGTCGACACCGAGGCTTTGCAGGATCTGCGCCTCGGCGAAGTGCCCGATACGGGCCTTGGCCATCACCGGGATCGAGACGGCCTCGATGATGCCGTCGATCATGTCGGGGTCGCTCATCCGCGAGACGCCGCCCTGCGCGCGGATGTCGGCCGGCACACGCTCGAGCGCCATCACCGCGACGGCCCCGGCGTCCTCGGCGACCTTCGCCTGCGCCGGCGTGACGACGTCCATGATCACGCCGCCCTTGAGCATCTCGGCCATGCCACGCTTCACGCGCGTGGTGCCGATGCCGTCGGACATGGTGGTTCCTGTCGTGCTCGCGTCGCTCGGTGCAGCCATGCCCCGATTCTAGAGCTGACCGGTCGTTCAGACCTACTCGGCGGGGGGCATCAGACCCAGTGCCTGGCGGCGTACCACGAGGATCCGCTGCACCACGGTGATCGTGCTCGCGACGGCCAGGACGCCGAGCGTGATCGGGATCAGCCACATGGCTCCGTCGACCCCGAGGAGGCGGAACAGGTCGGCCAGTCCGGTCATCAGCAGGATCGAGACCAGTCGGTCCGAGCGCTCGGCGATGCCGACCTTGGCCTGCATGCCGAGCGACTCGGCCCGGGCCCTGGCGTACGACGTGACCGAGCCCATGGTGAGGCAGTAGATCGCCAGCGCCACGCGCCACTCGCTGTCGCCGGGACCCACGTAGTAGAGGGCGAGCCCGCCGAAGATCGCAGCGTCGCCGAGCCGGTCGAGCGTGGAGTCGAGGAACGCCCCGAACGGCGTGATCCGGCCGCTGGCGCGCGCCATGTAGCCGTCGAGCATGTCGCTGAACACGAACGCCGAGATCACGACGACGCCCGCCAGCAGCCAGCCCTGGGGGAAGCACACGAGCGCACCGGCGCAGACACCGAGCGTGCCGACCAGGGTGACCGCGTTCGGGCTCACGCCCATGCGCAGCAGCAGGTCGCCGAGCGGTGCCCAGAAGTCGGTCCAGAACTGCCGGAAACGTTCGAGCATGTCGGCAGCAGGGTAGCGAGACGGTGACTCGGGGATGCCACTCCGGCCGGTGCCGTCGCTGTGAGAGGGCGGTCCGGCGCCCGAGTGCTTCGCTGGAGGGGCCCCGCGCCGCGGTCAGTCGGCCCAGGCGTCGGCGAGGAGCGCACGGGTGTCCTGGAGCAGCTGCGGCAGGGTCTTGGTGTGACCGACCACCGGCATGAAGTTGTGGTCACCGACCCAGCGGGGGACGACGTGCTGGTGGAGGTGGGCGGCGATTCCGGCCCCGCCTGCCGCGCCCTGGTTCATGCCGACGTTGAAGCCCTCCGCGTGCGACACGGCGGCCAGGCTCCGCAGGGCCGCCTTCGTCAGCGCCGTGATCTCGGCCGCCTCCTCGGGGGTCGTGTCGACGTAGTCGGCGACGTGCCGGTAGGGCACGACCATCAGGTGCCCGGGCGAGTACGGGTACAGGTTCAGCACGGCGTACGCGGTGCGGCCGCGGTGGACGACGAGGAGGCGCTCGTCGTCCGCCTCGTGAGTGACCCGGCAGAACGGGCACTCCCCCGCCGAGTCGTCGGCCGGCTTGTTCTCGCCGCGGATGTAGGCCATCCGGTACGGCGTCCACAGTCGCTCGAGCCCGTCGGGACTCCCGATCCCGTCCTGCCGCAGCGGCTCCTCGGTCGTGGCCATGCGTGGGATCCTAGGCTCGGGCCGTGACCGACCCGATCCTGCGGCCCGCGACCGGCGACGACGTCGACGCGATCGCCGACCTCTTCCATCGGGGCTGGCACGACGCCCATCCGGGACGTGTGCCGGACGGCCTGACCGAGCGGCGCACCCAGGAGGCGTTCCACGACCGGGTGGCGCAGCGCGTTGCCGAGACGGACGAGACGACGGTTGCCGAGGTCGACGGCGAGGTCGCGGGCTTCATCATGGTCGCCGGGGACGAGGCGGAGCAGGTGTACGTCGACCGTGCCCACCGCGGCACCGGTGTCGCGTCGGCCCTGCTCACCGAGGCCGAGCGGCAGATCGCGGCCCGCGGCCACGACGTCGCATGGCTCGTCGTCGTGCGCGGCAACGACCGTGCGCAGGCCCTCTACACCAAGCAGGGCTGGACCGACGAGGGTGACCACGACTACCCGGTGACGGCACTGGGCGAGGAGTTCATCTCGCCGTGCCGACGGTTCACCAAGCGCGTGCGCTGACCGGCTACACCTGACCGGCTACACCTGTTCGCGCGACGCGACGGCGGCGGCGACGCGCTCGATGGCCTCCTCGATCGGCACGCCGTTGTCCTGGCGACCGTCGCGGTAGCGGAAGGAGACCGCCCCGGCCTCGACGTCCTGGTCCCCGGCGATCACCATGAAGGGCACCTTCTGCAGCTGAGCGTTGCGGATCTTCTTCTGCATCCGGTCGTCCGAGTCGTCGATGTCGACGCGCAGGCCGCGTTCGGACATCCGTTTCGCGACGTCCTCGAGGTAGGCGACGTGGCGCTCGGCGATCGGGATGCCCTGGACCTGTACCGGCGACAGCCACGGAGGGAACGCCCCCGCGTAATGCTCGACGAGGACGCCGATGAACCGCTCCACGGAACCGAACTTCGCGGAGTGGATCATCACCGGCTGCTGGTGCGACCCGTCGGCCGCGACGTACTCGAGGCCGAAGCCGGCCGGCTGCCCGAAGTCGTACTGCACCGTCGAGAGCTGCCAGGTGCGGCCGATGGCGTCCTTGGCCTGGATCGAGATCTTCGGGCCGTAGAACGCCGCGCCACCAGGGTCGGGGACGAGGTCGAGCCCGGACTCGTCGGCCACCTCCTGCAGCGTCGCCGTCGCCTTCTCCCAGTCCTCGTCGGACCCCTGGAACTTGTCCTTGTTCCGGTCGTCCCGCGTCGAGAGCTCGAGGAAGAAGTCCCCGAGCCCGAAGTCGCGGAACAGGCTGAGGCAGAACTCGAGCAGCTTCTTGACCTCGGCACCGGCCTGCTCGGGAGTGACGTAGGAGTGCGAGTCGTCCTGGGTCATCCCCCGCACCCGGGTCAGCCCGCCGACGACGCCGGACTTCTCGTAGCGGTACACGTTGCCGAACTCGAACAGCCGCAGCGGCAGCTCGCGGTAGGACCGGCCGCGCGACTGGTAGATCAGGTTGTGCAGGGGACAGCTCATCGCCTTCAGCTGGTACCGCGCACCGTCGAGCTCCATCGGCGGGTACATCGTGTCGGCGTAGTAGGGCAGGTGGCCCGAGGTGTGGAACAGCCCGTCCTTGCTGATGCTCGGCGTGCTGACGTAGGAGAAGCCCTCCTCGATGTGCCGCTGCCGGACGTAGTCCTCCATCACGCGGCGGATGACCCCGCCCTTCGGGTGGAAGACGACCAGCCCGGGCCCGAGCTCCTCGGGGAACGAGTAGAGGTCGAGCTCGCGCCCGATGCGGCGATGGTCGCGCTTCTCGGCCTCCTCGAGCCGGTGCAGGTGTTCGGCCAGCGCGGCCTTGCTCTCCCACGCGGTGCCGTAGATCCGCTGCAGCTGCTTGTTGTTCTCGTCGCCGCGCCAGTACGCCGCGGCGGTCCGCATCAGCTTGAACGCCGGGATGCGCTTGGTGGTGGGCAGGTGCGGGCCGCGGCAGAGGTCCTTCCACGCCAGTTCGCCGTCGCGACGGACGTTGTCGTAGATCGTCAGCTCTCCTCCCCCGACCTCGACGTTCGCGCCCTCGGCGGCCTCCTCGCCGTGTCCCGACCCCTTCAGACCGATCAGCTCCACCTTGTACGGCTCGTTCTCCAGCTCGACCAGCGCGTCCGCGTCCGCGACCGGACGCCGGGAGAAGCGCTGCCCCTCCTTGATGATCTTGCGCATCGCCGTCTCGATCCGGTCGAGATCCTCTGGCACGAAGGGCCGGTCGACGTCGAAGTCGTAGTAGAAGCCGTTCTCGATCGGCGGGCCGATGCCGAGCCTGGCGTCGGGCCACAGCTGCTGGACGGCCTGGGCCATCACGTGCGCGGTCGAGTGCCGCAGGATGTCCCGACCGTCCGGGCTGTCGATGACGACGCCCTCGACCTGGTCCCCCTCACAGAGCTCATACGCCAGGTCGCGCAGCGTTCCACCCACCCGGGCGGCGATCACCGAGGGGTCGTCGGCGAACAGCGCCCAGGCCTTGGTGCCGGTCGTGACCGTCCGCTCCTCACGCTCTCCGGCGTGGTTGAGGACGACCGACAGATCGGACACGACTGCTCCTGGTGCGCTCGACGGTGGGACCCGTCGATCGTATCCAGCAGCCGGCCGCGACTTCGCGGGCATTCCCCGCCCGACCGGGCCTCACCCTGTTTACTCATGCCGTGACCAGCGAGCAGTCCGCGACCGCGGACCCGCCCCAGGACGCGCGCAGCCGGGACGGTTCGCGGCGGGCGCACGTCCAGTCGCGCGCACGCCGGAGCCGGCGACGCGGTCGCGTCGTCCTCGCACTCCTGCTGCTCGTCCTCGTCGTCGGCACCGCGCTCCTGTTCCTGCTCAGGCCCTTGGTCTCGGCCAAGCACGAGTCCGAGGCCGCTCAGCGGGACCTGACGGCCGCGAAGGCCGCGCTGAAGCAGGACCACATCGGCCAGGCACGCGACTACGTCACGCTGGCCCGCGCCCACGTCGAGAGGGCCCAGAGCGACGCGAACGGTCTCGGCGGGAACGTCTGGTCGGCGCTTCCCGTGGCCGGGGGCGCAGTCGACGACGAGCGCCACCTGATCGACGCCCTGGACCAGACGACGTCCGTCGCGGAGCTCGGGGTGCGGATCTATCCCATCGTCTCGGGGGGCTCCGCCGAGCTCGTCCGCGGCCAGCGGATCGACCTGAGGCTCCTGCAGAGGGTCGCGGACCGCACCACCGCCATCGGCCCCCACCTCGACCAGGCGCTCGAGGACCTGGACCAGGTCAGTGGATCGACCCCGATCGTCGGCCGGTCCGTGCTGGACGCCAAGCAGACCGCACTCGGCTATCTGGCTCCCCTGCGCGAGACCTACCGGACGAACGCGCCCATCATCCGTTCGCTGCCCCGGCTGGTCGGCGCTGACGGGCCGCGCACCTACCTGCTGGCGATGCTCAACCCAGCCGAGCTCCGCTACTCCGGCGGTGGCGCGCTCTCGTTCACCGCCGTGCGGTTCGCGAACGGCGTCGCGACGTTCGGCCGAAGCGTGAACTCCGACGACATCTCGGCCCGGGGAGGCGTCCAGCGATGGACGCCGGTCCCGGGGAACACGTTCCATCGCACCCCACCGCAGCGGGTCACCGCGTCGACGTTCTCCCCGTGGTGGTCGGTGTCGGGCGAGGAGCTGCTGCGCGGGTACCGTAAGGCGTTCCCCGGGCCGGCGTTCAGCGGCATGATCGCCATCGACCTGCAGGGCCTGGCCGGTCTGTTCGGGGTCACCGGCCCGGTGGACCTCCCGTCCTTCGGCGAGATCACGGCGGGCAACCTCGTGCACACCTTGGCCGGGAGCTACGGAGACTTCGACTCGACCGAGCAACGGCGACGGCTGAACGCCGAGCTGGTGCCCGCCTTCCGGCAGCAGTTCTTCGAGGGCGGCCAGATGTCGGACAAGATCAAGTCCCTGGCGGCGAGTGCGAAGGGCCGCCACTTCGTCGTGTACTTCCGCAACCGTGCGGTGCAGAGCCGCTTCGCGCGGGCAGGGCTGTCCGGTGACCTCAGTCGCACGCCGTACGACTACCTCGGGGTGTTCAGCCAGAACGTCAACGGCAGCAAGACCGATTACTGGCAACACCGGAAGGTGGCCTCCACGGTGCGGCTCCGGCCCGACGGTAGTGCGCGGGTGCGCCTGCACGTGGCCGTCACCAACCAGTCGCCGGCGTACGTCCTGCCCGTCCCGGATCCGCGCACCGGCTACACCACGCGCTACCTGGGAACTCGGATCGGGGTGTTCATGCCGCGGCACACGACGTTCGGAACGGCGAGACTGGACGACGAGCCGGTGGAACCGACGGTGCACCTGCCGACCGTCGCGGGTGTCCGCAACCGGAAGTACGTCGAGGGTCAGTTCCTGCTCGACTCCGGACAGACCGGCACCTACGACGTGACCTACCGGACCCAGCACGCCGCCGAGGTCGTCGACGCGCACTCGATGACCTACCGGCTCGACGTGGATCCTCAGGACCTCGTCTCGCCGGAGCTGCTCCACGTGAATGTGACGTGGCCCGACGGCTACCACCCGGACGGCGAGCTGCCGAGCGGATGGTCGCCGACCACGCACGGCGCGACCTTCCAGGGCGCCGTCACCACCCAGGTGGCCTGGGAGATACCGCTCTCGAGAGGCTGAGCGCGGTCCTCACGCTTCGTCACCAGGATGCCGGCCGACGTTCGCGGGGATGACCCGCACCGGCGGCATGACGACGCCCGTTCCGGGTACGAGCGGGCGCCGGCGGCCCGTCCGGTCGTGAGCGAGGTCGGGGCGCGGACCATCGGGGAGGAAGAGGGGGACGGCTCGTGCAGCTGCCAGAGCCATGCGGACCGGTGAGCCGGTGCGTCGTCGACACCCTGCTCCGCCGGCGCGCCGGTTCTGCGGCGGCGCACGGCGATGGGCCCGTGCTCGACGACCGGGACGTCCAGCTGGCGCTCTGGGTCCTGTACGAGCTCTCCTACCGCGGGTTCCCGGAGGTCGATCCGCGGTGCGAGTGGGACCTCGACGTGGTCGCGCTCCGGACCGTCCTCGAGGACCGGTTGGAACGCGAGCTCCGTGCCGCCACGCGCCAGCGCGTGGCTGACGAGGTCCGGGAAGGCGGCGACGTCGGCGACCTCGTCCTGCGGATGGCCGACACCGACGGACCACGCCTCTCCACCTACCTGAGGCGCGAAGCCACCATGGAGCAGCTGCTGGACTTCCTCCGTGAGCGGAGTGTCCAGCAGCTCAAGGAGTCCGACCCACAGGCGTTCCTGGTCCCCCGCCTGGAGGGAGCCGCCAAGGTCGCCATGATGGAGCTCCAGTACGACGAGTTCGGCGCAGGCCGGCCGGAGGCACTGCACCAGGAGCTCTATGCGCGGACACTGTCCGCGGTCGGCTTGGACTCCGGGTACGGGGCCTACATCAACGACGTCTCTGCGATCTCGTTGGCTTCGGCCAACGTCATGTCCCTGTTCGGGCTGAACCGTCGCCTGGTGGCCGCAGGTGTGGGGCACTTCGCCGCCTTCGAGGCCTCCAGCTCGGTGCCCTCGCGCCGGGTCGCGGCCGCCCTCGACCGTCTCGGCCTCTCGGCCGCGGCCCCGTACTTCGACGAGCACGTCGAGGCCGACGCCGTTCACGAGCAGATCGCCGCCAGAGATGTGTGCGGGGCCGTGGTGGCACAGGACCCCAGCCTTCTGCCCGAAGTCGTGTTCGGTGCGGCCTGCGCGCTGCACCTCGACGAGCTGTTCGCCGAAGGTCTTCTCACACGGTGGGGTGCCGGCGACGCCGACGAGATCGCGCGGGGCTCGTGCGAGGTTGCCGAGGACGTCGCATCGTGAGCACGCCGGTGCGCGTACGGCTCTGTCCTCGGGGGCCGCTCCTGGTCCGGGGAGCGAGTGCGGTGATCGACGAGGACGGGAGGGAGCATCCGGTCAGCCGGCCCGTGGTCGCGGTGTGTGTCTGTGACCGGTCGTCCCGCATGCCGTGGTGCGACGGCACGCACAAGTCGGTCCGAGCGGTTCGGCCATGATCGGGACCGCCTTGGAGACCCTCGACTTCGGCGGGCTGACGATCGCGTTCGACGCACGCGTCCTGCGCCCGCGAGCCTGGACCGTGGAGCAGTCGCGGTGGGCGGCCGATCTGTTGCGCCGTCTTCCGCCGGGGCCGGTGCTCGAGCTGTGCTGTGGAGCAGGGCAGATCGGTCTGGCCGCCGTGCTGGGCTCCGACCGCCACCTGACGTGCGTGGACGCCGATCCCGTGGCGGTGGAGTTCGGCCAGATGAATGCCCGGCGGGCGGGACTGGCGTCGCGGGTGGAGTTCCGCCTCGGACAGATCGACGACGTCATGGTCCCGGGCGAGTCCTTCAGCTTGATCATCGCCGATCCGCCGTGGGTCGCGAGCCCTGAGGTCGCCTGTTACCCCGAGGACCCACGCAGCGCCATCGACGGGGGGGACGACGGCCTCGCCGTGGCGCGGCACTGCCTGACCGCGGTCGAGCACCATCTCCACGACGAGGGCACTGCGCTGCTCCAGCTCGGCTCGGTGGACCAGGTGGCCGCGCTCCTCTCCCTGGGGGACGGCTCGATCCGGTGCCTGGAGGTGCGGGAGTACACCGGCGGTGTGGTGGCACGGCTTGACCGGACAGACGGGGACGGCCGGTTGTCTCAGATGTGGCCTGGAGCCTGACAGAGCACTCCCGGGACGGCGACCCGAGGGCGAGGGGTCGCGGCCCCTGGGGCGTTCGGTAGGGCGAGAAGGGCCGTTCGACCCTTGTCCGCCGTTCGAGAGCGACGTTGCATGGAGCTGGTCACTGCGGAGGCGCCTCCACGGCGACGAATGCCTCGCGGGGTGAGAGCTCAACACCACGCGAGGCGTCCGCGGTGACCCGGGGCATGCCTCAGCCGACCTGCCCCGTCTCGATGACGTGTGCGGCGATGTCACGCAGCTTGACGTTCTGGGTCTGCGACAGGCGCCGGAGCACCCCGAACGCGGTCGTGGCGTCGAGCGAGAACCGTTCCATGACGATGCCCGTCGCCTGGCCGATGACGGTGCGGCTGTCCAGTGCCGTCTTCAGCTGGTCGTGCTCCACAGCGCCGGCGAGCACGACGGTGGCGTGCAGGGCGAGGATGTGGGCGGTCTCCCGGTCCTCGGCGTCGAAGGCGTCGATGCCCTTGGCGTAGACGGCCAATGTGCCCAGCTGCCGGTGCGGGGCGGCGAGCGGCATCGCATACAGCGAGTGGATGCCGAGTGTCCCGCTCAGCGCCTCTCCGAGGGAGGGCCACCGGGGATCACACGCAACATCGGGGCTGTACACCCGCGTCTGCGACACGTGCGCGGTCCACACCGCCGCTGACTGGCGGGACAGATGGTCGCCGACCACCTCGCGCAGGGTCTCGTCGCTGGCGACCACTCTCGGAACGCCACCGTCTTCCACCAGCATCACCGCGGCGGCGTCACAGGTCTCCATGACGTCCACCGTCAGGTTCACCAGGTGCCCGAGGGTGGCCGGAAGGGTGCGGTCGCCGGTCCATTCGACGACGGCGGAGGCAAGTACCTGGTCGAAGGTGCTGGGCTTCATCGCGGGCTCCTACGACGAAGAGACGCGACGGTGGACGGTGGTCGCGCGGAGACCGTGGGACTGACCTCGAGTGCCGTGACGAGCGCGAAGATGCGCCCGGAGCGCGCTGAGCTCCTCCTCCAGGTCGAGCACGCGGGCCACACCGGCGAGGTTCAGCCCCTCCCGCAACAGCTGCGCGATCCGGCGCAGGACCTCGATGTCCGCCTCGCTGTACAACCGGGTGCCCCCGCTCGTACGGGCCGGCCGCAGCAGACCCCGGCGTTCGTAGACCCGGAGGTTCTGGATCTGCATGTCGGCCCGCTGAGCGGCGACGGAGATCGCGAACATGGCGGTCGTGTCGGCGGTGTCAGGCCCCTCTGCCATGTGATCCTCCTCGCCCAGTCGTGCTTGCGCTTGACGATACATGCATCGATGGCTATATAAAACCTGTATCGACCGATTCATATCGACTCGACGTCTGACGAGGAGGGGAAACCATGTTGCTGCGTACCACCGACCCGTTCCGTGACTTCGACCGCCTCGCCGGCCAGCTGCTCGGCACGACCAACCGGCCGGCGGTGATGCCGATGGATGCCTGGCGTGAGGGAGACGTCTTCCAGATCGAGTTCGACCTGCCCGGGGTGGCCAGCGAGTCGATCGACCTCGACGTCGAGCGCAACGTCCTGACCGTCCGTGCCGAGCGCGTTCCGAACAACGGCGACTGGGAGATGCTCGCCTCCGAACGTCCGCGCGGGGTGTTCAGCCGCCAGCTGGTTCTGGGCGACAACCTGGACCTGGACCGGATCGAAGCGCGTTACGACGCCGGTGTCCTGCGCCTGACGGTTCCGGTGGCCGAGCGCGCGAAGCCGCGCAGGATCGAGATCGCGACCGACGACCCGGCCGCCATCGAAGCCTGATCCCACGCACCTCGGACGACCGCACCGTTCGGCTGCGAGATCACGTACGCCGGAGACCGGCAGCCGGGCCCCTCGGGCGCCGGGGTGTGGTGAGTCCCGCCGGAGACGGTGGCCCCGGCGGGACTCACGCGGGACTGTCCCGGCGGGTGAGGACATCGCTCCTCGATTGCTTCCGCGGGTCGGTCCCCCGGCCTTCGTCTGGGGTCTCAGGCCGGACGTCCCGCCGGGCGGCGTTGCCCCGGCACGGGGAAGTGTCATGGGCGCGCGGGCTCGACGGGACGCGGTGTCTCGCCATGGGGAAACGAGACACCACCACGCTAGGCGTCAAGCGACGGGCGCGCATGCCCGGGTTTGGTGAGTTCTGGCGCCGGCGCCGGGTCCGGGGCGCAGAGCGGCGGGAACGCCCCGCGGTGAACCACGGGGCGTTCCCAAGCCCGAGACAGCGCCCCCGCAGCAATGCTGGAACCACTGACCCTCACTAGCCATCGACATCCCCCGATTGCCGATGACTGACTCCTTGGTACCCACAGCCGTGGAAATGATCCCCCGGCCGAGAACTCACTTTGGATCCGGTGTCGAGATAAGGGTTCCACCTGAGGTGGGCAGCCACGCCGCCCGGCTCGAGAGGATGTGCAGCACTCAACCGTGAGGCACCCCCCGACCGCTCCTGGGTGGTTCGTGGGTCGCCTCGATCACACAGGTACCCCGAGTCCCAGCAGGCTCATCAGTTGCGGGGCGGCGGGGGAACCGCGCGCTGGGGTGGTCTCGTCCGAGGTCTGAGCGGCCTTTGGGGTGGTCCATGCTGCGCTACCGTGGCGCAGAGTGGGTGGGCACGCGATGAGGTTGCTCAGGGGGGAATCACCAGATGGACTACCACGATTGGACGTGGGGTGACTGGGCGTTGGGGCTGCTCGGAGTCGTGACCGCCGTGGCGTTGCTGTTCGCGTCCTCGAGTCTCGATTCGGGAGGTGGGAGCGACCAGGTGGCCCTGAGCGGCGGGCAGTCGTCCCAGAGCGTCTCCGCACAGGAGACCCGATCGGCCCAGCGGTGCGCCCACAACGGTCTTCCTGCACAGCTCGCGGTGCCAGGCTGCACGACCCCGGCCGCCGCACTCACTGCGTCGCCCGCGCCGTGGTCCCCGACGACGGGTTCGGATTGGCCGTGGGTGCCTTTCTTGCCGACTGCATCTTCGCCATCCGGGCCGACATCGCCCCTGGGGTCGCCCTTGCCGTCCGTCTCGGCCACCCCGTCCGGGTCGCCGGCGCCCTCCACATCACCGCGGCCCGGGTCGACCTCACCGACGGTGGCGCCGCCCCCGCCTGGGTCGAGCTCGCCGACCGAGTCGCCCTCGCCGACCGAGTCGCCCTCGCCGACCGAGTCGCCCTCGCCGACCGAGTCGCCCTCGCCGACCGAGTCGCCCTCGCCGACCGAGTCGAGCTCGCCGACCGAGTCGCCCTCAGAGTCTGAGTCGAGCTCACCGACCGACTCCACCTCACCGTCTGAGTCGACCCCGCCGACCGACCCCACGCCGCCGCCTGACGCGACCGCAACCTCCGACCCGAGCTCGCCGTCTGACCCTGTCACACCCTGAGCCCGGGTAGCCGAGGCCTCATCGCCTCGGGCCAGCCACGTGAGCACCGGCCGGTTCAGGCATGCCTCTCACTCGTCGCGGCGGCTCGGGTGATGGCCGATACCGCGGCGCGGAGTCGGCGTGCGTTCGTCCCGGACGGGTACTGAGGGGCACGGTTCTCATGGGGCCGCGGATCGGTGGGGATCGAGGTCTCCGGCGTCGAGCCGAACGGAGCCGGAGACCGTCTACCCGACTGGTCGAGTGCTCGCTCCACCACCTGCTCCTCCGGCGCGGCCCCGTCCTTGGTGTCCCGATCAGCCCAGCCCTCGCGGCCTCCGTCACCTCAGCAGCGCCAGTCCTCCGGGAAGCCGCAGCGGCACAGATCGAGTCGCGACCCCTCATCCGCATGAGGGCATGACGAAGCGCCCGCCTGTGGGAGCTTCGTCGGGGGTGGTGCTCCCTCGACCTGGGGCGCTCACTGGACGAAAGCCATGGACACCAGGGCGAGCGCAAAGCTGCCGATGACGTAGAGGGCGATCAGCCAGCCCGTGACGATGTACTGCGCGAACCAGATGCTCGCCGCGAAGTTGGCCAGGGTGACGACCATGATGCCGCGGGTGGCCCACTTCACCTCTCACACGTACCCGTTGGTGCTGTCGTCACACACGCACGACGGCACGTCCGGCGTTCGGGCGTCCGCGGTGTGGACGCCCCGTCGAGCGGCACACGGGGATGAGTCGCCGACTCGACGGGGCGGAGGGCCTCGCGCACATGGGGATCGCGAGGCACGGCCCACGGTAGGGGGCTTCACCGCAGGCCCGCATGCCCGGCATTGATGAGGCTCGGGCGCCGCGCGGAGTGTGGGGGCCCTGCACCCACCAGACGCCCGCACCGAGCCCCTGTCCAGGCGACCGGCACCCGGGCACGTGGCGCAGACGCCTGTGAACACCCACGGGAGGTGACAACGCCCCCAGAGTCTCGATCACGGGCGGGCATGGGGAGCCCTACAAGGGCGGCTCGATGGTGTGCAGGCGCAGGATCGTCATGTCCGCCAGCTCGGGAGACGGAAACCCCATACTCGTCAGCGTCTCGCTGAACTCCTCGCTGGACCACCTCTGGCGGATGTGGTCCTCCGACTCCCAGACGCCGATGATGTAGAGACAGTCATCGCCGATGGCGCAGTGATGCCGCAGCTCTCCGCTCGGTACCGCACCTCCGCGGCTCATGATCAGGTGGTGAGCTCTGTCGTATGCCGCCGTCAGCTCCTCAACGTCCCCATCGAACCTGGCGATCAGCATCGCGGTCATTGGTGCACCCTAGTGACTGGAACGGCCGCCCACGGAGGCGATCACTTCCGCGCCTCCGGTCGGCGGCCTCGAGCAGAGCCGCGCCGGCGCGCCGCGCCGACGTGCCGCGCTCGCCCTCGTCGGTCGTGTCGGCGACTGTGCGCGTGGGTGACCTGGTCATGGCTCGTCGCGTCTCGACATGTCCTCGACCGGCCGGTCTGCCGCGGACCTGACAGCGGATGAGCGGGGTGCTTGCGGCGGGGATGCTGGGCGACGAAGCTCCCGCCGAAGTGACGGGAGCTTCGCCCAGCACGCGGGGCCTGGGTCTAGACCCCGAACGCCTATCCGCCGAACTGGACGCGCCCAGATCGTCAGGTCCTTCCTGGGTACCCCAAAGGGTGCATCGGTAACTCGCGGGTTCCTCGCCACGCCGTTCCTCGGCACGCAGTCCTCGGCACGCAGTCCTCGGCACGCAGTCCTCGGCACGCAGTCCTGGGCACGGCGGCGCCGGGGGTTCCCGGGTCCGGGGGTGGGCCGGCCGTTGACTGGCCATTGACTAGCCGTTGGCTGGGGCGCGTGGGACCACCGCGGTGTAGCCTCGAATCGACGTTGCTGCCCTGCGGCGACGGCACCGGTCACCACCAGTCAGCACCAGTCAGCACCAGTCAGCAATCAGCAGTCAGCACCGGTCACCGGTCGGCACCGGTGACCACCAATCATCAGGCGTGCTTCCGTCAGCGGAAATCCCGGCAAGCGAAGCCGGGCGGCGGTCTCGACGTTCCCGGATCGAGCAACCATGGCCGCCACCTCGGCGTCGGGAGCTGCGCGTCCCCCGCGTGCGGCCGCGCTGGAGATCCTGGCGGCCTCGGCCGCCGGGAACATCCCGGGCGCCGACTTCGTCAGCATCACCGTGCGCAGGCGCGATGAGCCGTTGCATACCGTGGTTGCCACCGACCCGATCGCCAGGCGGGCCGACACCGTGCAGTATGAGCTGCGCGAGGGTCCCTGTTATGCCGCTGTCACCTCCACGCGGTTCGTGCTGGTCAACGACGTGGCGGCCGCGGCGGAGTTCCCGCGTTACGGCCCCCAGGCGGTCGCGTTGGGGATCGGCGCCCAGGCTGCGATCCAGCTCGTGCACGGCGCGGAGACCGCCGGGCTCAATCTCTACGCCCGAGCCGCGGGGGCCTTCGACGCTTCCACGGTGCACATCGGCGAGCTGTTCGCCACCCACGCCGCGGCCCTGCTCGGCTACGCCGAACAGGTCGAGCAGTTGAGCGAGGCGCTCCACACCCGTACCGACATCGGCACCGCGGTCGGCATCTTGATGGTGCGCTACGACATCGACCGCCACCGGGCCTTCGCGTTCCTGACCAGGACCTCCCAGACCCGCAACATCAAGATCCGGATCCTGGCCCAACAGGTCATCGACGGGACCTTCGAGAGCACCCCACGCGAAGACTGCGAATCCCACGACTGGCCCTGACCACCCACCACCGGCCAACCCCGGGTCACCCCCAGCCAGCCGCTCATCGGCAGACGAGTGCGGCTTCCCCGGCACAAGGCGACGCCCTCGGCGCGTGAGCACCGAAACGAAGTCGGCGTCCAAGACCACCGAGCTCATCGCCTTCGTCGTGGTGCCCCTCGCCCTGCTGATGGCCTCGCAGGTCGC
>JBKPTA010000015.1:0-124212 GCA_046735295.1 Actinomycetota bacterium | reverse complement strand
ACCGGGAACGGCAAGGACGCCACGGCGAAGGGCCCGGTGACGATTGCGGGTGCTCAGAAGGGTGGCACCGTCACGGTGCTGACGCTGACGGGTATGACCACGACGATGGATCCGAGCGAGATCTACTACACCGACACCTCCTCGATCTTCAGTGGGCTGATCGGTCGGTCGTTGACCCAGTACAAGTACGACCCGGACACCAAGCAGATGATCTTGGTTCCGGACCTGGCGACGGACCTGGGCACCAGCAACGACAGTTACACCAAGTGGAGCTTCACCATCCGCGATGGTGTGAAGTGGGGGGAGAACGGTCAGCCGGTGACGGCGAAGGAGGTGGCCTGGGGCATGTCGCGGTGCTTGGACTCCGCGACCTTCCCGACCGGTGCCTGCCCCTATTACGCCAACCCGTTCTACAAGGGCGCTTCGAGCTACAAGGGTCCCTACACCTCTCATGAGAAGCCCGGGACGATCTACAAGGCGATCAAGGTCAGCGGCAACACGATCACGGTCTCGATGGACACGCCGTTCCCGGACTTCCCCTACTGGGCGTCGTTCCCGGCCAACGGCCCGGTTCCGTTGGACCCGAAGATCTCTGACCCCAAGGCCTACAAGAAGCACCCGTGGTCGACTGGCCCGTACATGATCAAGTCGTTCAGCCCGTCGAAGGAGATGGTGCTGGAGCGGAACCCGAACTGGGATCCCGCGACCGACCCGGCTCGCACCCAGTATCCCGACGGGTATGACTTCAAGCTGCAGACCCAGTCGGAGAAGACCGACCAGATCATGTTGGCCGACAGTGGTACCGGGCAGACGACGCTGACCTATGACGACCTGCTCGCCCCCGACTACCAGCAGCTGAAGCAGAAGGACTCCAGCCGGCTGGTGCTGGGTGGTCAGCCGTGCACGTTCTACTACGCGCCGGACAACCGGAAGATCACCGACAAGAGGGTGCGGCTGGCTCTGTCGTGGGCCTACCCGTACAAGAACCTGATCCTGGCCGCCGGCTACATCCCGGGGGTGACCCGGATCCCGGCGACCAACCTGATGCCGCCCGGTCTGCCCGGCCGTACGCCGTACAACATCACCGGTCGGCAGGGCTTCGACAACGACCCGGCGAAGGCCAAGACGCTGCTGAAGCAGGCCAACGCGTTGGGCTTCGAGATCAAGTTCCTGTTCCGGACCGACGACCCGAACTCGGTCAAGGCCAAGGACGCCTTGGTCAAGGGTCTGACCCAGTCCGGCTTCAAGGCCACCCCGGTGCCGACCACGACGGCGAACTACGTCTCTGACCTGGACAACGTCAACAAGGACATCAACGTGCGTTCGGCGGGTTGGTGCTCGGACTGGCCATCGGGTTCCTCCTGGTTCCCCACGGTGCTCGGTGACTCCCACATCGCCACCTCGCACTCCTTCGGGGTCAACTACTCGACCTTCCACAAGAAGTCGGTCGAGGACCAGATGGACGCCATCCAGCGGATGCCGTTGGAGAAGCAGGCCGCCGCCTGGAACGCCCTGGACAAGCAGGTCTTCACCAAGTACTTCCCGCTGTTCACCTGGGCCTACGGAGGCACCGCGCAGGCACGCGGGTCGAAGATCAACGGCGACTACATCGACAACACCCTCGGGATGCCGACCTGGAAGGACATCTGGGTCTCGTCCTGACCGCTCGAATGGTCTGCGGGTGACCACCGCAGATCCGATTTCATCCCATCCCGGGGTGGGGCGCGGAGCTCCGCGCCCCACCCCTGGGTGCAGGCACTTCTCAGTCATTCTCCAGAGAATTCCAGCGGCATCTCGTCGAACAATTCCGGTCGAGGGTGGTCATGCACGGGCTGAACCTCACCCCGACGGTCGTGCGGACCAACCGTGACCCGTGACCACCTTGTGACGCGCCCGGGACGTGCCCGGGCATCACGAGCCGACAGCATCACCCCGTACCCTGGCGCGGGCGCGAGCGACGGGCCCGGCGTGTGCCAGGGAGGGGGACGATGCTCGGCTTCGTCGTACGTCGGGTCCTGAGCTCGATCCTCGTCGTGGTGCTGACGTCGATGTTCGTGTTCGTGCTGTTCTTCAAGGGGCTCGGCGACAGCCCGGCACGCAACTACTGCGCCTCGTTGCACAACGGCCAGTGCTCGCCACCGATGTTCGCCTCCATCAGGCACCAGATGGGCTTCGACCGGTCGGTGGCGGCGAACTACACCACCTGGGCCAAGGGCCTCTTCGTCGGCCGCAAGGACGTCTTCGTCGACGGCAAGGACTACCGATGCCCGGCACCCTGTCTCGGGATCTCGGCCACGACCGGCGACACCGTGTGGCACGACCTCAAGCAGAAGTACCCCGCCACCATCGCCGTCGCGGTGGGTGGCTCGGCCATCTACCTGACATTCGGGGTGCTGATGGGCGCTCTCGCAGCGCGCTGGCGAGGAACCGCCGTGGACCGGTTCCTCGTCGGCGGCTCCCTGGTCTGGTCGTCGATCCCGGACTACGTGATCATCCTGCTCGCCTGGATCTGGTTCTCCCTGCGCTGGCACGTCTTCCCGAACGTCGGCTACTACCCCATCACGCAGAACCCCCTCAAGACGATCAGCTGGATGATGCTGCCCTGGCTCGTGCTCGGTGTCACCAGCCTGACGGACTACGCGAGGTTCACCCGGGGCCAGATGGTGGAGACGCTGGGCGAGGACTACATCCGCACGGCCCGCGCCAAGGGGGTCCGGCCGAGGCGGGTGCTCTTCCGGCACGCGCTGCGTGCCGCGATCGTCCCCGTCATCACGATCTTCGGGCTCGATCTCGCGGGGCTGCTCTCGGGCACCATCTTCATCGAGCAGATCTTCGGCATCGACGGCATCGGGCGCTGGGGACTGCAGGCGCTCACCACGCCGATGGACCTCAGCGTGCTCAGCGCCACCGTGCTGGTAGGAGCCGTTCTGGTCGTCGTCGCCAACCTCGTGGTGGACATCTTCTACGGGTTCCTCGACCCCCGGGTCACGATCAGCTGAGATCGTGGATCGACCCCGGACCCGGCGTCCGGATCCCGGCCTCGAACAGCTCGGCGCCGGCCCCGGCCCGGTAGCGTCGACGCGGGAGGTGCCGTGGACGTCACCATCGAGGAGTACGCCGGGCCGCACCGCGACCTGGAGTGGTCCTTCCGGGAGGCCGAGGACTCCGACCGGCAGCTGGACTCCTACATAGACCTCGGCAGGGTCTGGATCGCGCGGACCGACGAGGAGATCCTGGGACACCTCCAGGCCGTGCCGCGCGGGCCGGAGGTCTGGGAGATCGTGAACACCGCAGTAGCCGAACGCGCCCGCGGCCACGGCGTCGGGCGAGGCCTGATCGACCACGTCGCGGGCGAGGCCCACGCGGCGGGCGCGCAGCGGCTGACGGTCTCCACAGCCACGGCGTCGACGGGCAACCTCCGCTTCTACCAGCGGTGCGGCTTCCGGATGACGCACGTGGTCCAGGACGCGTTCGGGGCTGCAGCGGGCTATGCACCGGGCATCGAGATCGACGGCATCCCGATGCTGGACCAGGTCTGGTTCGCTCGGGTGCTGTGACAGGGCCCGAGCCCTCGCGACGCAGCGCCTCGATAGCATCGGCGACCCGGGAGGGTCCCGGGTGCGTCGACCGGGGGACGCGGGCAGCGGCATGAAGGCAGACCAGGCAAGCCAGCCAGAACGGCGTACGGGTCCGACCGCGGGTGTGTGGGTCACCCGGGCGCGCCGGGTGGTGGCCCTGCTGCTGCTGGTCAGTCTGCCGTTCGCCGCGGCCCTGGTGGCGCTGCGGCTCGCCCCGCCCGCGCAGGTCGAGATCGCCGGGCAACCGGTTGCCGTGAAGCCGGTGCTCGGCCAGGACACGAGCCGGCTCCAGGACGGAGCCCTGATCCGGCCCGAGCACGGTCGGGTCGGCGTCCTCGGTCTCGACGTCGGTGTGGACATCAGCGCCGACTGGAACCAGCTCATCCCGAGCGACCGGAGGACCCGGCAGTACCTGATCGCGTTGTGGGACGACCCGCGACCGGAGATCGAGCGCATCCGGGAGGCCGCACGCGACTACGTCGTGACCTGGAGCCTGATCGGGTTCCTGGTCGGCGCCGTGGCCGCCGGTGGCGTCACCGTGCTCGCGCGCGAGCGCCGGCGGCACCTGGCGGCGTACACCCCGGCCGAGCGCGAGCTCGTCTCGGCACACAACCGGCGTCTGCGGATCGGGCTCGTCACGGTGGGCACCCTCGCCGCCCTGACGCTCGACGTCACCGGTCTCGCGACGTACCTGCACCGCGACCACCACGTCGTCACGAGCAGCCCCGTCTTCGCCGGCACCACGCTGGAGGGCACCGAGGTCAACGGGCTCATGGCCGAGGTGTTGCCGTTCCTGTCCATCCTGCGGCCGCGCGACACGTTCTACGACACGGTGGCGGAGCATCTCGAGGTCGCCCTCGCGGGGCGCGACGACCTGCGACCCCGCGGAGACCGGACGGTCTTCGTGCTCGCCGAGGACTTCGAGGACGTCAACGGCATGGCCAGGCAGGTGGGGCTGACGGCTCACCTCCTCGACGCCGACTTCGTCGCGATCACCGGGGACCTCACCTTCGCCGGGAAGCCGATCGAGAGCTACCTCATCGACACCATCGACTACTACTCGGACGGCCGACCCGTGTACTTCGCCCCGGGCCTCCACGACACCCCGGCGATCGTTCAGGCGGCGCAGGCCCGGGGGTGGCACGTCGCCGACGGGAGGACCCGTACCGTGGGTGGCCTCACGCTGTTGGCCGCCGCCGACCCGCGCGTCTCGCTGGTCGGCGACTTCGACGTCGGCGACGTCCTGCGAGATCCCGACGTCGACATCGACCGGTTCGTCGCGGACACGACCGCGGAGGCCTGCGACAGCCACCCGGACTTCGTGATCCTCCACGACCATCTGCTCGGTCGGCAGGTCGCCGAGTCCGGGTGCCAGCGGGTCGCGGTCCTCGACGGCCGCTCCTACCAGTTCCTGGGCCCGCGGCGAGTGGCGACCACTACCGGTGGCTACACCTACGAGCTCACCAACGGCAGCGCGGGAGGTCACGTCAGTACCGAGGTGGACCCGGGCGACGTCCAGCACGCCGCGCGGTTCGCCATCCTCACCGACAACCCGTCGACCGGGCGCACCGGCTACGCCGTGGTGACGGTGCTCCCGGATGCCACGGTCACCGTCTCGCGGCACGCCCCCCTCGACACGCCGTACGCCGACCTGGTCACGGCCGACAGCTCGGGTGCCACCGCGGCGGGCGGGCCTCGCTGAGACGCCGCGAGGCGGGCAGTCAGTACGACTGGCCGGGGTGGTAGGCGCAGGCGTCGGTGTCGTCCTGTGCCGGGGACGTGTGGTGGTGGCGGGCCGGCGGAGCCAATGCCTTCCGGACGACCTGGTGCAGGTAGGTGAAGTCGGGTGCGCCGGGGTTGAAGTCGGTCGAGGAGCGGAACAGCACGGACTTGGCCCGGTGGTCCTTCGCCTTGAGCGCCAGCTGGACGAACGCGGACAGCAGCTCCTGCGGGATGTCGGTCTTGACGACCTTGCTGCCAGCGGACGCCAGTGCCTGGTACCGCCGGAGCATGTTCACCGGGTTCGCCTGGTCGATGATCGCGTTCACCACGCAGCGCTGCCGCGCCATCCGCTGGTAGTCGTCGGCGCCGTACCGACCACGGGCGTACCAGAGCGCGTGAAAGCCGTCGAGGTGCTGGTCCGGGCCGGGCTCGATGTAACCGGTCGGGGGGATGCCGGCGTCGGTCTGGCCGTTGATGGCGACCGGGACGTTGACGTTGACCGTGATCCCCCCCATCGCGTCGACGAGCTCGCGGAAGCCGGCGAAGTCGATCAGGACGTAGTAGTCGACGTTGAGCCCGGTCGCTCCCTCCACCGCCTCCTTGATGGCGTCCGCACCCTCGTCGGCCGACGCACCCAGGATGCCGGGATGCAGGATCGGGATCTCCCGGTAGACGGCGTTGAGCATCCAGCTGCCCGGGTCTCCGGGGCCGGTGAACCCCTCGGGGTACACCTCGTGCAGCGGGCTGTCCTCCGGGAACGGGACGTCCATGAGGTTGCGCGGCAGCCCGAACGTCACGGCGCGTCCGGTGTGGGTGTCGAGCGAGGCCAGGATCATCGTGTCGGTCCGCGTGCCCTCGCGATACGGTCCGGAGTCGCCACCGAGCAGCAGCACGTTCACTCGGTCGCGCCCGTGCCAGGGGTCCTCCTTCCTGACGATGGGACGCGTCGCGGTCCGGTTGTGGGTGAAGACCGCCTGGACGACGTGGGCCTGGGCGAACGCGTCACGGACGACCAGCCCGACCGGGCCGACCACCACCAGACAGAGCGCCCCGACGAACGCGCTGCCGCTGAAGAGGTGCCAGCGGCGCGGAGCCGGGCGCGGGCGCAGCACGACGAACGTGCCGACCACGACGGCCACCCACGCGGCCAGGCAGCAGGCCGTCAGGAACGCCGCGCGATTCAGCCGCGACGGGTCCAGCGCCAGGTCGATGGCGGCGCGGAGGTCGTGCGGGGCGGCCACGGCCGTCCAGAGCGCGCCGGCCAGGGCCACGACCAGGACGGACGTCCCCAGGCGTTGCCGTCGGTTGTGGAGGAAGCCCGCGCCGGGCACGACGGCCGACAGCAGGGTCCAGCCGACCGCGTGCAGCACGGAGCCGCAGCGGTGCGGCCTGGCCTTGCGGCGGCCTGGCTTGATGCCGTACGGCGGCATCGTCATGCGCGGCTCCTCGGGGGCATGTCCACGACTCACGGGAGACTCGTCGACGACGAGGACTGGACAGCCAGGGACATTGAACCGGATCCGAACCAGCGACGCGCCGACCTCGCGAGGTCGGGAGGGGCGCGTCGTCGGTCCCCTGGGTCCGAGCTCACCAGAGTCGGCCACCCGACATCGCTCCCATCCGCCGGTCAGCATCTGCCCACGCCCTCACAGGTGGTGGGACGAACAGTGCGAACACGGCAGCACCGCCTCCCTGTCGCCGCGTCCACCACGGCGATGTCACGCCTCGGTCGACTCGGCGAGCAGCTCGTAGACGCCATCCGGACAGGTCATCCGGCAGCTCTCGGCGATCCGATCCCCGGAGAAGCGGTGGAAGATCATCTCGGACAGGACCGCGGTCCGTCCCGTCGCCTCGAGGTCGTGGTACCGGCCGGTGTGACGGAGCTCGAACCGGGCATGGTGGGCGACGACGTCACCGTCACCGGTCTCCTGCAGGATGACGAACCGCTTCTCGGCGAAGGCGTCTCGGTGAGAGTCGGTGATCTCGGCGATCAGCTCGCGACTGGTCACAGAGCCGCCTGCCTCATGCAGTACCCAGTCCTCGGTGAGGAGGGCGAGCAGACCGGCAGAATCGCCATCGGCGTAGGTCTGCATGAAGTCCCGGGCCACCTGTCGCCTTTCTCCGGCCATGCCGGACTCTGGACATGCCGGGCAGCAGGAGGCGAGACGCGCGGGCGGCAAGGCACGACTGGCAGGCTCGTGGTCTCGACAGGCTCGACCGTGACGGCTCGACCGCCGGCCCATGGGTGCGGTCGTACGGTGCGGCAGTGGAAGCGCTCGCCGAGCCCGGCGAGGTGGACGGGGACGACGAGTCGACGGGGAGGGGGAGGTTCAGATGAGGAGGACCCCGGTGCCGGTCGCGCACGTCGGGCTCGGCGCGATCGGACGCGAGGTGGTTGCGCTGCTGCTCCGGCGTGACGACCTCCGGCTCGTGGCCGCCTGCGACGTGGATCCGGAGCTCGTCGGCGAGTCCATCGGCTCGGTCCTGGGCCTGGAGCCGACCGTGGACGGTGCCGCGGTGCCGATCGTCGACAGCATCGCGCAGGCGCCGACCCAGGGCGGTGTCGTCGCCACGCATACGACGTCCTCGTCCCTCGCCCGGTGCCTCCCGGAGCTCCTCGCCGCCGTCGAGGCGGGGGCGTACGTCGTCTCGTCGTGCGAGGAGCTCTCCTACCCCTGGGTGCGGGCCCCGGGAACGGCGGCCAGGCTGGACGAGGCCGCCCGGGCAGCGGGGGTGGCGGTCGTCGGCACCGGCGTGAACCCGGGCTTCGCCATGGACTACCTCCCGGTCGTCCTCTCGGGCGCGGCGAAAGGCGTCGACTCCGTGCGCGTCCGCCGCGTCCAGGACGCCGGCCGGCGGCGGATGCCTCTCCAGGCCAAGGTCGGTGCCGGCATCACCGTCGAGGAGTTCCAGCGCCGGACGGCTGCGGGTTCGATGGGACACGTCGGTCTCACCGAGTCGGCGCAGGCGGTGGCGGCGGCCCTGGGTTGGGACGCGACGCACGCCATCGAGACGATCGAGCCCGTGGTCGCCGACGTCGCCACCCCGTCGGCGCTCGGCACCATCGAGGCCGGCCGCGTCGCCGGCATCGACCAGCTCGCCCTGCTCACGGTCAATGGCGTCGAACGGGTACGACTGCATCTCCGGATGGCGGTGGGCATCGGCCCCTCCCGGGACGACATCTGGCTCACCGGTGACCCGGACCTGCACCTGACCGTACCGGGTGGGCTGCACGGCGACGTGGCGACGGCCGCCGCAGTGGTCAACACGATCGGGAGCATCAGGCTGGCCGAGCCCGGTCTCCGCGTCATGAGCGAGCTCCGGCCGCCCCGTCCGGCCGTCACCTTCTGATGGGCCGGTCCGGAGCGGTGGTGAGACCGACGGATGCGGGCACCCTCGGCTACGACCGGCAGGCGCATGCCTACCGGAGGACCCGCGAGGAGCTCGAGAGGAGGACCGCATGTATGACCTGATCGTCCGCGGCGGGCGCGTGCTCGACGGACGCGGGGGCGACACGCCGGACACCGACGTCGCGGTCGCCGGCGATCGTGTGGTCGTGGTCGGCCACCTTGCGCCGGACGAGCCGGCGGCGCAGGCGCTCGACGCCCACGGGCTCGTGGTCTGCCCCGGGTTCGTCAACCCGCTGTCGCACTCCTACCTGTCGGTGCTCGAGGACGGGACCTCCCTCAGCGAGCTCGTGCAGGGTGTGACCACGCAGATCTTCGGCGAGGGCGAGTCGATGGGGCCGGTGCCGGCGGCCGGACGCGATGCGCTCGTGCGTGAGGCGGCGACGCACGGGGTCGAGGTGACCTGGACGCGCCTCTCCGAGTACCTCGACACCGTCGAGCGGTCGGGCTGCACGCAGAACGTCGCGTCCCTGGTCGGCGCCGAGACGATGCGCATCCACGGCGTCGGGTACGCGGACCGCCCGGCCACCGCGGCCGAGCTCGACACCATGCGCGAGCTCGTGGCCGAGGAGATGGCGGACGGCGCGCTGGGCATCGGCTCGTCCCTGATCTACGCGCCCGGCAGCTACGCCGACACCGAGGAGCTCGTGGCCCTGTGCCAGGTCGCCGGGCAGTACGGCGGGACCTATGCCTCACACGTCCGTGACGAGGGGTCCGAGCTTCTCTCGGCGATCGAGGAGCTGCTCGAGATCGTGCGCCGGTCGGGTGTGCACAGCGAGATGTGGCACCTCAAGGCGGCCGGCAGGCCGGAGTGGCCGCTGATGGAGGGCGCGCTGGCCGAGCTGCAGCGCGCCCGCGACGACGGCGTCCCGATCGGCGCCGACGTCTACCCCTACACCTGGAGCGGCACCGGCCTCTCGTCGAACGTGCCGCCACGCTGGCACGAGGGCGGACCCGACGCGCTGTACGAGCGTCTGGCGGATCCAAGAACCCGCGCCCGGATCCGCGCCGACATGGTCGCCATCGGCCGGTACGGCGACACGCCCGATGCCGACGACGTCCTCCTGCTCCGCCTCCGCCAGCCCGAGAACGCCCGGTGGCAGGGGCACACCCTCGCCGAGGTCGCAGGCGATCGAGGCCAGGATCCGGTCGACACCGCCCTCGACATCCTCGCCTCGGAGCGCACGCCGGTCTTCACCGCCTTCCACTCCATCAGCGAGGACAACCTGCGGAGGCAGCTGTCAGTGCCGTGGGTCGGCGTGTGCTCCGACGCCGCGTCGATCGCCCCCGTCGGCCGCAACCTCGACTCCCCGACCCACCCGCGCGCCTATGGCTCCTTCGCCCGCGTGCTCGGTCACTACACGCGCGAGCTCGGCCTGCTCAGCCTCCCCGACGCCGTCCGCCGGATGACGTCGCTGCCGGCGTCGACGTTCGGGCTCACCGACCGTGGCGTGCTCGCTCCTGGGTACGCCGCCGACCTGGTGGTCCTCGACCCGGACACGATCGCCGACCGCGCCACGTTCGCCGAGCCCCACCAGCTGTCGGTCGGCGTCCGCGACGTGGTCGTCAACGGGGTGGTCGCCCTCCGCGACGGGTCGCCGACCGGGCAGCGCCCGGGACGCCGACTGGCTCGCGGGCGAGGAGCCGTCGCCGCAGGCTAGGGTCCCGACATGAGGCAGGAGGAGCTCGTCGTCGAGCTGGGCTGTGCCGGAGACATCGACCGGCTCGAGCCGCTCTGGGTCTCCGTGCACCACCAGCACCGGCAGGCGATGCCCGAGCTCGCGCCGTATGTCACCGATGCCACGACGTGGCGGGAGAGACGTGCCCTCTATGCGGACCTGTTCGAGCGGTTCGACCCGGTGCTGCTGCTGGCCACGGTCGCCGATCGCCTCGTCGGCTACGGGTTGGGGTACGCGATGCCGGCGACGGGGACCTGGCTGGCCGACACGTGGGACACCGGGGAGCTGATCGGTGAGATCGAGTCGCTCTCGGTGCTGCCGGACTTCCGCGGGCGCGGACTCGGCAGCCGGTTGCTCACCGAGCTCGGGGAGCGGCTGCGGGAGCAGGGAGCCGTCGACCTGATCCTCGGCGTCCTCGCCGGCAACGTCGATGCCGTCCGGCTCTACCCGCGGCTCGGGTACCGGCCCACCTGGCTGTACCTGTCCCGGCTGGCCGGCAGGGACCGACCCGAGCCGCCCGATGTGGCCTCGGGAGACCAGATACGGAACCTGGAACGGGGTAAGGGGAGACCGTGAGCGGAGTCGGCGGCGGTGCGGCAGTCTCGGTCGTCCTCGTGGACGACTCGAGCGAGGTCCGCGCACTGGTCCGCCGTCGGCTCGAGTCGTCCGGTTTCACGGTCGTGGCCGAGGGAGCTGACGGCGACGAGGCGATCCTGCTCGCCCATCGCCATCAGCCGTCCCTGCTCGTGCTGGACGCCTCGATGCCCCGGGTGGACGGCATCGAGGCCCTCCCGGCCATCCTCGCCCTGTCACCCGACACCCGCGTGGTGATGTTCACCGGGTTCGAGGAGCGGGACCTGGCCGAACGCGCACGCGAGCTCGGGGCCGCCGGCTTCGTCGAGAAGTCGATCCCGCTCGAGGAGCTACCGGCTCGCCTGATGCTGGCCCTGGACACCGAGCCGTCGGCGCCGACGGCGCCGCCGTCCCGGCCGGTGCTGAGAGTCGCGAACGAGAGGCGTGACGCCGAGCCTTCGGCGTTCGCCCCCGAGCAGGTCGCGTTCATGCAGGAGCAGGCGGTCCTCACCGAGCACGTCCAGCAGTTCCGGGACCTCTTCGACCGCGCCGAGATCGGGATGGCGACCCTGACCTCCAGTGGCACCATCGTCCGCGCGAACCGCGCTCTCGCAACGCTGATGGCCTGCACGCCGGCCGACCTGGTCGGCGTCGACTACGGGCGGCTGACCATGGGCAGCGGCGACGCGCTCGACCGTCGGCTCCAGGACATCTGCGTGTTCGGCGAGGACCTCAGCTCGTTCGAGCACACCCTCCCCGCACCCCCGGGCGAAGAGGCTTCGCGGACCGTCCGAGCCACGTTCGCGCCGATCCGCGACCTGAAGCGGCAGGTGCTCTACGTCTTCGCCCAGGTGCACGACGTCACCGCGCAGCGGGCGATGGAGAGTGACCTGCGCCGCACCGAGGAGAACTTCCGCCGCCTGGTCACGGCCGTCGGTGAGTACGCGATCTTCTTGCTGGACGCCGACGGCACAGTCGTCAGCTGGAACGCAGGGGCCGAGCGCATCAAGGGCTACTCGGCGGAGGAGATCGTCGGCCGCTCGTTCGAGGCGTTCTACCCTCCCGAGGACCGGGCGACCGGGCACCCGCAGCGCAACCTCGACGCCGCACTCCGCCAGGGGAGCCACGCCGAGGAGGGATGGCGTCTGCGCAAGGACGGGAGCCGTTTCTGGGCGAGCGTGGTGATCAGCCCGGTCTATGACGACTCGGGGCACCACATCGGGTTCGCCAAGGTCACCCGCGACCGCACGGAGCAGCGGCTTCGTGACAACGAGCGCCGCCAGTTCCTCGAGCAGCGCATCCACCTGCTGGCGGTCACGGCGCACGAGCTCCGGACGCCCACCGCGGTGATCGACGGCTCGGCCACGGCACTGAGCGAGGAGTGGGAGCAGATGTCACTCGCCGACCGTGAAGAGCTGCTCGAGGCCATCCGGACCAGTGCCGGCCGCCTGCGGCGCCTGGCCGCCGATCTGGGGGCCGCGTCGCGGGCGTACGGAGAGATGCTCGACATGCGGCTGGAGGACACCTCGCTCAGCGAGACCCTCCACGACGCACGGACCCGCGCCCTCACGACCGCCTCAGGGGTTCACATCCTTCTCGACGTTCCGCAGGACGCGGTCCTGCGCGCCGACCCGGTACGCCTCGGCCAGGCCGTCGACAACCTCCTTGAGAACGCGATCCGGCACGGAAGACCACCGATCCGGCTCAGCGGACATGTGAACGACGTCGTCCGGATCCGGGTCAGCGACGCCGGACCCGGCGTCCCGGGCGAGCTGCTACCCCATCTGTTCGAGCGCCTCGCCGTTGCCGGGCCGACCGGTGCCACGGGACTCGGTCTCTCCCTCGTGCGCGAGATCGCCCGCGGACACGGTGGCGAGGTCGAGTACTTCCCGGGCACCGACCACGAGCCTCCGGCCTTCGAGATCCTCCTGCCCGGGAGTGCCCGCTAGGGGTCGTTCCGGTGACCGCTCCAGGGGGAGACGTCTCAGACAGGTCGAAGGCCGGCGCCTGGGCGCCGGCCTTCGGATGTGGACCGCTGAGTCAGGCGTGCGCGCCCACGGGCTGGCTCGTCGCGGCCACGGGGTGGCCGGCTCGGCGCGAGTGCCAGAAGCCCAGCCCGACCAGCACGAACAGCAGAACAGCTCCGACGAAGGCGACGATGGCGGCGTACCCCGCGATCGTGCCGATCGTGGCGAACGCGTACCCGTAGAGCAGCAGGCCGCGCAGCGTGTTGCCCATGAACAGCGTCTGCCGCAGGCCACCCAGCTTCTGGCAGGCCGGCGTCGCAGCCGCCTTGGGGTCGGCGGTGCACTGCTGGAGGTACTGTCCGCTGACCTCGGAGTAGGTCTGTCCACCCGATGCCTCGTTCATGTGGACCCAGATGAAGTGGTTGGCGTACGCCTTGGCCTGGGGACCGGTGGTCAACTTCTGGCCGGCGTACTTCTGCAGGGCGGCACGGTCGGCCGCCGGGAGGTCGGCGAGCCCGGTCTGGGTCGTCGGCATCGTGATGTGCTGGTCCGAGAGCTGGTCGTGGACCTGGGTCCCGACGAACGAGCTGGCCCAGGTCAGCAGACCGCCGGCGATGAGCAGGACGGCAGCAAGGAGCAGTCCCGCCCACGAGGTCACCTTGTCAAACGTGGCGCGCATGATGTTCACCTTCTCTAGACGAGTACCGGACCATCCGGTCCCATGCCTCCAGAGTCGGGTGATCACCGCGAACCGGGCAGAGAAGATCGTCACCGGTTCCGGTCGACGTGGGTCATCGGCCGAGATGACCAAGGACCTTCGGCCGAGTGCCGGTCGATCGCGGCCGCGCGCACGAGCAGCCGGACGGCCGGGACGCACCGGGCGTCGGGAGTCGCCGACAAGGCCGAAGGTCATCCCGAGGGCTTGCCAACGACCGTTCGAACGACCCGCCCCGCGTCACAGAATCGAGGTATGACCAGCATGAAGCCTTCCGTTGGCGGCAGCATCCTCGTCGGCGTGGACGGATCTCCGGGGTCCGAGCACGCTGTCATCTGGGCGGCCGAGGAGGCCCGCCTCCAGCGCCGCGGGCTCACCCTCGCGCATGCCCCGACGAAGCTCTCGGCAGGTGAGATGGTGTGGCTGGCCTCCGCAGGCATCCCGTCGCAGCAGGTCGACGAGCAGGTTCGCATGGACGCCGAGCGCGTGATCGAGCGCGCCCGTTCGCTGGCGGCGGACCGGTGCCCGGCCGCGTCCATCGAGACGGTCGTCGACGGCCAAGACCCACGCGACATGTTGCTCGAGCTGGGCCGCACGGCCTCGATGACCGTCGTAGGGACCCGGGGCCACGGGCGCGTCGCGGGTCTCCTGCTCGGATCCGTCAGCGCAGCCCTGGTCCGCCACGCCGAGCGGCCGGTGGTCGTCGTCCGGCCACAGCCGAGCCCCCGTCGCGGCGTCCTCGTCGCGGCCGACGGCTCGGAGGAGTCCCTCGAGCTCCTCGAGCATGCCTACCGGGAGGCGTCCCTGCACGGACTGCCGCTCGACGTCGTCCACTGCATGTGGGACGGCCTGCTGGCTCAGGTCCGGTGGACCACCGTCTCCGAGAAGGACCCGATGGCCGACGAGGCCCGTCTGCGGATCGCCGAGTCCGTGGCAGGGATGAGCGAGAAGTTCCCCGACGTCGAGATGAGCGTGAAGATCGCCCGTGGCGCCATCGACGCGTGCCTCGTCGATCTCTCGAGGGAGTACGACCTCCTCGTCATCGGCCGTCCACCGCGCCCACTCCTGATGCGTCTGACCCTGAGCGGTCTCACCGTGCCCGTCGTCGAGCACGCCCACGCGCCTGTCCTCGTCGTTCCCTGAAGGGAGTCACCAGCATGAACGTGCCGTCGCGGTCCCACCACCACCAGACCGTGCTCGTCGGCGTCGACGGGTCCGCCGCCAGCGCTGCGGCCGTGCGCTGGGCGGCTGCCGACGCGGCGAGGAGGCGTGCGCGTCTGCACGCCGTGCACGTCGTGGAGCGCCGACGTCCCGGGGAGATCTCCACCGGACGTGACACCCGTCTCGAGCTCGAGCACGCCCGGCGAACCGTGCCCGGACGCGTGGCGGAGTGGGTGTTCGTCGAGGGCATCGACGTGGACATCGCCGTCAGCGTCCTCACCGGAGACGTGGCCAGCCAGCTGGCCCGCGAAGCCGGTGACGCCACCCTCGTCGTCCTCGGTGTGCCGGGAGCTCTCCAGCACAGCGCGCTACCGGTCGACCTGGCATCCCGGTGCCCGTGCCCCGTCGTGACGGTCGGGGCTCTGGGCGACGTGACCGTGGTCGACGTGACAGCCCCCATCCCGGAAGGAGCCAGCCATGCTGGTACGTGACATCATGACCTCGCCCGCCGTCACGATCGGGGTGACGGACGACGTGACGCAGGCGGCCCGCGTCCTCGACCGGCTGAACCTGACGTCGCTCCCGGTGGTCGACCAGGACCTCCGGTTGCTCGGCATCATCAGCGAGGCCGACGTCATCGGGCAGCTGTCCGTGACTGATGAGCCGCTCACCGCCCACCAGCGCACCCCCCGGGTCCGAGACGTGATGACGCATCCCGTCCTCACCGTGGCGGCCGACGCCGACGTGACCGAGGTCGTGGACCTGATGCGCGGGACGATGCTGAAGAGCCTGCCGGTGCTGCTGCACGACCGCGTGGTCGGCATGGTCAGCCGGCGTGACATCGTCCGCGCGATCGCGCGCGGCCGACCCGAGGACGCGCTCTCGCCGGTGTGAGAGACATCTGACCGACCGACCTCCTCCTCCGGCGCTCGCCGCCAGCCGTGACCAGCGCCCGGGCTCGTGTCGGCCCGAGGACCAAGGTCCTGCGCGCTCGTTACCCATGGAGGTCGCTCCCACCACCCGGAGCCGTCCAGGCTCGTGCCCGTGGATGCACTGGACCTCGCCCGATGGCAGTTCGGGATCGTCACCGTCTACCACTTCCTGTTCGTTCCCGTCACCATCGGCCTCTCCGCGATGGTGGCCGGCTACGAGACAGCCTGGGTGCGCACACGCAACCCGATCTGGTACAGGCTGACCAGGTTCTTCGGGAAGCTGTTCCTGATCAACTTCGCCATCGGCGTCGCCACCGGCATCGTCCAGGAGTTCCAGTTCGGGATGAACTGGAGCGACTACTCGCGCTTCGTCGGTGACATCTTCGGAGCTCCGCTCGCGGTCGAGGGCCTGCTCGCGTTCTTCCTGGAGTCGACGTTCCTCGGTCTGTGGATCTTCGGCTGGGACAAGCTCCCGGCGAAGGTGCACTGCGCCTGCATCTGGCTGGTGCACCTCGGCACACTCTTCTCGGCGTTCTTCATCCTCGCCGCCAACTCCTGGATGCAGCACCCCGTCGGCTACTCCTACAACCCCGACACCGGACGCGCCGAGCTGCACGACTTCTTCGCCGTGCTCCTGAACAAGGTGCAGCTGGTCACCTTCCCGCACGTCGTGACCGCCGCCTACATGACCGCCGGCGCCTTCGCCGCCGGCATCGCGTTCTGGCGCTTGGCAAGGTCCGAGGAGGACGACGTCCGGGAGACGTTCCGTCGAGGGGTGCGCACGGGCGCTGCGGTGATGCTGGTGGCCGGGCTCGGCGTGGCCGTCAGCGGCGACGCGGCGGGCAAGATCATGACCGAGGTCCAGCCGATGAAGATGGCTGCCGCGGAGGGGCTCTACGACACCCGGACGAAGGCTCCCTTCTCCGTCTTCACCGTCGGCAGTCTGAACGGCGAGCACCACAAGGCGATCATCGAGATCCCCGGGCTGCTCTCCTTCCTCGGCACCGGCTCGTTCAGCGGCCAGATCAAGGGCATCAACGACCTGCGGGCCGAGTACCGGGCGAAGTATGGCGCCGACCCCGGCGCGACGTACTACTCCCCCGGCGACTACACACCGATCATCCCGGTGACCTACTGGACGTTCCGCTTCATGATCGGCGTGGGTCTGCTGGCAGCGGCCATCGGCCTCCTCCTGCTCGTGGGGTCACGCCGCGCCCGCGCTCCGACGAGCCCCTGGCTGGTGCGGGGCGCAATCCTGCTGACCTTCCTCCCGGTCCTCGCCAACGCGTTCGGCTGGCTGTTCACCGAGATGGGTCGCCAGCCCTGGGCCGTGTTCGGGGTCATGACCACGGCGCATGGCGTCTCTCCGGGGGTGAGCGCCGCCTACGTCGCCACCTCGATGGTGGCCTACATCCTGGTCTACGCCGTGCTGATCCTGATCGAGGTCCGGCTCATGCTGTCGGCCGTGGCGTCCGCGCTGCCCGCCGACCCCGGACCCCCGGCCGAGGACGCCGACGACCCCGACCGCCCACTCGCGTTCGCCTACTAGCGGCGTCCCGGCTCACCAGGAGGCTCACCGTGGAGCTCACCACCGTCTGGTTCACACTGATCGCCGTCCTGTGGATCGGCTACTTCACCCTCGAGGGCTTCGACTTCGGCGTCGGCATGCTCCTACCGGTCCTGGCCGAGGACGATCGCGAACGTCGCGTCATGATCAACACCATCGGCCCGGTCTGGGACGGCAACGAGGTGTGGCTGCTCGTCGCGGGCGGAGCGACGTTCGCCGCGTTCCCCGAGTGGTACGCCACGCTGTTCAGTGGGTTCTACCTCCCGCTGCTGCTGATCCTGCTGGCCCTGATCGTGCGCGGCGTGGCCTTCGAGTATCGCGCCAAGGGTCACGGGGAACAGTGGAAGGGACGCTGGGATGCCGCGATCGTCATCGCGTCGTTCATCCCGTCGGTCCTCTGGGGTGTCGCTTTCGCCAACCTCCTGCGCGGGGTGCCCATCGACGCCCAGAAGGAGTACGCCGGCGGCTTCTTCAACCTGCTGAACCCCTACGCACTGCTCGGAGGGCTGACCACACTGCTGCTGTTCCTCACCCACGGCGCCATCTACATCTCCCTCAAGACCGACGGCGCCGTCCGGACCCGGGCCCGTGACCTCGCGGTGCGGGTCGGCTCGGCCGCGGCGGCCGTCACCGTGGTGTTCCTGGCATGGACGCAGGTCATGACGGGCGACGCGGGGTCAGGCGTTCTCTTCGTGCTCGCCGCCCTGGCCCTCTCAGGCGGTCTCGTGGCCATCCTCCGCGCGCGGGAGGGCTGGGCGTTCGCCGGCACGTTCGTGGCGTTGGCCCTGGCCGTCGCCGGATTGTTCTGGGCCCTCTTCCCCGACGTGATGCCGACGTCCCTCACCGGGGGCGTCGGCCTGACGACGTCCAACGCGTCGGCCACCCACTACACGCTGACGATCATGACCATCGTGGCCGTGATCTTCACGCCCGTCGTGCTGGCCTACCAGTCGTGGACCTACTGGGTGTTCCGCAAGCGGATCGCCGTGCACCACATCCCGTCGGACGGTGTCGAGGCACCCGCCGCATGAGGCTCAGCGACCCGCGGCTGCTGCGCCGTCTGGAGCCCGCACGGCGGTTGCTCGTGGGGGTCGTCACGGCTGGGATCCTGAGCAGCCTTCTCGTCATCGGCCAGGCCTGGGTGATCAGTGGACTCGTGGTGGCCGTCGTGGACGAGGCCCCGCCCCGGCCGTGGGCCCTCGGCGTCCTCGCCCTGTTCGCTGCCCGGGCGGCGGTCGGGCTGGTGTCCGAGCTCGTCACCGCCCGTGCCGCCGGTGTCGTCGGGCGCGCCGTACGCCGCGACCTGATGGCCACGCTCCTCACCCCCGTCGGGTCCGAGAGGGCACCCTCCGGCGAGACGGCGGTGCTGGTCACCCGCGGCGTCGCGGCTGCCGAGCCCTACCTCACCCGCTACCTGCCGGCACTCGTGCTGGCCGCAGTGCTGCCACCGCTGACGGTGGTCGCGATCGCGACCCAGGACGTGACCAGTGCTGCCATCGTGCTCGCCACCCTTCCGCTGGTCCCGGTCTTCGGCGCGCTCGTCGGGCTCGCCACCCGGGACCGGGCCGAGCAGCAGTGGCGGGCGATGACCGTGCTCTCAGGGCACTTCCTCGACGTGATGCGTGGGCTGCCCACCCTCGTCGCGTTCCGGCGGGCCGAGGCGCAGAGCAGGCGGATCCGTGAGGTGACCGACCGCTACCGGCGTGCGAGCATGAGCACTCTCCGTATCGCGTTCGCCTCATCGGCGATCCTCGAGCTGGTGGCGACGCTCTCCGTCGCCCTGGTCGCGGTCACGGTGGGTGTGCGGCTCGCAGGAGGCGGCCTCGACCTGCACACCGCGCTCGTGGTGCTCCTGCTCGCCCCTGAGGCCTACTGGCCCCTGCGCCGGGTGGGAGCCGAGTTCCATGCTGCAGCCGAAGGGATGGCCACCTTCGAGCAGGTCGCCGGCGTGCTCCAACGCTCCGCCGGGGACGCCGACTCTGGTTCCGGCGGCACGGGAGACCTGGTGGCCGACCGGGTGACCGTCAGCTACCCGGGCCGCGGCGTACCCGCGCTCGACAGCGTGTCCGTATCGATCCCGGCCACGGGTCTGACCGCCTTGGTAGGCCCCTCCGGGTGCGGTAAGTCCACGCTGGTCTCGGTGCTCGCCGGGCGACGACGTCCCGACGCCGGTGAGGTCAGGGTGGGCGACCAGCCGGCCGGCGGCGAAGGGTGGCGCTCCCGTGTCGCCCTGCTCCCCCAGCGCCCGGTGTTCGTCGCCGGGACCATCGCCGACAACCTCAGACTCGGGGCGCCGGACGCGGACGAGGCCGCGCTCTGGGCGGGACTGCGCCGGGTGGCCCTCGAGGAGCGCGTCCGATCCCTCCCACTGGCTCTCGACACCCCCCTCGGTGAGGACGGCACAGGACTGTCCGGCGGCGAGCGAGCTCGCCTCGCCCTGGCTCGGATCGTGCTCGCCGACCGACCGTTCGTCCTGCTCGACGAGCCCACCGCGCACCTCGACCCCCTCACCGAGCACGTCGTCAGCGGCACCATCGTCGAGCTCGCTCGCGACCGCGCGGTGGTCGTGGTCGCGCATCGCGCCTCGCTGGTCGGGCTCGCCGATCGTGTGGTCACGCTGCCCGCCTCGACGGTCGCCAGTCCCGCCGAGCGCCCGGGGATCCACACTTCGGGCGCGGTCGCCTCGCTCGACGACGGGGAGGCACCGCAGCGGAGTCCGCGTCTCCTGCTGCCGGCCCTGGTCGGCGCGCTCGGCTCGGCATCGGGTGTCGCCCTGACCGCGACGTCCGGCTGGCTGATCGTGCAGGCCTCGACCCGACCGGCGATCCTCACCCTGCTGGTCGCCATCGTCGGCGTGCGGACCTTCGGCCTCGCCCGGCCACTGTTCCGGTACGTCGCGCGCCTCTGGTCGCACGACGTCGCCCTGCGGCTTCTGGCCGAGCGGCGTACCGCTGTGTACGACGCGCTGGTCCCGCTCACGCCAGGTCGACTCGGCAAGCGCCGCGGAGACGTCCTGGCGTCGGTCGTCGACGACGTCGACAGCGTGCTGGACCGTGAGCTGCGCGACCGGATGCCGGTACGGGAGGTCGTCGTGGTCGGGGCCCTCGCCACCGGGCTGACGGTCTGGGCGGACCTGAAGGCGGCCCTGGTCGTCACCCTGCTCGCCCTCGTCGGGCTGTCGGCTTACGCATGCGTCCGGGCCGGTACCACGCGCACCGAGCAGCGGACGGTCGGCGCACGGGCGGCGCTCTCGGAGCGTGTCGTCGAAGCCGCGCAGGTCGCCGACGAGCTGGTCATGTGGCAGGCCGGTGAGCGGGCTGTCAAGGACGTGATGGCCGCAGCCGACCGGCTGACCACCAGTACGCTGCGCAGTGCGCTGGTGGTGGCTCTCGGCCGCGCCGTGTCCCTGCTCGGAGCCGGTGCCGCTGTGGCCGTCACCGCCCTCGTCGTCGCCCCACGCGTCCCGAGCAGCCTGAGCCCGGCGGTCGCGGCGCTGCTGGTGCTGGTCCCGCTCGCCCTCGCCGAGGTCGTCGTGCCCCTCGTCGACGCCGCGGTCGCCTCCACCCGGGCCCGTGCCGCCCAGGCACGGATCGACGCGCTTCTCGTCCTCACCCCCGCAGTGCTGCCTCCCCTTGTGCCACTGGAACCGGCCGGCAGCGATCTCCATGTCGACGACGTGAGCGCGGGCTGGGAGGGTCGTCCCGTCCTTCGGGACCTCACAGTGCGGATCCCGCCAGGCCACAAGGTCGCGGTGCTGGGCGAGTCCGGCTCTGGCAAGAGCACCCTGGCCGCGCTGCTCCTGCGCTTCCTCGACCCGAGCGACGGCGATGTGAACCTCGGCGCGACGAGCCTCCGGAGGCTCTCCTTCGACGACGTGCGGGGAGCCGTCGGCTTGGTGGACGACGATCCCCACGTGTTCGCCACGAGCGTCGCGGAGAACGTCCGGCTCGCCAGGCCGGGGGCTCCCGACGCCGACGTGGTCGCTGCCATCCGTGCCGCCGGCCTGGGGCCCTGGCTCGACGACCTGACCGATGGGCTCGACACTCATCTCGGTGACGGGGCGGCCGACGTCTCAGGCGGTGAACGCGCCCGACTGGCCGTTGCGCGGTCACTCCTCGCCGACCAGCAGGTCCTCGTCCTGGACGAGCCGACCGCCCACCTGGACCACGCGACGGCCACTGTGTTGGCCCAGAACGTTCTAGGCGATGATGGACGACAGTCGATCGTGTGGATCACCCATGAACCCGTCGGGCTCGACCGCGTCGACTCGGTCGTCCGACTCGATGTACCACGAAGGGATGCCTGCTCGGCATGAACGACGCCACCTCGACCATCCGGGTCTACCTCCTCGACGATCACGAGGTCGTGCGGCAAGGGCTCCGCACCTTGCTGGAGTCCTCCGGCGACATCGAGATCGTCGGCGAGTCCGCACTCGCCTCGGAGGCCTCCGCCCGCATCCCCGCCCTGCGCACCGACGTGGCGATCCTCGACGCGCGCCTCCCGGACGGTTCCGGTATCGACGTGTGCCGGACGGTTCGGGCGGTCGACCCGAACATCCGAGCACTCATCCTGACGTCCTACGACGACGACGAGGCGCTGTTCGCCGCGATCATGGCCGGGGCGTCCGGCTACATCCTCAAGGAGACCACCGGCCAGGACCTGATCGGCGCGGTGCACCACGTCGCGCTGGGTCACTCGCTGATCGACCCGTTGATGACCGAGCGGGTGCTCGACCGCGTGCGCAACGGTCCCGAGACCGCCCCGGAGCTGGCGAGTCTCACCGAGCAGGAGCTCAAGCTCCTCGAGCTCGTCGCAGAGGGACTGACCAACCGTCAGATCGGGGAGCGGATGTTCCTTGCGGAGAAGACCGTGAAGAACTACGTCTCGACGATGCTGCAGAAGCTCGGGCTGGAGCGCCGGACCCAGGCCGCCGTCCTCGCATCCCGCCTGCTGTCGGAGCACCCCAGGAGCTAGGTGGCCGCTCCGTCACCGCGCCAGGGGCACCCGCCAGGACAGTCGCGTCCCGCCGAGCGGGCTCGTCTCCAGGTCCATCACTCCCCCCAGGGCAGCGGCCCGGGCCTGTGCGTTCTCAAGCCCGCTCCGGACACCCCCCTGGGACATCCCGACGCCGTTGTCGTCGACGACGAGGGTGAAGGTGCCGTCGCTCACCACGGCCGCGACCTTGACGCTGGTCGCGTGTGCGTGCCGGGAGACGTTGGAGAGGGCCTCGCGCACCACCTTGAGCAGCGACTCACGCATCGCGTCGGTGACCGCGGTGTCGACAGGGCCGCTCACCCGCAGCTCGGGGGCGAACCCGAGCACACGGCGGTACTCGCCGAGCAGAGCGCGCAGCTCACCTCGTACCGAGCCGGCCGCGGGCATCTGGAGCTCGAAGATCGTGGCCCGTACGTCTCGGATCGTGGCGTCCAGATCGGCGACCGACCGTTCGACGCGGCTGCGTACCTCGTCGTTCTCGCTGCGCATGGCGGCGGCCTGCAGCTGCATGCCGGTGGCGAAGAGCCGCTGGATGACGACGTCGTGCAGGTCTCGCGCGATCCGCTCCCGGTCAGAGACCACGGCCAGCTCCTCACGCTCCGACACCGCCTGGGCGCGGTCCAAGGTGAGCGCCGCGTAGTCGGCGAAGCTGCGCAGCAGGTCGCGGTCGTCGACGTCGCGGAGGCGTACCTGCGCGGCGTCGTAGAAGGAGATCAGCAGACCCCCCCGGGCGAGGTGCGTGTGCAGGGGGACGACGGTGGCGACCAGGTCGCCGCCGGTGACGTCGACAGGATCGAAGATCTCGAGACCACTGACCTCGGCCAGGACGATCTCGAGGAACTGACGGATCCGCTCCTCCACCCCGGCATCGCCGTCGAGCGCGAGCAGGCTCCCGGCAGCGGCGTCGACGACGGCGGTCGCCGCCGACCCGGCGGCCCGCCGCGCCGTCGAGGCGATCTGGGCGAGGAAGCTCTCCCAGTCGACGGTCGGGTGCAACGAGTCCGGGAGGGTGGCAGCGGCCTCCAGCCACTCTCGCCGCCGCTCGCTGAGACCGTAGGCGCGGGCGTTCTCGATGACCAGGCCGGCCACGCCCGCCAGGGCGACGACGAGCTGCTCATCGACATCCGTGAACTCTCCACCACCGGCCTTCTCCGTGAGGTAGAGGTTGCCGAACACCGTCCCGCGGATCCGCACGGGGACGCCGAGAAACGTTCCCATCGGAGGATGGTGGGGCGGGAACCCGTAGGACGACGGATGGTCGGCGAGGTCCTTCAACCGGATCGGCCGGGGGTCGCTGATCAGCAACCCGAGGATGCCGCGACCGTGCGGCAGGTCGCCGATGCGCCGCCGCGTCTCGTCATCGATCCCCTTCGTGACGAACTCGACGAGGTAGTCCTCGGGACCGACGACACCCAGCGCACCGTAGCGCGCCTCGGTGAGCCTCGTGGCAGCCTCGACGATCCGGCTGAGCACGTTGTGCAGGTCGAGGTCCGACGAGATCGCCATGACGGCGTCGACCAGCGCGCCGGCCGAGCCCGACAGGTCGCCGACCGGCGAGTCGGCCGCGGACGCGTTCACCCGTGGATTGTGCGGCACCCGAGTCCCGACTAGCCAGCCGGTACCTGAGTCGGCGGACGGAGCCTGCGGGGCACGCCGGCGTCCCACGGACCTGCCGCAGCCACCCGGACCTTGACGTCCACGAGGTAGCACCCGTCCGAGCTCACGATGACCGGGTTGAGGTCGAGCTCTGCGAGCTCCGGCACCTCGTACGCCAGCAGTCCCACCGCCACGACCAGGGCGACCAGGGCGTCGATGTCGGCGGCCGGCTGCCCGCGGAACCCCGCGAGCAGTGGCCAGATCCGAAGTGACCGGAGAGCACTCTCGGCATCTGCGCGCGTCACGGGGGCGATCAGGAGGTGCTGGTCGGCCCAGAGCTCGGTTGCGATCCCACCGGCAGCGACCCGGACGAGCGGACCAAGGCCTGGGTCCCGCACCACGCCGATCGCCATTTCGATGCCGGCGCCCATCGACTGGACCATCAGCTCCACCTCGCCGGTGCCCATCACGTGAGCGATCCCGCGGGCAGCCGAGGCCACCTGTTCGGCGGTGGTGAGCCCGGCACGGACGAGCCCGCGTTCGGTCTTGTGGACGACGCTCGGATCCGCCACCTTGACGGCCACGGGGAACCCCAGCTCCTCGGCTGCCTGAACGGTGGCGTCGAGTCCCCGGACCACGACTCCCGCAGGGGCGACGCCGTACGGCGTGAGCAGAGCATGGGACTCACGCGGTGCGAGCCAGCCGGGTCCACTGTCGTCCAGGCGGGCGCGCACCCATACGCGTGCCGCGGACGCACGGGCGAAGTCGGCCAACGGCTTCGGGTCGCGAGGCTGCCGCCGCCACTCGGCGTACCGCACGGCATGGCCGAGGGCGGTGACAGCCCCCTTCACCGACGGGAGGAGGGCCATGCCCGGCATAGTGTGGACCTCGTCATCGCCGAGGAGGACGCCGACGACGGTCTTGCCCACGTGACCGGCCCGTGCGGCGGTCAGCGAGGCCAGGGCGCCGGTCCAGTCCATGGTCCGCGTCCGGACCAGGGCGCACAGCACCACGTCGACCTCGTCGCTGCCGAGGAGGACGTCGAGACTGCGGCCCAGGGCCTCGGGCGAGCCGGCGGCACCGACGTCGACGGGGTTGCTTGTTCCGAGCGTCGCGTCGACGTGTCTGGTCAGATGCCGACGGAGCTGCTCGCTGAGGGCAGGCACGTCCAGGCCCTCGTCCGCCAGGGCGTCCGCCGCAAGGACTCCGACTCCCCCGGCGTTGCTCAGCACCGCCACCCGGCCGCCCGCGGGGAGGGATTGCTCGGCCAGCAGCAGCGCCGTCTGGGCGAGGTCGTCGGCGTCCGCGCACCCGATGACGCCTGCCTGTGCGAAGAGTGCGCCCACGCGGACCGCCGGTGTGGCCGCCGCGGCCGTGTGCGACGCGCCGGCCCGCTGTCCGCCTCCCGACCGGCCGCCGACGACGGCGAGAAGCGGCTTGCGCTCGCTGAACCGCCGCGCGATGCGCGCGAACTTGGCCGAGTTCCCGAAGGACTCCAGATAGAGGGCCGCAGCGGTGACGTCGTCGTCCTCGAGCCAGGCCGCCAGGAGGTCGTTGCTCGACACGTCGGCCTTGTTGCCGAGCGACACGAAGTGTCGGACGCCCAGTCCGATCCGTCGCGCGGTCTCGAGCAGCACGATCCCGACTCCGCCCGACTGGGAGGCGACCGCGAGCCCGCCGGCCTCCGGGAGCTTGCCACCGAAGGTGGCATCGAGTCGCACGTCCGGCTGGTTGTCCAGCAGACCGAGGCAGTTGGGCCCCACCACGCGGAGGTCGTGCCGACGGGCGACACGCGTGAGCTCGTGCTGGAGGGCCACACCCTCGCCTCCCATCTCGGCGAAGCCGGCGGTCACGACCACGGCCGCGCGGACCCCGCGGCGACCCGCGGCGTCGACCGTCTCGATGACCCGGTCGGGAGGGACAGCGATGACGACGAGGTCGGGGGCATCGGCCAGCTCGTCGAAGCCGGAGACCGTGCGCACCGGTAGCGCGAGAGCACCAGCAGGGTGGACGGCCACGACCTCGCCGGTGAAGCCGCCGCCCAGGATGGCCGAGAGGATCGCTGCCCCGACGCCGGTGCCGTCACGGCGTGCTCCGACGACCGCGACGCGGCGCGGGTGCAGCAACGGCGCAAGCGAGGCGGTCTCGGAGACGGACTCCCGGTCGTCGGCCGCCTCGAGCGCCCCGGGTGTCTCGGTCGTGTCCATCTCGATGGTGACCACGCCGTGCTCGGTGCGTCGGCGGACGGTGAACCCGGCATCCCTCATGACCTGGAGCATCGCGACGTTGTCCGCCAGGACATCAGCGGTGAAGCGGCTGATGCCAGAGCTGCGCGCGGAGGCGGCCAGGTGCTCGAGCAGGAGCGTGCCGACGCCGAGCCCGTGCTCGGTGTCCGACACCACGAACGCGACCTCGGCCGTCCGCGCGTCCACGGGCTCGGCCGTCGCCACACCCACCAGGCGGTCGCGGCGCCACAGCCCGAGGGCCAGGATCCCGTTGTTCTCGCAGGCCGCGATGACGTGCTCGACGTATCGCGGCACGCCGTACCTGCTGGGACTGAAGAACCGCAACCGGACGTTCTCGTCGGACAGCCCCTCGTGGAGCCGTGCCACCTCGTCCCCGTCGTTCCGGGTGAGCGGCCTGACGACGCCGACGGTACCGTCGGCCAGGAGCACGTCGGAGGACGGCGCGTCCGTCGCGGCCGTCCCGGGAGTGGTGGTCATCGACACCTCTTTCGCCGAGCCAAGAGTGACGTGCGTGCCGGTCCTGCCACAGGGTCCTTCTGCCCGGTGGCCCATGACCTCGGACCTGCACGAGGAGCCGGCAGGGCTACGCGTAGGTGACGGACACCCCGACGACTCCGGGAACCCGCGAGGCAATGACCTGGGCAACTCGCAACGAGTCCGGTCCTTCGGCGTCGTGCAGGCGAACGACGCCGTCGTCCACGTCCACCGTGCACTCGACCCCGGCCAGACGAAGCGCCTCGTCCACCTCCGCCTCGATCAGCTCGTCCTGGCGGGCCAGGACCGCGATGACGTCGCGCCGGCTCACCATGCCGACGACGTGGCCGCCGGTCACCACGGGCAGGCTCTTCACCTGCGTGTCGACCAGGAGCCCGACGGCTCGGCTGAGGTCGTCGTCCGGCGCGACGCTCACCGGCAGGTGGGTCATCACGTCCGTCACGAGGAGGTGCACCGGCGGCGCGGTGATCTCGACCATGCGCTGGTGCGCTCGCCGATCGGGGGGCAGCGAGTCGCGCAGGACGTCCGCCTCGCTCAGCACACCGACCAGGTGGCCCGCGTCGTCGACGACCGGCATCGCGGTGATCGCGTGCTCGTCGAGGAGGCGCACGGCCTGCTTCACCGAGCTCCTCGGCCCTACGGTGACCGCAGGGCTCGTCATCACTTCTCGAACCAGCATTGCTCACACCTCCTCCGCTCCAGTTCGGCCTGGTCAGATCGCCCGTCGGACCGGCACATCGTCCACGGGGTGCCACCCGGGGCCGAGCTGGCGCCCCGTCAGCTCCGTCCAGCGGATCCGGAGGTACAGGTTCCGAAGACCGGCAGCCCAGGCGTTCGGCTCCCAGACGTCCTTGATGTGGTGGAGCTCCTCGGCGCGCGTCACCGCCTCGGCGCGTCCGCGGGCCACGACGCTCCAGCCGCGCTGTCGCTCGTAGTCGAACTGGTCGACCTCGAGGGCGAGGATGGACCCTCTCGCATGGCCTCCGAGGACGCTGTACGGCGAGGTGCGGAACACGATGGAGTCGTCGACGATGCCGTAGTTGACGGGGATGATGTGCGGTCCCATGGGGGTGCACATCGCGATCCTCCCGACGAGTCCCGTGCTCAAGAGCTCCCTGCAGTCTTCTGCTGACAGCTCGAACGGCTCTCTCATGGTGGCCTCCCTCGGGGTGACGTCTCGTTGTGGATGAGGATTTCGGGTGCTCAGTGCACGATCGCGACGGGACTGTGCGCCTTCTGCAGCACCGCCTTGCTGACCGAGCCCATCAGGACCTCGCCGACGGCCGTGTGTCCGCGAGACCCCACGACCACGAGCGAGGCGTTGTCCGAGGCGTCGATCAGGCCACGCTCGGCAGCGCCGTACCAGAACTCGCCCTCGAGCGGGATGTCCGGGTGCGCTCTCCGGAGGTCGTCGACGGCCTGCCCGAGCGCTTTCTCGGCATCCTCTGGGCTGTCCGGGGCCGGCGGCGGTAGGTATCCGTACCTGTCCGGCACCACGGTGACCGGGTGCCAGGCACGCAGGGCCACGACCTTGTCACCGGTCAGTCGTGCCAGGTTGCAGGCGAATTCGAGCGCCCGAGAGCTCGACTCCGACCCGTCCGCGCCGACCACGACCCGGCCCGACTCGGCGTTCACGGGTGGACGGACGACGACCACCGGGACCTCGGCGTGGCGCGCGGCGCTCCGGCTCACCGATCCGAGGAAGATCTCGTGGACGACGCCGTGACCATGGCTGCCGACGACGAGCATGGAGGCATCCCGAGCTGACTCCACCAGCCGAGGCGCCAGGTTCCCGACGTGGCGCTCGATGGTCGCGGGCAGGTCCGGCCACGCTGCGAACACCTCACGGGCCTTGTCCTCGATGTTCTGCCAGTGCGACTCCGACCAGGCCAGACCGCGCGGCCGCTCACGGGGGTCGATGATGATGATCGCGACGACGGCGTCTCCCCGCAGGGAGGCCACCTGGGCGGCCCAGGCGAGGGCAGCGAGCGCATCGGGCCTTCCGTCGTACCCGACGACCACGCGTGTGGCTGTGTCCATGTCCTCAGGGTCAGCGCCCGGCCGGCGTCCGAGCAGTGGCGAACGACCCAGGACCAGTGGACCCTGGTCAGCACCGGCCGTTCGGGACCCGCATCGTGATCTGGCGACCTAGTGCCTCGCTCCAGAGGTCCCTGGACCCGGGAGTTCGTCGGAGCTCCGGTGGATCCTGGTGGGAAAGGAGGAGCCATGGGCACTACACGGAACACGCAGGCCCTGGTGGTCTACGAGTCGTTCTTCGGGAACACGAAGGCCATCGCCGAGGCGGTCGCGAGCGGACTGCGCCTCGAGCACCTCTCAGCGACGACGCTCGACGTGTCAGAAGGCGGTGACGTCGGCTCCCTCGGCTACGACCTCCTCGTCGTCGGCGGCCCGACGCACGCTTTCGCCCTCAGCAGGCCCTCGACGCGCGCGGACGCCGTCGCCCGGGGCGGGGCCGGTCGGTACGCGCGGAGCGGTCTACGCGAGTGGCTGACGGCGATCCCGGGCGCGGGCCGCACGTCACTCGCGGCGACGTTCGACACCCGGGTGGGAACGGTCCGGCACCTGCCGATGTCTGCTGCCAGGTCGGCGGCCCGCTTGCTGCGACAGCGTCGGTTCACGCTGCTCGGACGCCCCACCGGGTTCGTGGTCCGAGACGTCGAAGGTCCTCTCGAGCAGCGCGAGCTCGAGCGGGCCGTCTCATGGGGCCGTTCGATCGCGCGGGAAGCGCAGGCCCACCTCGCCACCGTGGGAGGCGCACGCCGCAGGGTGTGACGCCCTGGTCGGTCGGGGACGGGGCTGCTGGGCGGTCTGTCGCCGGGCGCGACACGGACCGGTGGGACCGCCCGCCACCGATCGGTCGGCGCCCTGGACCCGAGCCGGCCCGGACCAACCGGTAGCGGGAAGGCTGGCACGACGCTCGGAACCGGGCGGCGGTCCGGGGCCGAAGAACAGGACCTCGCAGTCCTGGCCGGCCGGTGTCCGGGTCGCGCCGAGGTGGAACCTGGCCCGGCGCGGCACTACCGTGGCGGGAGGCGAGCCAAGCCCATCCGTTCGTCGCTCGCAACGATCCCGGAACACTCCGGCGACTTCCGTGCAGGAGGTGCACCGTGACCGACGACGATGAGCTGCTGATCACGATCACCACGACTCCCGCGTCCGACAGCTGGGGATTCGTGGGGGTCGTCTCGGTCGGCGACCAGGAGGCGTACCGGACGATCCGGGCGTACACCGCTCCCCAGGAAGCCCTGGATGCGACCCAGCGGCTGCTGGCGGACGTGCTCGGCACGCTGATGGCAGGACAGGAATGGGGCGCCGCCCAGGCCGAGTTCGGCCATGCACCTCGGCGTACCGAGCTGGAGTTCGGGCTGCGGGCCAAGTCGGCTGCGCCGGAGCCCCGAGCCGCTACCGAGGACCGCTCGGCGACCGGACCGCCGCCAGCCTGACGCGACCCTGAGTCGACGCCGTCCGCCGACCGCCCGGACGTCTTCCCACGCCCGGCGCCCGGGGCTCCCTGCTCACCGGAGCAGGAGCCCGGCGGCCACGGGGGCAGCTCTCGGCTCCGCTCCGTCGCGAACCGGAACCACCTCGACCGGGCAGCATGCGTCACGGAGGACCGCTCGGGCGACCCGACCGAGGTGATGGGTCCGGCGACGATGGGGCCGGGCCAGCAGCAGCCGGTCCGCACCGCGGCTCGCTCGGACCAACGCGTGAGCCGGTTCCTCGTGCCGGACGTCTGCGGGCCGCTGGGTCGAGTCCGTCATCACCCTGCACCTGCCTTCTCGCCCATCGTCGACGCGCCGGCTGCTCACGTCCCGGGTCGCCGGTCGCCCCGACGACGGACCTTCGGCCATTCACCGAACACGGGCGTGTGCCCCTGGTACGTCGGTCCTTCCCGAGCGTGACCACAGACCCTCGTCCCGACGGTGCCGATGCGGATGACTGGTAGCACCGCCCGTCCAGGCGGGGTCACGCACACCGCCCGGGCGGGCTCCCGACCCATAGCCTGCGGCACCGAGGAGACGACCCATGCTGGTCAGGGACGTGATGACGAAAGACCCCCTCAGCGTCGAACCTGACACCGGGATCAAGGCTGCGCTCACGAAGCTGGCGTTCGCCGGCGTCACCTCGCTCCCCGTGGTGGACCACCGGGGCCGGCTGTGCGGCATCCTCAGCGAGGCGGACCTGATCCGGGACATCGCCGACGACCCGCGCGCTCACGAGCGTCCCGTCACCATCCACCCGGTGTCGCCCCCGCGTTCGGTCGGGGACGTGTACACACGCTCGCCGGTCGTCGTACGACCGCAGGACGACGTGACCGCCGCCGTCGACGTGATGGCCGCCAAGGGGTTCAAGAGCCTGCCCGTGGTCGATGACGCGGGGCGTCTCTCGGGTGTCATCAGCCGCAGTGACGTCGTCCGGGCGCTGGCGCGCGACGACGAGGTCATCGCGAAGGACATCTGTCGCGTGTTCGCCGAGCTCGGACATCAGAACTGGAAGGTGGAGGTCACCGACGGGGTGGCGGAGATCACCGGGCCTGACGACGCGGCCGGGCGTTCCCTCGCGCATGCCCTGGGTCGCACGGTCGCAGGCGTGGTCGCCGTGCACGTCCGATAGCCGCCGGCGCTCGCAGCGGCCCTGACCCGCCGCCGCCATCGACCCGAATCGCACACCGGGCTGACACAGGTCCACACCGTCGGTGCCCATCTGCTCTGACGCCTAGGGGAGCGCTGGTGGACGGTGATGGAGAACGGCCGTCATGACGCCGGCGTTCGCACACTGGTCGCTCGCGAGGACGCACCAGGACTCAGGAGGAAGCCATGCGGAACCTGCTCATCCTCGGTGGCGGCACGGCTGGCACGATCATCGCCAACAAGCTGCGCACACGGCTCCCGGTGGACGACTGGACGATCACCGTGGTCGACCGGGACGACCGCCACCACTACCAACCGGGTTATCTGTTCGTCCCCTTCGAGGGGTACACGCGCCAGGAGCTCGTGCGCAGCCGGCACTGCTTCATTCCCGACGGCGTCGAGCTCGTGTACGACGAGATCGAGCGCGTCGTTCCTGAGGACGACGTCGTCCACCTGCGAAGCGGCCGGACCCTCAGCTACGACTACCTGGTGATCGCGACGGGTACGACGCCCCGGCCGGAACAGACTCCGGGCATGCTGGGTGCAGAATGGCGGCGCAGTGTCTTCGACTTCTACACGCTCGAGGGCGCTGAGGCGCTGGCCGCAGCGCTCGCGTCCTTCGACCACGGTCGGTTGGTCGTGCACGTCACGGAGATGCCGATCAAGTGCCCGGTGGCGCCACTGGAGTTCACCTTCCTGGCCGAAGCCTGGCTTCGCGAGCGAGGGATTCGCGACCGAGTGGAGCTGGTCTACGTCACTCCCCTCGACGGCGCCTTCACCCGGCCCGTCGCCTCCTCGCGCCTCGGCCACCTGCTCGAGGAGCGCAAGGTCGACATGGTGACCGACTTCATGGTCGAGCGCATCGATCCCGACCACAAGCTCCTGGTGTCCTACGACGAGCGCGAGGTGGCGTTCGACCTCCTCGTGACCGTGCCGGTCAACATGGGTGCCGACTTCGTCGGCCGGTCAGGTCTCGGCGACGAGCTGCAGTACGTGACGGTCGACCACCACACCCTCCAGCACACGTCGTACGAGAACATCTTCGCGGTCGGCGACGCCAGCAACATCCCGGCCTCCAAGGCCGGCTCCGTGGCCCACTTCTCGGCCGAGGTCTTCGTCCGGAACTTCCTGGAGCACATCGCGGGACGGCAGATGACCGAGTCGTTCGACGGGCACGCGAACTGCTTCGTGGAGACCGGCGACCGCAAGGCCCTCCTCATCGACTTCAACTACGACACCGAGCCGCTGCCGGGCAAGTACCCCATCCCGTACCTCGGTCCGCTGAGCCTGCTCGAGGAGACGCGGGCCAACCACCTCGGCAAGCTGGCGTTCCGCCCCGTCTACTGGAACGTGCTGCTCCGGGGGCTCCCGGTGCCGCTACCGGCACGCATGTCGATGGCCGGTAAGCAGACCCCACACGACGACCACACCACCGCTGCAGGAGGCATGACGCCATGACGACGACCACCATCGAGGGACACACCGTCCATGTGAACGAGGAGGGGTTCCTCACCGAACCCACCGAGTGGGACGAGCAGCTGGCCCGGAGCCTGGCCAGGTCCATCGGCATCGACCTGACGGAGGAGCACTGGAAGGCCATCCACTTCCTCCGGGACGACTTCTTCGCCCGGGGCGAGACCGCCACCCTGCGCCGCATCAGCACGGTCGGCGGCATTCCGGTCAAGACGCTGTTCCAGCTGTTCCCCCAGAAGCCCGCGAAGAAGCTCGCGTACGTCGCCGGCCTCCCCAAGCCCCATGGCTGCGTGTGAGGTCGGCAGGAAGAGGAGAAGAACCATGTCCATCACCGAGACCGCTCCGCTGATCCCCGACTTCGGCGCGGCGGACACGACCCGCAAGCTCGCGATCATCTGCTCGAAGGGGAATCTCGACATGGCCTACCCCGGCCTCGTGCTCGCCAACGCCGCACTCGGAGAAGGCATCGAGACGCATCTCTTCTTCACCTTCTGGGGCTTCGACATGATCAAGCCGAAGACGATGGCGGACCTGAAGTTCACCATGCTCGGCAACACGGCGACGCATCTCCCACAAGGTCTGGGCGGTCTGCCGGGCATGACGGCGATGGCTACCCACCAGATGCGCAGGACGATCGCCGACCTGGGCATCCCGGACGTCCCCGAGTTCTTGCAGCAGATCGTCGACAGCGGCGGGCACCTCTGGGCCTGCCGGATGTCGGCGGACATGCAACATCTCACCGAGGCCGACCTCTACGACGAGGTCGAAGGCATCATCAGTGCCTCCGACTTCATCGAGAAGACCGCCGGCGCCCAGCTGTTGTTCATCTGACCACGGTGATCCGGCGGGGTCGGGAGGAGCGTGCCCGACGATCTCCCTTCCGCCGCCGGCGTCACCGGTGACCCACGGCTGCCGTGGCGTGGCCGAGCTCCCCTCGGTCAGCTCAGGAGGTCGTCGACCATCGCCTCGAAGGTCTTGTCCACCGAGTAGTCCGTGGGGATGTAGTCATGCGTGCCGGAGTTGGAGCGGAACCAGATCACCGACCGGATGTGGTCGGCCGCCATCGCAGCCGGGATGCTGTCGTAGAAGGAGATCTGGGTCTGCGTGCTGAACGACGACTTGCCGTCGGAGAACTTGTCGGTCTTGATCCCGGTCTCCGGGATGTTGCGCGGGATGTCGTCGTACCCGTACGGCACCAGCACGTTGTTGATGAACGTCGCGAACAGCTGGGTGGCGGTCTCGCTGGCCGGGTGGGAGCCGGTCATGTACGGGTCCCACCCGACGTTGTCGAGCTTGGAGTGCGCCGGCAGGAACGACGCCTCGATGGAGGGCGTGCGGAACCCGGCGAGGTGCACCGCCGACTCGACACGGGTGGCGTGGGCGTGGACCAGGTCGGCGACGTGGTTGGCCGCTGCGACGTACTGGGCGGGTGTCTGGCCCTGTGCGACACCTGGGGAGCTGCCGCCGCGGTCGAACTGGGCGTCGGGCTCACAGTCCAGCGACAGCAGCACGGGGACACCGAGGGCGTCGAGCGCCTTGACGACGGTGATGATCCGGGAGTCCTGGGAGCCGTTGGCGATGCTGTTCCATCTCACCCAGTTGCCGGCGCTGATCTTGGTCATCAGCGCGACCTCGATCGTGCGGCCGTGGCTGGCGTAGGTCTTCATCGACGTCGGGAGGCCGTTGTTCCACGGGAGGTAGTAGGAGGCGACGTTGGGCTGCTCTGGCCACCCGGACGTGTAGGAGTCCAGGCCGGCGTTGTTGCCAGAGAGGTAGACACCCACCTCGGGCGACCGGGTGCTCGCGGTGGCGCTGCTGGTGCTGGTGCTCCGGGGCGTGGTGATGCCGGTCGGGCTCGCGGTGGGACTCGCGGTGACGGTCTTGGTGATCGTCTGCGTGGAGCTCGAGGGGCTCGGGGTCGTGGTCACCGTGCGGGTCGGTCTGTGGACCGGGATGGTGTGCTTCGACGCGACCACCCGGGTGTACTTCCGGTGAGGATGCCCATGGCCCTTCCAGCTGAGAGAGGCACCGCTCGGCGTCAACACGCTGCCGACGACCACCAGAACGACCGTGACCACCGTGGCGACGGTTCCGAGCGCGGTGAGTGCCGCGCTCGCTCTTCCTCCTCCTTCCGATCCCTGGGCGCGATGCTTGCGACGTCGGCTTTGGGGCATGCTGAAAGTTCCTCCCACACCATTTCCGTGATCTGGCTGAACAAGCCCCGTGGGTTCCCGTCAGCATCTACCCCTATCACATCCCCTGGACGTTGTGGGGTTGCCAACGCCGTCATTGGGACAACTTCTCGAGCTCGCTCGAGCCGGGACCCAGGAGATCACACCGTGGCCGGATCCTCCGCTTCCACGACGGCGTGAGCGGGCGGGCCGGGCTCGACCCGCGCCCCGAGAGCGGCCCGCCCGGGAGCGATCCCGATCCCTCCTGCGTCGGCCGCGGACCACCGGTTCCGGGCCGAGACGGGCGGACCCGGCCGGGACTTTCGTCCCGATCGGACGGGCCCAAGGGGGGATCGCAGTCGTGACTTGTCGCCCTGTGACCGGGACCACACCAGCGCGTCTGATGGGGGAGCCACTTCGGTGCGCCAGCGAAGTGACATCGGCCTCACGGGATGCGCACTCTTCATCTCGCGGGGACTCTGGCGCGTCGCGTGGCGTCGGGCCGTCTCGGCTCCCCCCCGAACCGGGTCCCCGACGCCACCGCGCCCCGGCCGGGCGGCCCGGCGGCGAGGGAGCGTGCGCCTCTCCTGTCCACCCTCAAGGACGAGCCCCCGCGGGTGTGGTGCCTGGCTTCCCGCTCGCCTAGCGTTGATCGCCGTGCAGCTGCCGGGGGGCGGCGGGCACGATGCCCCGGTGGACCCGAGAACACCGGGGCATCATCGTGTCCGCGGGGCTGCCGCGATCGGCCGCGGTGGGGGAGCCGTGGCCGCGCGGGGATCTTCGCTTCCGGGGGTTGCCACGTGGAGGAGATCGGCGCACGCTGGGGGCCATTCACCTGTTGGAGGCACTGTCCGGGGGGTTCACCATGCGACGGATGACACTGGCCGCTTCAGTCAGCGCGGCTCTGGTGTGCGCGATGGCACCGGCGGCCTGGGCGGTCACCGTGGCAAGCGGAGGCACCGACGGCAGCGACGACAAGGTCAGCGACCATGCCTACGTCCGACACGATGGCGGCACCGACGCGGCGATCCAGGAGTGCAGCAGCGACGCGTCCGACGCAACGCCCGTGGACGCCACCGCGGACGACGGCGACCCCAACGACGCCGGTGGTGAGAGGCAGCAGAACGAGCCGGCCGTGGCCGTGGACCCCACCGATCCCACCCATGTGGTCGCGTCGTGGAACGAGTACTGCGACAGTGACCGTCCCGACGGATTCCTGGGACTCGGCTTCTCCACCGACTCCGGTGAGACCTGGGTCGACTCGCTGACCCCCGGATACCCGTCCGACACCTCGACCGAGGGGCAGCAGTCCCCCTTGTTCGGCCACCAGTCGCAGGGCAGCGACCCGCTGCTCGCGTTCAACACCGACGGCGACCTGTACACCGCCGGTATCGCCTACAGCGAGGCCAAGCCCAACAACAGCGTCATCTACGTGACCTCGTGGGCGGGACACCCCGCCGGTGGCCTGCCGTACGACTACCAGCGCACGGCCCGCGTGGGCAGAGCCGGGTCCGCCAACGGCCTGATCGCCGGGAAGTTCACCGACAAGCCGATGATGGAGGTCGACCGCACCGACAGCCAGTACAACGGCAACGTGTACGTGTGTTGGTCCCGGTTCGTCGGCTTCGCCGGCCGCACGAAGATCTTCTTCAGCCGCTCCACCGACGGTGGCCGTACCTTCAGCCAGGAGCAGGCGATCTCGTCCGGCAAGGACGTCCAAGGCTGTGACATCACCGTCGAAGCCGATGGTGACGTCTACGTGATCTGGGGCACCCGAGACACTCCCAGCGCGATCGACGTGGAAGGCGTCGGCTACGCCCGCTCGGGCAACGGCGGCCGCACCTTCGGCAAGCCCGGCCAGGTGGGAGCGTTCAAGCGCTACTTCCCGTTCGACGGCGCGCGTGACTGCGGCGACGGGCTGGACCTGTGCCCGAGCCAGTTCGTGTTCGCACGTATTCCGCTGGAGCCCCGCGTGACTTCGGACGCCTCGGGGCAGCTGGCGGGCGTGTACGTCACGTTCAACGCCATCGACCCCTCGACGATCACCCAGAGCAACACCAGCTACGACTCAGCAGGGCCCGGGAGCGGCCTGGTCGGCCGGAGCGTCGTCTACGTGACGCGATCTCTCGACAACGGCCGCACCTGGAGCACGCCGGTCACGGTCGACAACGCCGGGGGCAGTGGCCACCAGTTCTTCCCGGACGTCGATGCCATCGACGGCACGCTGGTGGCCATGTGGCAGGACAACCGAGGTAGTGACTTCTCCGTGCAACGCCCGATCGGGAACACCGCTGGAGCCACCTCCAGCGGTGCCACCGTCGGCACGTTCGCGGCGTACTCGACCGACGGCACGACGTTCACACCCGTGGGCATGGTCTCGGCTGTTCGTCAGCCGATCCAGTACGAGATGTTCGACGCTCGATCAGTACCGTTCATCGGCGACTACAACTGGGTCTCGTTGGTGGGCACGGACCAAGGCATCTCCGGCTACCTGGCGTGGACGGACAACCGAGACGTCGTTCCCGGCACCGATCCGCGCGAGACGACACAGGACGGCTTCGACGTACACATGTGCGTGACGGTCACCGACGGAGTGGCCGGACCCAACACCTGCCCGAACGCCGGTGGGTTCGACCAGAACATCTATGGAACGGGGATCGACATCCTGCCGTAGCGGGACCGACGAACTGCGGGTAGAAGGGCTCCGACCACACCCCCTGGGGCGAAGACCGGAGCTCACCTGCTGGGTAGCCTCTGAGCGATGACGAGTGAACCTCCGCCACACCGTGTCCTGGCTTCGGGAGCCACCGAGCTGTGGGCGGACGGCGTGCGACACGGCCACAAGCTGGACGGGCTCGGGGACGCGGCACTCGAGGCCGAGCGGCCGTTCCACGTCGCCCTCGAAGGCAGTGACCACACGCTGTGCGGGACCTCCGTGAGAGACCTGCGTGAGTACCCGATCGAGTTCGCTGCACAGGAGCAGCGGATCCGGTGCCCGGTCTGCGACGAGACGCTCGGCTCTCCAGGCCCCCGGTAACCTGGCGCCACCCGACGCCACCTGACCACCAGACGCCACGGTTCGCTGGACGGCGCTTCCGCAGGCCGGGATGACGCCGCATCCGGAGCCCGGTCGCTGGCGCTTCCGGGATCAGCGGCGGGAGCCTTCTGTCGCCGGGTCCCCGCTCGGACGATGACACGGGTCCTCGGCGGGCTGCGGTCGAGACGCCGGTGACGGACTCACCGTGGTCGGGTCGGGCGGGGTGCCATCTCGTCGCCGTCACGCCGCGTCAGCTCCTCCTTGAGCGCTCGGTTCTCCCGGCGCAGCCGACGGACCTCCTGACGGTCTGGTTCGCCGGAGGCATGGAGCACGCCGAGCTCGGCGGTGAGGCGGCGGGTCTCCTCCCGCAGCCGCAGCACCTGTCCGATGCCGGCGAGGTTGAGCCCCTCACCCAGCAGCCGGGTGATGTCGGCGACCCGGTCCAGGTCGTCTCGGCTGTACCGGCGAGTGCCTCCGTCGGTGCGGAACGGCCTCAGCAGACCACGCTGCTCGTAGGTGCGCAGCATCTGCGCGTCGACGCCGCTCAGCTCGGACGCGACCGAGATCGGATAGACGGCATGGCCGGGCTGCACGTCGGTCATGGCCGCCCCTCCGGCGAGGTCGGCGCGTCGGCCGGGCCGAGTGGCGGCTCCACGCGCACAGGTCCGGCGACCAGCCAGCCGTCCGATCCGGACCCGCGCCGCGGACCAGTCGGCACGTCCTGGACGCGGGAGAAGCCGACCATGACCGGAGGGGCCTGTCGCTCGACGGGGGTGGGACCCGCTGCTGCGCGCGCAGGGTGGGGTCGTACCGCGGCCAACGCGACCTGATAGGCGACATGCAGTGCGTCGAACCGACTGGCCGCATCGGGCTCCAGGCTCACGTCCGGGTGCACGTGGCGGGCCTGACGCCGGTAGGCACGGGCCACCTCCGCAGCGTCTGCGTCAGCCGTGACACCGAGCAGCAGCCGGGCGCTCCGGACCGGCCCCTCGGCTGACGTGGGATCCGGCATCGTTGTCACCTCGCGCGCGTTCGACCTGCTGCAGCTCACCTCTTGAAACTATGGCAGCAGTCAGCCATAATCTCAAGCATTCGATACAGATTATCCGTGCTTCTCAGCAGTGGCCGTCGGGGCTGGGGAAGGGAGGACGATCGCGATGCGGGTGGCGCCCGTCCGCTCGTCGAGCTCGGCGTCCTGCGCCACCGAGCTGCGGTGCGCGGGTTCCGCCGCAGGCACGGTATGGAGCCGCCACCACGACATCGACACGTTCTTCGCGCGTCAGGGCCTCTCGGTCGACCGGCCGCCTGCTGTGGACGACGCCCTTCCCGAGGCGGACTCCAGCGCACATGTCGTCCCATGCCGAGGCGGGCCACGAGCAAGACCAAGGAGGAAGCAATGCGCACGAGCACGGTTCGCCACCATGCCAGGTGGCGGCCACGACTCCGCGCAGTCCTCGAAGCCGGTGCGGCTGTCCGCACGCTCGTGGCTCGCCTCATCAGCACCGGTGCCGGCGGCGTACCCGGCCGACCCGGCGCCACGCCCCACCTGTCCGCCGGCCCGCACGGTGGTCACGCTTCCGGTTCTCACAGCCCGTCGGCCGCTCCGACCGACCTAGAAGGGAGACAACAGATGTACACCTCCCCCCAGGCACGCGAGCTCGCGATCCTGATGAGAATCAGTCGAGATCTCGACCTCTGCGGCGATCTCACCGCCACGGTCGACTCCCCCGCGGAGCTGATCGCGTGGTCGCGAGTGCTGTCCGCTCCGGCGGTGAACGCGTGGCAGTCCAAGGACTCCGGGAGCCGTTTCGTCGAGGTGAGTGCCGACCACCGACGCGCACCTGTGCGGGGACACATCTCTGCGGTGCTGTCGTGCGAGCAGCACCCGGACTTCTGGGACGCGCTGCACCTCGAGGACCTCGAAGCCGGCCGGGCTCGCTCCCTCACCGTCGGTGACCTCGACGAGGCCTGGCAGGCCATGCCCATCCAGCCACCGGACGACCGAGGCACCACCGATCCGCCGCACCCTGAGGGGCGCGTCGCCTAGCGCAGCCGCAGGCGGCGGCCGGGGCTCCTGGACATCGACCGGAACCCCGTCGGAACCAGACCAGTCCGACCACATCGAAGTTCAATCGAGACGCAAGGAGGCACCGTGATGTTGCTCCGCAGCACCGACCCGTTCCGCGACTTCGACCGACTTGCCCAGCAGCTCCTGGGTTCGGCCGCGGGCACCACCAACCGCCCCGCCGTCATGCCGATGGACGCCTGGCGCGAGGGCGAGCAGTTCGTGATCGAGTTCGACCTGCCCGGGGTGAGCCGCGAGAGCATCGACCTGGACGTCGAGCGCAACGTGCTCACCGTCAAGGCCGAGCGCGTACCCCGCAACGGCGACCGGGAGATGCTCGCCACCGAGCGCGTCCGGGGCGCCTTCAGCCGTCAGCTGGTCCTCGGCGACAACCTCGACCTCGACAACATCGAGGCTCGCTACGACGCCGGTGTGCTGCGTCTGGTGATCCCGGTCGCGGAGAAGGCCAAGTCGCGCAAGATCGAGGTCACCGGCACCAAGTCGGACACCGCGGCGATCGAGGCCTGACCCACCTCACCGCCGAGGCGGTACCCACGACGCACCCGAGCACCGGCCCGCTCCGGCGGGCCGGTGCCGGCCACCCTCAGCCTCTCGCCTGCCAGGACGGCTGTCCGGCGTGGGCCAGGGCGAGGGGAGCCCGCCATTCACGACCCCGCCGGTAGACTATGTCGGTGACGACGCGGCGGCCGTCCTTCCCCGACCTGAGCGACGTCGGTGTCGTCGTTGGCGCTCCAGGTGACGGTCCGGGCAACTGGGCCGGGGCGCCCAGTGCGATCTGCGACGGGGACGACGTCTACCTCGCCTACCGCGTGCGGCGGCCGCAGAGTGAGGGTCGCGGCGTCACGACGGTCGTTGCTCGCTCCGCCGACGGGACCAGGTTCACGACCGTCTGCGAGGTGTACCGCGACGACTTCGGCGCTGAGTCGTTCGAGCGTCCGGTGGTCTCGCGCACCGAGAACGGCTGGCGCCTCTACCTCTCGTGCGCCACCCCCGCGAGCAAGCATTGGTGGGTCGAGGCGGTCGACGCCGACTCGGTCGACGATCTCCCCCGCGGACGTCGCACCGTGGTGTTCCCCGGCGGCGATCGGGTCGCCATGAAGGATCCGGTGATCAGACGACGCGACGACGGCTGGCACGCGTGGATCTGCGAGCATCCACTCGACGTCGCCGGGCATGAGGACCGGATGAGCACGTCGTACTGGCGCAGTGCGGACGGCTTGGTGTGGCACCGGAAGGGGACCGTGCTCGCGCCGCGGGACGGCGAGTGGGACATGCGAGGTGCGCGGGTCACCGACGTGCTCTCCTTGGATCCGCTGGTGGTGCTGTACGACGGCCGGGCCCGCGCCGAGGAGAACTGGAGCGAGGTCACGGGTATGGCGACCGGCAGCCTGGACGGTGTCCTGACTGCCACCGAGGATCCGCCCCTGCGCTCACCCTTCTCCGGTGGCGCCGCCCGCTACGCCACTCACGTCACGATGCCCGACGGGTCGCTGCGCTACTACCTGGAGCTCGCGCGCCCGGACGGGGCGCACGACCTGGTCACCACTCCCGGGCGGTCATGGGCGCCGACCCGAGAGGCGGGGAAAGGCACGTGACGCGTGCGGCCGACGCGGCACCAGCCCGGGTACGACTGAAGGGGCGCCCCTCCAGAACTGCCGTTCCTTCGCATGCCAGCGGGGCAGACCTTGGTCATCTGCCAGGGGCGGATCGCCTCTGCCGCCGGCGGGTCCGGCAGAGAAGAGTGGAGGCATGAGCGGTCAGCCCCACCATGCCTCGACCCACCGCACCTCCGCGATCTCGACTCGCCGACTGGTCAAGGACTTCGGGTCGACGAGGGCGCTCGACGGCCTCGACCTGAGCGTTCTCACCGGTGAGGTGCACGGCTTCCTGGGCCCGAACGGCGCCGGGAAGACGACCACGATGCGCATCCTCCTCGGGATGCTGCGCGCATCTCGCGGCGAGGTCACGCTCTTGGGGGGCGACCCGTGGCGCGACACCACCGTCCTGCACCGCCGGCTCGCCTACGTGCCTGGCGAGGTGAACCTGTGGCCGAACCTCACCGGTGGTGAGGTCATCGACCTGCTGGCCGACCTGCGCGGCGGGTTGGTGCCCTCTCGTCGTACCAGGCTCCTGGAGCGGTTCGAGCTGGACCCGACCAAGCAGATCAGGGCCTACTCCAAGGGCAACCGGCAGAAGGTGGCGCTGGTGGCTGCGTTCGCCTCCGACGTGGAGCTGTACCTGCTCGACGAGCCGACGTCGGGGCTCGACCCGTTGATGGAGACGGTGTTCCAGGACGTCGTCCGCGACGTTCGCGACCGAGGACGCACCGTGCTCCTGTCGAGCCACATCCTCTCCGAGGTCGAGGCGCTGTGCGACCGGGTCACGATCATCCGCAACGGACGCGCCGCGGAGTCCGGCACCTTCGCCGAGCTGCGACACCTGACCCGCACGACCGTCGAGGTCGAGACCTCGCGCGCGCCGACAGGTCTGGCATCACTGGCCGACGTGCACGACCTCGTCGTCGAAGGCAACAGCGCGCGGTTCAGTGTCGACCCGGTCGACCTCAACGCCGTGCTCGAGACGCTCGTTCGCTACCACGTCCACTCCCTGACCAGCACCCCGCCGACCCTGGAGGAGCTGTTCCTGCGGCACTACGGAGACCAGCTCGGCCGGTCGGGGGTCCTGGAGGCGGTGTGATCTCGATGCGCGCGCTCACCGCGGCCGAATTCGCCGGCACCGCTCGTCTGACCCGGCTGGCGGCGCGCCGCGACCGGTACACGATCACCGCGTGGTGGGCCGGACTCGGACTGTTCGTCGCCGCGACCACGGCGATGTTCGCCCAGAGCCTGGCGCTGCACGAGGACCTGGTCCGGGAGACCCGGATGGTGGCGACCAACACCGGCATGCGACTGCTCGGGATCAGCTCGGGACCGAGCGTCGGGGGGTACATGCTGCACCGCGAGTACGTCACTCTGGCCGTCCTCGCCGCTTTGATGAGCACCTTCGCGGTGATCCGGCACACACGTCAGAACGAGGAGCTCGGTCGCGCCGAGATGCTCGACGCCACCGTTGTCGGGCGGTACGCCGGCCTGGCCGCCGGTGTCATCGTCGCCGCGGCCGCCGATCTCGTCCTCGCGGTGGTCATCGGTGTCGCGATCCTGGTGTCCGGGCAGCCGGCCGAAGGGGCGTTCTTGGCCGGGGCCTCGGTGGCTGCGGTCGGTCTGGTGTGGGTCGGCGTTGCCGCGGTCACGTGCCAGCTGTCGTCGACCACCCGCGGCGCCTCCGGCATGGCCACGGGCGCCCTCGCGATCTGTTTCGTGCTCTCCGGGATCGGAAACATGGCCGGCACGGTGGACCAGACGGGCATGCGGGTGACGAGCGACTGGCCGGCGTGGCTGTCACCGATCGGCTGGGGGCAGCAGACCCGTCCCTTCGGCGGTGCCGACTGGTCCCCTCTGCTCCTGGCGGTCCTCGCCCTCGTGCTGCTGCTGGCCACCGCGGTCGCACTCGCTTCCCGCCGTGACGTCGGACGCGGCCTGTGGCCCGAGCGCCGTGGTCACCCCGCCGCCGCACGGTGGCTCTTGAGCCCGGTGGGGCTGACCTGGCGGTTGCAGCGCGGCGCGTTCCTCGGATGGGCCATGGTGCTGACCATGTTCGGACTGATCTTCGGCAACCTCACCGAGCAGATCCAGGGCCTCGAGGGGAGCGCCAAGGACTGGTGGACCCGGACAGGCGGCACTGACCAGGTCGTCGACGCCTACCAGGTCTCCATCATCCAGATGGTCGGAATGTTCGTGGCGATCTACGTCGTCCAGGTGCTGTTGCGGATGCGGGTCGACGAGACCGGCGGCACCCTGGAGTCCGTGCTGGCATCCGGCGTCACCCGCGCGGGTTGGCTGGGGGGTCACGTGGTGAACGCCGTCCTGGGCGCGCTCGGCCTGATGGTGCTCTTCGCGGCCGGCATGGGCCTGACCTCCGGACAGGTCCTCGGAGACACCGACCGCCAGATCGCCGATCTGGTGTGGGCGGCCCTCGTGCAGGTGCCCGGTGTCCTGGTCGTCGGTGCTGTGGTGGTCGCGGTCGGCTGCGCGATGCCGCGCTACTCGGTGCCGGTCAGCTGGACGCTCATGTTGTACGCGCTCGTCGCCGGACCGATGTTCGGCCCGAGCCTGAAGCTGCCGGCGCTGGTCCAGGACCTGTCGCCGTTCTCCCACAGCCCCCAGGCCCCCGCGCTGCCAGTCACCGCCGGACCGGTTCTGGCACTGACCACCGTCGCCCTGGGTCTGGCCGCCACCGGGCTGCTGGTGCTCCGGCGGCGCGACCTGAGCCTTCCGGCGTAGGTCCTTCCCCCCGAGCATCACCGGCCGTGATGCCACGGCCCGAACGGGCCGCTGACCCTTGCCCTGTCGGCAGGTCAGGGCCGTTGCTCGACGCGGGGACGGCATCCACGCACGGCCCGAGCGTGGTTCCACGGGCAACACCGACGTTCTCGCCTCCGATCGGCACCCGCGTCTCCGGCCGTCAGGTCGCCAAGGTGGCCTGCGCGGCGAGCTCCTTGATCTGCGCGTTGGTCCACCTCAGCTGGCGCAGGGTGTGGGGATGACAGTCGGCGGCGAGCCCGATCAGATCGCTGTGCTCGGCGGCCTGGGCGCTCTGGGCGAGCACCTCCCAGTCGAGCGACACCCCGGCCGCCGCGCAGTGCAGGTCTCGCAGGTCGGCGAGGAGTAGTACGGCAGGCGCCTGCAGGCGGCCGAGGGCCCGTCCGCTCACCAGCTTCACGCGTGCGGGCCACCGGTGCCCGTTCCTGGGCTCGGGATCGAGGTCGAGTCCGTAGCCGCGACCGCTCTCCGCGAGGCGACCGACGTGGTCGCGCGACCACCGGGCGAGGTCGCGCGCGACGAAGTGGATCTCGTGGTCGGCCGCGTGTCGATGGGACACGTCGAGCAGCGCGACGGCCAGGTCGTTCTCGGCGCGATGGAGTGCGGCCACGGCCCTCCCGACGCCGGACCCGGTGACACCACGCAGCGCCGGTACCAGGTTCATCGCGCAGCCTCCGGTCGGGTGTCCGGTAGCTCCTCGAGCACCTCGGCCCGGCCGCGGGTCGCAGTGATCCGACGACCGACTGGTCGCGCGGCCCCCGTGGTGGGTGCCGGCGCAGATCTCCCGTCAGACGACCCCACGCGCTCCACCCGAGCTGCGGCGGTCTTGAACAGCGGCTGCTTCGAGACGGGATCCCAGCCCGTCAAGGTCAGCTCGTTGGCCGCGCGGCCGCCGTCATCCGGTCCCGCGGCATCCTTGTCCCAGTAGCCGTAGTGGAACGGAAGGAAGAGGACTCCCCTTCGTGTGTCGGTCACGCGCAGGCGTGCCTCCACGTCGCCGCGTGGCGAGGTGATCCGCAGCAGGTCGCCTTCGGACCAGCCGTTCTCCAGCGCGTCGGCCGCGGACGCCTCGACCCACACGTCCGGGGCAGCGTCCTGCAGCTGGGCCGCACGAGCGGTCTTGGTGCGGGTGTGGAAGTGGTAGATCGTGCGTCCCGTGAGCAGGTGGAAGGGATACTCCTGCGACGGCTCCTCCGGCGGGGGCTGGTACTCGGCTGCCTTGATGACCGCTTTGCCGTCGGGATTGAGCGCCCGATACTCGGTGGGCTCGACCGGCGCCCCGGTGACGAGGTCCTTCCCGTAGCTCTCGCAGTCGTCGGGCGCGCTGCGGAAGGCACCGCCGTCGTAGAGGCGCTCGACACCAGCCGGGTTCTCTGCGTTGCATGGCCACTGGACGCCGCCACGATCTCGGAGCAGCTCGTAGGTGAGGCCCGAGTAGTCGCACGGTCGGCCACGGCTGCACGCCTTCCAGCCCTCGAACGCCCCTTCGGCGTCCGACCACGGCACCAGCGGCGCACCGTCGCGGTCCCGGAGTCGGAGCCGGCGCGCGTAGTCGAGGAAGATGTCGAGGTCCGGCCTGGCCTCTCCGGGCGGGTCGACGGCTTTCATCGACAGGTGGACGGTCCGGTCGGCGTTGGTGAAGGTGCCGGTCTTCTCGCCCCACGTGGCTGCGGGAAGCACCACGTCGGCAAGGCGGGCTGTCTCGGTCATGAAGATGTCCTGGACGACGAGGAACAGCCGCTGTTGGGAGAGCAGCGAGCGGACCCGCCGTAGCTCGGGCAGAGACACGGCTGGGTTGGTGCCGGAGACGTAGAGGAACCGCACCGAGCCCTGCTCGACGTACCGCAGGATCTGCATCAGGTGCGTGGGCGGCGCATGGTGGGGAATGTGGGTGGGGTCCACGTTCCATACGCGTGCCAGCTCGTCGACGTGCTGGTCGTTGGCCCAGTTGCGAAAGCCGGGGAGATCGCCGTCCGCGCCGCACTCACGGGTGTTCTCGGCCGAGGGCTGACCGTTCATCTGCAGCAGGCCGCACCCCGGTCGGCCGAGCATCCCGCGCACGAGGTGGATGTTGTTGACCTGCACCGCGGCCGCGGTCGCCTGGTGCGACTGGTAGAACCCCTGGAGGACGGTGGAGACGAGCCGCTCCGCGCTGCCGATGAGTCGCGCCGCTTCACGGATGTCGTCGCTCGGCACGTCGCAGATCTCTGCGGCGCGTTCCGCCGTGCAGGCTGCGACCATCGTCGCGAGCTCGTCGAAGCCCACGGCGTGCCGATCGACGTAGTCCCGGTCGATCCGGTCGTTCTCGATCAGCTCGTGCAGGAGGGCGTTCATCACCATCACGTTCGTGCCGGGTCGTGGCGCCAGATGGACCGTCGCCTGCTCGGCCACCGGCGTGCGGCGTGGGTCGACACAGACGATCCGAGGCGGCTCCTGCCCGGCCAGCCGATCGAGGATGCGGCTCCACAGGACCGTCTGGGTCTCCGCCATGTTGTGTCCGTAGAGGCAGATGACGTCCGCGTGGTCGATGTCGGAGTAGGAGCCGGGCTGTCCGTCCGAGCCGAACGACTCCTTGAGCGCCTCCCCCGCCGTCGCCGTGCACAGACGGGTGTTGCCGTCGAGATGGCTGGTCCCGATGCCGCCTCGCGCGATCAGCGCAAGGGTGTAGTACTCCTCGAGGAACAGCTGCCCGGTCGTGTAGAAGGCGATCGATGACGGGCCACGTTCGCCGATCAGGTCCAGAGTACGCCCGGCGACAGCATCCATCGCGTCGTCCCAGTCCGTCTCGACCAGCTCACCCTCCCGCCGGACCAGCGGCTTCGTCAGCCGGTCGGAGGAGCCGTTGGCCTGCCATCCGAACAGGTCCTTCGGTCCCAGTCGGCCCCGGTTGACGCGGTCCGCGACCCTCCCTCGGACACCCACGATCTTGCCCTCGTTGACCGCGATGTCCATCGCGTCACCGTTGGAGTGGAGCAGCGACGCGCTCGGCACCCAGCGGTGGACCCCGTCGGGGGACAGGCCGTCCTCCAGGTAGGTATCGCGCCGGGCGGGCCACGCCTGTCCGCGGTCGTACGGCGTCCTGGTCCCCCACGGCTCGCTGATGCGGTCCACCAGAGTCATGTCGTCCTCCCATCCGGGCGCGGTGCTGCCCTCCGGTACCCACCGCCTCGCACTCATGTCCACGGCGACCCTCGGGTTTTCCCCACGACTCCCATGGGTACCCGAACGGTCATGGGAGTACGTCGAGTGACGGGGACCGGGCTGCTACTGGTGCTGGTCACCGCGTGCGCACCTCAGGCCCCTGACCACTCCTCGTGGCGCGACCAGGCCCACCTGTCGGTCGAGGACGTGGCTAGCAACGTCGCGACGATGTCGCTCCTCCTCCGCCTCGTGCGCGAAGGCCGCATGTTCGGCAAGTACCAGCAGGTCGTCGCCTTGAACAGTGAGACGAACGCGGGCCGGACCACCGATCATTTCAGTGGTGAGCAGCCCGAGCCACGCGACGATCCCATGTACAGCCGGGTGACCACCGTCCTGTCCGACGCGTGCGACCTCCTCTCCGACGTTCGCACCGCGCTCGTACGTCGCGACTCCGGGCGGTACCCGCATCTCGCCCGGGAACTGGCGCAGATGACTGACCGCTTGAACAGGACCGAGACCGTGGTGCGGCGGTGAAGGTGTGAAGAAGCTCTTCGCGGTGGCGCTCGGGATCCTGACGGCGATCGGCGGCTTCGTGGACATCGGCGACCTGGTCACCAACGCGCAGGTGGGTGCTCGCTTCGGGTTGTCCCTGGCGTGGCCGACCGTGATGGGAGTGGTCGGGATCTGCGTCTTCGCCGAGATGTCGGGCCGGGTGGCCGCCGTGAGCGGGCGGGCCACGTTCGACCTGGTGCGTGAACGCCTCGGCCCCAGGGTCGGCATGCTCAACCTCCTGGCGTCGATGCTGATCACGCTGCTCACCTACACCGCGGAGGTCGGCGGCGTCGCCCTGGCGCTGCAGCTGGTCGCCTCGGTGCACGAGCTGCTGATCGTGCCGGTGGTGACGATCCTGGTCTGGTTGGTGCTCTGGAGAGCGAAGTTCAGCATCATCGAGAACGTCTTCGGCCTTCTCGGACTTGCCCTGATCGTCTTCGCGGTGGCTGTGTGGAAGCTCGCCCCTGACTACGGAGCCCTGCTCCACCAGGCGGTGGGCGCGGACAAGCCCGCCGACGAGCACTGGCGTACCTTCGCCTACTACGCGGTCGCGTTGTTCGGGGCCGCCATGACGCCGTACGAGGTGTTCTTCTTCTCCTCCGGCGGTGTCGAGGAGCACTGGTCGCCGGCCGACCTCGGCACGATGCGTGCCAACGTGCTGATCGGGTTCCCGCTCGGTGGCCTCCTCTCCCTGGCCGTCGCGGCCAGCGCATGGCTGGTGCTGGGTCCTCTGCAGATCAGCGTCGACACCTTGGGACAGGTGGGATTGCCCGTCGCCGCCGCGGTCGGCAAGCTCGGGTTGGCCGTCGCGATCCTCGGCTTCGTCGCCGCGACCTTCGGTGCCGCGTGCGAGACCGGGCTCAGTGTCGGCTACAGCATCGCGCAGTACTTCGGCGCGCAGTGGGGCAAGTACGTCCGGCCGAGCGAGGCGGCGCTCTTCCACCTCGTGCTCGCTCTGGCCGGCCTGGTCGCGACCGCGGTCCTGATGACCACCGTCGACCCGATCCTGGTCACCGAGCTGTCCGTCGTGTTCTCCGCGGTCGCGTTGCCTCTGACCTACTTCCCCATCCTGGTGGTCGCCAACGACCCCGACTACATGGGGGAGCACGCCAACGGGCGCCTGGCGAACGGGCTCGGCGTCCTCTTCCTGGCGATCATCGCACTCGTGGCCGTCGCGGCGATCCCGCTCCTGATCTGGACCAGGATGGGCCAATGACGCGTGAGATGCCGAACAAGCTGGACACCCGGATCGACGGCGCTCTGGAGCTGCTCGACCGGCAGCTCCTCGATGTCGACGGCCGGATGCTCGGCAAGGTCGACGACGTCGAGCTCACCCAGACCGATGCCGGGCTGACGGTGACCGCGGTGCTGACAGGGCCGGTCGCTCTCCTGCACCGGCTCGGCGGCTCCCTGGGGAACGAGATGGTCAACACCTACGTCCTGCTGAGACCGTCGGAGACCAACCGTTCGCGTCCCTGGCGGATCGTCATGTCCGACGTGGAGCGTCTCGACAGCGCCCTACACCTGAGCGTGAAGCGGGACGAGTCCGTGCGCCGGGACATCGAGACCTTCAGGCTCGGCACCCTGACCGGGATGGACGTCATCGAGCCGGGTGGACACCGGATGGGACGGGTGCTCGACGCACGGTTCGCTCCCTCGGCAGACGGCCGACTCGTGCTCGAGGCGCTGGTGGTCGGCCACGGCCACCCCGGCAGCCTCCTGGGCTACGACCGTCGGCAGGGCATGGGTCCGTGGGCCGTACGTCTCATCGTCGGTCGCCTCCACCGGCACACGTGCGTCGTCGACCTCGCGCACGTCCAGATCCTGTGGAACAACCACCAGGTCCGGCTGGACGCACCACTCGTCGAGGTCGGCCGCTCCCCGGTGCGCGGATGACCATGCCTGAGGAGCCTCTCCTGCGATGGAAGGAGCCGCCGAGCAGGTGCGACCGGCCGACGTGCCGGGCGGCGCGACGATGCTAGCCTCGGCCCAGGAGCCACACACGTAGGCGACGGACGCAGGACGAAGACGGTGGACGAGCAACAGCTCTTGCTGGTGAAGCTCGCGCGCGGACTTGCACGGACGCGGTCGGAGGCGACGCTGCCGATACGGCTCTGTGCGGTCTACCGAGACCTGATGGGTGCCGATGGGGGCTCGATCTCGATGGACTTCGCGACCACCGACAGGGTGGTTCTCTGCGCGACAGATGCGCGGAACGCGCGGATCGAGGACGCCCAGGACGTCGTGCGGGAAGGTCCGAGCCTGGACGCCTTTCGGACTGGCGTCGCAGTGACGGGACTGTCGACGGCGGAGCAGGAGAGGCGGTGGCCGATGCTCGCCGAGTTCGTCGACGCGAACTTCTCGCAGACCGCGCTGCACGCGTTCCCGATCATGCCGGAGGGGCGCGTGGTCGGCGTGTTGCTGGTCTACCGGGTGGCGGTGCGCCAGCTCGCGCTGCGCATCGACCAGGCGCAGTTCCTGGCCAACGCGATCGGGATCGCGCTCCTCGGCGAGCTGGGCTCGGACTCCCTGACCGACGAGAGCTGGTCGGCGCGTGATCGGATGGACCAGGCAACCGGGATGGTGTGCGCGCAGCTGCACGTGGCCGAGGGTTTCGCCAACATGACGGCGTTGGCGGTGGTGACCCCGGCTGATCTGCCCGTGGACCGACTCGCTGCTCGGGTGACCGAGGCCATCCAGTCGCGATCGCTGGTGGAGCAGGCCAAGGGCGTGCTGGCTCAGGTGCACAGCGTCGACCTGAGCACCGCCTACGACCTGCTGGTCGATCATGCGCGCAACGGCGTGGCCCTCACGTCCGCCGCCAGGGAGGTCCTGCGCGGTCAGTACTCCTGACGGGGAGCGGCAGCCTCTCACCAGGCCGGGAGTGGTGGACGCGGGCTTGCCTCGCTCTGGCCGGAGGGGACGGCCGGTCCAGGGCCGCGGGCAGCCCGCGTTCACCCCTGTGCCGGATCGGCTCCTCGCCGACCGGGGTACCTCTGAGTGCCCGTCGAGGCGCGGTGGAGCACCGGGGACCGTCCTCGCACAGAGCCCCGTTCGCCGGCGCGGGTGCGTCGGCGAGCCGCGACGGGATGTCGCCCGGCGCTCGCGGTCGCGCTCATGAGCTCCCGCCTCCACCGGGCGCGGTCCCCCCTGGTGACCGGTCGACCGGCCGGAACCCCGTCAAAGCGCTCCGGCCTCGATCCGAAGCAGGTGCTTGCGTCGCTGCGAACCCTCTGGTGACTGCCCACAGGATGGCCCTGGACCGACAGTCGACGCCGATCTTGCGGTAGGCCGACCTGATGTAGGACTTCACGGTGTTGACGCTGAGGTGACTGCGGCCGGCAATCTCCTGGTTGCTCAGTCCGGAGGCGATCATGGTGAGCACCTCGGCCTCCCGAGGGGTGAGGCCCGAAGGATCAGCTCCGAGCGGGCTCTCACCGGTCACAGGGCGGCCCTGCTGGGCCTGGGCACCGACGACGACCTCGCCTCGGAGCACGGCATGCACGGAGTCGACGATCTGCGAGGCTGTCGCCGCCTTCGAGAGATGACCGACCGCTCCACGCGCAAGCAGCTCGCGTACGTCGCACCCGCGCTGCCAGGAGTAGACGATGACCGGCACCCCGCTTCGGCGGACGAGGTCCTCGAGCTGCAGCAAGCTGCCCGCAGGGGCGAACGCGTCGTAGAGGATGACGTCCACGCTGCCCAGGGTGTCCGCGGACGGGTCGAGGGCTGTCACGTGGATCCCGTGCCGCCCCGCACACAGCATCTCGGCAACCCCTGCCGCAACGAGCTCGCATTCGTTCACGATCGCCAAGCGGATCATGGTGGTGCTCACAGACTCGACAGGATCGACGGCCTTTGCTCGACCACACGAGCTCGTCTCAACGAGACTCTCGACCAAGTGTGGCACCCCGATCCACAGCTTCAAGTCTCGTGGCCACTCGTCTCCCGCTTCCCTCCCCCGCGGCTTCGCCGTCCAGGGCCCGCGTGTGAGCGCGACGTCCGGGCTGCCGCCCTCCGACGCGGTGCTCACCGCCCACGCCGTGGCCCGGTGGGCTCGCCGGGGGGCCGGCAGGTGGAGGGACCGCATGGTGCGAGGTGGGCGGGGAACCTGGTTCTCATGGGTCGTGACCAGCTGGAGGCCTACCGCGGAAAGCGCGACTTCGGCCGAACGCCGGAACCCGCCGGCGAGGTCGCGGAAACGTCGGACCGCCGACGGTTCGTGGTCCAGCGTCACCGGGCCAGGCGGCTGCACTACGACCTGCGCTTCGAGATCGACGGCGTCCTGGTGAGCTGGGCGGTGCCGAAGGGGCCGACCCTCGACCCGAAGGCGCGGCGGCTGGCGATGCACGTGGAGGACCATCCGATCGAGTACCTGCACTTCGAGGGCGTCATCCCGCGCGGGGAGTACGGCGGTGGCGACGTCATCGTCTGGGACATGGGCACCTGGGAGCCGGTCAGGACGAACGACCCCCGCGCGTCCGTGGAGGCCGGTGAGCTGCACGCCGAGGTCCATGGACACAAGCTCCGCGGCCGGCTGCTGCTGGTCCGGCGCGACGCGGACAGCGAGGGCGACTCCTGGATGCTGTTGCACAAGCAGGACGCGCACGCCGCGGAGGGGTGGGACCCCGAGGAGCATCCACGGTCGGTGCTCAGCGGGCGGACCAACGACGAGGTCGCCGCGGATCCGCACCACATCTGGCGCTCTGGCGTCCCGGCTGCCGATGCCGAGGTGTCGCTCCTCCCGGAGCAGCTGCCGGACGAGGCGATCGACGAGCTGGCAGCGCTGCGCACACAGGGCACCTGGGAGGTCTTCGGTCGACGGCTCAAGGTCACCAACCTGGACAAGGTACTGTTTCCGGGCGATCCACCCGTGACCAAGCGCGAGCTCCTCGCCTACGCCGCACGTATCGCGCCGGTGGTGCTGCCCTACCTGAGGCGCCGGCCGCTGAACCTGCACCGGTACCCCGAAGGTGCGGACCGCCCGGGCTTCTGGCACAAGCAGCGGCCGTCGCACGCTCCCGAGTGGCTGGGCTCGTGGGACAACGCGGAGGCGGACGAGGGCGAGACCACGACGTACGTGGTCGCCGACGAGCCGGCGGCGCTGGTCTGGGTGGCTAACTTCGGCGCTCTGGAGTGGCATCCCTGGACCTCGCTCGCCGACGCGCCGCACGAGCCGACGTACGCGTTGCTCGACCTCGACCCGGGCGAGCGGACGACGTGGGAGGACCTCCTGGTGCTGGCCCGGCTGCACCGCACGGCGCTGGAGCACCTGGGGGTGACCGCACGGCCGAAGGTGACCGGACGGCGCGGCATCCAGATCTGGGTGCCCATCAGCGCCGGCTACTCCTTCGACGACACCCGAGCGTGGGTGGAAACGCTGTCCCGGACCGTCGGGCAGGTGGTGCCCGAGCTGGTGAGCTGGAAGTGGGAGGTCGCGACGCGCGGTGGGCTCGCCCGCCTCGACTACACGCAGAACGCGATCAACAAGACGCTGGTCGCGCCGTACTCACCACGCCCGGCCCCCGGCGCGCCGGTGTCGGTGCCGATCACCTGGGACGAGCTCGACGACCCCGACCTGCGTCCCGACCGCTGGACGGTGCGCACGGTCCTGGACCGGCTCGCCGACCGCGGTGACCCCTTCCGCGTCCTGCTCGGCTCGGCCCAGGACCTGCCCGAGCTCACCTGACACTGGTCGTCGTGGCCCTTCGGCTGGAGGCTCGGCGATCCCGGGACTCCGTCGATCCAGACCTCGTGGATCCAGACCTCGTGGCGGGCGGCGACCTCTCGACCTGCTGGTTGTGGTCCGCGCGCATCCCACAGGCGCGATCCGCTGACCAGCAGCGTTGTCCGGTCGCGGCACCAGGTGCGTTGGCGCGGAGGTGACCGGCGCGCTCGCCGAGCTGTGTGGGCGACATCGGTCCTGCTGGCGACCGGGACGCGCGTGCCGATCCTTGCGGACACATCCGGTCAGGTGTCAGGAGACCTTCCAGGGGTACCGGCCGGTTGCGATCCGAGTGGAGGGAGCCCTCGTGCGAGTCGTGGTGACCGGAGCCAGCGGCAACGTCGGGACAGCCGTCGTGAAGAGCCTGACGGCGAGAGGTCAGGTCGACGAGGTGGTCGGCGTCTGTCGACGACCGCACCGCTGGCGACCCGACGGGGTCACCTGGCACTGGGCTGACGTCGCCGTCGACGACCTCGCACCAGTGATGCGAGGAGCCGACGCCGTGATCAATCTCGCGTGGCTCTTCCACCCGATGCGCGACCCCGTGACGACGTGGCGGGCGAACGCCGTGGGCAGCCGTCGGACCTTCGCGGCGGCGGTCGAAGCCGGCGTCGGCAGCCTGGTGCATGCATCCTCCGTCGGCACCTACTCGCCCAGGAGGCACCTGGACCCGGTCGAGGAGTCCTGGCCTACCGACGGGCTCGGCCACGTGGCCTACAGCCGGGAGAAGGCCTACCTGGAGCGGGTGCTGGACGGTCTCGAGCTCGAACGCCCCGACCTCCATGTCGTGCGGATGCGACCGGCGTTCATCTTCCGGAGCGCGGCGGCCGACCAGCAGCGGCGGCTCTTCCTCGGTCCGTTCGCACCCCGTGGCCTGCTGCGTCCTGGCCGCCTCCCGATGCTGCCGTTGCCGGCCGGACTCCGCTTCCAGACGGTCCACACCTCGGATGTCGCCGAGGCCTATATAGCGGCCGCCCTGGGTCGGGTCAGGGGTCCATTCAACCTCGCGGCCGAGCCGGTGCTCGACCCTGACCGGTTGGCGCAGGTGATGGAGCGTCCGTGGCGCCCCCTCCCGGAGGCGGCCCTGCGGTTCGGGCTGTCCGCCGCGTTCCGCGCTCGGCTTGCGCCCGTCCCCCCCGAGCTCTTCGACCTGCTGATGAGCGTGCCGGTGATGAGCACGACCCGTGCGCAGCGGGAGCTCGGCTGGCACCCGCGGACCACCGCCGACGACGCGCTGCGCTCCTTCCTCCAGGCACCGAGCAGGATCGAGGATCCCGACACGCCGCCGCTCGCATCGGACACCAGCGGGCCGGCACGCGTGGAGGAGCTGCGCACCGGTCTGGGCGCGCGACCATGACCACGAGTCCGGCAACGTGTGACACCGGCGGGATCGGGCACCTCGACCCCGCCCTGGCACGCATCAACGTCGACGACGTGCTCGCGCCGATGGCGCGACTCCTCGGAGACCGGGCGACGTCATCACGGGACGCCGGTCTCCGGCAGCCAGACGACGTTCCGGACGCCGACACAGACCTCGTCGTCGGCCGATGAGGCCGTCGGGACGTCCCTCCCCGTGCGACCGGTCGGGCTCGGCCCTCCCTGGTCCACGCACGGGATCCGACAGGCCGAGACCGCCACCTGACGGCTGGCCTCGTCGGTCCGAGGTCCCCATGTCGTGGGCTCGGCATCGGTTGCTGCGCCACTCCCGTGCCACCCCTAGGCTGTGGCAGGCGGTCCGGCGGCGGACCGCCCGCCGACGGAGGGAACGTCGCCGTGGACGACACCACCACGAGCTCGGACATCACCCTTGCCGACCTGCTGGCGGCCTTCTCCCTGGCGACCGACCTCGGGCTCGGGCAACCGATGTCACACCTCTTGAGGGCCTGGCAGATCGCGGTCCGGCTCGCCGACGCGATGCGAGCCTCCGCCGATCGCTCCGCTCTGTTCTACGTCGCGATGTTGGCGTGGGTGGGCTGCGTCGCTGACGCTCCTGAGGTGGTCGCGAACTTCGGCGACGACATCGCCTTCCGTGCCGACAGCTATGACGTCGACCTCGGGGGTGTGGCGGGTCTCGCGTTCTTCCTCAGCCACGCCGGGGCAGGTGGCTCGCTCGCGCGCCGGGCACGCTCCGCCGGCGCGCTGCTGGCCACCGGCGGGAACCGGGTCGCGCAGGGCATCCAAGGACATTGCCTCGTGACGTCGGTCCTGGCAGAGGACCTCGGACTGGGCACCGACGTCGCGACGGCCCTCCGCCAGTTCTTCGCCCGATGGGACGGGCGCGGCGTGCCGCGGAGACTCAGCGGCACCGACATCGCCCTGCCGGTGCGCATCTTCCATCTCGCCGACGTGGTGGAGGTCTACGAGCGACGCGGGGGTGTGCCGGGTGCGGTGCGCGAGGCGCGTCGACGCCGCGGCCGACAGTTCGACCCGGAGATCGTCGACGTGTTCTGCGAGTCGGCGGACGACATCCTCCGCGACGTCCCCGATGTCTACGACGCATCCGGACGCATCGTCGCCGAGCCCGACCTGACCCTGCCCCTGACCAACGGCGAGCTGGACCATGCCCTGACCGCGTTCGCCGACTTCACCGACCTGCGCTGCCCGACCCGCGCCGGACATTCGCGACGCGTCTCCGAGCTCGCCGTGTGTGCAGCGGGCCACATGCGCTTCACGCCGGAGGAGACGACGACCCTCGAGCGCGCCGGACTGGTCCACGACATCGGCCTGCATGGCGTGCCGGCGACCATCTTGATGAAGCAGACGGCCCTCACCGCGAGCGAGCAGGAGCGGCTCCGGGCGAGCTCCTACTACACGGAGAGGGTGCTCGCCCGCCCGCCCGCGCTGGCGCGCATCGGAGCCATCGCCGCTCTGGCCCACGAACGGCTGGACGGCAGCGGACATCACCGAGGACTCCAAGGCTCCGCGATCCCGCTCCCCGCCCGGGTCCTCGCCTCCGCCTGCGCCTTGGCCGAGCTCGTCGCCCCCCGCATGGACGGCCCGGGACTGCGAGTCAAGGAGGCCGCCGCGCGGCTCCGCGCCGAGGTCACGGTCGGCCGCCTGGACCCTGTCGCCACCGATGCCGTCCTGACCGCCGCCGGCGCGGGCACCCGGCGGCCGACTCCAGGAGCGGCGGGACTGACCGCACGGGAGGTGGAGGTGCTCCTGCTCATCGCCCGGGGCGCGGCCACTCGCGACGTGGCCCGGCAGCTCGGCATCAGCCAGAAGACCGCCGGCACCCACATCGAGCGCATCTACACCAAGACCGGCTCCCACTCCCGCTCCACGGCCACGATCTTCGCCCTCAAGAACGGACTGCTCGATCCCCTCGATTTGTAGGGAGTTCACCCGACGACGGCGCCCCCCTTCGTCCCTAGCGTGGAGCTCCTCATTCGACAGCGCAGCCCACCTGAGGGAGGAACCCATGTCCACGAAGGCCGTCGTCAATCTGTCCACCGGGATGGAAGACCCCGAGAAGGTGATGATCGCCTACCTGGTCGCCGTCGGCGCGGCCGAGAACGGCCGCGAGACGCTGATGTTCCTGACCAAGGAAGCCGTCCGGCTCGCGCTGCCAGGGACCGCCCTCGGCACCTCGTGTGCGGGTTGTCCGCCGATCGAGGACCTGGCCAGGCGGTACGAGACCGCGGGCGGGCGCTACTACGTGTGCCCCATCTGCTTCAACGCCAAGGAGCTGGACGCCGAGCAGCTCATCGAGGGCGCCGAGCTCAACGGCACCGTTCCGATGTGGAACTGGATCGGCGACGAGCCCGCCACCACGTTCAGCTACTGAGCGGAGCACGCCGTGAACGAGACGGTGACCCGGCGGCTCGACACCGAAGACCTGGAAACCCGGGTGAAGACGATGTACGAGCTCGTCGCCCTGGAACCCGACCAGACGTTCCACTTCGAGACCGGTCGCGGCCTCGCCGAGCATCTCGGCTACCCGGCCGCCGATCTCGACACCATCCCGGCCGACGCCGTCGCGTCCTTCGCCGGGGTCGGGTACTTCCTCGACCTTGCCGGCCTCCGGGCCGGCGAGACCGTGCTCGACCTCGGCAGCGGCAGCGGCACGGACAGCTTCCTGGCGGCCCGGGTCGTCGGACCTTCCGGACGGGTCGAGGGAGTCGACATGACGCCCGCCCAGCTGGCGAAGGCCACCCGTCTCGCGGAGGAAGCGGGCTTCGACGGTGTCAGGTTCGTCGACGGCTATATCGAACGGCCCCCCGTACCGGCCGGATCGGTGGACTGCGTCATCTCCAACGGCGTCATCAACCTGTCTCCGGACAAGCCGGCGGTGTTCCGCAGCGCTGCGGCCGCGCTGGCGCCGGGCGGCCGGCTCGCCATCGCGGACATCGTCACCGCCGAAGCGCTTCCCGAAGCCGTGACCTGCGACGCGTCGCTGTGGGCAGCCTGCATCGGCGGCGCCGCCCGACGCGTGGACTACCTCGCGATGCTCGAGGACGCCGGATTCTCGGTGGTGACCGTCCGTCACAACGACTACCGGTTCGTCTCCGACCGCGCTCTCGGAGCGACGAGCACCTACGGCGTGACCAGCGTGAGCATCCTCGCCCGCCGGACGTAGCGGAGGCCCGGGCTATCCGACGATGGGACTGGTTCGGCGGTGGGTCTCGTACATCCGGGCCGCCACCACCAGCCCTGATGCGGCCGTCAGGACGGCCACGACCCAGACAGCGGTGACCATGCTGAACGCATCCGCGAGTACGCCGGCGAGCAGTGCGCCGACAGCGAAGCCGGCGTCGCGCCACAGGCGGTAGACACCGACCGACCTGGCGCGCCAGGTCGGGTGCGCGACATCTCCGATGACCGCGAGCAGTGTCGGGTACACCATCGCGGTGCCGGTTCCGAGCACCACCGCGGCCGCCGCCCAGCCCTCGAACGTGGTCGCCACGGCGTAGCCGGCCAGCGCCACGGCCTGGACCCACATCCCGCCGGCGATCAGCCACTTGCGGCCGACGCGGTCCGACAGTGCGCCGGTGACGAGCTGACCCGCACCCCAGCACGCCGGATAGATCGCGGCGAGTGCGCCGATCCGGGCGACCGACAGTCCATGCGCGGCGAACAGCACCGGGAACATCCCCCACGCCAGTCCGTCGTTCAGGTTGTTCACCAGCCCGGCCTGGCTAGCAGCCGACAGCGCCCTCTCCGTGAACGACGTGAGCACGGTCACCTCGCGGGTCGTGAGCTCGCCGTGCAGCTCACCGACAGGAGCGTGACGGGCGGCCTCGTGCAGCGCATGATCGCGGGTCTCCTTGACCGCGAGGCTGGACAGGCCGAGACCGAGCGCGATGACGGCAGCACCGAACAGGAAGGGCGCGGGCCGCAGCCCGTACGCCTCGGCCAGCCAGCCGGTGATCAGAGCGGTGACGGCCAGTGCGCCGTAGCCTGCGGCCTCGTTCAACCCCATTGCCAGCCCTCGTCGCGCGGGACCGACGAGGTCGATCTTCATGATCACCGTGGTCGACCAGGTCAGACCTTGGTTGACCCCGAGCAGCACGTTCGCCGCCACGACGACCCACCAGCTCTGCGCCGTGATGAGCAGTAGTGGTACCGGGAGCGCGACCAGCCAGCCGCCGACGAGGACAGGCTTGCGCCCGAGCCGGTCCGACAACGTACCCGCGACGAAGTTCGTCGCCGCCTTCACCGACCCGAACGCGACGATGAAGGTCAGTGCCGACGTCAGTCCCGTGACGTGGAAGGTGTCCTCGGCCAACAACGGGACGACCGTGCGCTCCTGACCGAGGGTCGCGCCGACCAGCGCGTTGACCGAGACCAGGAGGCTGAACTGGGCCAGGTTGGCCCGCAGCCCGAGCACCGCAGGCGTCGCCGGTCTCTCCGTCTCGGACGGCGACTGCGCCGGGTCGGCATCCGCGCGGCCGGGTGTGGTCACGTGTGGACCTCGAGTGCGCTGCCGGTGGACTCGGCCCACTCGTCGGGACCGACCGACATCACCGCCAGGTCGGCGCGTCCGGCGCGTTCGAGCAGGCTGGCGGCGGTGACGGCGCGCTCCCCGTGCGCGCACATGGTCACGAGAGGGCCATCGGGTAGCTCCGCCGTGAGCAGCGACCCCAGCTCGACGTTGAGGGCTGCGGACAGGTGACCGGCTGCGAACTCGTCGGCCTGGCGTACGTCCACGACGCTCCGACTGGCCGCCTCGTCCAGCGCTGCCGGCTCGAGCCGGGTCGTCGAGGCGCTCGGGTGTCCGGCGGCCTTCCAGCGTTGGAGGTCGAGCTGCCCGGCGAGCCGGTCGTAGCCGATCTTCCGCGCCTGCCAGACGATCTCGACAGGGTCCTGGTCCGGGCCGCGGACGAAGACCAGCGGCTTCCCCGGGTCGGGCACCAGCCAGCCCAGCCAGGTCGCGAACGAGCCGCGCAGGGGGATCGCGAGTGAGCCGGGTACGTGCTCCTCGGCGTACTCGGCCGGACGCCGGGTGTCCACGATGACGGCACCCTGAGCCAGGAGGGCCCGAGCCTCGTCGACGGTGAGTCGCGGGAGGGTCGCGTCGGACGGCGGCATCGGCGGACCGCGGCGGTTCACCTCGGCGAGCCGTGCGAAGTACCGTGGGTACGTCCCGAGACTGCCCAGCAGCCGGGCGACGAACGCGTCCTCGTCCGGGGCTGCCAGGAGTGGGTTGGTCGTCTTCTCGCGGCCGATGGTCGTGGTGCGCGCGGCGCCCGGTGGCGCGGAGCAGAAGGATCCGGCACCGTGCGTGGGATACACGTCGGTCTCGTCCGGCAGCGTCGACAGCCGGCGCAGCGAGGCGTACTGGGCGCGGGCGAGCGGCTCGGTCTGCTCCGGCGACACGAGGTCGGTGCGGGCAGCGCCGCCGACGATGAGGGAACCGCCCGTGAAGACGCCGAGCACCCGCTCACCGTCGAGGAGGCAGAAGGCGATGTGCTCGCCCGTGTGTCCCGGGGTCGCCCAGGCTCGCAGGGTCAGACCGCCGAGGTCCACGTCGTCGCCGTCGGCGAGTCCGTGGTGGGGGAACTCGCGGCCCCCGGCAGCGGACGCGTACACGGTGGCGCCCTCGCGCGCTGCGAGACGGGTCGCTCCGGACAGGAAGTCGGCGTGGAGGTGGGTGTCCGCGACCGCCACGATGTGGATCCCACGGGCTGCGGCTGCGGCGTCCACGGCCCGCAGGTCCCGCGAGGGGTCGACCGCCAACGCTCTACGGTCGCCGAGGTCGACGAGGTAGGCGGAGTTGCCCAGACCCTCGTCGACGACGGGGATCACCACCGAGGTCATCGAGGACCACCCGCGGCCCCGGTCATCGACGAGCTCCAGCGACTGCCCGGCGGTGCGTCTGGGGCTCGGCTGTATCGGCATCGGGGTTCCCCGCTCCTGTCTCGACCGGCAGTCCGGCGCGAGCCCACTCGGGGAAACCGTCCTCCAGGCGCGCGGCGGAGCGGTGCCGCCGACGCAGCATCCGAACGGCCTCGTCGGCGTAGGCGCAGAACGGCCCACGGCAGTAGGCGACCACTCGGGAGTCGGCCGGCAGCTCCCGCAGGCGTCGTCTCAGGTCGTCGATGGGGATCGACCGGGCACCCGAGATGTGGCCCGCCTCGAACTCGGCGGTGGGTCGGACGTCGAGCACCACGACCTCTCCTCGACGGAGGCGAGCGTCGAGCTCGGCGCGGCTCATGGACTCCAGCTGGCTGCGGTCACCGAGGTAGGCGCTCGCGAGCCGGTCGATCTCCGCCTGATGAGCGGTCGCCACCTCGCGCAGCACCGCACAGAGCTCCGCCACCCGGGGGCTCGCGAGGCGGTAGTACACGCGCGTGCCGGACCGCCGGGTACGGACCAGCCCGACGCGCAGCAGCTGCTGCAGGTGCTGCGAGGTGTTGGCCACGCTCTGCCCGATCTGGCTCGCCAGCTCCTCGACCGGACGCTCCCCCTGCGCCAGCACGTCGACGATCTCGGCGCGGCGACCGTTGCCGAGCGCCCGCGCGGCGCCGCTGAGGGCGTCGTACAACGCGTCCTTCGCGGCCCGGTCGCCCATCATCCACACCCGCCTCGCACCACTGTCCAAGGAACCGATCGACGCAGCGTAGCAGAGTCCTCGATTACTCAAGTGAATACTTGAGAATGTCTCTGCGTCCCCCATCGGCATCCGACATCGGGGGCCGGCACGTCGACGGACTCACCGACCGGCCAGCGCGTCACCTCGGCTCCCCTGCCGCGGGTCGCCGGTTCCTGGGGGCCGGCCCCGCACCGGTCAGAGGATCGGGGTGGAGCAATAGGTGCTGTCGGGACCGAACGGTCCGCCACACTGCGTGGTCTGGTGGAACTGGTCGGCCTTGCCGAAGTCGTCGGCGGTCGTCGGGTAGTCGACCCCGTACGTCAGGGACCCATCGTGGTTCTGTGAGAACCATGGGTAGATGCAGAACGGACCGCCGTAGCCCGAGCAGGTCGAGCCGGTCTCGCTGGGATCGGTGATCTCAGCCTTGCCACCGTAGTCCGAGACCACGGCCCACCCCGTCGGAGCGGCACCGCCGGCGAAGGTCACGGAGTCGATGTGGATCGGCGGTGAGTGGTCGGCCCAGGCAGCCCCGTCGTAGGAGAAGCATCCCGGCCCGCCCGGCCAGCAGAACGCATCCGCGGGACTGGTGAACGGAGAGGTGTGCCCGATCTCCCACACGAACGACGCCGGCGCGTCGTGCACCGCGCCCCACGTCAGGGAGTTGCCGATGCGCTGCACGGAGTAGGCCGGCATCAGCGGCCCGTCCTTCTTGCTGTTCAGCACGATGGTGCCGTGCTGACCGGTGTCGTGGTCGCGCACCCTGATGTGCCAACCGTCCCTCGCGGCGGTCACGAAGAAGTGCACGCTGATCCGGTCACCCTGGTGCATCACCAAGGGGTTGCCGGAGCCGGATCGCCGGAGCATGGCGTTGAAGGCGGCGGGCTCGTGATAGACCGGCTTCTGGCCGGTGGTGTGGATCGACCAGGTGGGCGAGCACACCGTCCACGCCCCGATCCGATGCTTGACCTCGAACCCACCGTTCGGGCCACACCTGGTGACGACCGCGTTCGGGTAGAACTGCAGCTCCTCGAACGCCTGCCCCAAGAAGCTGCGGGGGTCGTTCACAGGCCCGCCGAACCAGAACGTGGGCCCCACCGCATCGACGTCGAAGTGTGGTCCGTTGCTCGGGAGCTCGAAGGTCCACGTGAGGTTCTTGGCCGAGCCCGGCAGGTCCGAGACCGGCATCAGCTCGGGCTCGTCGTGACCCGAACATCCGGCCGCGTAGCGGACCTCGAAGACCTCCTCGACGTACGCCGGGCGATGCGCGACGCAGCCACCCTGACCGCCCCCGACCGCATGGACCGACCCCGTCGGCGTCAGGACCGCCGCCATCAAAGCCCCGGCCCCCACGACCACGATCGCCCGCATCCGCCTCATGCCCGAACCCCCCAGTCCAGAGCCACCTCTCCTTCCGGCGATCGTCTCTCCGTCTTGCGCGCGAACACAAGCGCTCGGGCGCCCCGACCTCTGACCGTCCGGTGGCCGGGGTGGGGACAGGATCCGGTCTCGGCGTGCTGTTCCTACCGAGAGGCTCTCCTCCGCGGCCACGACCGGTCCCACGAAACGGATGCACTCGTGCGCACTCGTGCCCGAGCGTGTGGCGACGCGGGTGCCCGGCGTCGTGCCGCGGGAGAGGTGACGCCCGCAGCGGGCCGCCACCGAGCTCGTCACCGACCGTGTGCCCGGACCACCTCGAGCAGGCGCCCCGCGAGGGGCTCGTCGAAGGCACCGGTCTCGGCGCGCCAGGCCCAGTTGTCCCCGGAGGCACCCGGCGTGTTCATCCGGGACTCGCTGCCAAGACCGAGGAGGTCCTGGGCGGGGATGACGGCGATCTGTGATCGGGACGACTGGGCCAGCCGCACCAGGGCCCACGGCATCGCCTCGTCGGGGTCCGGCAGCAGCGCGCGCACCCGGGCACGGCTGGCCTCGGTCAGCGACCGCCACCAGCCGAGCGTGGTGTCGTTGTCGTGGGTGCCGGTGTAGACGACGGAGCTCACGTCGTGGTGGGACGGGAGGTGGGGGTTGTCGGGGTCGGCGTCGAACGCGAACTGCAGGACCTTCATCCCGGGAAGCCCGGCGGCGCGCCGTAGTCGCTCGACGTCCGGCGTGATGAGCCCCAGGTCCTCGGCCACCAGGGATCCGCGCCCGCCGGTGTCGATGAGCGGACGGAGCAGGTCGAGACCGGGGCCGGGCTCCCACCAACCGTCCTTGGCCGTCGGTGAGTCCCTGGGGACGTGCCACGCGGCAGCGAACCCGCGGAAGTGGTCGATGCGGACCAGGTCGAAGAGCTCGCGCTGTCGTGCGACCCGCCTGCGCCACCAGGCGTAGCCGTCGGCCGCCATCGCGGCCCAGTCGTAGTGCGGGTTGTTCCAGCGCTGGCCGTCGGCCGCGAAGTAGTCCGGAGGGACACCGGTGACCGTGGTCGGCCGTCCTTCATCGTCGAGTCGGAACAGCTCACGGTGTGCCCAGACGTCCGCGCTGTCGTGGGCGACGAAGATCGGCATGTCGCCGTACATCAAGACGCCGCGCTCGGCGGCGTAGGCGCGCAGACGACGCCACTCGACGTCGACGTGCCACTGCTCGCTCCGCACCTGCGCGGCCAACTCCGGCGCCTCCGCGAGCACCTCGGCGACCTTCTTCGGGTCCCCGTCACGGAGCCCGGGCTCCCACGCGGGCCACGGCATGCCGCCGTTCCGGGTCCGGATGGTGAGGTAGGCGACGTACGGCTCCAGCCAGTCCGCCTCCTGCTCGCACCAGGCGTGGTACGTCGAGCCGCGAGGCGCCGGTCGCGGCCCCGCGCCCAGCAGGCCCGGGTGGCTGGCCATCGCCGACAGCGCACGGTACGGCGATCCTTCCTCGTCGGGTGGGCTCAACGGGAGCACCTGCCACACACTGCATCCCGAGGCCGCCAGGAAGTCGACGAACGCGTATGCCTCCGGCCCCAGGGTCCCTCCTGGCAGGGAGGACACGTGCAGCAGGACGCCGGCGCGACGGCGCTCGAACGGTGCTCCTTCGCTGGTCACGCCTCGGAGGCTAGTCGCGCGATCGCGCGCTGAGCGGCCCTCGGAGAGGTCGGCGTCGACCGTGCGGCATCGGGAACCGGCCGCGACGTCCCGGCCGCGACGTTCCGGTCGTGTCGCCGGACGTGACCGGACGTGAAGCACGACGCGGCGAGGTGACGTGGAACCCATACCGGAGACCGTCGAGGCGCTCCGAGAGCTGACCAGGCACCGGAGACCCCGGGCGGCTACGCAGCGAGTTCTCGTGGACCAGGCAGTCGGTGCCCTGATGTCACGATGGGGGATGACGGTCGAGGAGTCGGAGGAGCGCTTGCACAGCGCCGCGGAGCGGGCCGGAATCAGCGACGCGCAGATGGCGCGCGCCGTCCTGGGGCTGATGGCCGAGGACGCCGCGAGAGATGTCCCGGAGGAGGGCGAGGACGGGTCCGGGCGGTCAGCAGCGGGCGACTGACCCGATCCGGTGCAGCCGGACATCCCGGAGTTCACCCGCGTCTGCGAGGGCGGTCATGTAGGTGCGGTGTGGCTGGCGGCGACGGTCCGTCGGCGAACCGGGGTTGAGCAAGCGCAGACCCTGCGGGGCGGTGGTGTCCCAGGGGATGTGGCTGTGTCCGAAGACGAGGACGTGGCTGTGTCCGAAGACGAGGACGTGGCTGTGTCCGAAGACGAGGACGTCGAGCTCAGGGAACCTCTGGACACATCGTGCCTCACGGCCTCGGGCCGGCCCCGTCTCGTGGACGACCCCCAGGCGAACGCCACCGAGCTCGACGCGTGCCACCTCGGGAAGGCGCGTACGGAGGACACCGTGGTCGTTGTTGCCGTAGACGCCGACGAGGCGCCGAGCCCGCGACTCGAGGCGGTCGAGGAGTGCGACGTCGACCCAGTCGCCGGCATGGACGACGACGTCTGCGGCGCCCACCGCGGACCACACCTCGTCGGGCAGGTCCCGCGCCCGTGCGGGCACGTGCGTGTCGGCCATCACCAGAACCGACGTCGCCATGACAGCAGTGAACCAGGAACCCGACGATCGACAACCGGCACCACGGGGGCGGGCGTCCACGCCGACGGCCGGTACCCGCCGGAACGCGCGTTCGCACCGGTACGGCTGCCACCTGCACGGCCTCATGGACCATCGACCAGTGGGTACGACGAGCCCCATGACACCTGGCCCCGCGACACCTGCTCACCCGCGACTCGCCATCGTCACCGGAGCCGACTCCGGCATGGGCAAGGCGACCGCCGAGCTGCTGGCCAGTGAGGGCTTCGACCTCGGGATCACCTACCACTCCGACGACAGCGGTGCCGCGGACACCAGGGCCGCGGTCGAGGCACGCGGGCAGCGCTGCTTCGTGGCTCGTCAGGACCTGGCCCGTCCGGACGCGGCGGGGGTCGTCGACAGGCTCGCCATCGAGCTGGGTGGCGTCGGCGTCCTCGTCAACAACGCGGGCACCGGACACCGGGACCGGGCGCTCGACCTCCCCTACGACACCTGGCGGACTGTCCTGGCCACCGACCTCGACGGGCCGTTCCTCTGCGCGCAGGCGGCAGCACGTCGCATGGTCGCCGCAGGGTCGGGTGGACGGATCATCAATGTCACGAGCGTGCACGAACATGTGCCACGACTGGGGACGGCGGCATACTGCGCGGCCAAGGCCGGCCTGGGCATGCTGACCCAGGTGCTCGCGCTGGAGCTCGGCGAGCACGGGATCCTGGTCAACGCCGTGGCCCCGGGCGAGATAGCCACGCCGATGACCGGCATGGACGAGTCCGAGGCCTACCTCCAGGAGCGCCCGGGGAACCCTCTCGGCCGCCCCGGCCATGTCAACGAGGTCGCGTCTTTGATCGCCTTCCTCGCCTCACCACGGTCGTCCTACCTGACCGGGGCCTCGATCACCGTCGACGGTGGCCTGACCCTGATGGCGGCACACGGCCACGACGAGGCAGGAGCCGAGTGGCGCGAGCCGGAAGACTAGTCGTCATCGAGGAGCAGTGCCCGCGTTCGACCAGCAGAGGGAGACACCGCCTTGTGACTCGTTGGTCGCCTCGACCGCCACGCCGTACCCATGGACGTGTCCGAGCATCGCCACGAGCCTGCCGGGTACGTTGACCGACCAGTTCCAGTGGGTGTCGGAGTAACCGGCCGGGATGCTGTATTCGGAGTCACCGCACTGGTCGATGTCCAGCCAGACCGGCTTCAGCCGGTGCACGCTCTCCCACGACGGACGCACGGTATAGGTGACCTTGACGTACACCGTTTGGCCCTGGCTGGTGTGGTTCATCAGGTCGACCAGCATGTTCCAGGAGTCGTACCAATGAACCCGATAGCCGTACCCGGATGGGAAGGAGATCGGCGTCCGCTCGTTGCCCGAGGCGAAGAACCGCTCGCCCGCGAGCCCCAACGCAGTTCCCGAACAGGTGGCGTCGGATTGGCACTGGCTGGTGAACACGGCGTGGTGCAGCATCATCCCGGTGTCCATCGTGGCCTTGCTGCCGTCGGCGTAGACCAGATCGGGCGCAAACCCCGTGATGAAGCAATCGGAGCAGGGACGCTTCACCCCGAACAGCAGCCGGTCGTGGATCATCCCTGGAGCATCCATCGTCCCGGCCGGGACTGTGAACGGCCCGTACCACACCGTCTTGACGCTGGTCGAGGCCTGCACGGCCGGAGACGTCAGTCCCACCACCAGGAACGAAGCGAACAGCGTCAGAGCGAGAGCCAGAGCCCAGCGCTTCATGAGTCGGCCTGCCTCACCACGGGTAGCGACCGTAGTGGTCGGCGCGCTGGACACCAGTTGCGTCGGTCCACGACACATCGCGGCAGATCCACAGATGGCTCATCGGAAACCTCCCACACGAAGAACGTGCGATTTGTGTCCCCCGGTGTCCGGATCACAAACGCACGAGATGGCCGCCCCCCTCCCCCCGGCCCACCGAGGCGGTGCGAGGCTCAGCCCGGGCGCACGCGGGCCTGGCCGCCGAAGTACATGGCCGCCAGCTCAGGGTCTTCGAGGATCGACGCCGCGTCACGCTGGGTGACGACCTTCCCGCTCTCCATGACGATGCCGTGGGTCGCCAGTCGCATCCCGAACCGGACGTTCTGCTCGACCACGAGGATCGTCATACCACTCTCCTTGAGCACCATCACCGAGTCGTAGAGCGCGTGCAGCGCCTTCGGGTCGAGCCCGAGCGACGGCTCGTCCAGCAGCAGCAGCACGGGATCGAGCATCAGCGACCGCGCGAACTCCACCATGCGGCGCTGACCGCCCGACAGGTTGCCCGCGTGCTGGTGGCTCCGTTCGGCGATGATGGGGAACAGCGCGGCGATCCGGTCGTACCGCTCCCTCACCACGGCCTTCTGCCGCCGGATGATGTACGCGCCGAGCAGGACGTTCTCGCGGACGGTCATGTGCGGGAACAGGGCGTCGGCCTGCGGCACCTGAGAGATGCCCCTGCCGAGGATGTCGGCGGCCGAGCGCTTGTCGATGCGCTCGCCGTCCAGGTGGATCTCGCCGAGTCGTGGGGACAACAGGCCGCTGATGGTCTTGAGCACCGTCGACTTGCCGGCTCCGTTCGGGCCGACGATGCAGGCCACGCTGCCCTTGGGCACGCCGATCTCGACACCCTGGAGCACGTCGCCACCGCCGTACCCGGCGACCACGCCGGACAGCCGGAGCAGGTCGTCCGTCACGGCTTGCGCACCTCCTGCTGCCGGATCGGCGACGAGCCCTCCGCCGCCTCGAGCACGAAGTCGTCACCGAGGTAGGCGTCGATCACGGCCGGGTCCTTCTGGATCTCGGCGGCCGAGCCGCTGGCCATGGTCCGCCCACGACCGAGCACGTGCACCGGGTCACACAGACCCAGCACGAAGGGCATGTTGTGCTCGACGATCAGGAACGTCTTCCCGTAGGAGTTCAGCTCGCGGATCATCTCCGACATCCGCTCGATCAGCACCGGGTTGATGCCACCCGCGGGCTCGTCGAGCAGGATCAGCTTCGGGTCGAGCATCAGCACCTGCGCCAGCTCGACCAGCTTCTGCTGACCGAAGGACAGTGCGCGGGCCTTCTGGTCGCGGAACGGCCGCATGCCGACATACTCCAGGAGGTCCTCGGCGGCCCGGGCCTCCGTGCCGCTGACAGCGACCCGGCCGAGCTGCCCCCAGGAGAAGGACCGCTGCGCTGCGACGACGTTCTCCAGAACGGTCATCTCGCGGAACAGACGAGTGATCTGGAACGTGCGGCCGAGCCCACGGTGCGCACGGGCCCACGACGACAGTCCGTCGATGCGCTCGCCCGCCATCCGGATCTCGCCACCGTCTGCATGGATGGTGTTGTCGATCAGGTTGAACAGCGTCGTCTTGCCCGACCCGTTCGGCCCGATCAGGCCGGTGATCGAGCCCTCGGGTACGACGAACGAGGCGCCATCGACGGCTCTGAGGCCGCCGAACGCCTTGCGCAGGTCCGTGACCTCGAGCAGGGGCGGCGACGCTTCGACCACGTCGCGGTCGACCAGGGACAAGCGGTCGGTGAGCGATGCGAGGCTGCCTCCGCTGCCGATCCGGGCGCCGACGAGCCCGGCCCGGCCGCGGGTGCGCAGCCAGCTCAGCAGCGACTCGATCGCCGGCAGCACCCCCTGCGGCAGGAACAGCACGATCACGATCAGCAGCCCCCCGAAGATCAGGAGCTTGGTGTTCCCACCGCCGAGGTCGTTGTTGGCGTACTCGTTGAGTGGCTCCACGATGAACGCGCCGAGGACCGGGCCCCACAGCGTCGCCTTGCCACCGACCAGGAGCGCCAGCATGGTCTCGACGCTGAGCAGGATGTTGAACATCCCGCGGGGGTCGATGAACGTCAGGTAGTAGCCGTACACCCCTCCGGCCACACCGACCAGTACCGAGCTCGCGACGAAGGCGATCATCTTCTCGACCGGCAGGTTGATGCCGATGGTGGCGGCCTTCACCTCGTCCTCACGGATGGCGACGAGGCCCGTCCCCAGCTTGGTACGCCGGATCCACCAGCTCAGCAGCACCTGAAGGGCGAGGATCCCGACCAGCGTGTAGTAGAAGGGCCAGTTCTGGATGTCGATGTCCCAGGTCGGGATGGGCAGGCTGAGACCTTCGGTGCCGCCGCTCAGCGACCGCCAGTTGATCGCGATCACCTGCACCAGGAACAGGAACGCGACGGTGATGATCACGAACGAGGGCCCGCTCGCGCGGAGGGCGACGAAGCCGAGGATCAGCGCGACCAGTCCGGCCACGACGCCGGCGAGCGGCATCCACAGCCAGACGTCGGTGTCGGGGTGCTTGGTCGCCAGCACGCCGACGGTGTAGCCGCCGAGGCCGATGAAGGCGCCCTGGCCCAGCGAGACGTAGCCGGCCAGGCCGGTGATGATGCTCAGCCCGCTGGCCGCGATCGCGAAGACCAGCGAGAGGATGATCATGTTCTGGTAGTAGAGGTTGTCGCTGAGGATCGGGTAGAGCACCAGCGCTGTCGCGGCGACCAGCACGATCGCCCGACCGATCCAGATCAGGTCCCACGTTCGACGCGCGCCCGATGTCCCCTCCGTGGTCGTGGCGCTCATGCCGGCACCGCGTCGTCGCGCAGGCGGGTGCCGAGCAGACCCTGGGGCCGGATCAGCAGCACGGCGAACACGATGCCGTAGGGGACGGCGGTCGCCCAGGCCGGCGAGATGTAGACCGCCGTGACGGTCTCCGCGATGCCGAAGACCAGGGCCGAGAGAACGGCGCCCTCGAGGCTCCCCAGTCCACCGAGGACGACGATCGCCAGCAGGCGGGCGATCCACAGGTAGTGGGACCCGGGGACGAACGGGTAGAGGACGCCGGTGATCGCGCCCCCCGCACCGGCCGCGGCGAGCCCGAGGCCGAACACCACCGCCGCGACCGAGGTCACCTTGATGCCGACCAGCTGGGCCGACGCGGGGTTGGCGGCCGCGGCGCGGATCGCCCGGCCGAGCCAGGTCTTGGTCAGGATCAACCACAGGGCGACCAGAACGACCACCGCCAGCAGCCCGCCGTACACCTGGGCCTTGGGCAGGAAGATGCTGCCCAGGTGGAAGGACTGATCGACGTACGACGGGCGGATCGCCGTCGAGTCGTTGCCCCAGATCTCGCCCATCGCGCCCTCTGTGACCAGCGCCAGACCGAACGTCAGCAGGACGGTCGACGACATCGGCGCGTGCCGGATCGGCCGGACCAGCAGGCGGTAGATCAGCCAGCCCAGCCCGAAGACCAACGGCGTGGTGATCAGCACCCCCACCAGGGGATCCAGCCCGAGCTGGTCCCACACGGTGTAGGTGATGAACGCACCGAGGATCAGGAAGGCGCCGTGCGCGATGTTGATCACCCGCATCACCCCGAAGATCAGGGTGAGGCCACTGGCGACGAGGGCGTAGACGCCTCCCACCAGCAGGCTGAGGACGAGGGTCTGGACGAGCTCGGTCACGATCCGGGGTGCCAGCCCACCTCAGGGTCGGCCGTCGCGGCTTCCGGCGGGAGCACGATCTCGGCCTTGCCGTTCAGCCACTGACCGATGAGGAAGTCGCCCTGCGGGGCGCCGGTGTCGTCCCAACTCAGGGGCCCAAGGATCGTGTCGACGGAGTGCGAGCGGAGCCAGTCGGCGAGCTTGAGCTGGTCGTCGATGCTGCCCACCGCCTCCACTGCCGCCTGCATGACCTGGGCCGCTGCATAGGCGTCGGCCGCGTCCTCCGGCGGGATGTCCGATCCGAACATCTTCTTGTACTCCGCCACGAACTCGGTGTTGCCAGGGGTGTCCGCGTCGGGCGAGTAGCTCACGGCGTACATCACGCCCTCGGTGTTGTTCGCGCCGACAGCCTTGACGTACTGGTCGGCGAACGACGGCGTGCTCGTCTCGTAGAACATCTTGGGGGTCCAGCCCGACTTCAGCATCGCCCGGGTCAGGCCGACCCCGTCCTCGAACGTCGCACCGTGCACGACGAGGTCGGGGTTGGCGGACTTCATCGCCGCAACGATGCTGTCGAAGTTCTTGGTGTCGATCGCGTACGTCGTCTTGTAGACCGTCTTGATGCCCGCCCCTTCGAGCACCGCCCGGATGCCGTCGACGTTGGGCGCCGCGAACGGGTCGTCGAGCGTCGGGTACGCCGCAGTCTTGGGCCGTTGGTCAGCGGGCAGGCTCTTCACCCAGTCGGCGAACACCAGGCCCTGCTTGTCCGCCGTGGCCTGTTGGGCGAAGAAGAGATACTTGTAGCCGCGGTTGAACATGTCCGGCGACCCGCCCGCGGGCTCGACGTAGAGCATCCGGTTCTTCTCCGCCACCGACGAGGCCGGCAGGTTGAGCAGCGAGGAGAAGGTGCCGAGCAGGAGGTCGACGTTGTCCTGGCTGATCAGCGCGTTGTAGTCCGAGACGATCGTGTTCTGGTTGGACGCGTCGTCCTTGATGGTGAGCTTGACCTGCTGGCCGAGGAGGCCGCCCTGATCGTTCACCAGGGCCTGCCAGACCTCGTAACCCTGCTTGGCGGCCGAGCCCGGCTCCGAGAAGTCGCCGGTCAGGGGAAGGGACGCGCCGATCGTCAGGCTTCCGCCGGAGTCGCCGCTGCCCCCGCTGCTGGAGCCGTTGCCGCACGCGGCGAGACCCAGGGACATCACTCCGACGAGGGCCACGGCCTTCCAGCCGTGGCGGGTCGAGACGTGGGACATGCTTCCTCCTCGATGACGCCGCAATCGATTGCGGCGCAGCCAGTCTTGTGACTGCCACCACACGTGTCAAGCATCGAGGGCGAAATCATCCTCCGGGCAGTACTCCACGCCTGGTCCACCCGTGCTCGGGGCGACCCGCGGTGGGCGGGCCGATGACGGGTAGTGTGTGCAAACGGTTGTGGTGTCTGCCAGCCTGCGTCGCGAGGAGGGGCCGCGTGAACGGGACCGATCTTCCGGGCCGCGCCGAGGTCGTGGTGGTCGGCGCCGGACACAACTCGCTGGTCTGCGCGGCGTACCTGGCGGAAGCGGGGCTCGAGGTCCTGGTGCTCGAGGGAGCACCGACCGTCGGCGGGAACACCCGCACCGAGGAGCTGACCCTGCCGGGCTTCGCGCACGACTCGTGCAGCAGTGCGCACGTGCTGATCCAGAACAACCCCTTGATCCGCGACGACGAGCTCGGCCTCGTCGCCGACTACGGTCTGCGCTACCTGGTCACGGACCCTGCGGTGGTCCTCCCTCAGCCCGACGGCGACGTGTTGGTGACGCATCCCGACCTCGAGGCGACGTGCGCCGAACTCGCCCGCTGGTCAGACCGCGACGCAGCAGCGTTCCGCTCGATGATCGAGACGTGGCGCGGCGGGCTCTCGGCGGCACACGGCCGGTGGAGCTCGAACCTCCCGCAGCCCCGCGACGGAATCACCGGCCAGTACCTGCGGCTCCGGGAGCGCAGCGCATGGGACGTCGTCCACGAGAGGTTCGAGCACCCCGTGGTGCGGTCGTTCGTCTTGTGGATGGCGATGGCCACCATCCAGGACCCGCGTCGACCCGGGACCGGGTTCCTTCCGTCGTCCTTGGCGTCAGGCCGGCTCGACTTCGGCTGGACGACGCCCGTGGGCGGGAGCCAGGCGCTTCCCGATGCGCTGACCCGGCTGATCGAGGACCGGGGCGGCCACGTGGTCTGCTCGGCGCCCGTCGCCGCCGTCGAGGTCGACGGCTCCCGCGCTCGCGCGGTCGTCACGGACGACGGGCGGCGGGTGGAGGCCGGGCGTGCGGTGGTGGCAGGCGGCCACCTCGCGCAGCTGGCCGGGATGGTGACCGGGGCCGGGCCGTCCGCCGACCTTGTCACCGCTCAGGAGAGCTGGCGGCCGGGTCTCTCCGTCCTGGCGGTCCACGCGGCCCTGCGCTCTGACCTGGCGTTCGGCTCTGGCGGCATCGCGGCGGCAGCGGCCGGCTACGGCAGCGCCGACGGCATGGCCGGGCACGTCGATCGGCACGACGCCGGGGAGCTCGAGTCCGACGACCCCTGGCTGCTCGTGGTCAACCAGACCGTCGTCGACCCGGACCGCGCGCCCGACGGTGCGACGTTCAAGATCCTCACGATCGCGCCGTACGAGCTCGCCGAGGGGCGCTCCTGGGCGGACCTCAAGGACTCATACGGCGAGCGGCTGGTGTCGCTCGTCGCCTCGCGGTGCTCTGGGCTGGACGAGGCGGACGTCCTCTCCATGCGCACCGAGTCACCGGTCGACGTCGCCCGCCACAACCTCCACAACCTCGGCGGGTCCTGCCACGGTGGCGAGTTCGTGGTCGAAGGCCGGGTCCTCGCGGGATGGATGCGCTATGACACAGACATCCCGGGACTCTTCCTGACGGGCTCGACCACGCACCCGGGCGGCTCGGTGTCTGGGCGACCTGGTCGCAACGCGGCCCGGACGGTGCTGAGCTCCTTGGGCCTCGATCCCCTCGCCGTGATGGGTGCCGGCTGATCTCGACGGTGAGCCACCTGTGCCTCGCCGCTTGCCGGACACCGGAGGCGGGCTGATCGTCACGTCCGGCGATGGAACCGGTAGTCGCCGTTGGGATCCGTCTCGTCTCGTACCGGGCATCGTGGGCGCGGTCGTGGTGCCATGAGCAGAGCAGGACGCCGTCGGCGAGATCGGTACGACCACCGGAATCCCAGGGTCGAGCAGCGTGATGGGCCTCGCACCAGGACGCGGGGATCGTGCAGCCCTCGGTACGGCAGCAGCGGTCGCGGACAGCCATGGCCTTGCGCTGAGCCGGGGTGAACAGGCGGCTGCTGCGGCCGAGGTCGAGCACCTGGCTGCGGCCCCCGAGCACCACGGGGATGATCTGAGCGGTGCACGCCAGCCGCCGCGCCTCGGCGGCGCTGATCGGCTCCTCCCCGACCAGACCGACGCCGGGCAGCTGCGAGGTCAAGGTCTCGAGGTCCATGGTGACCAGCACGGTCGTCGCGTCGCCACCGTGCAACGGCATCCGGCGCGGGTCGGCGTTCTCCAGGAACGCCGAGAACGCCTCCCCGAGCCGCCGCCGCGACACCGTTCGGTCGGCCTCGACCCGGTCTCTTACGCCGGAACGCCGGCGCGGTGAGGCGTAGGCCTCGAGGTAGGTGCGCAGCCGGTCTGCGACCCGGTCGGGCAGTCGACCATGGAGGCGGGTGGTGCCGTCACCGATCCGCCGCAGGCACAGGCTGGTCACCGCGGCGGCTCGGTGTTCCTCCCTCTCCAGCGCCCTGCCCTCCTGCTCCTCACAGGTGTCGGGAGCGGCGACCTCCAGGATGCGACGGCCCAGCCGACGCAGCTCCCGAGGTCCGTAGGTACCGGCGTGCTCGACGAGCGCCTCCTCCGCACGCGTGATCGCCGCTGGATGCACGTCGGTGGCGGGCAGGTCCTGCAAGGCGGCGGCGATCACCCGCGCCTGCGGCAGGTTGACCGTGCCCCCGGCGACCGCTTCGGACAGGCGAAGCCATCTCTGCTCCAGACCCCGGGCCAGAGCCAGGTCGCCCGCCTGCGCGCGTGGATCGGTGCGGGTCTCGGCCGCCAGCCAGGTCGCCACACTGTGATCGGCGGTCGTCTGCGCGAGCTAGACGGCGGCGGCCATCACCCGGAGCCGGAGCCCCGTCAGCCGACCCTCCAGGGCATGCAACCGCAGCAGCACGTCGGCCTTGTCTCCGAGCTCGAGGAACGCCGGGTCCACGCCGGCGACGTCCTTCAACGCCGCCTCGATGGCGTCGGCGCACGACACGAGCGGATGGGGAGCCACGGGCTCGGCGCTCATCCGGCACCTCCTGCGGATCGACGTGCTTGCACAGCTCTCACATGTCGATGGCAGCGTGCCCGAGCAAGGCGGGCGACCACCCGCACGTGTGCGGAGGCCGGACCGGAGCCCCAGCTATCAGGATCACTCCGTGTCTGGCGTCAGACGAACACACGTTCGACTCTGTGTCAAGGTCGACGCGCCGTGCTGTGGGAGACGGCAGGGTCGAGTCGCGGTCCGCGCCTCATCGGTCGACGGAGTGTTCGGGAGGTCCGAAGACTCATCACGGGTCGTGCCGTGGCCGCGAGCGCCCTCCTCACCGCGGGGTGAGAGGTGCACGATCCAGCTCGCGCCGTCGCCAGCCAGGACCGGGCGGCCGGTGGCTGTCGAGGCTGCCGCCGTGGGTGTGGCGGATGCGATCGGCCGGGGCGGCGGCCACGACGCCCCGACGGGGGTGTGCCCGGGGGGCCGTCAGCCGGTCAGGCCAGGATGCGGGCCGGGTGTTCGAGGAGGTCCTTCAGGACCGCGAGCCACCGCGCCGCGACCACGCCGTCGACCGGGCGGTGGTCGACCGACAGGGTCAGGCTGATCACCTCACCGGGCACGACGGCATCGCCCTCGACCACGGGCTCCGAGCGGACCGCACCGACCGCCAGGATCGCCGCGTGCGGGGGGTTGATCACCGCAGCGAACTCCTCCACGCCGTACATCCCGAGATTGGTCACCGAGATCGTCCCCCCGACGAGCTCCTCCTGCTTGAGCTTCCCGGTGCGGGCGCGTTCGGCCAGGTCGCGCAGCGACGCGGAGACGGTGCTCACCGGCCGGGACCCGACGTCGCGGACGACCGGCGTCATCAGCCCACGGTCGGTGGCCACGGCGACGGCCACGTCGACCTTCTGGTAGCGGCGTACCGCCTCGGACGTCCACGTCACGTTCAGCTCGGGCACCCGACGGTGGGCGGCCGCGACCGCCTTGACGACCAGGTCGGTGACCGAGACCCGGACCTCCGCGTCCGCGTTGAGCTCTGCGCGCAGGGCCAGCAGCGCCTCGGCCCGGGCCGTCGCCCGTACGTAGAAGTGGGGCGCCTCCCGCTGGCTCTCGCCGAGCCGCCTCGCGGTTGCCAGGCGGATCCGCGAGTGCGGGATCTCACGGTACTCCGCCGCCTCCGCGTCGCTGGGACCCGAGGCGGCAGTCACGGCGCCTTCCTCGACCACCGGACCGGCCGACCGCGACGCCACCGCAGCCTCGACGTCCCGGCGCAGGACACGGCCGCGCGGCCCGGTCCCGGTGATCTCCTCGATCGCGAGCCCGGCCTCCTGCGCGATCCTCCGCGCGAGCGGACTGGCGAACACCCTGCCGTTCATCGCTGCCGGCGACCGAGAAGACGGGATCTCGACCTCCTCGGTCACCGGGGCGGCGGACTCGGGGTCGGAGGGAACGTCGCGGCGTTCCGGCACGACGACGTCGGTCGCCTCCTCCACACCCAGCGAGGCGAGCAGCGCACCGAGGTCGTCCACCCGCTCAGAGGGATCGGCGAGCACCGCGATCGGTGCTCCGACCTCGACCAGGGCGCCCGGCGGCACCAGGGTCTTCAGGACCCGCCCGGCGGCGTCGGCCTCGATGTCGACCGCCGCCTTCTCGGTCTCGACCGTGGCCAGAGCGTCGTCAGCGGCGAACTCGCCCGACTCCTCGACCAGCCACTCGGACAGCACCGCCTCGGTCGCGTCGGCGGCGACGCCGGGCATCCGCAGGACGCGCGCCACGTCAGTACCTCGCGATCTCGTCCAGGGCAGCCACGACCTCGTCCTTCTGGGCGATGGCGGCGCGCTCGAGCACCTTGCTGATCGACGGCGAGGCCTCGCCGCCGGTCACGCGCCACACCGGCGCGTCCAGCAGGTCGAAGAACCGCCGGTGGATCTCGTCGGCCAGCCAGCCGCCGTACGACGTGCCCCGCGCACCCTGCTCGGCGACCAGCACCTGGTTGGTCTTCGTCAGGCTCTGCTCGATCGCGTCCCAGTCGATGCTCGCGCGGTCGAGCCACCGCAGGTCGACCACCTCGGCGTCGACCTCGCCATACTCCTCCACCGCGTCCAGCACGTACGGGGTCATCCCGAGGTAGGTGAGCACCGTGACGTCCGACCCGGACCGGCGCACAGCAGCCTTGCCGACGGGCAGGCAGTAGTCCCAGTCGTCGACCGGCCCCGGCCCGGACGCGGTGTAGAGGTCGACGTGCTCCAGCACCACGACCGGGTCCTGGAGCCGCAGCGCGGTGTTCATCAGCCCCACGTAGTCATACGGCGTGCTGGGGGCGACGATCCGCCAGCCCACCGAGGTCGCGAAGATCCCGGCAGGGTCCATCGAGTGCTGCGAGCCGTAGCCGGTCCCCATCGCGACCTTGCTGCGGAGCACGAGGGGCACGCCCCCGGTGCCGCCGTACATGTGCCGCGCCTTGGCGATCTGGTTGAACAGCTGGTCGGCCGCGACCCACATGAAGTCGGCGTACATGAACTCCACGACCGGCCTGAACCGTCCGTCGAGAGCGATGCCGCCGGCCAGGCCGGCGAACGCGTTCTCGCTGATCGGCGTGCCGAGGACCCGCCCCGGGAACCGGTCGGTCAGCCCTCGGGTCGCCCCGTTGGTCCCACCGTTGAGGCGGTGCACGTCCTCACCCATCACCACGATGCCGTCGTCGGTCTCCATCCGTCGCCCCATCACCGTCGCGATGGCGTCGATGAGCTTCGTCTCCGTCACGGTGACCGACGACTCCTCGGTCACCACGGGCGCGTCGTCGAGCTCCGAGAGATCACCGCGCACGCCGACGTCCACCCACGCGGGATCGGGCCACTCCGCCGGCTTGATCCGGCGCTGTCCCGGCTTGCCGTCGGGGTCGGGTTCGAGCAGCACCGACCCGATCTCGTCCATCGCGTCCCTGGCCAGCGCGACCGCCCGCTGGGTCTCCTGCTCGGTGAGGATCCCGAGCCGGACGAGCTGGCCGGCCGTCTGCGGCAAGGGGTCGCGGTCGCGCCACTCCCGCTCCTCCTCCTTGGTGCGGTAGCCGAAAGCGGAGCCGGCGAACCCGCCGTTCTGGTGGAAGAACCGGTAGGTGTCCGCCTCGACGACGGTCGGGCCGCCGCCGCGGCGCATGTACGCGACGGCTTCGCTCATCGCCAGGTGGACGGCGAGGGGGTCCATCCCGTCGACCTTCCAGGCCGCGATCCCGAACCCGGGACCGCGGGCGGACAGCCGCGGCTCCCCGGTGGCCTCCTCGACGCTCGTGGAGACGGCGTACCGGTTGTTCTCGATGAAGAAGCAGACGGGCAGGCCCCAGGCCGAGGCGAGGTTCATCGTCTCCAGCGTCGAGCCGATGTTGGTGGCGCCGTCGCCGAAGTACGTCACCGAGACGCCCTCGGTGCCCGACCGTTCGTGTGCCCAGGCGAAGCCGGCCGCCTGTGGAATACCGCCGCCGACGATGGCGTTGGTGCCCATCGCGCCGGCCTCCTTCCACTGCAGGTGCATCGAGCCGCCGCGGCCGTGCGACCATCCGCGGTCGAGGCCGGCGATCTCGGCCAGCGTGCGCAGCAGGACCTCGCGCACGTCGTCGCTCGGCGCGGCAAGCGGGTCCAGGCCCTTGGGCTCGACGTGGTGCAGCGCCTTGGCCAGGAACTGGTGGTGGCCGCGGTGCGAGCCGTTGACCGAGTCCTCGCTGGTCAGGGCGAGCACCGAGCCGACAGCACCACCCTCCTGCCCGATGCTGGAGTGCGCAGGACCGTGGATGAGCCCGGCGCCCGCCAGGTCGAGGACGTACTGCTCGAACGCCCGGATCCACACCAGCTGGGCGTAGATCGTGCGGAGCAGGCCGGGGTCTGCGGCGTCCCAGTCGGCGTCGGTCGCGACCACCTGCACCCACGGCGTGGCCGGCTGCAGCGGACGGTGCTCGGGCATGGGGACTCCTTTGTTCCTCGTGGCACGATGCCACAGGATTGGATCCAAAATCTAGACTTCCAGCGCTGGACAGCCAGGAAAGGGCGTGGTTCCCTGAGGTTGGGATCCATTCGCTCCTCGTCGGTCGAGCCGGCCGAGACCACGGGGCCGTTCTCAGGAGACGCCGAATGCCGTTGCCAGGTCTGCGCAGGCTGGACCACATCGGCTTCACCGTGCCGGACCTCGACGAAGCTCACCGCTGGCTGGTCGAGGTGCTCGGCTGTGAGTACCTCTACTCGCTCGGGCCGTTCCGCCACGACGACAGCGACTGGATGACGACCCACCTCAACGTCCATCCCCGGGCGGAGATGGTCGAGAACCGCTGGTTCCGGCTCGGCGACCAGGCGGTGCTCGAGGTGTTCTGCTACTCCTCGCCCGACCAGGCCGACGCGATGCCGCGCAACAGCGACATCGGTGGCCACCACGTCGCCCTGTACGTCGACGACCTCGACGCCGCGGTCGCCCACCTCCGGGATCACGACGTCCGGCTTCTCCACGGCCCGACCGCCAGCCGCGGACCGGCCGAGGGCAACCGGTGGATCTACTTCCTCAGCCCGTGGGGGATGCAGTTCGAGCTGGTCTCCTATCCGGGCGGCAAGGCCTGGGACCGCGAGCACCCGCGAGAGAGGGTGGAGGCGTGAGCACGACAGACGAGGTGTCGGTGGCCTCCGCAGGGTCCGCCGACGGGCTCGGCCCGGCCGACGGGATCGGTGCCGCCTCGGCGAGGGTGGCGGCGTACCTGCGCGACCTGATCCTGCACGACGTCCTCAAGCCCGGCGACCGGATCCGGCAGGAGGAGATCGCCGAACGCTTCGGGGCCAGCAGGCTACCGGTGCGCGAGGCGCTGCGGATGCTGGAGGCCGAGGGCCTCACCGAGCACGAGCGGAACAAGGGCGCCCGGGTGCCGCGGCTGTCGATGCACGAGGTCGACGTCATCTACCGGATGCGCGAGCGGCTGGAGCCGCTGGCCCTGTGCGAGAGCGTGCCCCTGCTCACCGACGACGACCACGCGCACCTGGAGGAGGTGCAGCAGCAGATCGAGGCCAGTACCGACCTGGACCGGTTCCTGGACCTCGACCGGGAGTTCCACCTCGGCACGTACTCCGGCTGTCACATCGACCCGCTGAACGCGATGGTGACCCGGCTCTGGAACTCCACCCAGCACTACCGGCGGGCCTTCGTCGCGATGGGCGGCCAGTCCCGCATGTGGGTGGTCAATGCGGAGCATCGGCTGCTCCTGGATGCCGTCCTACGCCGTGACACGACCGACGCGGAGCGCTTCCTGGAAGGGCACATCCGGCGTACGCGGATCGAGCTCGCCCACCACCACGAGGTCTTCGGGGAGACGCCGTGACCTCGCTGACCGTCAACGGCGAGCGGGTCGAGGTCGACCGACCCCCGGACACACCACTGCTCACCGTGCTGCGCGACTCACTGGGCCTGGTCGGTTCGCGGTTCGGCTGCGGACAGGGGCTGTGCGGCGCCTGCATGGTGCTGCTCGACGGCACGCCCGTGGCGTCGTGCGACCTCCCGCTGTGGCAGGCCGCTGAGGGGACGGTCGTCACCGTCGAGGGGTTGGGGGTCGACGGCCCCACTGCGGTGCAGCGGAGCCTGATCGAGCACCAGGCGGCCCAATGCGGGTTCTGCATCTCGGGGATCGTGGTGAGGGCTACCTCACTCCTCGCGGAGACGCCGGACGCGTCCTCGGAGCAGGTGGCGGCGGCGCTCGAGCGCAACCTCTGCCGATGCGGCACCCACCAGCGCATCGTCGAGGCGGTGCTGGCGGCGCGGACGGTGAGCGCATGACGACCACCTCCGAGCGCGTCGTACCGCCGCAGGTCACGTCCAACCCGCGGATGGGCACGTGGATCCGCGTCGTGGACGGAGTCGTCCTGGTCCAGGTCGGGAAGGTGGAGCTCGGGCAGGGCATCCTGACCGCACTCGGCCAGATCGCCGCCGACGCGCTCGGCCTCCCGCTCTCGGCGGTCCGGATCGTCCCCGCGACCACGTCGGGTCCCGATCAGGGCCTCACCGCCGGGAGCCTCTCGGTGTTCCAGTCCTTCCCGGCCCTGCGCCACGTCGGTGCGGTGGTCCGCGCCCTCGCCGGCCCGCCGGACGACGTCGACGCGTACGTCGGGCGCATCGCGGACCTCGACCCGCGCTCCGACCTGACGGCGGTCGAGGTCGGCGCGGAGCCGGCCGCGCGGGCAGTCGGCACCGACGCGGAGCGCACGGACCTGCCCGACAAGGTGCTGGGCCTGCCGCGCTTCCTCACAGATCTGCGGCCCGCTGGACTGTGGTACGGACGCGTCCTCCGACCACCCTCCCCCGCGGCCACCTTGGCCTCCCTCTCCGAGGACTGGTCGGCGCCCGGGGTCGAGCTGGTCCGGGACGGCTCCTTCCTCGGCATCATCGGCGCGCGCGAGGACGACGTCGACCGGGCGCTGGCAGCGCTCGCCTCAGCAGCGAGCTGGGACGAGCGCGACTCGCTTCCCGACGACGACGACCTCCCGGCGTACCTGCGCCGTGCGCCGAGCGCGCCGACCCAGGTCGCCGACCAGAGCCCGGGCGAGCCCACCCACACCGCGTCGTACTCCAAGCCCTACCTGGCCCATGCGTCGATCGCGCCGAGCTGCGCGATGGCACGATGGAGCGACGACGAGTCGACCGTGCACGTCTGGAGCCACAGCCAGGGCATCAGCGCCCTGCGCCGCGCGATCGCCGAGGCACTGTCGCTGGAGCCGGCCGCGGTCAGCGTCGAGCACGCCGAGAACGCCGGCTGCTACGGGCACAACGCCGCGGACGACGCGGCGTTCGATGCCGTGCTGCTGGCGCGGGAGGTGCCGGGGCGTCCGGTGCTGTTGCGCTGGACGCGGTCCGACGAGCTGACCTGGAGCCCGTTGTCGCCCGCCATGACCGCGACGGTCTCGGCGCGAATGGTCGACGGGCGCATCGAGGGCTGGTCGTACGACGTGTGGAGCCCCGGACACACGTCGCGCCCGTTGTACGCCCAGCAGCCGGGCCTGCTCGCCGGCGCCCATCGCGCCGGCGGCCGCCCCCTGCCTCCGGCCGAGGACCCGCCGGCCGCGGCCGGCCACGGCAGTCTCCGCAACGGGCAGCCGCTCTACGACGTGGGCGCCCGCCGGATCACGGGACACCGTCTGACCGAGTCGCCGCTCCGCACGTCGGCGATGCGGGCGCTGGGAGCGTATTTCAACGTGTTCGCGGTGGAGTCGTTCATGGACGAGCTGGCCGCCGACGGCGGCCTCGACCCGGTCGACTTCCGGCTCGCCCACCTCGACGACCCACGCGGTCGCGCGGTCATCGAGCTCGCCGCACGCGAGTCGGGTTGGGGTGACCCCCTGCCGGAGTCGGTCGGGCGCGGCATCGGGTTCGCCCGATACAAGGACACGGGAGCCTGGTGCGCGGTCGTCGCCGAGGCCGAGGTCGAGACCGAGCTGCGGGTGCGCCGGCTCACCGTCGCGGCGGACCTCGGGCTGGTGATCAATCCCGACGGCGCCCGCAACCAGCTGTCCGGCGGCGCCGTGCAGTCGACCAGCTGGACGACGATCGAGCGGGTTCGCTTCGACCGGCGCCGGGTGACCAGCAACGACTGGGAGAGCTACCCGATCCTGCGGTTCCCCACGGCGCCGCGGGTCGACGTACACCTCGTCCAGAGCGACCAGCCGCCGCTCGGCGCCGGTGAGGCCGCGCAGGGACCCACCGCCGCCGCGATCGCGAACGCGGTCCACGCGGCTCTGGGCGTACGGGTCCGCGACCTGCCGCTCAACGCAGAAGCCATCATCAGAGCCATCGAATCGGAGGAATGAGATGCCGAAGCAAGCCATCAGCTACGTCCCGCTCGAGGACATGGACGAGCGCATGCAGGAGGAGATGCACCGCTGCGCCCGCGAGGGGACGCCGCGTCCGGAGAGCTCGGCGGTGCGCGCCCACGTGCCGGCGGCGTTCTGGGCCTTCGCGGACGCGTGGAAGTCGCTGTTCCACGAGGGCGTCTGTGACCACGCGATCAAGGACCTGTGCCGCGTGTACATCTCGCGCACGGTCAAGTGCGAGTTCTGCGGCAACCAGCGCTCGATGAAGGCCACGGCCGCCGGGCTCGAGGAGATGCAGTACGACGACCTGCTCAACTTCGAGAGCTCGGACCGGTACGACGAGCGGCAGAAGGCCGCGCTCTCCTACGCGCAGGCGATCGCCTGGGGCGAGCAGGACCTCGACGGGCTGTGGGAGCGCCTGCGCGCCCACTTCTCGGAAGAAGAGCTGGTGGAGCTCGGGAACTTCATCGCGCTCACCTTCGGCCAGCAGAGCTGGATCCGACTCCTCGGCATCGACCACCACCAGTACATGGCCGGCACCGACGCCTCGATGGCACCGGGCTTCCGGTCCGCCGAGGAGCTCGCCGAGTCCAAGGCGAGGGACGACTACTGGGCCAAGAGCTGAGGATGACCGAGCGGGCCATCGGCTGGCGGTCGGCGGCCGACGAGGTGCTGGTCGAGGAGGTGGCCGGCTCGGACCGTCCAGCCCACTACTTCCTGGCCGAGACCCTCGACGGCCTCTACACGCCGTACGCCCTCCGGATGCCGGATGGACCCGGTCCTCACCCCTTCGTCCTCCTCGCCTTGATCAACGGCGGCGGCGGGATGGCGCTGCTGCGTGAGCGGGTCCACCGCCTCCGGCACGTGACCGACGTCCTCCTCGACGCGGGGTACGCCTGTGCCTGGAGCAGCTACCGCACCGAGGTGGAGCTCGGATACCAAAGAGGCGGACGGCTGCACGCCGACGTCCGGCAGGGCATGGGGCTGCTCAACCGTGCGCCGCTGGAGTACGAGGACGAGGTGGCGATTCTCCGCCACGTCGCCCAGCACGCTGCCATCGATGCCGACAACCTCTTCCATGTCGGAGTCAGCCATGCCGGCGAGATGCTCTTCAAGCTGCTCTCCCACTACCCAGGTCTGCTGCGGGCCGGCGTCGCGGCGGAGCCGGCCAACCACGAGTTCCTCACCCTCGGCCTCGACGACGCACCGACGGTCGAGACCATCGACGGGCTGCGCAACATCGAGCGCCTGGAGCTCCGCAGCGTCGACCACGCCCGTGGCCGGATGACCGACCCCGACGAGGTCTCCCGCCGCCTCGACGCCGTCGACATCCCGGTGCTCGTCCTCGGCCGCGAGCAGGACGAGCTCCAGGGCATCTTCCGGCTGTCGTACGAGCTCCTCGCCGAGAAGCGCCCCGACGCCGAGTGGCGCACGTGGTCCCACGACGTCCACGGCTACATCTACCCGGAGACCGGTACCGACGGCGTACCCCACGTCGACGACGTCCAGCGCGAAGCGCTCGAGGTCATCGTCGACTTCCTCGAGCGCCACCGCGCCTGATCGAGACAGGTCAGGACCGGACGGCGACTGCTGCGTCACCGGCAACCTCCGTGTGGAGCTGACAGGTGGGACCAGGCGGACCCGGCCATCGCCTGCGGCTAGAGGACTGCGCCGCGTGGCGCCAGCTCGACCGTGGCCACACCCCTGCCGAAGATCACCAACAGCCGGTCACCGTGGCTGCAGCGAAGCACTCCGGAGCCTTCCGCAAGGGTCGCCACCACGCGCTCGACGACGTCGTCCTCTTCACCCTCATCGTCGAAGCTGACGTCGAGCTGGTCACCGCTCACGAGGCGAACCCGCAAGACCACGCCTGCCATGGGCGCGCACCTCGTCTCCTTGTCGCGCCGACACGATCCTCACTGACCGCCGCCGCTCTGCAAGGTTAGACCCAGGCCAGCGGCCCCCATTTCCCGGCGGCCCTCATGAGTGCGTTGGGGCGGCCGCCGATGGGGCGAGACACCTCCAGGCGATCGCCTGCCATCGAGGACCTGACGTGAAGGTCCCGGTCCACACGGGCACCTGATGGTCAGGACTCCGCGGGAAGCTGATCACGAGGCGACCGGCCACGCCGGTGCCCGCTCAGAGGGGCGAGGCCCCTCCCCCGGGTCTCCCGGAGCAGTGTCGAGCCCGAGGTATCGCCTAGCCGAGTCCAGGGATGTCCCCGGTGGTCGAGCCGTCACAGCACCGACTCGCGTCCAGGCGCACCACCGACATCTCGCAGGTCAGGGCATCGCCGGGTTCGGCATCGCAGCGGCCCGGAAGCGTCCCTGGTCCTCGACGACCAGCACCGCGTCACCCTTGCCCAGCGGACCGACGACGGTCGCGGTGAGCCCGAGGACCGCGGCTTCGTTGGTCGGGCTGTGCCCGACCACAAGAGCTCGACCGCCGTCGGGCAGATCGTCGAAGACGGTCCGGAGCGCGTTGCCCAGAAGCAACGACTCCTTGTCGACCAGATCCGGATCGACCGCACGCATCGCCTCCACCGTGGCGCCCTTGCCGGCGGCCGAGGCGGCGGCGCGCCAGCGGTCCTCGACCGAGGAGCGGAGGCCGGGCACCTCCGTGATCGGGACGTGCTCCTGGCCTGCGGCACGGCGCAGGATCTCGACCATCCCGGTGGCCCGGCGTGCGCCGCTGGAGCCGAAGAAGGCATAGGGGGGACTGAGGCGTTCCTGTCCGATCGCCTCCGCCGCAGCCGTCCCCTGGCTGGTCAGCGAGTCGCCGTCGTTGTCGGTGTGCCGGAAGAGCTCCAGGTAGCGCATGCCACCGTCGTACCCTGCATGGGCAGGGGTCACCAGGCGACGGCGATGTACGTGGACTCCAGGTAGTCCAGCATCCCCTCGTGACCACCCTCGCGGCCGATGCCGGACTGCTTGGTGCCCCCGAAGGGGGCGGCGGGATCGGAGACCAGGCCGCGGTTGAGGCCGACCATGCCGGACTCCATCGCCTCGCTGACGCGCAGGCCGCGGGCGAGGTCGCCGGTGTAGATGTAGGAGACCAGTCCGAACTCCGTGTCGTTGGCGAGGCGGATCGCCTCCGCCTCGTCGGTGAAGGTCACGATCGGGGCGACCGGGCCGAAGATCTCCTCGCGGAGGATCGGGGCGGAGGGAGGCACGTCGATGAGCACGGTCGGGTCGTAGTAGAACCCGGCGCGGTCGGGTCGGGTGCCGCCGACCAGGACGCGCCCTCCGGCGTCCACGGCTCCCTGGACCAGCTCGGTCACCTTGGTGACCGCGTCCTCGTTGACCAGCGGGCCGACCTGGGTGTCGTCGGCGATGCCGGGCCCGACCCGCATCGCCGACATCCGCTCGGCCAGTCGGCTGGAGAACTCCCCGGCCACGTCGGCATGGACGAAGAAGCGGTTGGCGGCGGTGCAGGCCTCGCCGCCGTTGCGCATCTTGGCGACCATCGCGCCCTCGATCGCCGCGCCGAGGTCGGCGTCCTCGAAGACGAGGAACGGCGCGTTCCCGCCGAGCTCCATCGAGCAGTTGACCACCTGGTCGGCCGCCTCCTTCAGCAGGGTCCGGCCGACCTCGGTCGAGCCGGTGAAGGAGAGCTTGCGCACCCTCGCGTCGTGCAGCATCGCGGAGACGACGGCGCCGGAGCGACGCGCGGGCACGACGTTGACGACGCCGGTCGGTACCCCGGCATCGTCGAGGATCCTGCCCATCAGCAACGCGGTCAGGGGGGTGTCGGACGCCGGTTTGAGCACGACCGGACACCCGGCGGCCAGCGCGGGCCCGATCTTGCGCGTGGCCATCGCGGCGGGGAAGTTCCAGGGCGTGACCAGCACTGCGATGCCGACGGGCTGGCGGACCACCATGATCCGGTTCGCCCCCGACGGCGCGGTGGTCAGCTCCCCGGACGCACGGACCGCCTCCTCGGCGTACCACCGGAAGAACTCCGCGGCGTACGCCACCTCGCCGCGGGCGTCGGTCAGGGCCTTGCCGTTCTCCAGCGAGATCAGGTGCGCGAGCTCGTCGGCCCGCGCGGTCATCAGCTCGAACGCGCGGCGGAGCACCTCGGCGCGCTCCCGAGGGGCGGTGGCCGCCCAGCCGCCAGCGGCCGCGTCCGCGGCGTCGACGGCGGCGATCGCGTCGTCGACGGTACCGTCGGCGACGGTCGTGATCACGTCGCCGGTGGCCGGGTCGATGACGTCGAAGCGGCCGCCGTCGGAGGCGGTGACGGCGTGGCCGCCGATCAGCAGGTCGAGCGGAAGATCGGAGATCTTGTCGAGGCTGAAGTCACCCATCGGACGTCCTCTCAGTACGGGTTGGCGACGAACAGGTCCTGTGCGGGGAACAGGGTCAGCACACGGGGGCCCTCCTCGGTGAGCACGATCTCCTCCTCGATGCGTGCGGCGGAGTAGCCGTCCGAGGCCGGACAGTAGGTCTCGAGGGCGAACACCATCCCCACCCGGAGCTCGATCGGCTCCTTCATGGAGTTCAGCCGGGAGATGATCGGCCGCTCGTGCAGCCCGAGCCCCAGGCCGTGCGCGAACTGCAGGCCGAAGGCCTCCATCTCGCTGCCGAAGCCGAACTCCTCCGCCTTCGGCAACAGCGCGGCAACCTCGTCGGTACCGACGCCGGCCCGGATGCCCTCGATCCCGCGGTCCATCCACTCGCGAGCCTGGGTGTACGCGTCGCGCTGCGCCGCCGTGGCGCTGCCGACGGAGAACGTGCGGTAGTAGCAGGTCCGGTAGCCGTTGAACGAATGGATGATGTCGAAGAAGGCCTGGTCGCCGGGACGGATCAGCCGGTCGGTGAAGTTGTGCGGGTGGGGGTTGCACCGCTCTCCCGAGATGGCGTTGACGGCCTCCACCTGGTCTGAGCCCATCGCGTAGAGGCGCTGGTTGGCGTACGCCACGATCTCGTTCTCGCGGACGCCCGGCTTCAGCCGCTCGACGATGCCCTGGTAGACGCCGTCGACCATGGCCACCGCCTGGGTCAGCAGCGTGATCTCGTCGTGCGACTTGATCACGCGCGCGTCGAGCATGTGCTGCTGAGCGTCCACGACGGTCAGTCCCTGCTTCTGCATCTCGAACAAGAAGGGCGGCTCCACGATGTCCACGCCCACTGGCTCGTTTGCCACGCCGGCCTCGGTCAGCAGCGACCTGATCTCCGTCACCGCTTCCAGCATCAACCCGACCCTCGGGGCGACGGCGCCACGGAAGCCGAGGAAGCCGGCCCGGTAGTTCTCCTCCGGCACCCACTGCGAGTACAGCTTGTGGTGCTTGACCGCCGAGCCGAAGTCCCACAGGACCGGATCCTTGCCGCGCACGAGGAGGGCGTAGCGGATCATCTTGTCGCCCAGCGCGCCCCCGATCCAGGTGGAGGTGGTGTAGCGGATGTTGTAGAAGTCGAAGAGCAGGAAGGCGCCGCACTCACTGCTGTCGAGGGCCTCTCGGGCCCGATCCAGCCGGTAGTCGCGCAGACGCGCGAAGTCGACGCGCTCCTCGTAGTCGACCCCCATGTGTCCGGGGGCCGGGAGCGGCCGGCTCACAGCCCGTCTCCTCCCGAGAGGCCGTCGTCCACCTCGGTGTCCTCCGGCTTCAGCGTCAGCCCGCTGTTGTGCGCTTGGGCGTCGAGCAGGATGGCGAAGTCCTCGTCGACACGGCCGCTGCTCACGGTGGTCTGCACCGCGGCGGCGGCGGCGGCGGAGACCGGCATCGGTACGTCGAGCTCGTGCGCGGCGGCGAAGCCGAGGTCGAAGTCCTTCCGCAGCAGCAGCGGGGTGAAGGTCGGGGTGTAGTCGAGGTGCACGAACGCCGGCGCCTTGTAACGGGTGAACGTGGAGCCCATCACCGACTTGTTGAGGAAGTCCAGGAACGCGGCCCGCGACATCCCGCCCTTCTCGGCGAGCACGGTGATCTCGGCCAGGCACTGGGTGACGACGCCGAGCATCACGTTGTGAGCGATCTTGGCCAGGCGGGCGACGTCACCCTCCCCGACGTACGTCGCTCCCTGGCCGAGGTGATCGAGCAGCGGCGCCACCTTCAGCCAGGTCTCCTCCGGACCGGACACGACCAGGGTGAGGAGCCCGGCGGCGACCACCTTCGCGTTGCCACTGACCGGCGCGGACAGGAAGTCCACCCCTAGCGTGCCGCAGGCCTCGCGCATGGCGGCCGAGGTCTCCGAGTCGACGGTCGAACAGTCCACCACCGCGCTCGGCACGTGGTCGGGGTCGGCCAACACGCCGCCGTCGCCCGTCAGCACCTCGACGAGGTCCGCCGGACCGGACACCATCGTGAAGACCACGTCACGGTCGCGCAGGTCGGCGATCGCCTCCGCCACCTTGCAGCCGGTGTCGGCGAGGGCCTCGGCCTTGGCTCGGGTGCGGTTCCACACGGTGACGTCCTCGCCGGCACGCGCGAGACGGGCGGCCATGGCCGCACCCATTCGGCCGGCGCCGATCCAGCCGATCCGCACCGATCCGGGTGTGTGCTCAGAGACGGACATCAAGCTCCTGCCTTCGCATCCGGGTGGGGGTCGCCGACATCGCCGCCGAGATGGGAGGCGAGCCAGTCCGCGGTGCGCGGCCGGTGCCATGGCGAGTAGTCGGCGCACCCGTGATTGGCCTCCTCGAGCATCAGCAGCTCGGAACCGGGCACGGCCGCGTGCACCTTCTCGGCCTGCTCGTAGGGGATCAGCCGGTCCTTCTTGCCGAACACCAGGAGCATGGGGGCGGTCACCCTGCCGGCGGTCTCCGACAGGTCCAGCGTGCTCGCCACGGCGCGGGCCTCGGCGTCGTTCGCGGTGTGTGAGCGGACGCGGAAGGTCTCGCGGGTCATCGACGGCAGACCGTCCCAGCACTGGCCGAAGTTGAACGGTCCGGCGAGGGCCACTGCGGCGTCGACTCGAGCGCCGAGCGCCGCGGTGACGGCCACGGAGTAGTAGCCACCCAGGCTGACGCCCCACACGCCCAGCCGGCTGCGGTCGAGGTCCCGCTGCTCGCCGATGGCGTCGTAGAGGACCTCCGCCACCGGTGCCCAGTCGCCACGGATCCTCACCTCGTACTCGGCCTCTCCCTGGCCGGGGCCATCGACGCTGAACGTGGCCAGGCCGCGGTCGAGGAACGTCTGCTCGGTGGACCGCACCTCCTCCTTGGTGGAGTCCAGGCCGGGGATCATCAGGACGACCGGGAACGGCCCTTCGCCGTACGGCGTGCGGACGACCGCAACCAGGGTGCCGCTCTCGAAGGGGATCTCCACCCGGCGTCCCGGGGGGTCGAGATGTGGCAGCGCGTCGGTGTACGCCGCGACGGCACGTGCATGAGCGGCCTTCATCTGGGCGAGGTCCTCGACGAAGACGAACTTCGCGAAGTGGAAGTACGTCGCCGCCTGGGCGAGGTGCTCGCCTGCCGAACGCAGCCGGCCCTCCTTCAGCGCCTCGCGACCGAGCTCCTCGTGCTGTTCAGCGACGGCGACCCACGCTGCGCACCACTCCGGCCAGGTCTCGATGGACGCCGTGACGCGCGCGAAGTCGGCGGGGGTCACGCCGTTGGCGGTGAAGCGCGGCGCCCAGTGCGCAATCGCTGAGGCGACTCTCTCGTCCAATCCGTGGCTCCTTCTGCTCCGGGCGCCGCGACGTCCGACCCGTCTCCGACTGCAAACGAATGCAGCCTCGTGCACCGCGATCAGCATGTCAAGCCGAAACCTGCGCTGTCGAGGGGTGCTGCAATCGAATGCAGAATTGGGTACCGTAGGCGCATCCATGCACAGGAGGCAGCCCTGATCCGCGTCGACGTCGGCACATTCAGCCCCTCGGTCGTGCTGGACCTCGCGGCCTCATCGGGGATCCTCCGGGCGGCCGGGCTCGAGGTCGTCGAGCACCCCGTGTCCTCGTCCCCGGACCAGTTCCGATCGCTGGCCTCGGGCGAGCTTCAGGTGGCATTCACGAGCCCCGACAACGTCGTCGCCTACCGGTTCGATCCGCGCAACCCGCTCGGTGAGGTACTCGACGCTCGCATCGTCGGCGCCGTCGACCGGGCTCTCGGTCTGGGGCTGTACGGACGGCCCGGGCTCAACGCCGGCGGGCTCCACGGCGCTCGCATCGGGGTCGACGTACCGCATTCGGGCTTCGCCCTGGCGCTGTATGCACTCGGTGACCGGCTCGGCGTAGGTCGTGACGAGTACGAGCTCGTCGCGCTCGGGTCGACTCCGCAGCGGCTCCAGGCGCTGCTCGCCGGCGAGTGTGACGCAACCATGCTCAACGCCGGCAACGAGCTGCTGGCGGAGCGCGCCGGCTGCGTCCGGCTCGCTGGCGCGACCGACCATCTGTCGCCGTACCTCGGGACGGTCGTCGCCGTCGTGGGCGAGGAGCACCTGGACACGGCACGCCGCCTGCTCGGTGCCGTGACCGAGACCGCCGCGGAGGTCCTCGCCGGAGCCCTCCAGGACGAGGCTCGTCAGGCCGCCGTCCGACGGCTCGGGCTCGACGACGACCTCGCAGTCCGCTACGTCCAGCGCTTGCGGAGCCCGGACGAGGGGCTGGTGACGGACGGGGCGGTCGATCGCGGGTCCCTCGAGACGCTGGTGGCTCTCCGCCGCACCTACCTGCCGGGGGTCGAGGACGGCCTCGATGTGATGGACGCGGCGCTGGCGGACGGCTCGGGGCTTGTCGACGTCCACTGAGGCGCCTACGAGGCCGATCCGGCTGCTGCAGGCCGCGGCGTTCGTCGCGACCTTCGACCGGTTCGCGATGCCACCCATGCTGGTCGCGATCGCGGTCGACCTCGGTGCACCGCTCGGGGAGGTCGTCCGCGCGGCAGGTGCCTACTTCCTGGTCTACGGACTCTCGCAGCCGGTCTGGGGCTCCGTGTCGGACCGGTTCGGCCGGGTGACGACGATGCGGGTCACCCTGCTGCTCGCCGGGTTGTGCTCCATCGCGTCGGCGGCCGCGACGACCGTGCCCCTGCTCGGCGTCTCTCGAGGCCTGGCCGGCGGCCTGTTCGGCGCGGCGTACCCAGCGGCGCTCATCTACCTCGGCGACACTGTCCGCGCCGACGTCCGGCAGCGTGACATCGCCCGCCTGATGGTCGGCGTCGCCCTCGGCACCGCCCTCGCCTCGGTCGGCGCCGGCGTGGTGGCGGACCTGTCGTCCTGGCGGCTCATGTTCGTCCTCACCGGGCTGGCCGCGGTCCTGCTCTCCCTCCACGTGGGTGCCCTCTCGGAGCCCGTCCGAGAGCACCACGGCGGCTCCTTCCTGCGTCCCATCGGGTACGTCGGACGCTCCCCGGGGACGCTCTTCGTGCTGCTGTGCGCCCTCGCCGAGGGCGCGGTGCTGCTCGGCACGATCACTCTTCTGCCGCCCGCCATGGAGAACGCCGGCGCCTCGCCGACCGTCGCAGGGTTGACCATCGGCGTGTACGGCGTCTCCGTCCTTCCCTTCTCCTGGCTGGTGGGCCGCCTCTCGCAGCGGCGTCACCCAGCGCGGCTGATAGTGCTGGGCGCGAGCGCGGCGCTCGCCGCCTGCGCGCTGCTCGCGTTCTCCCAGGAGGTGGCCGTCGCCGTGGTCGCCGCGGTCCTCCTCGGCCTGGCATGGACCTCGATGCACTCGACCTTGCAGACGTGGGCCACGGAGGTGCTGCCCGCCGCCAGGGCGACCGTCGTCTCGTTCTTCGCCGGCTCTCTGTTCGTCGGCTCTGCTCTGGCGGCACTCATCGCCTCCGGACTCGCCGACGAGGGCCGGTACGGCGTGCTGTTCGCCACCAGCGCATTCCTCGCCGTGCCCCTCGGCGCTGCGGCCGCCGCCGTGCGGCTCCGCTGGCAACCAGCGGGACGGTTCTAGGATCCTGCCGTGTCTGCACCGACGCTCCGCGACGTGGCCGAGGCGGCCGGCGTGCACGCCGCGACGGCGTCACGCGCGCTCAACCCGGCCACCCGTGCGCTGGTCAACGCCGACACCGCGCGTCGGGTCATCAAGGTCGCCGAGCAGCTGGGCTACCGCGCGAACCCGATCGCACGCGGCCTCAAGACGTCGAAGTCCGGCACGGTCGGTCTGGTCATCCCCGACCTCACCAACCCCCTGTTCCCGCCCATCGTGCGCGGCATCGAAGAGGTGTTGGAGACCGCCGGGTACAGCGGGCTGATCGTCAACACCGACAACGACCCCACGCGCGAGAAGATGCAGATCGAGCTCCTGCGGTCACGCCAGGTGGAGGGTCTGATCGTGGCGACGGCGCGCGTCGACCACCCCCTCTTGGAGCATCTCCATCGCGAGGGCGTGCCGATGGTGATGGTCAACCGCCGGCCCGAGGGCGTCGATGTGCCGTCGATCACGCCGGACGATGCGGCGGGCATCCAGCTCGCCGTACGCCATCTCGCCGAGCTCGGCCACACCAGGATGGCGCATGTCGCCGGGCCGCCCACGACGTCCACCGGCGTCACCCGGGCCCGGGCGTTCGGAGCCGCTGTCCGGGACCTCGGCCTCGACGACGACCCGGCGCTGGTCACCACGGCGGACCACTGGAGCGAGGACGCCGGTGCTGCCGGACTGCGGCGGCTCTACGACAACGGCGCCGAGTTCACCGCGATCGTCGCCGGCAACGACCTGATCGCGCTCGGCTGCTATGACGTCTTCGCCGAGCGCGGGATCCGGTGTCCCGACGACGTCAGCGTGGTCGGTTTCAACGACATGCCGTTCCTCGACAAGCTGCGCCCACCGCTCACGACGATCGCCATCCCCCATCAGCAGATCGGCGCCGAGGCCGCGCGCTTGCTGCTGGACGCGATCGCAGACCCCACGCGGGGGGCGCGCTCGGTGATGCTGGCGCCGTCGCTGGTGGTCCGCGGCTCGACGGCACCTCCCTCCACCCGACCCGGTGGAGCCGGGACGCCGTGACGTCGCTCGGTGCACCGATGCGGGCCGCGACGCGTGGAGGCGTCACCGGCGGTGACGTCGGCGGGTGTGCGGACGGCGGAGAGGCCGTGACGACCTGGCGGACCTTTCGATGTCGGGTGCGGATGCCCCGGGCTCGACCGGGGGTGGGCTGTCGCGCGACCCCGCCGCGCCGCATGCGGGACGACGCGCGCCGTGCCTCTCGTCGAGTGCGTGGATGATCGGACGGGTGGCCGTCCGCTGGCTGTGGGCCGACCCCGGTCATCGGCCACGAGGCGCGTGGCCCCACGACTGTCGTCGTGTCCATCTGCGCTACGGCGTCGACGACCGCTCAGCGAAGGAGGCGGTGTCAGCCGCCTCCTTCGCTGATCCACCGGCGGTACAGGTCCATCAGGTCCTCCCGGGCGACCGGGTCCAGGTCTTCGGCCCGCACGACTCCGGCTACGACGACCGCCGCCTCGATCTGCTTGAGGTGTTCCCAACAGTGCGGACACTCGTCGAGGTGACGCTCGAGCCGGTCCTGGTCACCGGTTCCCAGGGCGCCGTCCAGGTAGGCGGTGATCAGGGAGACCCCCTCGCGACACGTCAGGTCGTGACCGCCGGCGCGGCGAGCCCACGGCCGACGGACCTTCATGGCATGACCTCCTGCTCGAGTGCGGCTCGGATCCTGGCACACCCTCGGTGTAGCAGCACGCGCTGGTTGCCTTCGGTGATATCGAGGATCCCGCACACCTCTGCGCTGGTGAGTCCTTCGACATCGCGCAGCGTTACCACCTGTCGCTGCGCTTCGGGCAGCTCGGCGATCACCTCGTGCACCCGTTCGACCAATGCCGGCGCGGTGATGCGGTCGAGCACTTCATCGGCCCAATGGACGGGTGCCGTCACCCACCAGCCGTCCTGGCTGAACCTCCCGTCACGATGCTCCAGCTCACCGTCGTGCACGGGCAAGTGCGTCCTTTCTCGAGTCCCACTGCTGATCGCCCGGTTGATCACGATGCGGAACAACCAGCTGCGCAACGACGACCGTCCCTCGAACGTGTCGATGCCCCGTAGAAGACCCAGCCAGGCGTCCTGAGCGACCTCCTCCGCGACCGCCCGAGTACGGACCCGCGTCATGGCCAGCCGCACCATGGCCGGGTGGAAACGCGCCACGAGCTCCGAGAAGGCTTGCTCGTCACCTGCGCGGAGACGCTCCACCAGGACGCTCTCGTCCCCGGCATCCGACTCGACGTACCCCGCACGGTCCGTGCTGGCTTCTCGCGCACCGGATCGACGCGGCGACCCCATTGGTCTTCTCGTCACTGGGCCACCCTCCTGCCGGCTCGTAGGACCCGCAGCGCCGCAAGGTCGTCTGGAGAGGGCGTGACCGTTCGCCCCACTTGATTGGTCTCACCAGACGGGCTCGCCTTACCTCGGTCTCGATCGCGCCCGGAGAGAAGGTGCACACACCGCGCCCCGGCAGGTCCCTCGCCATCGACCAGGAGCCGGCACGGGACGATGCGGCGAGGTCAGCTCACAAGAGGCTTCACGAGAATGGCGCGTGTGTAGAGAAGGTGGAAGCCGCGCCGCTGGGCGTTCTGCTGGGACTTCGACCCTGGTTGAACGACGATCACCGCCATGTCGCAGCCCTCGGCAGCGGCGTCGGCGAGGCGGAGGGACAGCAGCGCGTTCTGGATTCCGTGACGCCGGTGTGCGGGGGCGGTCGCAGCTCCTGCGAACTGGGCGATGTTGTCGACCAGACGCAATCCAGCACCTCCGGCGAGCGAGCCGGCGCGCCACGCCGCGTATCGGCGCACACCCGCCTGTGCAGCGTCGCGCTCCGCCTGCTCATAGATCGCACGTGGAAACTCCTCGTGCCATGGAAGTCCCTCGGAGTCAGGATGGGCGGCCGCGTCCGCTACGACAGACGACCAGTTGTCGAACTCGTCTTCCGGACTGGGTCGGACGTCGATCTCGGGCAGCGACAGCGCAGCCTCGGACCCGTCGAGTGACCGGCCCAGAACGTTCTCGAACGACTCGAGTCGATATCCCCGTGCCGTGAGCGTCTCGCCGATGGCGGGATCGGCGAGGTGAGCCAACTCGACCTGGGCCGGTGCGCCCCGCGCAGCGAAGGCGCCTTCGATCGCGCCGAGCTCCTCCGGATCGGGGACTCCGTCGAACCCGAGACCGGTGACTTTGTTGTACGGCGACCCGGCATCGGCGAAGCTCGCGACACCACCGGCCACCGGACTGAGGAACGCATCCGCTCCGCGACGCCCGGCGGCATCGTTGGCGGCGCTGACGAGATCGACCTCCGCCCTCTCGATGCGGCGCGCCAGCGTCGCGTCGCAGAACAACGAGATGACTCCGGTCGACATGCGGGGGCGTCCTCTCCGACCAGCTCGCGGGTGGTTGAACCAACGGGGAACACCGCGACGCACTCGGCAACTCACGCCCGATCTCGCCCGGTGGTCACCGGTGACACCGTTGAGTCGCTTGGGGGACGAGACCGTTACGACGCGCGCACAGCTGCCCGGGACGGGGCCGAGCTTGGTGATGATGGTGCCGACGTGAGTCTCGACGTGCGTTCGGAGAGCCACGACCGCCGGGGGATGCCGGGGTTGGTCCGTCCCTCCGCCATGGGCGCTGGCACTTCACTCCTCTCGCGTGGTCATGAGCGACGCCGGCAACCGCGCTTTGCCGGGTGAGGTCGAAGAGACTGCCTGAACCAGACCCGATCGCGCAGCGAGATCCTCCGACTGCTAGCCCACGGCATACCCGTCGACGGGGGGCAGCAGGGCGCTCATCGTTCCTCCAGAGGTCGGCTGCCTGATGGGTCTGCCCGACCCGGTCGGCGTTACGACCGTAACGGCTCCTCCCGACGGAGGACCCTGAGATGGCACGGCCGCGGCGCCAGCCGCGGCGGTGCCTTCCACGATCGGTACGAGCGCCCAGCCAGGAAGCAGACAACCATGACCACCACGCGTGCGACCCGCCTCGTCGGCGGCGTCCTTCAACCCTCCCCAGGGACGTGGGAGATCGATCCGAGCCATTCCGAGGTGGCGTTCACCGGACGACACTTCATGATCACCAAGGTCCGGGGTCGTTTCACCGACGTCGCCGGCACGGTGGCGATCGCCGAGGACCTCCGCGACTCGCGGGTCGAGGTCGTGATCGGCATGGCGAGCGTCGAGTCCGGTAGCGACGCGCGCGACGAGCATCTCCGCTCCTCGGACCTCTTCGACGTCGAGAACTTCCCGAAGGCGACGTTTCTGAGTCGCCGAGTCGAATGGCGCGGCTCTGGTGGCGTCGTCCACGGTGACCTCACCATCCACGGCATCACTCGAGAGGTGCCGCTGAAGGTGTCCTTCGAGGGCCACGCCCGCGATCCCTGGGGGGGTGACCGGGCCATCTTCTCGGCAGAGACGACCGTGAACCGCGAGGACTTCGGCATTGCATGGAACGTCGCGCTGGAGACCGGCGGACTGCTCGTCAGCAAGGACGTCATGATCACCATCGAGATCGAGACGCTGCTCGCGACATGAGCCGGCTCGGCCAGGCGCAAGACCCAGCCGGTCTGCGCGCCTCCGACCGTCTCACACGTGATGAGACCTCGGAGCGCGGAAGGGGACTGCATCCGTTGCTGCGCGCACGTTTCAGCCCGCTGTCCTTCGACCCCGACAGCGTTGTCGATGAGGCACACGTCAAGCTCCTGCTCGAAGCAGCCCGGTGGGCTCCATCGGCGGGCAACTCACAGCCCTGGGCGTTCTACACTGCGATCCGCGACAGTCCTGAGCACGCCATCCTCTCGCGCCACCTGGCGCCGAGCTCGGCGAGGTGGGCGCCGAGCGCGAGCCTGTTGGTCGTGAACATCGTCCACCTCCACGTCGAGACCTCGGACATCGAGTTCTCGGAGTTCGCGGACTATGACTTGGGCCAAGCTGTGGCGCACATGACGCTCGAAGCAGAGGCTCTGGGTCTGGCATGCCGGCAGTTCCGTGCCTTTGACCTCGAGCCGCTCTCGACGCAGCTCAACCTGGCGGCCGGCTGGCGCATCAGGTCCATGACGGCGATCGGCCGCGCGAGAGGTGTTGCCCCTCCTCGGGATCGTCGACCGGTGGCAGATCTGCGACAAGCCGCACTCAGTGACACGTGCCTTGCCTGATGGGTCCTGAGCCGCGAAGAACCGCTGACCCGTGAGGCGCGGGGGTGGTGCCTCACACGCCGAGCGCGATCGCCCAGGACTCGAGGAGTCCTGCCATCTCGGCACGTTGGCGAGCGGTGAAGGGCGCCAGGAGCGCGTGCTCGTTCGCGATGTGGTCGGTGAAGGCATCATCGATCACCGAGACCCCATCGTCGGTCAGGGCTATGACTCGGCTCCGCCTGTCTCTCGCGCTGACGCCCCGCGTGACCCAGCCCTGCGCCACGCACCGATCCACGCGCTTGGTGATCGCTCCCGACGTGACCATGGTCTGGTCGGCCAGGTCGCTGGCGACGAGCTCGAACGGAGCGCCCTGGCGGCGCAGCGTCGCCAGGACGTCGAACTCACCTTCTCCGAGTCCGTGCGCGGAGTAGACGGCGACCAGCTCCTGGGTGAGCTTGTTCGCGATCCTGTGCAGGCGGGCGATGACGGCTTGCGGTGACACGTCGAGGTCGGGTCGTTCCCGTCTCCACTGCTGCATGACGTCGGCCACATGGTCAGGCATGGCTGGGAATATACCTGACGCGGAAAGCATTTTGCCTTCCATGGAAGGCAAACTCACTACCCTGTCGCTCACCGCCTTGGCGCCGATCGCGTGGGGCTCCGGCTACTACGTCACGCAGACCTTGCTGCCGCCAGACCGACCCGTCTTCGGCGCCGCCGTGCGGGCCCTCCCTGCGGGACTCGTCCTTCTCGTGATCAGGCCGGGGGCGCTCAGTCGAGCCTGGTGGCTTCGGGTCTGCGTACTGGCGATCTTCAACTTCGCGGGTTTCTTCGTCCTGATCTTCGTCGCCTCCTACCGTCTCCCGGGCGGGATCGCCTCGACGCTCACCGCGACCTCGCCGATCGCGATCATGGCCCTGGCCTGGCTTCTGGCCGGCGAGCGGCCGGCCGCGCTGTCACTCGCCGGGGCGGCTGCCGGCCTTGGCGGGGTCGCCCTCCTCGTGGTCCACGGCGGCGTCCGGCTCGACGTCGTCGGTGTGGCCGCATCCCTCGGAGCCGTGGGCATCTCGTCGGCCGGCTACGCCTGGGTGAAGATCTGGCAGCCGCCCCACGACCTGGTCACGTTCACCGGTTGGCAGCTGCTCGTGGCTGGGGTGATCCTGCTCCCTGCGGCACTCATCGTCGAGGGGCCACCTCCGCAGTTCGACCTCCGCGCCTCCGCTGGTTACGCGTACGTCGGGCTCATCGGCACCGCGCTGGCCTTCCTCGTCTGGTTCCGGGGTCTGCGGCGATTGCCCGCATCCGCCGTAGGTCTGATCGGCCTGCTCAATCCTCTGACCGGCACCGTCCTCGGCGCATCACTGGCCGGAGAGATGCTCACGACACAGCGGCTGGTGGGGGTGGGCCTGGTGTTGAGCGGCGCGGTTCTGGGACAACCATCAGTCCTGGAGCGAATCGGGGTTCGACTGCAGACTCCCAGCACAGGCCTCATCAGGTCTGAGGTGCCCCACCGCCCCCCGGAGGGCGTCACCGACGACCTCGCACACATCGATCCACGAGGGACGGCGACAGCTGGATGTCGGAGGTCGTAGGCTTGACCATCGCCGAAGACGCGCCCATCTTGGCCCTGAGAACGACACCGGCACCTCCTCACCTCAGGATGACCGCGAGGGCGTTGCCCGTCCCCTCCGCAGCCGAGGCCCTGGTCCGGGTGCACGCCACGTCTCTCAATCGCGGCGAGCTCGAGGACCTGCCCCTTCTCCCCGCGGGGTCCGTCCCCGGCTGGGACGCGGCCGGTGTGGTCGAACGTCCCGCCGCGGACGGAACGGGCCCCGCGGTCGGCGAGCGTGTCGTAGGACTGGTCCGGTCCGGAGCCTGGGCGCAGTTCGCGGCGATACCAACCGACCGGTTGACCGCCATTCCCGACGAGGTCTCCTTCGCCAGCGCGGCCACCCTGCCCACCGCCGGGCTGACCGCCCTGCACGCCCTCCGGCTCGGAGGCCTGTTGCTCGGTCACAAAGTGCTCGTAGCCGGAGCAAACGGGGGCGTCGGTCGGATGGCCGTCCAGCTCGCGTGCGCGAGTGGGGCCCATGTCACCGCATTGGCTCGAGACAGGAACGGTGCTCACGACGTGCTCCGGCGACTCGGCGCAGACGAGGTCCGGGACACCTTCGGCGGAGACTATGACCTCGTCATCGACGGCATCGGCGGCGATGCCTTCGGCCAGGCGATCGAACATCTGACCAGCCACGGTGTCGTGGTGAACCTGGCGACCCCCACGCCCGATTCCGTCATCACCTTCCGCGCCGAGAGACTCGACCGTGCCAAAGGCGCCCAGATCCTCTCCTTCAACCTGCCGACTGCCCTGGGACCGGACGACCAGGCCGCCCGGGACCTCCGCCTGCTCACTCGGCTCCTCCTCGACCGACGTCTCGACAGCCAGATCGAGCTCGAAGAGTCGTGGCGGGACTTTGCTCACACGATGTCAGCGCTGCTCGACCGTCGGATCGCCGGAAAGGCGGTGCTGCTGATCGACTGACGTCGACATCGCCGTTGCTCGGCCAGAACCCGATCACGACTCGTTCCGGACGACCTCGAACGTGCTCCGCCACCCCGCCGAGCCCTCCCACATCTCGGCAGACGGCCCGTCGCTCGAGGCTGGGTCAGAGAACGCCTCGGCCGCAGCGCCCTCACCCGCGCGCAGCGCCGCCCAACCACGACGAGCTCGCGCCCGTGCTCGTGGATCGGTGATCATCCCGGGAGGGTGACCAGGAACCGGCATCCGGGTTCGTCGTTGGTGACGGCTACGCGGCCTCGGTGTGCCTCCACGATGCCCTTGACGATGGCCAGGCCGAGCCCCGCCCCGGCCCCTCCTGTGGTGTCCAGGTGGTCCGGCGTCCGGGCGTTGCTGCCCTGCCAGCCGACGTCGAAGACGCGCGGGATGTCCTCCTCCCGCATGCCGCCGCACCCATCGCTGACCGACAGCTCGACACCCCCCGGGACCGAGCGGGCGTTGACCTGGACAACTCCGTCGGCGGGGGTGTGGCGGATCGCGTTCATCAGCAGGTTCGACACCACCCGCGACAAGCCGGCGGGATCGGCGGTGACCAGCACCGGCTCCTCCACCTGCCCCCCGAGGCGTACGCCGCGCGCTCGGGCCACCGAGTCGGCTGCGGCGATGGCCTCGCTGACCACATCACCCAGCGCCACGGGCTGGGGACGCAGCCGCAGCACACCGGCATGGATCCGGGAGAGCTCGAAGAGGTCGTCGACCATCCGCACCATCCGGTCGACCTCGGCACGCATCTGCGCGTGGTAGCGCCCGGGGTCGTCGGCCAGACCGTCCTCCAGCGCCTCGGTCATCGCCCGCAGCCCGGCCAACGGCGTGCGCAGGTCGTGGGAGACCCAGGAGACCAGCTCGCGACGCGACTGCTCCAGCGCGAGCTCGCGCGCGCGGGACTCGGCCAACCGCTCGCTGGTGCGGCCCAGCTCCTCCGACAGCTCGGTGAACTCCGCCGGACCCGACGTATCCGAGACGAAGGAGCCGCTCTCGCCGAACCGCCGCGCCTGGTCCCGCAGATCCCGCGACCACCCCGCGAGCGCCGACCCGACCGCCAGTGCGAACGCGATCGCCACCACACCCGCAACCGCCGCCACCAAGCTGATCACACCCAGGTCGTGGCCCGAGAGGAACATCGCCCGCGAGGTCGCCACGGTGCCCGCCACCACCGCCAGCACCGCCGTCGTCGCGACCCCCACGGTGAGCCAACGCACCGACGCACGCCGCCCCACCCACACCACAAGGCCCCCGATCAGTCCGACCCCGCCAGACCACGCCGCGGTGGTCACCACGATGACGACCTGGTCGTGCGTCACGACCCCACCCCCGACGCCGCCTCCCAGCGGTAGCCCACACCCCACACGGTCACCAACCGCACCGGATGGGTCGGGTCGACCTCGATCTTCTCCCGGAGCCGGCGCACGTGGACCGTCACCGTCGCGTCGTCACCGAACGACCACCCCCACACCTGCTTGAGCAGCTCCTCACGCGAGAACGCCCGCCCGGGATGGCCCACCAAGAACCACAGCAGATCGAACTCCCGCACCGTCAACGACAGCTCACGCCCACCCAACCTCACCGAATGCTCGGTCGAGTCCACCACCAGGTCCCCGTCTCTCACCGCACCCTTCACCCCGCCGCGCTCGCCCGCGCGCCGGAGCACCGACTCGACCCGCAGCACCAGCTCGCGCGGACTGAACGGCTTGGTCACGTAGTCATCGGCCCCACGCTCCAGCCCGACCACCCGATCGGTCTCCGAGCCCAGGGCGGTCAGCATGATCACCGGCACGTCATCACCTCTGACACGCAGACGCCGACACACCTCCAGACCGTCGATACCGGGAAGCATCAGGTCCAGCACCACCAGATCGGCCCGCTCGCCGCGCAGACCCGTCAGGGCCGACTCACCGTCCGCGGCCTCACCCACCTCATACCCCGCCGCCCGCAGATAGGTCACCACCACCTCCCGGACCGTGACATCGTCATCGACCACCATCACGCGAGCCACGATCACCTCCCTCAAGCGGCGTCGGGGCGGTCACCTGGATCCCCGCGCGGCGCCGACGCTCGACGTGCCGCGCGACCAGTATCCCGGCGATCACCACGACCACGACAGCGCTCCAGCCGGCCCAGTAGTTGCGGTCGAGCAGGGTCTGGTTGTCCGGCCGGGCGCCGAACCGGCCCAGCACCGGGACGGCGAGGAGGGTGAGCGGCGCCAACAGCACCAGCCCGACCACCCATGGCGCGAGGCGATCGCTGCGGACCAGCCGCAGCGCCACCCACGCGAGGGCGATCGTGGCCGGAGCGAGGACGGCGTCGTGCAGGAGGACCCCGCCGACCAGCCAGGTCAGCGTGGCCACCAGGTTGGCCAGCCCACGTTCGATCAGGAGCAGGACGCCGTACGTCGCGGCGGCGAGACCCGCCCCGAAGGTCGCGACCCGGATCATGCCGCCATCTCCAGGGACTCCAGCCACTTGGTCTGCAGCACACCGGGCCGGTCCGGGGCGATCAGCCGACACGGGAAGCCGTGGTCGATCGACAGCGGCTGACCGCCGAGGTGGAGCGCGACCAGGGTGCGCGGGTCGTTCGCGAAGTTCGCCGGTAGGAGGGTGACCCGGTAGGGACCCGAGGGTTGCAGCGAGGTGACCGTGACGTCCCGTCCGTGGGCTGCACCTACGCGTTCGAACAGGTCGCGGACCCGGACGCCGGTCCAGGTGGCACCGGCGCTCCAGCCCTCCACGCAGGCGATGGGCAGCGAGGCGGTGGTCTGGGGCATCGCCCGCAGGTCCGCCAGCGAGAAGGACATCGAGCGGTCCCCGGCCCGCACCGTCAGGCGGTACGCCGCGCTGGTCGCGGTCGCCATGACCCCAGCCGCAGCGGCTGACTTGTTGATGGGCACCCCTTGCGGGCCGTCCCCGGACCGCACCCCGAGGACGGACACGTGCCGCAGCCAGGGGACGCTGATCCCCGCCGTTGTCAGGGTGGCCAGGGCGGCCGCGCCCCACGTCGTCCGGAGCAACCCCCGCCGGCTGAGCACACCGTCCGCGCGCTCCGTGGTCGGGCGGTCAAGGACGTCGCTGTCGACGTCGGAGCCGAGCGCGGCACGGATCAGCGGGAGCTTCACGGCGACGTGGACGAGGAGCGCGCCGATGGCGACCCAGGCCATGGCGTAGTGGGTGGCCCGGAAGTGGAAATGCCACGGGTACCACTGCGCCGTGTTCGCGAGCCCGGATGCGAGTTGGAAGATCGCGGCCGCGACGAGCATGGCGATCGAGACGCGCTCGGCACCGTGCAGCAGGAGCTCGGCGACCCGACGCGGCGGGCGGGCGAAGAGCTTCGGGAAGACGGTCCAGAGCTTGACCAGCAGCAGGGGGACCGCCACCGTGCCGGCCACGACGTGCAGGCCCTGGGTGATCCGGTAGCCCCAGCTGGGGCTCGTCGGGAACGGAACGGGCTGGTGCTGCTGCTGCGCGTAGTGACTGATCAGACCGGTCACGAAGGCGACCCCGAAGCAGATGCCGAGCCACAGCCCCAGGCGAGCCGTCACGGCCGGACTGCGCAGGCGCGAGCCGAAGTCCTCCTCGCGCGGGATCTGGACCTTCATCGGACCACCTCGAGGACAGCGCCGTAGCGGGCTCCCAGCCGGTGCTGCGAGACGGGGCGAAGTCCCGCTGCGCCGGCGACCGCCGCGATGGCGTCGGTGCCGACCAGGGTCCATGGGAAGGGCGAGCTGCGGCCGATCTCGGACTCGAGTCGCACATGGCGGGTGTGAACGCCGGTGCCCGGCGGAGCGAGCTCGACGACGACGCGTCCGGTCGGCGCGATCAGGTTGCGTACGCGCTCCAGCAGGGCGACGGGATCACCGCCGATGCCGATGTTGCCGTCTGCGAGCAGGGCGGTCTCCCAGCGTCCTTCGCCGGGGACCGCGTCGAAGACGTCGCGCTGCAGGCTGGCCACGCCGCGGCCCAGGCTCAGCCGGACGGCTTCCGGCACGATGTCGATGCCCAGGACGGGGGTGCCGCGTCGGGCGAGGACCTCGGCCATGCGACCGGGTCCGCAGCCGATGTCGACAGTCGGTCCGTGGCACAGGTCGAGGAGTGCCTCGTCGACGTGGTCGGCATCGCGCAACCACGCCTCGGTCGGCAGGAGACCGCTGGCGCCGTCCTCGTCGAGGATCAGGCAGACATGGCCGCGCAGCGCCGAGGCGAAGACCTGTGCGACGGGCATCGAGGTGTCGACCACCGTCATCGGGCCACCTCCTGCCAGGCGCGGCGGAAATGGCCGTCCACGAGCGCGCTGGAGACCGCGTCGGCGTCGGCGACCGTATCGACGTCCCGCAGCATCGGTGCGACGACGACCACCTGGCCCGCTCGTTCCAGGGCCACCCGAGTGTGAAGGTAGGTGTCTGCGCGTGACATCGGGACGTCGGCCAGGCTCGCGGCGGCAGCCGGGTCCGGCAGCGCCAGGACCCACCAGCCACCGTCCGCGGCAGGGCCGAGAACGGCGTTTCGGCCCCGCGACGCCGAGGCCGCCTCGAGCAGGTCGCCGGCCGTGAGCTGGGGGGTGTCCATCCCGACCTGCACGGTCGGGCCGGGACCACCTGCGTCGGCGTGCGCCAGGGCCAGGCGTTGCCCCAACGTCGAGCCACGCTGCGGATGCACCGCCCAGCCGTGCAGCAGCTCTCGGAGCGCCTCTTCCGAGCGGGCGCCGTGCAGGTCGCCGTCGAGGGCGAGATGGCATTCGTCGAAGGCGGCCCGGCAGGCGGTCAGGGTGTCGAGCAGTGCGGCGGCAGCCACCCGCGCCGCGGCGTCCATCCCGATCACCGCGCCGAGGCGCGTCTTCACTCGACCTGGGACCGGTGCTTTGGCGACCACGAGCGCCCTCATGCCGACAACACCTTCCAGAAGTCCTGAGCGGTGCGGACGGTTCCGCGGACGGATCCGCTGACCTTGGACCGGGTGCCGGAGGCCCGCAACCGGTAGGAGACGTCGTACTCGGCGATGCGCCAGCCGGACGCGGTCGCCTTCAGCAGCAGCTCGAGTGGGTAACCGAACCTCCGGTCACGCACGTCGAGCGCCACGAGCTCCGTGCGGCGGCAGACCCGCATCGGGGCGAGGTCGTGTGCTGGGAAGCTGGTGGTTCGTCGCAGCCAGCCGACGACCAGCGCGTTCCCCATCCGTGCGTGCCAGGGCCAGACTCCGCGCGCCACCGGGTGTCGGCGGCCCAGAGCCAGGTCGGCTCTTCCTTCCACGACGGCATTCAGGAGTGGGACGAGCTCGGAGGCGTCGAACGAGCCGTCGCCATCCATCACCGCGACGTACTCGGCCTCCGCCGCATCCAGGCCGGCCTGGACGGCCGCACCGTAGCCCGGCTGCGACTCCAGCACGACTCGGGCTCCATGGGCTCGTGCGACGTCGGCGGTGCCGTCACGGGACCCGTTGTCCACCACGATCGCTCGGAATCCGCGGGGAACGTCGGCGAGCAGCGCGGGCAGCGCCGCGGCCTCGTCGCGGCACGGCAGGACGAGGTCGCATGGGGGGATCGAGGTCACTCTTCGAGGTTAGGAAAGGACACGCGCCAGAGGGGGGCCAGACGGTTACGGATCCCTGACAGACGGGACTGAGCCCTGCTGCCCGTGCTGCTCGCTGCCTAGCCTGACAGCGTGCCTACTTCCGTTGCGGCCGGGGACCAGGTCGACCAGACAGCCGGTCCCTCGTCGGTGGAATGGGCGACTCGGTGTGCGCTCCTTGCCTCCTTGGCCGTGGTCGTGCTCGCGGTCGCGACCCCGCTCGCCACCGGCTGGTCGGTGCGCGCCACCTCCCACTTCCCACACACGGTCGCTCCGCTACATGCCACCTGGCACCCGGTGGTCGGCATCGGGAGCCCCCTCACACTGTTGATGGGTTGGGTAGGCATCCGGCATGGCGAACGGCTCGGAGCCGCCCTGCCGTGGCGCCGGCTGCTGCTCACGACGTATGCAGCGACGCTTGCCTGGACGGTCTCGCTCGCCCTGGTCTATGGCCCGAGCGGGATCTCGCGAGAGCTGAACAGCACCCAGGAGTACCTCGTAACGGCGCGCACCATCCATGACGCGCCTGCGTTCTTGGGTGGGTTCGTGGCCCGGATCCCGTTCAGCGCCGGGGCGGAGCACTGGCCGATCCATGTCGCGGGACACCCGCCCGGTGCGACGTTGTTCTTCGTGGGTCTGGTGCACCTCGGGCTCGGTTCGTCTTTCGCGGCCGGGTGCGTGGTCACGCTGATCGGCGCCACCACTCCGGTCGCGGTCCTGGTCACGCTGCGCCGGCTCGAGGCCGAAGACGTGGCGCGCCGCGTGGTGCCCTTCCTGGTGCTCGCCCCAGCCGCGATCTGGGTCGCAGTGTCGGGTGATGCCCTGTTCGCAGCCGTGGCCGCCTGGGGACTGGCCGTTCTGGCGGTCGCGTCCACGGCTACCCGGTCGAGCGTCCGGTGGACCAACGCGGTCCTGGCCGGCATCCTGCTCGGTCTCTTGCCGGTGCTGTCCTACGGCTTGGTGCTGGTCGGGCCGCTCGTCCTGGCCGTGGTCGTGCTGACCCGGGGATGGCGCGTGGTCCCGGCCGCTGCCGTCGTGGCGCTCCTGCCGACGCTCGTGCTGGCCGCGTTCGGCTTCTACCTCTGGGAGGCCTACCCGGTGCTCCGCCAACGCTACTGGGACGGCCTTGCGACCGACCGCCCGGCGGCCTACTGGGCCTGGGCGTCGCTCGGCTCTCTCATGATCAGCGCTGGACCGGCACTCGGCGCGGGGCTCGGCGCGCTCGCCGCCGGACGGCGGAGCTCGGACGGAGTCGTGCGGTGGCTGGTCGGCTCGGCCGCCGCGGCGATCGTCCTGGCCGACGCGTCGCAGATGAGCAAGGCGGAGGTCGAGCGGATCTGGCTCCCGTTCGTGCCCTGGCTACTGGTCTCCGCGGCGGTGCTGCCAGCGCGGTGGCGCCGACCGACACTGGTCCTCCAAGTCGTGACCGCCGTGCTGGTCGAACACCTTCTGGACACCGGGTGGTGAACCTCAGGCGCGCAACGGTTCGTCCCGGAACGCCGCAAGCCCCTCGGTGGGTGTGATCGCCGCGCGGAACCCGAGACCGTCCTCCGCGCGCTGCGGTGAGGCCACGACGTGTCGCACATCACCGAGCCGGTAGCGACCAGTCACCTCCGGTCCAGGGCCGTCACCCGCCACCGCCCTGGCGACGTCGAGGATCGACACCGGCGTTCCGGAGCCGACGTTGTAGGCGGTGAAGCCTGGCACCGACCGGTCCAGGACGCGCGTCGCGAGCAGATTGGCCCGGGCGACGTCGTCCACGTGCACGAAGTCGCGCATCTGCCCACCGTCCTCGAAGACCTGGGGCGCCTGGACGCGCTCCACCGACGAACGGAACATCGCCGCCACGCCGGCGTACGGCGTGTCCCGAGGCATTCCTCGGCCATAGACGTTGTGATAGCGCAGAGCGATCACGCGTCCACGCGTCTGCCGGGCCCACGCCGCCGCGTAGTGCTCCTGGGCGAGCTTGCTTGCGGCGTACGCGCTACGCGGGTCAACGGGTTCGTCCTCGTCGACAAGCGCCCAGCCCAGCCACGCTCCGCACACCGGGCACGGGTTCTCGAACCGGCCGGAGTCCAGATCGGCGACGCGGCGGCCGCGTGGCCGCTGTGGGCCGTGCGTCGCGCAGAGGTAGCGCCCCTCGCCGTAGACGACCATCGAGGAGGCGAGCACCAGCCGACCGACACCCGCCTCGTGCATCGCCGCAAGCAGTGCCGCCGTGCCGAGGTCGTTGTGGGAGGCATACGCCGGCAGATCGGCCACGCGGGCACCGAGTCCCACCAGCGCCGCCTCGTGCACGACCACGTCGACGCCCCGGAGCAGGTCGCTCCACGACCCGGCGTCACGGACGTCGAGGCGATGGACCCCTGGAGGTGGCTCGGACGCGCCGTGTGCCTGGGGCAGCATCACGTCCACCTCGGTCACGTCGTCGCCCTCGTCAGAGAGCGCCCGCACGACAGCCGCGCCGATGAAGCCGGCCGCACCGGTCACGAGGACTCTCATTTCCTGCCTTCCACGGCGCCATCTCCTGCGTTCAGACAGGTCTGCACCTGGTCAAACCTGGCAGATCGGTCGACCGGCCACCATGGCCCGGGGGACCTCGTCAGACATCGGTAATCCCGGTCGCGACGTAAGAGGATGCCGTCACCTCGCGTTGACGGTGGGGTCCGTCGCTGAGGTCGAAGCGGCTGAGCTCGCGAATCCCGAACCGTTCGTCGAAGGGCACGAGCCCATCGCGCCCAGGTACGCGGGCACTCCTCGTGGTCCACGAAAGGTTCGACATCAGCAGCGGCTGTCCCAGGCGCTCGACCCCATGGCTCGGGTTCCCATGGTGAGGAGCCAGGAACGTTCGGCTGCAAGCAGCTCCGGCCCGAGAGCCGAAGTGCTCCTAGTCCTGGCCCGGCCGCGTCCAGGATTCAGCCAGTGCCTGCAGAGCCTGCCGGTCCTCGACCGCCTCCCGGGCCACCTCAGTCAGTGGCCGACGGTGGCTGCGGGCGTACCCGCGGAGCAGGATGAAGGCCTCTTCGACCCCGACGTCGAGGGCACGGGCCACCGCACCCTTGGCCTGCTCGATGACGATGCGGCTGTTGAGGGCGAACTGCAGCTGCTCGGTCAGCTCCTCGGCGCGACGTACGGCGCGTTCCTGCATCAGGCCGATCGTGGCGACGTCGGCGAGCGCTCGGGCGACCCGTCGCTCCTCGTCCTCGAGCGGGCGCGGCTCGGCCCGGAAGATGTTCATCGCTCCGATGGTCTGGTCGCGCAGCCGCAGTGGGAAGCAGTGTGCGGCCCCGAAGCCGAGCTCCGCGGCCCGGGGGGCGAAGATCGGCCACCGGTCGGCCGCCGACTCGATGATGACGTTGGGGACCTCCTCACCGGTGCGATGTGCGTCCAGGCATGGTCCTTCGGCGTTCTGGAGCTGGAAGAGGTCGAGCAGGCGGGCGTCCTCGGTGGACGAGGCCATGAATCTGAGGGTTCCGTCATGGTCGGCCAGCATCAGACCTACCGCCGTGCTGGTCGTGATCTCGGCGGCACTGCTGGTCACGTGGTGCAGGAAGTCGACCAGGTCGAACTCGTCGACCAGCGTGTCGGCGACTTCGACGAAGAGGTCCGACAGGCGACTGCTACTGATCATCTGTACATCATCTCTCCTGGCGCCAGCGCACGTTCTCATTCGACTCATGTGCACCTCAGTCCCCATCTGTCATGTGGATCCGTTCGCCCGCCAGAATCATCCGGGCGAGCTCGAGCAGAGGCAGGCCACGACTGAAGGCGTGTGCGCGCATCACGGCCAAGGCACCGGCCAGGTCGAGGCCAAGGTCGACGGTCACCATGCCCTGGGCCTGATGGATCTCGACCCAGTGGCCCATACCCTCCGCTTCCCGGTCCTCCAGCATGGCGACTGACGACCCGCTCGGAGGTTCGAGCAGGCTGTCGGTGGCCGCCTGGGCGAAGACGAGCGCCAGCGAGAGCTCGGCGGACGAGAGCGAATGGACGCGGCTGCCGTACAGCTCCAGGACCCCGAGCCGCACCGCACCCACGTGGAGTGGCAACGCGTATGTCGCGTGCACGCCGTCACCTCTGATAGCCGAGACATAGCCCGGCCAGCGCGACTGGCCCTCGCCCAGCAGATCTCGCACCAGCACGGGGCGACCCATCGTGAACGCCTCGAGGCAGGGTCCCTCGCCGACCTCGAACGGGATCTCGCCGAGCCGATGGCTGGCCCCGTCCGAGCTCGCCAACACCACCGCCTCGCGCACGTCGGTGACGACCTGCACCACCGCGCCGCTGAGGGACAGCGATGACGTGACGGCGCGGCAGATGCGTTGCAGCGCCGCCGGCAGCCCAGACAGCGCCTCGTCCGCGACCGCCGCCGACATGGCGCGACGGGCATGCGTCCACACGGCGGAGTCAGCTGCCGGAGAGGACACGGTCGGATCGTCGTGCGCGTTCACGGCAACCCACTTCCCTGGAGACCGGCGACAGGGGACGAAGCCTCCGACCGATCGACTCGCTCCGCAACACGAAGCCCTCACGACATTCGCGAGGGCTTCGTCAGTGACGAAGCCCCCCGACCCTCGCCGAACTGAGTGGCGCTTCCAGCGGGGTCTGGGGCAGAGACGCAGTGTCAGTCTAGGACAGCGCCGTTGAGACGCATAGGGCCGGCCCTTCCACAAGGAGGCCCCCGCCGGCGTTCGGGGGATCGCCGTCGGGGTCGCCAAATCGCGCGGACACCCTACCCGCAGGAAGGTTCCCGACGACACCCTGACGCCGCGGCACTCCGCACGCCTCACTCCGAGAACACGCGGCACGTCACCCATACTCACCGACCCGGTCGGCCGGCCCGATCGGATACTGAGGCACCGTCCTCGTGACAGCCGAAGCGGGCTCGACCCAACAAGGCCGCGCACGGGCGGCGCCATGCTCGCTTCGGTAGTTCCCGCCTCGGGGCGTCGGGTGAACGCTCGTCCTACTGTTCAGCGGAGCTCCGAGCCCGGACTTCGAACGACGCCCACACGGACTTCGTATCGCCATGCCACCCGGTCACGCCCCAGCTCTCGCTGACCACCTGGACGAGGAACAGGCCACGGCCGCTTGTGAGGAACCCGTTAGGAGCCGTGCTGGAGGGCTCCGGAGGAGTCGGGGACCCATCTCGAACGCTCAGCAGCACCGAGTGCACCCGACCCTCCAGAGTCACGGTGAACGCCGTCCGCGCGTGGACCACGGCGTTGGCGGCAAGCTCACCGGCCACCATCCGTACGTCGTCGACCAGGTACAACAACCTGTGCTCGACCAGATGCTGCAACACGAACGATCGCGCCTTGGCTGCGCTGCCCGGCTCCGCAGCGAGAACCGTTTCGTGTGACCACAGCACGTCCTGGCCCATCGTCTTCCCCACCGTGGAACGCTCATCATCGACCGGAATGTCATGGCGGGGTCTGGGCTGTGACGACCTGCTTCACCATATCCGAACACGGATTGCGAGGACATCGCAGAAGACCTCACCCACCCCATGCCGTCTCTCGACCCTGTACCCACGTCTTGCACCAACGGTTCCGAGCCGGCTCCTCGAGGCCCTTCGGGAAGGCCGAACACTCGTCAGCCGAGGTGCTCCATCGCCACCCGCCACACACCGTCGGCCTCCCTGCGCCACAGGATCATGCCGCGCACCTCGACGTGGGTCCGGTTGCTTTCCGCCGAGCCGCTGACCCAGGATGCCTGGGCCCACACGGTCGCGAGGCCATCGCGCCCCTCGGTACGAAGTGGCCGGATCGACACCTCTGTCAACGGACGCATCGACGCCGCCATGGCGAGCAGGGAGTCGCGCCCCACGACAGCGTGCTCGCCACCGCCGTCGAAGACCGCATCGGCGGTGTATTCGAAGACCCATGCAGTCCGGTCGGCCGCCCCGAGGGCAGTCTCAAGACGGTGCTCGGCAGCTCGGATCTCGGACTCGTCGAATCTGTCGTGCGGATGCATGTCCCAGCTCCCAGTCCCGATCGTGGCCACGTGTGCCCGCGTGACCGCCCGCGTGACCGCCCGCGTGACAGCCAGAGCATGGTGTCTGAACGGACCCTGTACCAATCGCGCTCACTATGCCCCATGAGAAGCGTCTATCCGCCGGGTCTTTCACATCGGGGGCTGCGAAGCGCGGCTGGTGAGGTTCGGAGGCATCGCCAGTAGGTGTCACGACGCCGCGCCGTCGCGGTCGGCTTGCCGGCCGAATTCAGAGTGCCGCCCTTGGTACCTGCCCGCATAGCTGGAATGGCTTCCGCACGTCGAGCACGGTGGCTCAGCCCAGCCCATCGAGCACGTCCAAGAGACCCCACCGACGAGCCGCGTCGAACTGGAATCGATCCGGTGGCGGACCGTCCTCCTTCCACAGCACATCACCGGTCGACGTCACCGGACGCCCTACGAGCCCGACCCTCGTGACGGTCGGGCGGGCCGCAGGACGGCGGCGGGTTCTCACCCGAGGACCAGGGAGAGGCCGATGATCATGAAGAAGACGGTCTGGGTGCTGTGCACGGCAATGCCGAGCAGGGAGCTGCGATACCGGCGAGACAGCCCGGACTCGGCGAAGGTGTCGACCAGGATGGTCTGCGGGATCGCCCACGGCTCGTGAAGGTGGTAGCAGGCGAACAGCACGCCGTTGACCACCCAGTCGGCACGGCCGAACCGTGCCATCCGCGGAAGCATCAGCCCCCGGAACAGCAGCTCCTCACCCAAGACGGCGTTGAAGACGAACAGCATGATCAGGATCGCGAACCAGGTCCAGTTCCCCGCCATCCACGCCTGGCCTTGGCTGCTGTCGAAGAAGGCCGCCTGGTCGCGGCTGACCGGGCTCGGGATCGAGGGCAGCATCTCCTCCAGGGCCAGCAGCAGCGCCCCCGCGAGGATCAGCCACCACAGCTTCCCGCCCCGCTTGCCCGACCGCGGGCTGGTGGGAGGTGTCAGCCACAACGCGGCCTTCAGGACCGGCCATCGCAAGGTGCCCTGCTCACGTCGCACGACAACAAGGACCAGCCCGAACTGCCAGATCAGGGTGTTCCCGCAACTATCGGTAGGTACCGGCAAGGCCCCCCGAATCGGTGTTGTCACGGCGTTCGCCGTCTCGAACACCTCCGGCTGTACCCGAGCGATGCCGGCTGCGGCTGGTTCATTCCGGGGTAAGCGGAATGCACGCGAGTCTCACGCCTCCGCGTCGCCGGCGCGTCGCTTCGGCTCCCCTCTGTTGTCAACCCGCGGTCTCGTGCATCCCGCGTGGAGCGCTCCGACTCCGGGTCGGCGGCGGCTTGCGTGGATCCGGCAGTCTGCCGACCGGCCACCAGCGGGAGTCGGACAGAGCCAGGGCGAGGCCGACCAGCGCGGCAAGCCCGATGCCGATCCAGCCGGTGGTGCTGGTGCTCCAGTCGCCACCGGCATACGGGAACACCGGGATGGTCGCGGCGAACGGCCGCGCCAGCGCCCAGAGGGCGACCACCGGAACCAGACCGGCGGTGAAGGCCAGGCCCGGGGTTCGCACCCCGGTCGATCGCCGCCACGTGGCCCACGCCACGCCGGCGGCGCTGCAGGTCAGACCCTGGGTCCACACGTCCCACGGATGACCGAACAAGCTCTGGCGTGCCGACCAGACCGTGACGGTCCACACCCCCACGAGGCCCGCGATCCCAGCCGACCTGGCGACGGTCCGCCACCACAACGGACGCGGTGCGGCGTCGACGACGGCGCCGGTCGGCTCGTCGAGACACCATGCCACGGCCGCGGCCAGCAGGCCCACCGCGATGCCTTCCAGCGGCCACAGGAGCCATGGCCAACGGCGTACGCCGTCCATGAGGATGCCCAGCAGCACCGCTGCGCCCGCCAGTCGCCCCCACGGAAGCGAGAGCATGGCAACACGGATCATGACTGCTGGACGATGCGGTTGACGATAACGCCGTCGACGCCGAAGGCGATGGAGAGAACCGCGAAGACAGCGGCAACAGCGGCGACGGTGACGATCATTGTGCGGTACGCGCGCCGGTCGGATTCCGGATCGTGGTAGAGCGCAGCGAGGACGCCGAGGATGCACAAGGCCGCCAGATACCCGACCCAGAGGAACGGCGAGCCGGGGAAGAGTCCGAAGGCGTCCTCACCGCCGAGGGTGTCGCCGTCCAGGCTGGTGGGAGCAGCCCACTGGGTCCACACCCATACGATCCGCCACGACAGGGTGGACACGAAGATGCCCTGCATCATGATCGTGACGGTGATCATCACCACTGACAGGAGCGCGCCCAGGCCACGGAATCGCAGGTAGCGGGCCGCGACCAGACCCAGCACCGGACCACCGATGGAAGCCATCACTCCCTGCCCGAAGGAGAAGGCGAGGACGTGCGCGCCCGAGACACCGTCGTAGGCATTGGGAACGTCGTGGCCTTGGATGTAGAAGCCGAGGACCTCCACAACCCAGAACACGAACCCGGCCGTGGCGGGGACGACAACTGCGCTGGCCAAGGCGAGGGTGCGCTCCCGCTCGCTGGTCGCGGCTGCTCCTGCAGCCGCGGCGAGGTGGTCTGAGCGGCGCACCATCCCGGTCATCACGCCGATCCCGAACACACCGATACCGGCGGCGATGACCAAGCCCAGCCACATCGCGCCGAAGTCGGTTCCGCCATTGTCAGGAAAGAGGAACTGCTGCGCGAACCCCAGCGTCGTCAAGGCCAGACCGACCAAGAACAACCCGCTCTTCACATAGTTGCGCATCTCCTGCCGGGCCAGCGAACCGAACAGCGACGCGGTCGCGATGTCACTCATCGTGGTGCTCCTTCGACTCGAGTGCCCCGGATGAGCAAGTAGGCGTCCTCCACCGACGGGTCGAGGGGCTGGGCATCAGCCTGCGGCGTCCCGCCGATCGAGCGGATCAGACCGGTGCCTGTCTTCCAGGTGGCGATCGCGTCCGCGCTGGCCTCGCGGGCAACGTGAACCTTGCCGACCGCCGACTCCAGCAGATCTCGGACAGAGCCGTCGAACCGGATCGCGCCGGCGTCGAACACGATCACCCGGTCGCACAATGCGGCGACGTCCTCGGTCTGGTGCGTCGACAAGAACACGGTGCCCGGCAACCCCGAGAGGATGCCTCGCAGGGAAGCCCGCTGTTCCGGGTCCAGGCCGGTCGTGGGCTCGTCAAGCAGCAGCAGGTCGGGGGATCCGATCAGTGCCTGCGAGATGGCCAACCGGCGCCGTTGGCCACCGGAGAGTTGGCGGATCCTCATCGTCGACCGTTCGGCGAGCCCGACGAGCTCCAGGACTCGCTGGACCTCCGCGGCGCGCCGTTTGCCGTTCTTCCATTCCTTGAGCACGGCGATGTAGTCGACGAAGCCCGCCGGGGTCATGCCGGTGGGGAAGTGGACCTGCTCCGGGAGGTAGCCGATGTGCCGCCTGGCCTCGACTCTTTCCGCGTGAGCGGCCGTTACGTCGTGGCCGGCGACCGTTATCCGTCCGGTGGTCGGGGGCAGCACGGTGGCGAGCAGCGACAGCATCGTCGTCTTGCCCGCACCGTTGGGTCCGAGCAGTCCGACCACGCCGGGCCGGAGTTCGAGGTCAGTGGGTGTGACGGCTTCGAGTCGGCCGTAGCGCTTGCTGACACCCTCGAGCGTGGCTGTGGCGGACATCAGCCCTCGCCACCCAGCAGGCGGAACGAGGATGAGCCGAGCACGAAGACCACGGCGAGTCCGACGGCGATGGCCAAGCAGGCCGCTTGAACCCCGAACGCCGACAGAGCTGCGAACTGGCCGGCGCGCGCGGTGGCGACGACCACCACCAGCCAGCTGCCGGCCGGCATTGCAGCGGCGGTCCACGACCTGAGCCACGTGTGCAGCACGAGCGCGAGCGAGGTCAGAGCCAGCGAGGGCAGCAGCCACACGAACGCGAGGTCCGCCAGCCCCGGGACGGCCAATCCCACCGCGCTGGTGACCGGCAGAGCGACCGCCAATGTCGTCACCGTCCGCAGCACGGCGAGGCGAACCTTGTCGTACGGCGTCGAGGCCATGATCGGGTACAACGGTTCAGTCGCCTGGAAGGCGGCTATGACGGCGAACACCGGGGCGGTCGGTGCGAGCACCCAGAAGATCTCGTCCTGCCGCGCGCTGACCAGGGAGGTCAACAGGGCGCTGACCAGCGCTGCGCCCACGGCTAATGACCATGGCAGCACGAAGCCCTCCGATGCGGCGAGCACCACCAGGTCCTCCTCCCGAACTCCGAGCCGACGCAGCCACCGCACGGTCGGAGGCAGCTCGGGCCGGCGCAGCTCACCGATGAGGGCGCCCCACACCGCGTCAGTGGCCTCCGCGGAAACCACCACGCGCGCCGAGTTCTGGCACTGGGCACATCGAGCCACATGAGAGTCGATGGACGCCATCGCGATGTTGTCCAGCCGCCCTGCGGCGTACGCCTGCCACACCTCTGCGTTCACATGCCAGCCCGACATGATCACCATTCCTCCACATTGATCAGCTGTCGGCGCAGCTGTTGCTTAGCGAGCCGCAACCGCGACTTGACCGTCCCCTCGGGTATGCCGAGCAACCGGGCCGCCTCCCTGGCGGTCAGCCCATCGATCACCGTCAGCTGGAGTGCCTGCCGCATCTCCGGTGAGAGTGTGCGCAGCGCGTTCCCCACCGAGCCGCTCTCGACGGCGAGCAAGAGCTGGTCCTCGGCGCTTGCGACGGCCGGGACGACCGAGGCGATCGTCTCGGCGGCCACCGGGGCCGGGGCCGTCTTCATCCGCATCTGACTGATGAGCCGCCGAACCGCGATCCCCCACAACCATGCGCTCACGTCACCCGCAGCCCGGTAGCCGTTCGGCTTCCTCCACACCGCGACGAACGTGTCCTGCAAGGCCCCGGAGACCAACTCCTCCGAGGAGCAGCGGCTGCGCAACCGCAACGTCAACCAGGCCGAATGCCGCTCGAAAAGCTCACGGAGCGCCGTCTCATCCAGATCCGCCACCCGCATCAGCAGCATTGCGTCGGACTCGACGGAGTCGCCCATACCCTCACTGTCGCCGACCGGGCGCCGATCGGATCACTATCGGCGGCGGCAATTTGCCATCGCCTGATCCGGCACGGGAACAACGGTGCCAGCTCCCAGGACCCCGGGATTACGCCGCGCGCCCAAGGTGGGCGCAGATCATCCCAGCGGTGTGATCCATCTGGCTCGATCAGCGCGACAGAGCAGATGTCCAACCAGCATCGTCCCAAAGGAGAACTTCTGTCATGAAGCGCACTGCCTTCTCGACCACCGCCGGCCTCGCCCTGACGGCACTCAGCCTCACTCCGATGTCGCCGGCCGCCGCCGACCCCAAGCCCATCAACGACAGCTGGCAGACCTCCGTCTGCGACAACGGCGAGACCTACGCCTTTCCGGTGACCCACCACGCTGCCGACCCGTCCGCCTCCGTCCTACACGCACCGCTGCTCGTGCCCGGCAGCAACGTCGTCCTGCAGCCCCTGTCTTTCAACGGCACCGTGTCCTTCGAGGTCGACGGGTCGATCGTCGAATCCTTCTCGGTCGACGTGAGCAACCCGCGCACCCCCAACCCGAACAACACCATCGTCTGCGACACCACCTACACAGTCACGGCGCAGGACGGGACCGTCGTGCACGTCGAGGGAACAGACGTCTTCGCACGTGCAGGACGGTGAGCCGGTCGCGCCGCAGAGCACGAGGCCGTTGGCTCCTGCGGATGGCGCACTCGGCCTTCCGAGGCACCGAGTCGGTGATCTCTTGTTCGGTCTTGCTCGTCCTCGAGTGGTTGTCCCACCACGAGCGCGCACATGCGGCTCCGAGGCAGATGGACGGAGCCGACGAAGCCGATCAACAGCGCCGGCAGATCAGGGTGCATGTGATCAGGAGGACTCGTCCGTACGACGTCGGGGTGACACTGATGTGAACGTCGGTGGGCGCCTTGGGGCGCGCGTGGATGCCGGACTCGACCCGCGCTCGACCCGGTGGCGATCACGGACTCCCGAGCGGGCTACACGTTGCCTATCCCCAGCACGTTGCCGTCCGGGTCCTTGACCCACCCCCCGACGTACCCGCCCATCCGCGCCAGCCCCTTCTCGTCGGTGACGACGGGACCCTCGCTGTACTGCTCGAAGGTCACCCCGCGGGTCATGTCCGAGACACCGACCCGGGCTCCCGCCTCGTCAAAGCCTGGTAGAGCCCATCGGGCTCAACTCATTCGCCGCGCAACATCTCGAAGGCGGTCTCACGGTCCTTGACCCTGAGCTTCCGGAGCACTGCCGACAGGTGTACGCGTACCGTCGTGGGCGAGATGAACAGCCGCCCGGCGACGTCCTCGGTGGACAGGCCCTCGGAGAGGAGCTCCATCACCTCCCACTCACGTGACGTGAGCAGTTGGGCCGCCTTGCTCTTGCGACCGAACCGGCGTACCCGCGGCGTGCGGAAAGTGTCGAGGATCCGGGCGACCAAGGCGCCCGGGATGGCGGCCTCCCCGGCGAGCACCCCGCGCAGCGCATCCGGCAGTCGGTCGAAGTCCATGTCCTTGAGCAGGTAGCCCGCAGCTCCGGCACGCAATGCATCGAAGAGGTCGGCATCATCACGCGACTGGGTCAACATCACCACGGCGGCGTGGGGCAACCGGTCGGTGAGCTCCTTGGCGGCCCTGATGCCGTTGCCGGGCATGTGGATGTCGAGCAGCACGACGTCTGGCCGGCACTCCATCGCCGCCCCGATGGCACGCACCGCGTCGGGAGCCTCTGCGCACACCTCGAAGCCTCCGGCCTCGAGCGCCTCACGTATGCGTGCCCGCGTCGGCGGGTGGTCGTCGGCGAGCAACACTCGGGTTCCACCGGTCATCTACCAGGTCACCCTGACCGTGCTGCCGGCGCCAGGCGATGACTCCACCTCGAACGCGCCGGGCAAGCTCTCCGAACGCTCCCGCATGCTGGTCAAGCCGAATCCTCTGCGGTGGCTCATGGCCGCGGGGACGTCGAAACCCCTGCCGTCGTCGGACACCACGAGTCTGTACTGCGTGTTCGGCAGTCGTTGAAGCTCGATCTTCACGTGTGTCGCTTCCCCGTGTCGAGCGGCGTTGCCGACGGCCTCGCGGACGATTCGCAGCAGCGCGTGTCGCTGCCTCCCGTCGGCGGTCACGGTATCGTCGAGCTCCAGCTCGAGTGCGACGTCGAATCGGTCCGCCACCTGTCCGGCCGCGCGGTGCAACGCGAACCCGAGTGGCTCCTCCTCCACGGACCGTCCCATCGCCTCCACGGCTTGCCGTGCCTCGTCGAGCGCGCGGTCGCAGGCGCCCAGGATGCGCTCTGTCCTCGGTGGGTCCAAGGTCCGCAGGGCGCCGCTCTCGGAACGGATGTAGCTCAGCTCCTGGACCACGCCGTCATGCAGCTCGCGAGCCACACGGCGCCGGTCCTCGAGTACCGCCGCCTGAGCCTGGGATCCCCAGTACGCGCGGATCTCGCGCGCTGCCCCGATCAGGAGAACCAGGTAGAACGCAGTGCGCAGGACGTCACCGGTGTACAGCCACTGCGAGTAGACCGACGGTACGAGCACATAGTTGATCCGGGCGAAGCCGGCGAGGACACAGGCCGGGCCGAGCAGCCTCAGCAGATGGTCCGCCCTGCCGCGCGCCTGTTCGGTGAACAGATATCCCGCAGTGAAGAAGCACGCCGCGGTGAAGAGTTGGGCGGCAACCAGCGTGACGTGACCGCTCAGCAAGGTCGGGGCCCGGTCAGGCTCCAGCGCCCGCGGCAGTATCGAGGACACCGACCCCAGGCCCACCAGGAACGTTGCGAGGAGCGCGGCCACCGGAGTGAGCAGCCTGACCACTGAGACGTGCTGGAGCACGCGCTCGCGTCCTGCGGCCGAAGCAGCCGCGACGAAAGCCGCGGCGACTACCTGCAGGGTCAACGCAAGCCAGAACTCCAACCGCTCTCCACGGCCGTCGACCGATGACAGCACGACGACAGAGGTGCCTACGCTGGCAAGAGCAAGAAGCACCAGGCCCTGCACCAACAGCAGATCCTCGAACCTACGGGTGCGCAGGAGGCGCCCATACAGCAGGTATGAGACAAGCAGGGCGATGCAGGCGTCGACGGTGTCCAGAACCAGATGTGCCGCGGCGTTGCGATACTCGAAGCTGACGGCATCGGCCAGCGTCAAGCAGGTGAGCAAGGCCGCCAGCGTTGCGGCAAGCCACGCCAGCTGCTGCACGGTGAACGAGGGCGCGACGACCCGGTGCTCTTCGGCGGGACGTCGCTCGACGCGGCCAACCACCTACTCACCCCCGAACCTGCAGCCCCCCGCAGATTGCCACCTCCAGTTCGTGCGCTGGGCGCGGATGCGGCCCCACGACTGTATGCAGCCCTCGATCGTTCTCCACCACCCGAAAGGGGGGTTCTCCCACCGATGCGCCCCGCCGTCTCATCGGGTGGAGCCGCGGATCCAAGCCCTTCTCGAGCCACTCGCGCCTGGACGCCTCATCCCGCGCAGGCGACCTCGTGGCGTGGCCGGCACGAGCGAGAGTGGTGGACCTGGTCCGCCGACGCGGGCGAGCGGTTCATCGCAGCGGCAGCGCGACCGCGGCCTCGGAGATGTCGCCCGCCAGGAGCACGGCGCCTACGCCGGAGACCGTGTGCTCGTCGACAGGCGCCATCACGGCGACGGCCGTCTCGCTCGCCAGCGCCTGGATCGCCCCGGCGTGCTCGGCGAAGAGCGCGGCGTCGTAGGTCGACAGGACGACGGCGGAGGGACCCAACGCACGAGCCGTGGAGGCGACCGTGTCCAGCGGGGTGTCGGCGCCGAGGAAGGTCACCTGCCATCCGCGTCGCCCCAGGAAGATGCCGAGGATGATCAGCCCGATGTCGTGCGCCTCCCGGGGCAGGCAGGCCAGCAGCGCCGACGAAGCACCTCCGCTCCCCCAGTCGCGGGCCAGACCGAGCAACCGCCCCCGAACCAGGTTCGAGGCGAAGTGCTCTTGAGCAACGGTGATGGACCCGTCCGCCCATCGCTCTCCGAGGTCGTGCAGGTAGGGGATCACGACGCCGGTCACGGCAGACTCGACGGTGAGGAGCCCGAACACCCGGTCGAGGACCGCGTGCCCAGCAGTCGCATCGAAGCGATCGAGCGCGGCCGTCAGCAGCGCGCCGAGCTCGGCGACGAGCGGCTGGACTGCTGTATCGGTCGTGGGCGAGGACTCCGCGGCAAGGCGAGCGGCCTCCGCGGCCGAGTGCCCCTCCGCGATCAACGCCGCCGTACGCCGTACCCGCGCCTCGTCCTCGGCCGAGTAGAGCCGGAAGCCGCCCTGCGAGCGAGTCGGCCGCAGCAGTCCGTACCGGTTCTCCCAGGCCCGCAGCACCTCCGGGGACACGCCGGTGCGGTGAGACAGCTGCCCGATCCGCATCAACGGGTCCATGGTCACACTCTACACAATCTCGACAGACTTTGAACAAACTCTTGACATGAGGGGTCACGATGAGCGATCGTCAACTCTGAACAAACCTTATACAGGAGGTACTCACGTGAAGAAGGTAGACATGGTCGCGGGATCCCTCGCGATCGTCGGGGCCCTGAACTGGGGCCTGGTGGCCGTGGCCGAGTTCGACCTGGTGGCGGCGATCTTCGGGCTGGACTTCGGCGAGACCAACGTCGCGACGCGTGTGGTCTACGGCCTGGTGGCTCTGTCCGCTGTCTGGCTGCTGACCCGGATCCCGGCGCTGACGCGCCGCCCGTCGTACGCACCGAGCCGCGAGCGGGTGTCGGCATGAGCCGCCTGGCGAGCCCGGTGCGCAAGGCCGGGCTGGCGACGTCGCTGGCCTTGGCCGCCGCAGCGATGACCATCCCGGCCACATCGGCTGCGGCGACCGTGATGCCGCAAACCGCCAGCGCTCGGAACGCCACCGTCAACGTCGTCCACGGCATTCCCGGGCTCAAGGTGAAGGTCTGCATCGACGGGCAGCCCGCCATCCGCGGCTTCCGGTATGGCGAGAAGGTCGTCGGCGTGGCTCTTCCCGGGGGGACGCACCGCATCCGCGTCGTCGCCGCCGGGAAGGCCTGCTCGTCGGCGAAGCTCCTCAGGCACCGTTACAAGCTGGAGCCGGGCAGGAACTACACGATCGTCGCAGCCGTCCGCCCGTCTGGGGTTCCCACGCTTGCGGCGTTCGGCAACCGGGTCGGCCCTACCGACGCGGGCAACGCCAGGCTCACCGTGCGGCACACGGCCCAGGCACCCGCCGTCAACGTGCGGGCCAACGGGACCAAGCTGATCGGTGGCACCGGGTTCACCTGGGGTGAGCAGAGGACGTTCGCCGTGCCCCACGGCACCTACCGGGCCAAGGTCACGCTGCCCGGGTCGAAGGCTGCGGTCATCGGGCCCAAGCGGCTCGAGCTCCGCACCGGGAAGGCGTACCAGGTCTACGCCATCGGGTCGCCGGGTCACTACCGGCTCGCGGTCGTGAGGGTAGGGGTCGGGACCCGCTGAGTCCTGGTCTCGGGCGAGACCGGCTCTGGGCGCCAGAGCCGGTCTTCCCCTGTGCGCAGTCATGCAGACGCGCATCGCCCGTCCGGACCAGACCCGCGCCACCGGCGCTGAGCGCGGTCGGAGAACGACGCGGTACCGCCGTCCGGGCCCAGCAGACCCGCCGGCGAGGGTGAGGACCCGACCACCCGCAGAGGGGCGAGCAGCGAGAAACGGGCGGTGCGTCCGTTCGGGGGGTAAACCCCGAACGGACGCAGCGATGCCCATCACTCAGGGCGGCCCATCCTCCACCACTCTCTGGGGACGCTCCCTCGGGGCATCGCAGGACCGGACGTCGAGGCGTCCCGCGACCGTAGTGCGTCACTCGCCGCGATCAGGCCTTGAGTGCCGTATGGCCCAGGACCGAATCGCTGGTGAGCAATCGAGACTCGACGCGATGACCAGCTCCTCATCAGATGCCAACCGCGACGCAGAGCACGAGCTGCAGCCACAGCGTCGCGGCCGTCCTCCGATCTGCCTACGGCATCGACTGGTAGACGTCGAACGTCGACTCCTCAGGTGGCGTCGCGAACCCGCCCTCGATTCCTTGCTGCATGCGCGGCATCAAGACGTCGTCGCGGAAGCGTTCCCAGCTGTCCTGCGACTCGTGGACGGCCACGATCGTCCATCCGTCGGCCGACGGACCGGCGGCATGGAAGATCTGCCCGCTCGGCAACGTGACCGGCGTCGGGTGGACGGCCGCGATCGATGCCTCGTACTGCTCCCTGGTTCCACCAGGAAAGTGGTGGACAACTCCGTGGGCCATGTCGACTCCCTTTCGATACGCGTTCCACGTCAGAGATCCGACGCGGAAGATGGCCGTGGTCGCGCCTGACATGGCGCTCCGGGAAGACTCGACGTGGTGGTCACCCAAGGGGGACGCCAGACCTGCCAGGCCTCAAAGACCATGGGCCTTCCGGGCTCTGTTCCATCCGTGCCACCGTCAGCCACGGCTCGCATGGGATGTGCTTCCACACCGCCGCGAGCCGACCAACGTTGGAACGCCTTCCGTTCTCTTGCGCTGCCACGCCGCCGAGCGGAAGACTTCCCCTCAGCGTCTGCATCCCGTCGTGTCTGGCGCACC
>JBKPTA010000014.1:0-53307 GCA_046735295.1 Actinomycetota bacterium | reverse complement strand
CCAGCTGGTGCGCGTCTACGTCGCGCAGAAGCGCAAGATCTCGGTCGGCGACAAGCTCGCCGGACGCCACGGCAACAAGGGCGTCATCGCCAAGATCCTGCCGATCGAGGACATGCCGTTCATGGAGGACGGCACGCCGGTGGACGTCGTGCTCAACCCGCTCGGCGTGCCGCGTCGGATGAACATCGGACAGGTCCTCGAGCTGCACCTCGGCTGGCTGGCCAAGCAGGGCTGGGACCTCAACCTGTCGGACGACCCGAAGGACGCCGACTGGAAGAAGCGGCTGACCAAGATCCACGCCGACAAGGCCGACCCCGACACCAACCTGGCGACGCCGGTCTTCGACGGCGCCAAGGAGGACGAGATCACCGGCCTGCTCAGTGCGACCCTGCCCAACCGTGACGGCGACCGCGTGGTCGGCAAGGACGGCAAGGCGCGGCTGTTCGACGGGCGTTCCGGCGAGCCGTTCCCCGACCCGGTGTCGGTCGGCTACATGTACATCCTCAAGCTCCACCACCTGGTCGACGACAAGATCCACGCACGGTCGACCGGGCCCTACTCGATGATCACGCAGCAGCCACTGGGCGGTAAGGCCCAGTTCGGCGGCCAGCGGTTCGGCGAGATGGAGGTGTGGGCGATGGAGGCCTACGGGGCGGCGTACGCCCTGCAGGAGCTCCTGACCATCAAGTCCGACGACGTGCCGGGCCGGGTCAAGGTGTACGAGGCGATCGTCAAGGGCGAGAACATCCCGGACTCCGGCATCCCGGAGTCGTTCAAGGTGCTCGTCAAGGAGATGCAGTCGCTCTGCCTCAACGTCGAGGTGCTGTCGCAGGACGGCACCCCGATCGAGATGAAGGACGCCGAGGAAGACGTGTTCCGGGCGGCCGAGGAGCTCGGCATCGACCTGTCCCGCCGCGAGCCGAGCTCCGTCGAAGAAGTCTGAGTGCCCGCCCCGGGCGCCGGTCGAGCCTGTCGAGACCACGCCCGGGGGCGGACCTCGGTCCACAGCCTCTAGAGAGTTTCTCGAACCAACCGAAGGAATGCAGCCACCGTGCTCGATGTGAACTTCTTCGACCAGCTCCAGATCGGCCTGGCCACCGCCGACGACATCCGTCAGTGGAGCCACGGCGAGGTCAAGAAGCCGGAGACCATCAACTACCGCACGCTCAAGCCCGAGCGTGACGGGCTCTTCTGCGAGAAGATCTTCGGTCCCACCAGGGACTGGGAGTGCTACTGCGGCAAGTACAAGCGCGTGCGCTTCAAGGGCATCATCTGCGAGCGCTGCGGCGTCGAGGTGACCCGCAGCAAGGTCCGCCGCGAGCGGATGGGCCACATCGAGCTCGCCGCGCCGGTGACCCACATCTGGTACTTCAAGGGTGTGCCGAGCCGGCTCGGCTATCTGCTGGACCTCGCCCCGAAGGACCTCGAGAAGGTCATCTACTTCGCGGCGTACATGATCACCCACGTCGACGAGGACGCCCGCCACCGCGACCTCTCCTCGCTGGAGAACAAGGTCGGCCTGGAGCGGGAGCGCCTCGAGAAGCGCCGCGACGGCGCGATCGACGACCGCTCCAAGAAGCTCGAGGAGGACCTCGCCGCTCTCGAGGAGGAGGGCGCCAAGGCCGACGCGCGCCGCAAGGTGCGCGACGGTGCCGAGCGTGAGATGAAGCAGATCCGCGACCGGGCGCAGCGCGAGCTCGACCGGCTCGAGGAGGTCTGGAGCACCTTCAAGTCGCTGCAGGTCCAAGACCTCATGGGCGACGAGATGCTCTACCGCGAGATGAAGAACTGGTTCGGCAAGTACTTCGAGGGCCACATGGGGGCCACCGCCATCCAGAAGCGTCTCGAGAGCTTCGACATCGAGGCCGAGGTCGCCAACCTGCGCGACACCATTGCCAACGGCAAGGGCCAGCGGAAGGTCCGGGCGCTGAAGCGGCTGAAGGTCGTCGACGCGTTCCGCAAGACCGACAACAAGCCCCAGGGCATGGTCCTGGACGCCGTCCCGGTCATCCCGCCCGACCTGCGCCCCATGGTGCAGCTCGACGGTGGCCGGTTCGCGACGTCCGACCTCAACGACCTGTACCGCCGCGTCATCAACCGGAACAACCGGCTCAAGCGGCTCCTCGACCTCGGCGCGCCCGAGATCATCGTCAACAACGAGAAGCGGATGCTCCAGGAGGCTGTCGACTCGCTGTTCGACAACGGCCGTCGTGGTCGTCCGGTCACCGGCCCGGGCAACCGGCCGCTGAAGTCGCTGTCCGACATGCTCAAGGGCAAGCAGGGGCGCTTCCGGCAGAACCTGCTCGGCAAGCGCGTCGACTACTCCGGTCGTTCGGTCATCGTGTCCGGCCCGTCGTTGAAGCTCCACCAGTGCGGCCTGCCCAAGGACATGGCCCTGGAGCTGTTCAAGCCGTTCGTGATGAAGCGGCTGGTCGACCTGTCGCACAGCCAGAACATCAAGTCCGCCAAGCGGATGGTGGAGCGCGCGACGTCCGGGCAGTCCAGGTACGCCGTGGTGTGGGACGTCCTGGAGGAGGTCATCACCGAGCACCCCGTGCTGCTCAACCGGGCACCCACGCTGCACCGGCTCGGCATCCAGGCCTTCGAGCCCCAGCTGATCGAGGGCAAGGCGATCCAGATCCACCCGCTGGTCTGCACGGCGTTCAACGCCGACTTCGACGGTGACCAGATGGCCGTGCACCTGCCGCTGTCCGCCGAGGCGCAGGCCGAGGCCCGGATCCTGATGCTGTCGACGAACAACATCCTCAAGCCGTCCGACGGCCGTCCGGTGACGATGCCGACCCTGGACATGGTGATCGGGCTCTTCTTCCTGACCACCGACCGGGAGGGCGAGCGCGGCGAGGGCCGCGCGTTCGCGAACGTCGCCGAGGCCATCATGGCCTTCGACATGGGTGAGATCTCGCTGCAGAGCAAGGTCAAGATCCGGTTCGACGACATCGTCCCGCCGCTCGAGCTCGACGAGGACTGGGAGGAGGGTCAGTCGATCACGCTCGACACGACCCTCGGCCGGGCCCTGTTCAACGAGACCCTGCCCGCCGACTACCCCTTCGTGAACTACGAGGTGGGCAAGAAGGCCATGGGCGCGATCATCAACGACCTCGCCGAGCGGTACACCAAGGTCGAGGTCGCCGCCTCACTGGACGCTCTGAAGGACACCGGCTTCCACTGGGCCACGCGCTCCGGGGTGACCGTGTCGATCGACGACGTGACGACGCCGGGGAGCAAGGCCGAGATCCTGGCCGAGTACGACTCGCAGGCCAACAAGGTCCAGAAGCAGTTCGAGCGCGGCCTCGTCACCGACGAGGAGCGGCGCCAGGAGCTGGTGGAGATCTGGACCCAGGCCTCCAACGACGTCGCCAAGGAGATGGAGAAGTCCTTCGACCGGAACAACCCCATCTTCATGATGGTCGACTCCGGTGCGTCCGGGAACATGATGCAGATCCGGCAGGTCGCGGCGATGCGTGGCCTCGTGGCGAACCCGCGAGGCGACATCATCCCGCGGCCGATCAAGGCGAACTTCCGTGAGGGTCTGTCGGTGCTGGAGTACTTCATCTCCACCCACGGCGCCCGCAAGGGTCTGGCCGACACCGCTCTGCGGACCGCTGACTCCGGCTACCTGACGCGTCGTCTCGTCGACGTGTCGCAGGACGTCATCATCCGTGAGGACGACTGCGGCACCGAGCGCGGCATGGAGAAGCGGATCGGTGTCCGGGGTGAGGACGGCGTCGTCCGCAAGGACGAGAACGTCGAGACCTCGGCGTACGCCCGGACGACCGCGGTGGACATCGTCCATCCGGAGACCGGTGAGGTGCTGGTGGCCGCCGGCGACGACCTCGGTGACATCAAGATCGGCGAGCTGGTCGGGGCGGGCATGGAGAGCGTGCGAGTGCGCTCGGTGCTCACCTGCGAGGCCCGCACCGGCACCTGCGCCAAGTGCTACGGCCGGTCGCTGGCGACCGGCAAGCTGGTCGACATCGGCGAGGCCGTCGGCATCATCGCGGCACAGTCCATCGGCGAGCCCGGCACCCAGCTGACCATGCGGACGTTCCACACCGGCGGTGTGGCCTCGGCCGACGACATCACCCAGGGCCTGCCGCGCGTGCAGGAGATCTTCGAGGCCCGCATCCCCAAGGGCCGTTCGCCGATCTCCGAGGCTGCCGGCCGGGTCCAGATCGAGGAGACCGACAAGGCGCGCAAGGTCATCGTCACCCCCGACGACGGCTCGGAGGTGCTCGAGTACCCGGTCTCGAAGAGGTCTCGCCTGCTGGTCGGCGACGGTGACCACATCGAGGTCGGCGAGATGCTGACCGTCGGTACGCCGGAGCCGCACGAGGTGCTGCGGATCCTCGGTGTCCGGAAGGCGCAGGAGCACCTGGTGGAAGAGGTCCAGGCGGTCTACCGCAGCCAGGGTGTGTCCATCCACGACAAGCACATCGAGATCATCGTGCGACAGATGCTGCGCCGGGTCACCGTGATCGAGTCGGGGGACGCCAACCTGCTGCCCTCCGACCTGGTCGACCGCGTCCTCTTCGAGGAGGAGAACCGTCGCGTCGTCTCCGAGGGCGGCAAGCCGGCCTCGGGTCGCCCGGTGCTGATGGGCATCACCAAGGCGTCGCTGGCCACCGAGTCGTGGCTCTCGGCCGCCTCCTTCCAGGAGACGACCCGGGTGCTCACCGACGCCGCGATCCACGCGCGCTCCGACAGCCTTCGCGGGCTCAAGGAGAACGTGATCATCGGCAAGCTCATCCCGGCCGGCACCGGTCTGGAGCGCTACCGGAACATCCGGGTGGAGCCGACCGAGGAGGCGCGCGCCGCGGCGTACGCCGTCACCGGCTACGACTCCTACGACTACGAGTTCGGGAACACCACCACCCAGGCGGTCGCCCTCGACGACTTCGACTTCGGCTCCTACCAGAACTGATCGAGTCGAACTGATCGAGTCCACCGCCAGGGCACCTCGTTGAGTTGGCCCTCCGGGCTCGTTGAGTTGGCCCTCCGGGCTCGTCGAGTTGGCCCTCCGGGCTGGTCGAGTCGGCCCTCCGGGCTGGTCGAGTTGGCCCTCCGGGCTGGTCGAGCTGGCCCTCCGGGGCGTCAGTGCAGCCACCAGAGCCAACTGAACGCACCCGGAGGGCCGACTCAACGGGTCCCGCGGGGTACGTCACCGGGTCGGCGTACTCGCTGCCCGACCCGCCGGAGCGCTTCTCGGACGGCATCTCCGCGGCGATCTGGGTGTGACCGCCGATTCCGGACCGCCGATCGCTGCCTGAGAGGATCGGTCCCATGACCGTGCGGGAGGAGGCCGACGTCCTCGTCGTCGGTGCCGGCCCCGCGGGGTCGGCGACCGCCGCGTGGCTGGCCAGGCTCGGGGTCGACGTGCTGCTCACCGATGCGGCGGTGTTCCCACGCGACAAGACCTGTGGCGACGGGCTCACGCCACGCGCGATCGGCGAGCTGGAGCGGCTGGGACTCGGCGACTGGCTGCGTGCCCACACCGTCAACCACGGCCTCCGGACGCACGGGTTCGGACAGACGCTGCTGCTGCCCTGGCCGGGCGGCACCCTGCCGGACTGGGGTTCCGCGGTCGCGCGCACCGAGCTGGACGACCACCTGCGCACCACCGCGATCAAGGCGGGTGCCCGAGCCGTAGACGGCGTGCGTGCGGTGGACGTCCGCCGCGACGGTGAGCATGTCAGCACGGTCGTCTTCGGTCGCGGGGACGAGACGGTCGAGGTTGACTGCCGTCGCCTCGTCGTCGCGGACGGCGTGCGCTCGCCGATCGGGAAGCTGTTGGGGCGACGCTGGCACCGCGACACGGTGTACGGCGTGGCCGGGCGCTCCTACGTCACCTCCACGATGTGTGACGACCCGTGGATCAGCTCGCACCTCGAGCTGCGTGGAGAACGGGGCGAGGTGCTGTCCGGCTACGGCTGGATCTTCCCGCTGGGCTCGTCGACCGGCACCGGCGAGGTCAACCTCGGTGTCGGCACCCTCGCGACGGCCAAGCGGCCCGCCGACCTCCCGGTGCGCCGCCTGATGACGTCGTACGCCGACGGCGTGCGGGAGGCGTTCGGGCTGGGGGAGGAGCTCCGCGCCCCGACCAGCGCGCTCCTGCCGATGGGGGGCGCGGTGACCGGCGTCGCCGGATCGAACTGGGCGCTGGTCGGTGACGCGGCGGCGTGCGTCAACCCTCTCAACGGTGAAGGAATCGACTACGGGCTGGAGGGCGGCCGGATGGTCGCCGAGCTCATCGCCGAGGACGCCGATCTGGCCACGGCCTGGCCCGCGACCCTGACCGACCACTACGGCGAGGCCTTCTCGATCGCCCGTCGGCTGGCCGGCCTCGTCACGGTGCCGCGAGTGTTGGCCACGCTGGGCCCGGCCGGGATGCGGTCGGACTGGCTGATGACTCTCGCCCTGCGCTGGATGGGGAACCTGGTCACCGACGACGACCGCGACCGGGCTGCCCGGGTGTGGCGGTGGGCCGGGCGCCGCTCGTACCTCCGCGACCCCAGACCGCCCTTCTCCTGAGAGGATGGTCGACGGCCCCCACCCAGGAGACCCGATGCCCAAGCCCCTGCCGAAGCTGCAGCGGGTCGCGGCCTACGCGTTGATCCTGCGCGACGACCGGATCCTGCTGACGCGGCTGGCCAGCCGCATCTCCGCCGACGAGAAGTGGCACCTGCCCGGTGGCGGCGTCGACCACGGCGAGAACCCGCGCGACGCACTCGTCCGCGAGATCCGCGAGGAGACCGGACTCGACGCACAGGTCGGCGACATGGCGCGCGTCTACTCCGTCCACCTACCGTCCCTGTGGCGGCAGGGCCGACGCTGGGACTACCAGGCCCTACGCATCGTCTACGACGCCTGGGTGCCGGCTGACGCCCCCGCGCCGCGTGTGGTCGAGGTGGACGGATCCACCGTCGACGTCGCCTGGCACCCAGTCGCCGACGTCCGCTCCGGCGAGCTGGCCGTCACCGACATCGTCACCGAGTCGCTGGCGGAGCACGAGCCGTTCCGTCTGCAGCGAGTGGCGGTCTATGCGCTCATCCGCCGGGACGACGCCGTCCTGCTCACGCGGATCTCCGCGCGTGGCGCGCATCCCGGTGCCTGGACGCTGCCGGGAGGCGGCCTCGACCACGGAGAGACCCCGCGCGACGCCCTCGCCCGTGAGGTGCGTGAGGAGTGCGGGGTCGAGGCCCTCGTCGGCGACCTGCTCGACGTCCACGACACGCACTTCCAGGGGACGGCACCCTCTGGACGGTTCGAGGACTTCCACGGCGTGCACCTGGTCTTCCGCGGCAGCGTCGCCGACGGTGTCGAGCCTCGGGTGGTCGAGGCGGACGGGACGACGGACGACGTCGCGTGGGTGAGCGTCGCCGATGTCGATTCCGGTGCCGTCCGCACACTGGACGTCGTCCGCGCCGCCTTGGACGCGGACACCGCTCCGTAGACTGACCCGGTGAACCCCCGGCACCGGCGCCTCGTCGTTCCCGTCGCCCTCGCGGGGCTCCTCCTGATCGTGGTGATCGCGTCGGTGGTGCGTCGGTGAGCACACCATGAGCCCAGCATGAGCCGCCCATGAGCCCGGCATGAGCGAGCCTCTGCTGCGCGCCCTCACCCAGGTGCGCGCGATGATCCTCGACGACCTCACCCTCGTCCGCGCCGTCGCCTCAGGCCGTCAGCGCGGCCACCAGCCGCCGTGGCGTCGCGTCGAGCTTCGGTACGTCGACCTCAGGGCCGGCCGCCACCTCCAGGTCACGGCCTACGACGACGCCCAGGCACATACGACCAACCACGCGGCCGGCGCGGCAGCGCGTGACGCGCTCGACGGGCTGCTGGACCTGCCGTTCGGCAACTGGCACATCGAGACGACGACCGAGACGCATCAGGTCCGGGTCACCAAGAAGGGCGAGGCGGTCGTGCACACCCGCGGACGGGCGCAGGAGGCGGAGGTCGACCGCGAGCACGACCGGGACAAGGGCCGACTGCTGTCCGAGGACGACCCGGTGTTCCGGGCGCTCGGGCTCAGCGACCACGAGGGGCGGATGAAGCCCAGCCGACAGGGCAAGTACCGCCAGGTCGAGGAGTTCCTGCGGATCCTCGACGCCTCGATCGGCGACGCCTCCGAGAAGGGGCACCTGCGCCGCCCCACGCCGGAGGAGCCGCTCCAGATCGTCGACCTCGGATGCGGCAACGCCTACCTCACGTTCGTCACCGAGCGCTTCCTCAGCCAGGTCCGTCGACTCCCGGTCCACCTGACCGGCATCGACCACCGCGACCAGTCGCGTACCCACAACGAGACGATCGCCGGGGAGCTGGGCGTCGATGCCACGTTCCTGACCTCGTCGATCGGCGACGTCTCTCTCGACGTCCGGCCCGACGTCGTGCTCGCCCTGCACGCCTGCGACACCGCGACGGACGACGCCCTGGCCCGCGCCGTCACCTGGGAGACACCCCTGATCCTGGCGGCGCCCTGCTGCCACCACGACATCGCGGCGCAGCTCCGCACGCAGCCGACGCCCGCTCCGTACGCGATGCTCACCCGTCACGGAATCCTCCGGGAGCGGTTCGCCGACACCCTCACCGACGGTCTGCGGGCGTCGCTGCTCCGTCTCGAGGGCTATCGCGTGGACGTGATGCAGTTCGTCGGCAGCCAGCACACGCCCCGCAACACGCTGCTGCGCGGGGTGCGCACGGGTCGGCCGGTGCGCGGCGGCTCCGCCCGGCGCGAGTACGACGAGCTGGTCGCGACGTGGGGCGTGCGGCCCCGTCTCGCCGAGCTCCTCGAGCGGGCGTGACGAGCCCGTGCACCAGATCCTCGCTGGGCTGATGATCGCTGCGCCGGTCGCCGTCGGCCTCGCGGTGACCCCACCCCCGCCGAAGGGGCACGAGGTGTTCGCCTTCACCGATCCCGCCATCGTGGAGGCGAGCGCGCTGGTGGTCGACCGCAGCCTGTTCGTCACGACCAACGACTCGGGGGACGCCGGCCGGGTCTTCACCGTCGACGACTCCGGCCGGACCGTCGGCGTGACGCACTGGTCCGACCACCCCACCGACACCGAGGCCCTCGCCCCGGGTGGCGAGGGGCGTGTCTGGGTCGGCGACATCGGAGACAACCTCGGCCGCCGGTCGTCGATCGAGATCGCGCGTGTCCCGGTCGGCCGAGGTGACCGCACGGTGCAGCCCACGACGTACCGCCTCACCTACCCGGACGGCGGCACGGACGCCGAGACGCTGCTGCGCGACCCGACGTCGGGCCGGTTGTACATCGCCTCCAAGAACGTCTTCGGCGGGGTCCTCTACGCCGTGCCAGGACACCTCGAGGCGTCCGGGCCGAACCGCCTGAAGGCCGTCGGCCGGGTGTTGCCGGTCGCGACCGACGGCTCGTTCTTCCCCGACGGCCGCCACCTGGTCGTGCGCGACTACTCGTCGGCGGTGGTGTACGCGTGGCCGTCGATGCGACCGGTCGGGAGGTTCGCCCTGCCCGAGCAGCGTCACGGGGAAGGGATCGCCGTGACGAGTGACGGACACGTCTACGTCTCGTCAGAGGGTCCGCGTGCGCCCGTGCTCCAGGTCAGGCTCCCGCCCCGGATCCGGCACGTCGTCACCGAGCAGGTCTCGATCGGACCCGCGTCTCCGCCGTCCGCCGGAGGCTCCACCCCGAGTGCCTCGGATCCGGCCGAGGGGACGTCCCCCGACGTCTGGCCCTGGATCGCAGGCGGCCTGCTCGGTGTCGTCGCCCTGACAGTGTTCGTGCGGTCGGTGCGACCGCGCTGACGCCTCGACGTTCTCGCCCGGCGCCCGCGAGGAGCCGGCCGGCTCACACCTGCGGGTGAGGATCGTCGCCGGGGCGGATGGCTAGCCTTCCCGCGTGGCGCGGCTGCGGCGGAGTTCCTGCGAGGACCCCGGATGGACCCGCCGAAGGGCCGGCCGCGGGTTCGTCTATCTGGACCAGGACGGGCACCGGCTGGGGCCGGAGGACGTCGAGCGGGTCAAGGCGCTGGTGATACCACCGGCCTGGACGGAGGTGTGGATCTGTCCCTGGCCGAACGGTCACCTCCAGGCAGTCGGCACCGACGACGCCGGACGCCGGCAGTATCTGTACCACCCCGCGTGGCGCACGCAGCGTGACGCGGCCAAGCACGCACGGGTGCTCGAGTTCGGCCGGGTGCTGTCCCGGGCACGGGAGCAGGTGCTCATCGATCTCGGCACCCAGGGCATGAGCCATGACCGGGCCTGCGCGGTCGCCGTCCGGCTGCTCGACCTCGGCTACTTCCGGGTCGGCAACGACGTGTACGCCGAGCAGCACGGCAGCTTCGGCCTGACCACCCTGCAGCGGCGTCACGTGCGCAAGCAGGGCGGCACGCTGGTCTTCGCCTTCGTCGGCAAGTCGGGCGTCGAGCACACGGTGGCGATCGACGACCCGGCGACGGTGGCGGCACTGGAGGTGATGCGGCACCGACGCGGGTCGCCCGACGAGGAGCTGCTGGCGTGGAAGGAGCGTGGGCGCTGGCACGACCTGGATGCGTCGCACGTCAACGGGTACGTCCGCCGGGCCACCGGTATGGACGCCACGGCCAAGGACTTCCGCACCTGGCACGCGACGGTGATCGCGGCGACGGCCCTCGCTGAGACCACCGAACCCGGGCACACCAAGGCCTCTCGACGGCGCGCGGTCGTGGCGACGATGAAGGAGGTCGCGGAGTACCTCGGCAACACGCCCGCCCTCGCGCGCTCGTCGTACGTCGACCCCCGCGTGGTCGACGCCTACGAGGAGGGCAGGACCATCGCCTCCGCCGCTCGCCGCCGGACGGCGTCGCCGGACGAGCGGCAGGCAGTGCTGGAGCGTGCGGTCCTGCGGCTGCTGAGCGGGGACTGATCAGCCGGGAGCGCCGTTCCACATCCAGTTCGGGCGAGTGTGCACCTCGGTCAGGCCGGCTCGGCGCAGGTTGTGCAGCGACGGGTTGCGCTGCTCGTCCTTCTCCGACCAGGTCTCGGCCGAGGCGTACCGGACGCCCCGGTCTCGTGCCTCGCGGATGCGTGCGTCGAGGAGAGCGCTCTGGGCACCCCGGTTGCGCCCTGCCGGCAGGGTGGCGGCTCCGAAGAGCGCCACCGCACCTGTCTCGGCGACCACCAGCATCCGAGCCGCGGCCACCAGGACGTCGCCGTCGAAGGCCCCGTACGCCGCCCAGTCGCCCTCGAAGTACTGCGGTCCGTCGAAGAAGGCATGGGCCTCCGCGGTCTCGTCGAAGCCGAAGCCGACCGACATCACGTGGGTGAAGTCTGCTGCGTCCGCGGCGCCGAGCCGGGCGACGAGCAGGTCGGTCTCGACGGCTCGCGGCTCGGCCGGCCCGAAGCACTTGACGAACGTCGTCCCCTGGGTCAGGGCATGGCGCCGGGTGATCGCGTCCCAGTCGTCCGGCACGACCCTGGGCTGCAGCTGGAAGGCGAACGCCGGCACCTGCAGGTCGCCTGCTCGCGTGATCGCCTCTTCGACGGTTGCGTCCTGGACGGTCCTGCAGAAGCCGAGAGCCTTGTTCCAGTAGCCCCACATGGGGTCGCGGACGACGACGGTCTGCACTCCGTCTGCCAGGGCCGGTGCGCTGATCCCCAACAGCTCGACCGTGTCCGGCGACTGCTGGCGCATCATCTGCTGCATGGCCATCGCCTCGGTCCGCTCCGCGAGGTCGCTCCACTCCGGCTTGGGGTCGTCCATGACCGGGAACTGTGCCCGAGGCCGGGGCATCGACGCCATTCCCCCGGGGAACGATGGGCCCATGGAGCTCAGCGTGGTCCAGGGGGACATCACCGTGCAGCAGGTCGACGCGGTCGTGAACGCCGCCAACCGGGCGATGCGTGGTGGGGGAGGCGTCGACGGCGCCATCCACCGTGCGGGTGGTCCGGCGGTGCTGGCCGAGTGCATCACCCGCTTCCCCCACGGTCTGGCCACCGGGGACGCCGGCTGGACGACCGCGGGCGAGCTGCCGGCACGATGGGTGATCCATGTCGTCGGGCCCAACTACCGCGCCGGCGACACCGACCGGTCATTGCTCACCTCGTGCTACTCCCGGGCACTCTCGGTGGCAGACGAGCTCGGTGCGCGCACGGTGGCGTTCCCGCTGGTCAGTGCCGGCATCTACGGATGGCCCAAGGCGGACGCGATCGACGCCGCGGTCTCCACCCTCCGCGGCACGACCACGAAGGTCGAGGAGGCTCGTCTGGTCGCCTTCGACGCCGAGACGTACGCAGCCCTCGTGGCGGCGGTCGACGGGTCGGCCGGTGGCTGACCGGTCACGACCGGTGTTCGTGCTGCACGAGCACCGCAGGCCGCAGCTCCACTACGACCTCCGGCTCGAGGAGGACGGCGTCCTGAGGTCGTGGGCGGTCCCGAAGGGGATGCCGCCCGACTCGCGGACCGACCGGCTCGCCGTGGCCGTCGACGACCACGACCTGGGCCACGCGACGTACACGGATGCGGACAAGGACATCGCCGACACCGGCTGGTGGGAGCTCGAGGACCGGACCGAGAAGCGCTTCGTGTTCGTGCTCCACGGTCTGACCGGCGCTCGCCGCTACGCCCTCATCGACACCGGTTCGGACTGGCTGCTCCACCTGACCAAGACGCAGCCCGCGCCCATTGACAGCGGCGCGACGCGGGAAGAAGGTGACTTCTGCTGACGCCTTCGTCAGGGCTGCGGTGATCCCGGCGGTCCGGGGCGCCCGCGGAACCCGGAGAGTACCCGTGAAGAGATCCTCACTCCGCCACCGCGCTCCCGACCGGGGCCTGGTCGCGATCGCGGCAGGACTGCTGACCGCAGCCGCCCTCGTGTCGGCCGGCGCATCGGCGCACGCCACCACGAAGAGCCAGACGTCGGAGGTGGCCTGCTCGTCGGCCAGTCAGTCCCGCGTCGGCCACTTCGGCGGCATCGTGCACGCGCTGAAGCGTGGCTGTCTCGTCCACAACACCAGCGACGCGGCCAACGGCACGCCCCCGCTGATCTGGCACGGTGGCCCGATGATGGGGACGCCGAGCACCGGTCCGGTCGTGGTCACCCCGATCTACTGGAACCCTTCGGGCCACCCCATCGACTCCGGCTACAAGACCATCATCAACGGCTACCTCCGCGGCGTCGCCGCGGACAGCGGCAAGCACACCAACGTGTTCTCCACCCTCACCGAGTACTTCGGCTCCAACGGAGGCATCCGGTACAAGATCGCCTTCGGGACACCGGTGAACGACACGTCGCCGCTTCCGGCCAACGGCTGCATGGTCGCCGGCAACGACACCACGAAGATCTATGCCGACGGCACGGGGTACGACGCGTGCCTCGACGACGACCAGGTCATCGCCGAGACCGACCGCGTCGTCGACGCCCGAGGGCTGCCGCGCGACTTCGCCCACATGTACGTGCTGTTCCTGCCCAAGCACGTGGAGTCCTGCTTCTACGGTGGACTGACCACCACGGCCAGCAACTACTGCACCATCAACCACCACCCCAGCACGGCGTACTGCGCGTACCACAGCCAGGCACCGAGCGGCGCGGTGTATGCGAACATGCCGTTCCCGATCTACCACTCGAACGCCGGGTACACCTGCAGCAGCGACGCCATCTACCCGGTCGTCCAGACACCCAACGGCGACGCCGACGCCGACACCGAGGTCAGCCCGACGAGCCACGAGATCATGGAGGCGATCACGGACCCGGACGTGACCACCGGCTGGTATGACTCCAGCGGCTACGAGAACGGTGACGAGTGCGCCTACGTGTTCGGGGCGACGCAGGGCACCGACGGTCAGCTCTACAACCAGGTGATCGACCATCGTCACTACCTGACCCAGGAGGAGTTCAGCAACCACGACTTCGCCAGGACCGGGCTGGGGTGCCTGCCCAGCGAGTGACGACCCAACGATGAGCCGGTCCCCGGCGACGTTCGGCCGCAATGCGGTCGTCCGTCGCCGGGGACGCCCGACTCAGAGGTGCTCGACCACGTAGTCGACGCAGGCCGTGAGGGCTTCGACGTCACCCGGATCGATCGCGGGGTACATCGCGATCCGCAGCTGGTTGCGGCCGAGCTTGCGGTAGGGCTCGGTGTCGACGATGCCATTCGCCCGCAGCGCCGCGGCGACGGCGGAGGCCTCGATCGCGTCGTCGAAGTCGACGGTGCCGATCACCAGGGAGCGGTGGTCGGGATCGGCGACGTACGGCGTGGTGTAGGCCGTCTTCTCCGCCCATCCGTACAGCGCGTCCGACGAGGCGGTCGTGCGCTCGACCATCCCGGTCAGCGAGCCGTGGTCGTTCATCCAGTCCAGCTGCTCGGCCATCAGGATGAGGGTTGCGATGGAGGGGGTGTTGTAGGTCTGGTGGAGGCGCGAGTTGTCGATCGCGGTGACCAGGTCGAGGAACGCCGGGATGTGACGGCCGCTCCCCGCGAGCTCGCTCGCTCGCGCGACCGCCGCCGGCGACAGCAGGGCGACGTACAGGCCGCCGTCGGAGGCGAAGGCCTTCTGCGGTGCGAAGTAGTAGGCGTCGGCCTGTGTCAGGTCGACCGGCAGTCCGCCGGCGCCGGAGGTCGCGTCGACCAACACCAGAGCGTCGCCGTCGGCGCCCGGCACGCGGCGGACCGGGGCCATCACGCCGGTGGAGGTCTCGTTGTGCGGCCAGGCGTAGACGTCCACGCCTTCCTCGGCGACCGGATCCGGACGTGAGCCCGGGTCGCTCGCCACGACGGAGGGGGCGTCCAGCCAGGGTGCGGCCCTCACAGCGGTCACGAACTTCGCGGAGAACTCGCCGAAGGACAAGTGCTGGCTCCGGCGCCGGATCAGCCCGTACGTCGCGACGTCCCAGAAGGCCGTCGCCCCACCGTTGCCGAGCACGACCTCGTAGCCCTCGGGCAGGTCGAAGAACGTCGCGAGACCTTCCTGGACGCCGCGCACGAGAGCGCGGACCGGAGCCTGGCGGTGCGACGTTCCCATCAGCGACGAGCCGGTGGCGGCGAGGGCATCGAGGTGGCCGGTCTGGATCTTGGAGGGGCCGGCCCCGAAGCGGCCGTCAGCCGGCTTGAGGTCGTCGGGGATCGAGATCGCGTCGGTCATGGCCAACCCTTCGTGCAGCCTCTGTGGTGTGCCTGACGACGCTGTCGGCGCTGACTATTGTGTCAGGACCGTCGATCCGGGACCGCGGGAGGGCGCCAGGTGAGAGCCGTTCGTGCACCGCGAGGGGTCTTGGATGACCGCTGACGTGCGGATCGAGCAGGTCCCGATCACCCATCCCGACGCGCAGCTCCTGATCGAGGAGGTACAGCAGGAGTACGTCGCGCGCTACGGGGGCCCTGACCGCACGCCGTACGACCCCGGAGAGTTCGAGCCTCCGGCCGGAGCGTTCTTCGTCGGGTACCGCGACGGCGTTCCGATGATGACGGGGGCCTGGCGCTTCCGGCCCGACGTCATGCGTCTCGGCTCGCCTCGGCCGGCCGAGGTCAAGCGGATGTATGTCGTGCCGGCCGCCCGGCGCGCCGGGCTGGCCCGGCAGATGCTGGCCCACCTCGAGGCGACCGCCCGTGCAGCAGGCGCCGACGTGATGGTTCTCGAGACGGGGACCGCCCAGCCCGAGGCGATGGCGCTCTACCTGGCTGCGGGCTACGAGCCGGTCGAGCCGTTCGGCCACTACGCCTGGTCACCCCGCAACCGCTGCTACGGGCGACGACTCGGCTCCGAGAGCAAGCCGGAGAGTCGATCCTGCGCCGGGCAGCTCCCTGGTCACTGACCGCCCGGCAGGAACCCATCCCTCGCGCTGCCATGACGGGTGAAGCTCGCGGGGCTCTCCTGCAGGGCGTCGATCCGCGTGAAGGTCACGGTCCGGCCGAAGTCGTCATCGAGCGTCATCATCCCGCCGACGGCGACGCAGCTCAGGTTTCCCGCGAAGGACGTGTCAACGACCCCGGTTGCGTTCATCGTAAGGACGGAACCATCGGTGTTAGCGGAGCCGAACGCGACCATGCTGAACCGGGTGTCGCCGGGGTCTGCGAAGAAGCAGACGGTGTGGGCTCCGGCGGCGTCCACCCTGGCGAGCAGGTCGTAGCTGGCGAGGTAGGTGCCCGCGGGCAGGGTGGGAAATGTGACGTCGAAGGAGGTCACCGCGGTCTGGGACGGGATCGTGTAGCGGTAGGTCCGTGTCGTCAGCGCCGAGCTGTCAAGGCCGTCCAGGCGGTCCGCATTGAGGTGGACCACCTTGCCGGTGCCATTGGTGGACAAAGGCGCGTTCTTCGACGACTTCGTGACCAGGCCCAGCGCTGCTCCGGACGTGGTTCGCCTCAGTGTCGTCTGCGTGCCGGCCTTGTTCGTCCGGCCGAGGAAGAAGGTGCCGCCAGTAGCGGCGTACGTGATCGTGTTCGCGGCCAGCACCAGCACCGTGACGGCACCGATCACCGTCAGAGCGGTCTTGAGCGAGCGCATCGGCGGATCTCCCTCGTTCGTCGGACCCGACGTGGTATCCGAACGACGCCGGGGCCGCATCCCAACAGGACCGCGTTGAGTCGGCGTTGAAGATGCGACGCCCACAGCGAACCCGGACTCTGGGGGCAGCTTCCGTGTCACCCCAGCTCGTCGACGACCTCGCCCTGCTCCTAGCAGGGGAGCGTCAGTCCGCCCAGGCCGCGTCCCAGCCGGCCACGGAGCCTGCGGAGCGTGGCGGGGGTCCGGTGTAGATGGCCGAGGGCCGGATCAGCCGACCCGTCCGCTTCTGCTCGAGGATGTGCGCCGACCAACCCCCGGTCCGTGCGCAGGTGAACATCGAGGTGAACATGCTGGCCGGCACCTCGGCGAAGTCGAGCACGATGGCGGCCCAGAACTCGACGTTGGTCTCGAGCACCCGGTCGGGCCGACGGGCACGCAGCTCGGCGAGGGCGGCCTTCTCCAACGCCTCGGCGACCTCGTAGCGCGGCGCACCGAGCTCCCGGGCCGTACGCCGCAGCACCCGCGCCCGCGGGTCCTCGGCCCGGTAGACCCGATGACCGAAGCCCATCAGTCGCTCGCCCCGGTCGAGCACCGACCTGACGTAGCCGTCGGCGTCGCCGGAGCGCTCGACCTCCTCGATCATGCCGAGCACGCGCGACGGCGCGCCGCCGTGGAGCGGACCGCTCATCGCGCCGATCGCCCCCGAGAACGCGGCCGCCACATCGGCCCCGGTCGAGGTGATGACGCGTGCGGTGAACGTCGAGGCGTTCATGCCGTGCTCGGCCGCCGAGCTCCAGTACGCGTCGATCGCCTGGATGTGGCGGGGATCGGCCTCTCCGCGCCAGCGGATCAGGAACCTCTCGGCCAGGGTCGCCCCTTGGTCGACCTCGCGCTGCGTGACGACCGGCCGGCCCAGCCCGCGCGCCGCCTGCGCGGCGTAGGAGAGGACCATCACCGCGACTCGGGAGAGGTCCAGCCGGGCCTGCTCGTCGGAGATGTCGTAGGTCTGCCCCATGCCCAGCATCGGGGCGAGCATCGCGACCGAGGCCTGTACGTCGGCGCGTACGTCGCCGGTGTGGATCGCGATGTTGTACGGCTCGGCGGGTGGCAGCCCCGGCTCGAACGCCCCGTCGACCAGCAATCCCCAGACCTTCTCGAACGGCACCCGGCCGGCGAGCTCCTCGACGTCGACACCGCGGTAGCGGAGGGCGGAGCCCTCCTTGTCGGGCTCGGCGATCTCGGTCGCGAACGCCACCACGCCCTCGAGGCCCTCGTGCACCGCAGCAGCCTCCGGTATCGCCGAGCTGGTAGGAGTGGGCGCGCTGCTCTGGTCAGACATGCGACTCCTTCGCCGTCGGGCTGCCTCCCCTGAATTCTGCCCGGCCCCGGCGACGGGTGCACGGCGGGGGCGGCCGCTGCCGCAAGGGCGATGGTTGGATGGACGGCGTGACCGACCGGTACGCCGACCTGCGCCGGGAGTACGCCGTCGGCGGACTGACCGAGCAGGACCTGGCACCGGACCCGTACCAGATGTTCCAGCGCTGGTACGACGACGCGGTGACCGCGGCGGTCTACGAGCCGAACGCCATGGTCGTCGCGTCGGTCTCGGCGGACGGCCGGCCGTCGGCTCGACTGGTGCTGCTCAAGGGGTTCTCTCCCGCGGGCTGGGTCTTCTTCACCAACCTCGGCTCGCGCAAGGGTGCCGAGCTGCTTGCGAACCCGCATTGCGCTCTGCTGTTCCCGTGGCACCCGCTCGAGCGCCAGGTGCGCGTCGACGGCCGCGCGACGGTGCTCGGTCGCGACGAGGTGGTGGCGTACTTCGACACGAGACCTCGCGAGGCGCAGCTGGGTGCGCACGCCTCGCGTCAGTCGCGCGAGGTCGAGTCGCGCCAGCAGCTGGACGACGCCTGGGCTGCCGCGGACGTGGCGTACCCGGACGAGGTGCCGACGCCCGACGAGTGGGGTGGCTTCCGGGTGGTGGCGGACGCCGTGGAGTTCTGGCAGGGCAGGCCCGGCCGGATGCACGACCGGCTCGTCTACCGCCGTGCACCAGAGGGCTGGTCGACCCACCGGTTGGCGCCCTGACCGACGGCGGTGCGGCCTCGTCGGGGGTGCAGGGTGGCGGGCGAGGCGTGACCCCGATGCCCGGGATGGTCGGTCACGCCTTCCCGAGGCCGCTGAGGCGGAGAGCCGCGCCCTCCCCGTCGTGGCGGGTCGTCGAGGGGTGCCGTCGTCGACCTTCCTTCGGCAGCCGGGGCGTGGCACGCTGGGCCAGCTGGGACGGTGTGGCGGATTCCCGGAGAAGGGGGAGTCGTGATGCTCGGTCGCACGGTGCTTGCCCTCGTTGCGTTGCTGACCCTGGGCGGCGCGTTGCCACCGTCGCCCGCCACCGCCGGAGACCCCGCGCCCCGTATCGGCGTGTCACCGTCCACCCACCTCGCCGAGGGCGAGGTGGTCTCGGTCAGGCTCCGGCATCTGCCGGCTGGTGCGACCGTCGACCTGTTCGAGTGCGACGTGTTCGACATCGGCACGGAGCCGCCCTGCGGGGCACCCGTCGCCATCACGACCGCGTCGCGGGTCGGCTCGGCCAAGGCCGCGGTGACCCTGCAGGACCCGGTGTACCGGAGCGAGGAGTTCGGTGACCCGACCGTTGTCTACTGTCGCAGTGACGTCTGCCGGATCATCGCCACCTGGACAGACGCGAACGGCCAGCAGCATGCGGTGGCGACGGCCCCGCTGGACTTCACGGGAGCTCCAGCCACGATCGCGGTCTCCGATGCCGACGATCTGGTGGACGGTCAGCAGATACTCGTCACCGGCACCGCCCTCGGAGCCGCCGGGCGGCGCGTGGCCTACACGGAGGAGGCCTGCTTCTCGCTCGTCCAGGGCAGTGGCTGCTACGGACAGATCGGCCTGGGCGAAGGAGTGGTTGAACGGGACGGCACGTTCCACCAGCTGGTCACCGTGCACCGCTTCCTCGGTGACGGAACCGACTGCGCCGACCAGGTCGACCTCCTCGGGACGTGCGAGATCAGCGCAGCCGTCCTGAGGGCCGACGGCCAGCCCGACGACACCTACGGTGTCGCCTCCCGCGGTCAGCCAGCTGCCTTCCTCAGCTTCGCGGCACCATGAGACGCCGGAGCGAAGGCACACATCAGTGAGGATCAGCGGTCGAAGGCCCTAGGGGCCGTGCACGGCGCCCCTGCTCGGCGACACTGATCGTCGGTGGTCGGCCCACAGTCGAGCTCCTCGACCACCCTCTGGGAAGACCGTGCGTCCACAGTCACCGGGCCACTCGACCGAGCAGGACGCGGTCTCGACAGGCGCGACCGGCGAGGGGCGTGGTCTCGACCGGCTCGATCGACGAAGGAGCGACTCGGGTCTTGCTCGACACTTGTGAGTGAGCGCTCACTCAGTTACCGTGGCGGGCGATGTCCCCGCGTGCCAGTGCCATGTCACCCGACGAGCGCCGCAAGGCGATCGTCCAGGCGACCGTGCCGTTGCTGCGCGAGCACGGTCGGGCGGTCACCACGCGTCAGATCGCCGAGGCCGCGGGAATCGCCGAGGGCACGATCTTTCGAGTGTTCACCTCCAAGGACGAGCTGGTCGAGGCCGCGATCGCCTCGGTCTTCGCCCCGGGACGCTTCGAGCGGGACCTGCACGACGTCGACCCCGGGGCACCGCTTCGCGACCGGTTGGTCGCGATCGTGACGATCCTGCAGCGCCGCCTCCAAGAGATCTTCGGACTCATGCGTGCGATCGGGATGGTCGCACCGCCGCACCACGACTCGAAGTCGTCGGCGCAGGCGCGCTCCGAGGTGAGCGAGCGGCTGGTGCGGCTGGTGCAGCCCGACGCCGATCGCCTCACCATCCCACCGGACCAGCTCATCCACGTGCTCCGGCTGCTCACGTTCTCGGCGAGCCATCACGAGATCGCGGACGGCCGGCTGATGACCCCGCAGGAGATCGTCGGGATCGTCCTCGACGGCGTACTGAAGAAGGAAGACTGAATGCTGCTCCACCTCGTCCGGAGGTTCCTCGCGGCGTACCGAGGTCCGCTCATCGTCGTCGTCGCCCTGCAGTTCGTCGGCACGGTGATGGCCCTCTACCTGCCGAGCCTGAACGCCGACATCATCGACCGGGGAGTGGTCAACGGCGACACCGGCTACATCGTCCGCACCGGCGCGGTCATGCTCGTCGTGGCCCTGGTGCAGATCCTCTGCTCCATCGGCGCGGTCTGGTACGGGGCCCGCACCGCCATGGGCTTCGGGCGTGACGTCCGGGAGGCGATCTTCCACCGGGTCGGCACGTTCAGCCAGCGCGAGGTGCAGCACTTCGGTGCGCCGAGCCTGACCACCCGCGAGACGAACGACGTGCAGCAGGTGCAGATGCTCGTGCTCATGTCGTGCACGCTCATGGTGATGGCGCCGATCATGATGGTCGGCGGCATCGTGATGGCGATCCACGTGGACGTCGGGCTGTCCTGGCTGGTCGCGGTGATGGTGCCGGTGCTCGCGTTCTGCCTGGCCCTGATCATCCGGCGGATGGTGCCCAGCTTCCGGCTCATGCAGAGCCGCATCGACGAGGTGAACCGGCTGCTGCGCGAGCAGATCACCGGCGTCCGGGTCGTCCGCGCCTTCGTCCGCGAGCCGCTCGAGACCGAGCGCTTCGAGACCGCCAACGGCGACCTGACCACGGTCGCCGTCCGCGCCGGTCGCTACCAGGCGCTGATGTTCCCGACGGTGATGCTCGTGGCCAACGTCGCCTCGGTCGGGGTGCTCTGGTTCGGCGGTCACCGGGTCGACTCGGGCGAGATGCAGGTGGGCGCCCTGACGGCGTACCTCTCCTACCTGATGCAGATCGTGATGTCGGTGATGATGGGCACCTTCATGATGATGATGATCCCGAGGTCGGCGGTCTGTGCCGACCGGATCATGGAGGTCCTCCGCACGACGACGTCGGTGCCCGTGCCCGACGAGCCCGTCACCGACCTGCGGCAGCGAGGCACTCTTCGGCTCGACCGGGTCGAGTTCAGCTATCCGGGAGCGGACGCCCCGGTGCTGTGCGACCTTTCGTTCGAGGCGGTCCCGGGCCAGACGGTGGCGGTGATCGGCTCGACCGGCGCAGGCAAGAGCACGCTGGTGAACCTCGTGCCCCGGCTCTTCGACGTCACCGGCGGGTCGCTCGAGGTCGACGGGGTCGACGTCCGCCGCCTCGACCGCGAGCGGCTCTGGTCTGTGCTCGGGCTGGTGCCGCAGAAGGCATACCTGTTCTCGGGCACGGTCCGCTCCAACCTCCTGCATGGAAAGCCCGGTGCGACTGACGAGGAGCTGTGGGAGGCGCTCGAGATCGCCCAGGCGGCCGACTTCGTGCGCGCGATGCCCGAGGGTCTCGACGCCGCCATCGCCCAGGGCGGGACGAACGTCAGCGGCGGCCAGCGGCAGCGCCTCGCGATCGCCCGTGCCGTCGTGCGACGGCCCGAGATCTACCTGTTCGACGACTCGTTCTCGGCGCTCGACCTCGCCACCGACGCGCGACTCCGGGCGGCGCTGCGCCCGGTCACGCGGGACGCCACGGTGCTGATCGTCGCCCAGCGCGTCTCCACGATCCGCGACGCCGACCTGATCCTGGTGCTCGAGGACGGCGCCGTCGTGGGCCGTGGTCGACACCACGAGCTCCTCGCCTCCTGCGCGACGTACCAGGAGATCGTCGCGTCCCAGCTGAGCGCGGAGGAGGCGGCATGAGCGACGAGACGGGCGGAGCCGCCGTCTCCACGAGCTCGGGCAACGGTGCGCACGCCGGGGTCGGCCGGTTGAAGGAGACCGAGCGGATCCAGGCCGGTCCGGGGCCGGGACGCGGACCCTTCGGCGGCGGCATGGTGGGTCAGAAGGCCAGCGACTTCGTCCCGTCGGCGAAGCGCCTCGTTCGCCGGATGTCACCCGAGCGAGCGAAGGCGATCGCGGTGGTCGCGCTGGCGGTGTGCAGCGTCGGCCTGATGTCCCTCGGGCCGCGCATCCTCGGCCGCGCCACCGACCTGATCTTCGCCGGCCTGCTCGGCAAGGACCTCGCCGGCAAGGTCCCCGACGGGACGTCGAAGCAGCAGGTCGTCGAGCAGCTGCGCCGAGCGGGGGAAGACCGGCAGGCGTCGTTGGTCTCGTCCGTCAAGGACTTCGTCGTCGGACGCGGCGTCGACTTCACCGCCGTCGGGCACGTGCTCCTGCTCGTTCTCGCGGTGTACGCCGCGGCGTCGCTGCTGGCCTGGCTCCAGGGCTACCTGCTCAACGACGTGGTGCAGGGCACGATCTTCCGGATGCGGTCCGAGGTCGAGGACAAGGTGAACGCGCTCCCGCTCAGCTACTTCGACCAGCAGCCGCGCGGTGAGCTGCTGAGCCGGGTGACCAACGACATCGACAACATCAGCCAGACGCTGCAGCAGACGATGAGCCAGCTGCTGAGCTCCCTGTTGACGGTGCTCTTCGTGGTGGGCTTCATGTTCTCGATCTCCTGGGAGCTCGCGCTGGTGGCCCTGGTGACGGTACCGGTCACGATGATGGTCACCGGCGCCGTGATGAAGCGCAGCCAGGGCATGTTCATCGACCAGTGGCGGCGGACCGGCCGGCTCAACGCCCACATCGAGGAGACGTTCTCCGGCAACGTGCTGGTCAAGGTCTTCGGCCGGCAGCAGGAGGTCGAGCGGACCTTCGCCGAGGAGAACGAGAAGCTCTACCGGGCCTCTTTCGGTGCGCAGTTCGTGAGCGGGCTGATCATGCCCACGATGATGTTCATCGGGAACCTCAACTACGTCGTGATCGCGGTGCTCGGAGGTCTCAAGGTCGCCTCCGGCTCGATCTCGCTCGGCGACGTGCAGGCGTTCATCCAGTACTCCCGCCAGTTCACCCAGCCACTGACCCAGCTCGCCTCCATGACCAACCTGCTGCAGTCGGGGGTGGCGAGCGCAGAGCGCGTCTTCGAGCTGCTCGATGCTCCCGAGCAGGAGCTGGACGCCACGGGTGCCGCGGCTCCGGCGCACGCCCGGCACGGCGAGGTGCGCTTTCAGAGCGTGTCGTTCTCCTACACCCCGGACACCCCGCTGATCGAGGACCTCTCGCTGGTGGCCCAGCCCGGCCAGACCGTCGCCATCGTGGGACCCACCGGAGCCGGCAAGACCACGCTGGTGAACCTGGTCATGCGGTTCTACGACGTGACGTCGGGGCGGATCACCCTGGACGGCGTCGACATCGCCTCGATGCCCCGGTCCGCGCTGCGTGAGCAGATCGGCATGGTCCTGCAGGACACCTGGCTCTTCGAGGGGACGATCCACGACAACATCGCCTACGGACGCCCCGGCGCGACCGAGGAGGAGATCCTCGAGGCCGCCCGCGCGACCTACGTCGACCGCTTCGTGCACTCACTGCCCGAGGGATACCAGACCGTGCTCGAGGAGGACGGCACGAACCTGTCGGCCGGCGAGCGCCAGCTGGTGACGATCGCACGTGCCTTCCTGTCGGACCCGGAGCTGCTCATCCTCGACGAGGCCACGTCGTCTGTCGACACCCGGACCGAGCTGCTGCTCCAGCACGCGATGGCGGCGCTGCGCACCGACCGCACGTCGTTCGTGATCGCCCACCGGCTGTCCACCATCCGCGACGCCGACCTGATCCTGGTCATGGAGGACGGCGCGATCGTGGAGCAGGGCACCCACGAGTCCCTCCTCGAGACCGGCGGTGCATATGCCCGGCTGTACAACGCCCAGTTCGTCGCACCCGAGGAGAGCGCGGTGGCCTAGTGCGGGTGCACGTCCGGCTCGGGTGACGGAGGCAGGTCCGGGTCGGGCCCCGGGTCGGGGTCCGGCCCGGGGCGGTCAGGTGCCACGGGGTCGCCGCTGGGAACGACGTCCGGGTTCTCTTCGGGCTCGTACGGCGTGGTGGTCATGGGCTTCTTGTACCCGGCTCTCACGGCGGCCATGTGATCAGCAGGGCCCGAGCTCCACGTTGGTGCAGGTGTCGATGCCGTCGACACCGTTCACGTAGTCGGTGCCGGCACCACCGTCGACCACGTCGGGCCCCAGGCTGCCCAGCACCTGGTCGTCACCGCCGAGCATGTGGGCGTCCAGCGGGTAGCCGTAGCTCCAGAGGTGGTCGGAGCCGTCGCTTCCGGTGAAGGAGAGCACGTCCGTGGAGTTGCCGAAGCCCCCAGGCACCTCCTCGAAGATGTACTCGTCGAGCATCGACGTGTGCACCACACCACCGCCGACCAGTGTCAGCACACCCGTGGTCGCGTCGTACGACGCGGGTACCGCGCCGCTCGGGGAGAAGGCGAGGGCGATCGCGTCGGAGCCCGGGCCGCCGGAGATCTCAGCCCCGGCGGAGACCGACACGTCGCCGTAGTCCTCGCCGGCTCCTGCGTCGAGCGTGACCGGCTGTGCGGAGTAGATGCTGAGCCGGTCGTCACCGGTCCCGCCGATCACCGAGACGGTCGCGTCGGGGTCGGCGACGGTCAGGGTGTCGAGGCCCCGGCCGAGGGTGTAGCTGTCGGCCTGGGGCGCGGTCGATCGGGCTGTCATCACGTCGTCGCCGGGGCCGAGGGTGACCGTGTCGTCGCCGTCACCGGGGTCGACCCGGTCGACCTCCGGTCCGCCGGTGACGTCGTCGTCGTGGGAGGACCCGACGATCTCCGTCCAGCCGCCGCGCAGCACGAGCCGGTCTCGTCCCTGCCCGGTGGCCGTGCCCACCGCAAGGTCGACGTGGATGGCCCGCGAGGCCCCGGCGTAGGTGATGTGGTCGGGCTCACGGGACCGACCTGCGGCCGTCGCCGTTGCGGACGTGTCGAGCCCGCCGTTCAGGAGGTCGTCACCGGGTCCGCCGGAGAGCGTGTCGCCGTGCACGGCGGAGTCGCAGTCCGGGTTCCCGTCGCACGGCCCACCGTCGGAGCCGCCGTACAGCCGGTCGTGGCCTCGACCGCCGCGGAGCACGTCGGCCTGCCCGTTGCCGCAGATGATGTCGTCCCCACCCCGGCCGTCCACGACGTCGTCGGCGCCCAGTCCTACGATCACGTCCGCGTGCCGCGTGCCGTGGATCGTGTCCCGCTTGTCCGTCCCGACGATCGTGGCACGGTGCCCGTGGCACGAGGGCGCGGCCGCGACCGCAGGGGACGGCGCGAGGGCGACTGCCGAGACGGGGAGCAGCACGAGGCCGGCGCCCAGGGCTCCGAGACGGCGCCGCGTCAGCATGACCCCTCCTCGAACGCCACGCAGACGTCGTCCGTGCCGCCGTGGCCGTCCACCCAGTCGGTTCCGTCGCCGCCGTCGAGGTAGTCGCGAACCGTGGTCCCGACCACGCGGTCGTCCCCGGCCCCCATGAAAGCCGTGATCCCCTGGGAGCTGGAGGCACGGGACGCGTCGAGCTCGTCGGCTGCCTCCGTACCGTGGTAGATGAGGGCGTCGCCCAGCCACGCGACGTGCTCGACGGCGCTCACAGGGAAGCTTCCCCGGTCGTCGAACGTGAACGTCCCCTGTGCGAGGTCGAGCTGGGCGACTCGGTTGTGCGGTGAGAGCAACGTGAGCGAGTCGTCCCCCGGCCCTCCGTCCGCAGCACCGCCCGGCCCCGGTTGCCACGGGTCGATCAGGCTGAGCGTGCCCGCGTCCAGCGAGGCCCCGGCTAGCGTGTCGTCCCCCGGCCCACCGGCCAAGGTGTCTCTCGCCGAGCCGCTGACGATGTCTCGACCGGCGTCGCCGAACAGCTGGTCGTGCGCCGCGTCAGTCGAGAGAACGACGTCGGAGCTTCCGCCACCGTGGACGACGTCGGAGCCGCCCCGGCCGTCCAGGAGCTCGCGGTACTGGTTACTACCGGTGATGTGGTCCGCGTACGCCGACCCGAGGATCGCGAGGTCCTGGTGGCTGACGATCCGGTCGTGACCGTCCCCGCTGACGAGTCCGGTGCGCAGGTCGACGGTCACGGCACGAGGGCTGTCGACGTAGCTGATCGTGTCGCGCGGGTCATGGGGAGACGCGGGACCGCTGTGCCGGTCGTGATCAGCCTCGAGCTGGTCGTCCCCCGGCCCGCCGACCAACGTATCGGCGCCGATCACCACCCCGTGGTGGCGGACGTCGTCGGCACCGCCCGCGAGGTAGTCGTCCCCTCGGCCGCCCTTCAGCACGTCGGCACCACCGTTGGCGAGCAGCCGGTCCTTCCCGCCCTGGCCCGCGAGGACGTCGTCGCCTTCGCGACCATAGACCCGGTCCCGCCCCGGTCCGCCCTCGATCAGGTCGGGGCCGCCTCGGCCGCAGATGACGTCGTTCCCCCCGCGGCCGAGGATCGTGCCGGAGGCGATGATGACGTCGTCATGCGGCGTCCCTCGGGTCATGCTCGTATGACCGACGATCGTGGCGCTGTGTCCGCCGCAGGTCGCCGCAGTCCGCCCATGGGCCGCGACGGACACCGCACCGCCGTACGTCGTGAGTGCTGCCGTCAGAGCCGCCAGCGCCGGCCACACCATCCGAGACCTGGGTGTCACGTGCTCCTCCTGGGTCGGCTGTCACACCAGCTCCGATGCTCGCACGGGCTCCGAGGTTCGGTGTCCTCTCCTTCCCGGCGCGCCTCAGGCCGGCAGCGCCTCCACGGCCCCCCACGGACGCACGAGCCCGGAGGCGTGGGCGAGAGCGGCGGCCTCGGTGCGGGTCGTGGCGTCGAGCTTGGTCAGGATGCGCGAGACGTGCACGCTGGCGGTCTTGGGCGAGATGAACAGCCGCGCGGCGATGGCGCGGTTGGTGGCGCCGCCGGCGACCAGGCAGAGCACCTCGCGCTCCCGCTCGGTCAGAGCGGTGTGGACGCGTCGTGCGCGGGCGCCGAAGTCCGGGCGCGCCGGCACCGGACGGGACTCGGTCAGGGGCTCGTCGAGCGCGGCAGGCGCGGGCTCGGTCACGGTGGTGCCGGGAGCGAACTGCAGCAGCATCCAGCCCTGGCCGTCGTCCTTGACCGCCATCCAGCCGCCTGCGAGCCGCCCGAGGACGGCGGACAGGTCGGGCGCGGGGGCGGACGTCGCGGGCACGCCGGCCGGCGTACCGCCGGACGCCGGCGCGAGCGCGTCGGCGACCAGCGAGAGCAGGCCGGAGAACGGGGCTGTGCCGCCGGTGGCGGTGGCGATGGTGCTGTTCATGCTTTCGAGGGTCGGGGCTGCGGGCACGCCAGTCGTCAGGGCCGCCACCCTGAGGTTTGGCCGCCCCTCCGGGCCCCCACCCCGAGAAACTCGCGCGCCCTCCCGCGGTCTTTCTGCCACCATCGTGGTGAGGCTCATCGAGGTGGTGGGGGAGATGTCGAGCCGGCTGCACGAGCGCACCGTGGAGATCTCGGCCATCGATGCAGCCATCACCCGCCTGGAGGAGGGTCGCGGCAGCTCCCTGGTCCTGGAAGGTCGCGCCGGTCGCGGCAAGAGCGCGCTGGTGGAGTACGCCGTGGAGCGCGCTGCCGAGCGCGGCGCCCGGACCTGGGTGGTCCGGGCCCGGCACCTGTCCTCGGCGGCGCCCTTCGAGGTGCTGCGACGACTGCTCGGCCCAGCGGTGGAGGACGCCGGCGGTGTCGATGCGCTGGAGGGCGCAGCCCGGTTCGCTATCCCGCTGTTCACTCCCGGCGCCGACCTCTCCCACGGCGTCGACTACGGCTGCCAGTGGCTGGTGGCCTGGCTGGCCGAGCGTTCACCCCTGGTGCTGGCCATCGACGACGCGCACTGGGCGGACGGCGCATCGCTACGGGTCCTGCTGGACGTCCAGGCCGACATCTCGGTGCAGCCGATCACGATGCTGGTCGCGAGCCGACCGGTCGAGAACCCCGAGGTGCAGCGGCTCCTCGCGGCGATGGCCGCTCAGCCGGACTGCGAGGTGCTCGCTCCGGCGACGCTGTCGCGCTACGCGGTGGCGGAGGTCGTCGCCGAGAAGCTCGGCTACCAGGCCCACGACGCGTTCGTCGACGCGCGCCTGAAGGTCTCTCACGGCAACGCCTTCTACCTCCAGGAGCTGTTGCGTCCCTACCAGGCCGGCTTCCCGCCCGACCAGCAGACGTTCGTTCGGGACGGCGCGCTGTCGCTCCGGCGGACGGTCGCCTGGCGTCTGGGTGAGCTCGGCCCGGAGGCCACCCTGCTGGCGCAGGCGGCTGCGGTGCTGGGCGATGGGTGCTCGTTGCGCCTGGCCGCCGAGCTCGCCCGTCTCGACGAGCCGGTCGCGGTGCACCACGCCTCCCGGCTCGAGGTCGCCAGCATCCTCCAGCACGGAGATCCCGTGGAGTTCCTCCACCCGCTGCTCCGCGCCGCGGTCGAGGCGGAGCTCCCCGGCGTGGTCCTCGGGGAGCTGCACGCTCGTGCCGCACGGCTGCTGTGGCTCAGTGGCGAGCCGCCGTCGGCGATCGCCCAGCACTTCGTCAACGCACCCGGCGGGGGTGACGCCGAAGTGGCGGCGTTCCTCGCCGCGCAGGGCCGAGCGGCCCTCGAAGCCGGGTCCATGGCGCTCGCCACCCAGCTGCTGCAACGCGCCATCGACGAGCCCGCCCCAGCCGCGGACCGACCGGGGATCCTGGTCGCCCTCGGTCGCGCCGAGCACGCCCTGGGGAAGCTCGACGCAGCGCGTCAGCACCTCGAGACCGCGATGGAGAGCCACGACCGGCCGGTGGCGCTGACCGCTGCCGCCGAGCTGTTCGACGTCCTCATCGACGCCGTGCAGTACGTCGAGCTCGGACGGCTTCACCAACGTGTCGTCGAGCTGGAGCCGGTCGGCGACTCGGTCACCGAGGTGCGCTTGCGGGCCCAGCTGCTCGTGAACGTGTTCATGGCCGTCGAGCCGGGCCTCGCCCTGCCTCGCGATCTGGCGGAGATCGATGCCAACCGCCTGCCGGTCGAGCGCGACATCGACCGGTACCTGCTCGTGATCGCCGCCATCTACGAGCGCACCATGCAGCACGGCACCACGCAACGCCTCGTCGACAACCTCCGCCGCGCCGTCGGAGCTCTGGACGGGGTGGAGGACGCCAGGCTCTCGCAGTGGGACGCCCGGACCGCGATCGAGGCGGCGACCTTCCTCGCCGACGACGAGCTCGCCGAGACGGACTCCATCCTCGAGCGTGTGGCGCCGTCCGTGGCCCGGCTCCGTGGGCCGGCGCCGGTGCTGCAGTCCGACCTCGAGCATCGCCGCCTGATGAGCGCGGTCGCCAAGGGCGACTTCGACGATGCCTTGTCGGCCATCGCCCTGCTCGAGCAGCGCACGGCGCACACGGAGATGTCCCGCTTCGCAGGCCACCGGTTCGTGCGCGGGTGGATCGCCCTCCAGCGAGGCGACTACGCCGCTGCCGGGAAGCTCCTGGCCCAGCGGACGGGTGAGGACACGCTGTACCCCGCGCTCGGCCTGGTCCTGACCGGCGAGCCGGAGCGGGCGCTGGAGATCCTCGAGGCGCAGCGGTTCGCCACCCACGTGGACGGGACGGTGACCGCGGTCGAGGTCGAGCTCGAGCCGCACCTGATCGCCAGCCACGCCTACGACCTGGTGGGGGACCGGGAGAACGCAGTCCGGGAGGCACTCCGAGAGGTCGCGATCCGGAGGAGGTACGGCCCTCGGTTCCGGCTCGCGCAGGCGCTACGGCGTCAGGCGTCGTTCGAGCCCGCACGGCGGGCCGTGGACGTGCTCGCCGAAGCCGTGGTGCTCGCGGAGTCGACGCCCCGCCGACCGGTGATCGCTCGTGTGCTCGCGTCGTACGGCGCTGCCCTACGCCGGGTCGACCACATTCCCGAGGCCCGCAAGGTCTTGTACCGCGCCGTCGACATGGCCGGGGAGATGGGGATGGAGCGCCTCCGAGCGAGGGCGCACCACGAGCTCGTCCTGGCCGGCGGTCGCCCCCGACGCGTTCGTGCGACCGGCCCCCGCTCGCTGACGGCGGCCCAGCAGCAGGTGGCCCTGCTGGCAGTCGAGGGACGCAGCAACCGGCAGATCGCAGAGGACCTGTTCGTGACGGTCAAGACCGTCGAGACCCACCTCGCGGCCGTCTACCGCAAGCTCGGCATAGCCCACCGCGACGAGCTGGCGCATGCGCTGGCGCCCGACCGGCCGACGCAGCCGGCCCCCGCGTCGGCGACCGCGGTCCCTTGACGGGTGCCTGACGGAGGCGGACCCTGGCTGCCAGGACGTGACCGGTCCCGGTCACGTCAGGGGGGAGGACCAGGATGGCGACCAAGCCTGCCGCGAAGAAGGGAACAGCCGGGCGCTCGGCGAAGAAGGTGACCTCGGCGCGTGCGGCGAAGAAGGCGCCGACCGTCAGCGGGACCGACGCCGGTCTCCAGGAAGAGCCGGAGGAGCATTTCGAGCTCTACGTCCGGGTGCCCGGCGACACGAAGGACGCGCTGGACGAGATCAGCGACTTCCTCGTCGATCTCGCGCACTGGCTCTCGAACAAGGAGCACAACATCAAGGTCGACCCCTACGTCGACTACCCGCTCGACCCCAAGGACATGGAGAAGCGGATCGCGGTCAAGCAGGCCGAGGCTGCCGGCGGGAAGCCGGCGAAGAAGACCGCCAGGAAGGCGGCTCGCAAGGGAGCCGCGGCGAAGACGGCCGACGCCGACCGGCCGGCGGGCGGGCGGAAGAGCCCGCTCTACCCGATGTACCTCTGCCACAACAAGAACTAGCGTCCCTCCCGCGATGAGCTCGGACACGGTCGCGCGGGGCTCGTCGTCGAAGCTCCGCGAGTCGCGCTACAACGTCGTGGTCGAACGCGACCGGGTGTGGCTGTACAACGCCCTGTCCGGGAGAACCATGTCGCTCACGAGCGAGGAGTGGGCACACACGCGCAGCTTCCTCGCCGGCGGCGAGACGTGTCCCGATGTCGAGCTGCTCCGCGATCTCACGCTCGCGCGGATGCTGACGTCGACCGAGGTCGACGAGCTCGAGGAGCTCGAGCGTCGCTACCGCGCCGGTACGACGGACCGTACGTCGTTCGCCCTGACGATCGTCACCAGCCTGGGCTGCAACTTCGACTGCCCGTACTGCTTCCAGGTGAAGCCGCGCGCGATCCTCGACGACGAGACGAAGGGACTGCTGCTCGAGGTGCTCGACGAGCAGCTGCCCCACATCACCCGCTTCCACGTGACCTGGTTCGGCGGTGAGCCGCTGCTGGCCACCGAGCGACTCTTCGAGCTCTCCGAGGAGTTCGTGAGGCGGACCGCCGAGGCCGACGTGGACTACACGGCCTCCGTCGTCACCAACGGGTACCTGCTGACGCCGGAGGTCGCCGGACGCCTGCACGAGTACCGCGTCCGGTCCGCCCAGATCACCCTGGACGGCCCGGCCGAGGTCCACGATCGGATGCGCCCACTCCGCAGCGGCCGCGGGACCTTCGAGGTGATCCTCGACAACGTCGTCGCGTGCGCCGATCTCCTGCCGCTCTCGATCCGCGTCAACCTCGACGCCTCGAACGTCGCCGAGTCGCGGCGCCTCCTCGACCTCCTCGCGCAGCGGGGACTCGGGGGGCGGGTCGAGGTCGTGCCGGGCCAGATCGTCGCCTACGACGAGGGCATCGGCGCCCCGAGCGAGAGCTACCAAGCGCGGTGCTTCACCCTGCCGGAGTTCGCGCACGTGAAGCAGGACTTCCTGGCCTACGCGCGGCGGCTCGGTCTCGCCTCCGCGAGCCTCCCTCAGCCGATCGAGACCCCGTGCACGGCCGTCAGGGTGAACGAGCTGGTCGTCGGCGCGAACGGTGAGCTGTACAAGTGCTGGGACTCGGTGGGCAACTCTCAGGAGGTCGTGGGTCACCTCCGGTCGTGGCGGGACCCGAACGACCGCGTGCTCAAGTGGCTTCGCTACGACCCGTTCACCGACGAGGGCTGCCGTCGCTGCATCGCCCTTCCCGCCTGCATGGGTGGGTGCGCCCACCACGCGTTCTCGGGCACGTCCGAGGACTCGAAGTGCTCGACCTTCCGGATCACCCACCGTCGCCAGGTGGAGGACTACGTCGCCGCGGCGGAGGCTGCGGGCGTCGCACCCGGTCTCGGCCACACGCTGCTGCCGGTCGTCGGCTCCACGCGGCTCGAGACACCAGGCGAAACAGGTTGAGCCGGTTTGGCCCGACGGGTTAGCGTCGGCGTACACGGGAAAGGAGGTGGTCCAGAGTTGAGTACTGACAGGACGCGTGAGGTGGCTGCGGTCTAGCAGCAACCGGCCAGCCCGAAGTACTGCTGGCAATCTCAACGCAGACACCCGACCCGCAGGTGATCCGGCCCACGTCCGGCCGGAGGGACCCGGACTTCTCCGTGGTCACACCTGCGGGTCGTCTGCGTTCATCGCAAGACGATGGGTTGTTGCCTGGAGCAACCTTGTCACCGGAGTGCCGACGGGCGTAGGTTCCAGCGCCATGTCACGTGCTGATGAGCTGGGCCGACTGGAGCAGGAACTGGGAATCCTGATCCGGCGCGTCAGGAGGGTCATCGGCGAGCGAGCCCGCGCCGTCCATCCCGACCTGCAGCCGGCGTCCTACCTCATGCTCACCTTCCTGGCGACGGAGGGTCCGCAACGGTCGTCGGTGGTATCCGAGCGCTTCCACGTCGACAAGGGGGCGATCAGCCGCCAGGTCCAGCACCTGTGCGATCTCGGCCTGCTCGAGCGCGAACCCGACCCCGACGACGGGCGGGCGATGCTGATCTCCGCGAGCCCGGACGCCGTACGCCGGATGGCCGCGGTCGACGGCGACCGCCGGCGCTGGTTGGACGAGCGCCTCGCGGAGTGGAAGGAGGACGACCTGCGCGAGTTCGTCACCGGCCTCGCGCGCTACAACGCCGCGCTCGACACGTTCAGCTGACGGGCCGGTCGCCGGCTTCCTTCAGTCAGCCAGACGGCCGTGTCGGGGGGCAGCCGGTCGCCGTCCAGTCGCCCGCTCGCGATGACGACCTCGCCCTCCGGCAGACGCACCGGCCGGTTCCCGCAGTTGCACAGCACGGTCACTCCGTCGCGACGCAGCTCGACCACCGACGACCGGCCGTCCAGGATCGTGACGGACGCCTCGGGGTCGAGGCGGCGCCGGGCCCGGAGAGCGGCCCGGTAGAACGACCAGGTCGAGACCGGGTCCCGGCGCTGGGCCGCCACCGTGCGCGTGGCCCAGTCGTCCGGCATGGGGAGCCAGGGCGTCGAGCCTGCCGGCCCGAAGCCGTACGGCGAGCGGGTCCCACGCCACGGGATGGGCACGCGGCAACCGTCGCGCGAGACCTGACCCGTGCGCAGCCAGGCGGGATCCTGCCGTGCCTCGGGGGGTACGTCGACCTCTTCCAGCCCGAGCTCCTCGCCCTGGTAGAGGTACGCCGAGCCAGGCAGCGCCAGCATCGTCAACGTGGCCGCCCGGGCCCGGGCCCGGCCGCGCTCTCCGCCGCCGTACCGCGTCGGATGACGGACGACGTCGTGGTTGGACAAGACCCACGTAGGCGCCGCGCCGACCGGCGCAACGGCCTCGAACGTCCCCCGGATGACCTCGCGGAAGGCGCCCGCCGACCATGGGGCGAGCAGCCAGGCGAAGTTGAACGACTGCTGCAGCTCGTCGGGGCGGACGTAGCGCGCCATCGACTCCGGGGTCTGCGCCCAGGCCTCGGCGACGGCCATCCGGTCGCCGGCGTACTCGGCGAGGACCCGGTGCCAGCGGCGGTAGACCTCGTGCACCTCCGGCTGGTCCCACATCGGCTCGTCGCGCTGCGTCGTCTCCACCATGCTGCGCGACTGACCGGCGGCGGCGGTCGTTGCCGGATCGTGGCCGACGGCACCGCGCTGGTCACGCAGGCTCGCGACCTTGAGCAACCCGTGTGCGACGTCCACCCGGAACCCGTCGACACCCCGGTCCAGCCAGAAGCGCAGGACCTCCTCGAACATCGCCGGCACGTCGGGGTTGCGCCAGTCCAGGTCCGGCTGCGAGGTGTCGAAGAGGTGGAGGTACCACTCGCCGTCGGCGACGCGCGTCCACGCCGGTCCGCCGAACACCGACTGCCAGTTGTTCGGCGGTCGGTCGCCGCCGCGGCCGCGCCCCTTGCGGAACAGGTAGCGCGCCCGCTCCGGACTCCCCGGTCCGCGAGCCAGGGCCAGGCGGAACCACTCGTGGTCGGACGAGGTGTGGTTGGGGACGATGTCGACGACCACCTTGAGGCCCAGGGCATGGGCCCGGGCCAGGAGGGCGTCGGCGTCCTTCAGCCTGCCGAAGCGCCGGTCGACGCCGCAGTAGTCCGACACGTCGTAGCCCGCGTCGCGCTGCGGCGAGGGGTAGAAGGGGGTCAGCCACAGGGCGTCGACGCCCAGGTCGCGCAGGTAGGTCAGTCGCGAGGTGATACCCGACAGGTCGCCGAGCCCGTCCCCGTCGGAGTCGGCGAAGCTGCGGACGTACACCTCGTAGAAGACGGCGTCGCGCCACCAGGGCGCGCTCCTGGCCACGGCCATGTCAGGCGAACGCGCTGGGATCGACGGCGACCCACAGGTGCTCGGCGCTGGCAACGACCCGCCCGTCCGCGTCGTACATCGTCGACGACGTCCAGGTCTTCCGGTCCTCCCGACGTCGGCCCATGCCGACCAGCACATGCTCCTCGCCGATCACCGGCAGCGAGTCGAGACGCGCGGTCATCCGGGCCAGCACCATCAGTCGCTCCTCGAGGTCGCCGGCCCAGCCACCCACGCAGTCCAGAGCGGCCCAGGTCACCGGCAGGCTCGCTCGGGGCTGCTGGTCGGTATAGGCGTGGTAGTCCTCGGCCACGGTGGGGTCCGGCGTCCAGGTGGCCGCGACGCGGGCATGCGGCGCCTCGCCGTCGCGGGCCGGAGCGTCGCTCACCCGGCCGGGGAAGACCCGGAGACCGTCGCCGGGCTCGCGACCGGTGCCGCACGAGAAGCAGGTCGGGAACGGGTGGCTGGTGAGCCCGGCGTACGACGACATCGCCGCCCGTGCCTCGTCCGGTGGGACCGGGTCGACGTCGGGCACGTCGTCGTGGCTGCAGCGCGCGGCCAGCACCGGCGTCCCGTCGTACGTCGCGACCACGCCTCCGCCGTCGCCGGGCGTGAGGCTCATCGGCACCTCGAGCGGGGGCGGGGCCAGCAGCGACACCGTGACCGACGGCCAGGGGTGGGCGTGGTCCTCCGGGCACGCGTCGCCGGCGTACGCCGCGACCGCGCCGGAGCAGTAGCCGCCGTTCCCCGACGACGGCGGTCCGCGAAAGCGGGAGGGGATGATCAGGTCGGTCATCGGGCTCCTCGGCAGGGTGTTCGCTCACTCTGCCAGGCCCACCGGGCATGGGTCACAATGACCGGGTGAGCGACCTGATCGACACCACGGAGATGTACCTCCGGACCATCTACGAGCTGGTCGAGGAAGGCATCGTGCCGCTCCGTGCCCGGATCGCCGAGCGCCTGCACCAGTCCGGGCCGACGGTGTCGCAGACGGTCGCCCGGATGGAGCGTGACGGGCTGGTGACCGTCGAGGGTGACCGCCACCTCGAGCTCACCCCGGAGGGTCTGCGGCTCGCGACCCGGGTGATGCGCAAGCACCGGCTGGCCGAGCGGCTGCTCACCGACGTGATCGGGCTGGACTGGGAGCTGGTCCACGCCGAGGCGTGCCGCTGGGAGCACGTGATGTCCGAGACGGTCGAACGCCGTCTGGTCGACCTGCTGGGTCACCCCACGGAGTCGCCGTACGGCAACCCGATCCCGGGCCTCGGTGAGCTGGGCGAGACCGGGTCCGACGCCCAGTTCCTCGACGGCACGGAGCTGCTCGCGGAGCTGGCCGGCGACGAGCTCGCGAGCGTCCGGGTACGCCGGATCTCCGAGGAGCTGCAGAAGGACGAGCCGCTGATGGGCACGCTCCGCCGGATCGGCGCGGTCCCGGACAAGGTCGTCGGCGTCACCGCGACCGAGGCGGGGGTGCTGGTCGGCTCCGGCGGGGAGACCGCCGAGCTGGACCTCGATGCCGCGGCGCACATCTTCGTCTCGCGCGTGTGACCTCAGGGCCGTCGGGCCCGGGGCCAGTCCGGGACCGCCGGGCACACGGCGCGGGTCACGCCCTGGGCACGGGGGACGACCCCCGCGTCGCCATCAGCGACGTCAGGAACTCCGAGCACCCGGCTTCGATCTTGACCGTGGCGACGTCGTCGCCCCGGGTAGCGCCACGGTTGACGACGACGATCGGGACGCCGGTCTTGACGGCCCGGCGCACGAAGCGGAACCCGCTCATCACGGTCAACGAGGACCCGACCACGAGCAGGGCGTCGTCGGACGTCAGGGTGTCGACGGCCTCGTAGCACCTCTGCACCCGTGCGGCCGGCACGTTCTCGCCGAAGAAGACGACGTCCGGCTTCAGCACGCCGCCGCACGACGCGCAGTCGGGCACCACGAAGTCGGTGGTGTCGTCGAGCTCGACGTCGCCGTCGGGCCGGGTCTCCGCGTCCGCGTGGCGAGCGGCGTACCCGGGGTTGGCCGAGACCATCCGGGAGGCCAGCGCCGCCCGGCTCGTCGTACGCCGGCAGGAGAGGCAGACGACGTCCGCGATCCGTCCGTGCAGCGCGACCATCCGTCGTGAGCCCGCCGCCTCGTGCAGCCCGTCGACGTTCTGGGTGATCAGCAGGTCCGGGTCGAGCTCAGCGAGGGCGCGATGCCCGGCGTTCGGCGCCGCCTCGCGCATCCGGCCCCACCCGAGGTGGCTGCGCGCCCAGTACCGCCGGCGGGCGGCAGGTCCGCTGAGGAACTCCTGGTAGGTCATCGGCTGCCGCGCGCGCGAGCCCGGGCCGCGGTAGTCCGGGATGCCCGAGTCAGTGGACACCCCGGCGCCGGTGAGCACGACCAACCGGCCGCGTCGGAGGACCTCCGGGACGGCGACCCGCTCCAGGTCGCCCGGCGCGTCGACCGTCACGAGTCAGCTCGCGTAGCGGGTACGGGCTCGTTCCCGGCGCTTCTCGGCCTCGACCTCACGGTTCTTGGCCGGCGCCGTGGTCACGAGGCCGTCGAGGAGGTGCTGGGTGGCGTGCGCGATCTCGTGCACCGCCCGGTCGAAGATCTCCTGGTTGGCCGACGAGGGGCGGGTGGTGCCACTGACCTTGCGCACGAACTGCAGCGCGGCGTCCTGCACCTCCTGCGACGTCGCGGGCGGCTCGAAGTTGTTCAGGGGACGGATGTTGCGGCACATACGGCGAGCCTACGCGGATCATCGGAGAGCGGGTCTGGTGACCGGGTCCCCGAGCCTGCGACGATGAACGGCATGACCGACGTGTCATCCCCCTCCCCGTCATCCGACCGCGAGCTCGACCTTGTCCTGGTCGGTGCGACCGGCTTCACCGGCCGGCTCACCGCGGAGTACCTCGCCCGCCACGGCCCGACCGGCCTCCGCTGGGGTCTTGCCGGGCGCCACCAGGACAAGCTGGAGGGCGTGCGCGAGCACGTCGCGGCGATCGACGGCACGCTCGGCGACCTGCCTCTCCTCCGGGCCGACGTGGACGACGACGTCTCCGTCAAGGACGTCGCCAACAGGGCCCGCGTCGTGGTCACGACGGTCGGGCCCTACGTCCAGCTCGGGGAGCCCCTCGTCGCCGCGTGCGCGGAGGCCGGCACGGACTACGTCGACCTCGCCGGCGAGGCGGAGTTCGTGGACCGGACCTACGTGGCCCACCATGCGACGGCCCTGCAGACCGGCGCTCGCCTCGTGCACGCGTGCGGGTTCGAGTCGATCCCCCCTGACCTGGGTGCCTACTTCACGGTGCAGCGGCTGGCCGACGACGTCCCGGTCACGGTGCGTGGCGTCGTGCGAGCCGGCGGGATGATGTCGGCGGGCACGTTCCACACGGCCATGAACGGCTACTCCCGGCTGCGGCAGAGCCGCGCAGCCCGCGTCGCTCGCGGCTATGTCGAGCCGAGGCAGGAGGGCCGCACCTCGCGCGCCGTCCCCGGACGGCCCCACCGCGATCCGGTGCTCGGGCGCTGGCTGCTGCCGCTGCCCACGATCGACCCGCTCATCGTGGCGCGCAGCGGCGCCGCGCTCACGACGTACGGGCCCGAGTTCCGGTACTCGCACTACGCCGGTACCAAGACCCTGCGGTATGCCGTCGGCGGCGCTGCGACGGCGGGCGCACTGACCCTGGCGGCGCAGGTCCCGCCGCTGCGCCGGGCGCTCCTGGCGCGCGTTCCGCAGGGCGGCGGGCCGGACGCCGCTCGCCGGGCCAGGTCCTGGTTCACCGTCGACTTCGTCGGTGAGGGCGGGGGCCAGACGGTGCGGACGCGGGTCTCCGGGGGTGACCCCGGGTACGACGAGAGCGCGAAGATGCTGGCGGAGTCCGCACTCTGCCTGGCCTTCGACGACAACCCCACGACCGCCGGGCAGGTCACGACAGCGCAGGCGATGGGCGACGCCCTGACCGGCCGGTTGGTCGCGGCGGGCCTGAAGTTCGAGGTGCTGTGACCGCCTGCCTCAGGGGATCGTGACCGTCACGGTCGTGCGGGCGACCTTCTCGAACGCGCCGCCGTGGTAGACCACGGTGAGCGTGCGCGTGCCGGACCGCATCCGCGAGAGCAGGCGGCTGCCGGTGCCGTCCACCACGGGGAAGCGTCCGACGACGTGGTCCCGGTGCCACACCCGCACCGAACCCTCCGGCGACGCGACGCCCAGTGAGGCGACCGACAGCCTGAGGAAGACCCGACCAGACCGCATCGACGTCCGCACGTGCAGCTGCGGAGCCGTCTTGATGTCGGTGACGGCCACCGAATGCCGGGTGCGCTCCACCCAGTCCTGCGCGCGCATCGTGACCTCCGCGTGCAGCGTGTGACCGAGGTCGGCGGCCCGCACGACGTAGGTCGCCGAGCGTGCGCCGCGGATCCGCTCGCCGTCGCGGTACCAGTGGATGTGCGGCCTGGCCGTCGCCGGGTCGACCGAGGCGACGTGCACGGTGAGCGTGCGTCCCACGACGGCGTGGCCGCCGACGGTGGGCTTGGTGAAGGCGATCCGGCCGAAGACGACGGGGTCGGTCAGGTGCGAGCGCGACGACTCGGAGGTGTAGCCGGCGCTGACGGCCGTCACCACGACGCGGATGCGGTGACCCGCCGTGGACGAGGCCACCGAGTACGTCGGGGCGGTGGCCCCGGCGATCGGGTGGCGTCCGGCGTACCACTGGTAGGTGAGCTCGTCCGGCGTGATCGACCAGGCGCCGTCGGTGGTGTGCAGCGTGTGGCCCACGACCGCCCGACCACTCACCACCGGCGCCTCGTGGTTCTCGATGACGCCCGGGATCGTCGGCGCCGTGGCCTCGGAGGGCAGCGTTGCGGTGAGGTAGCCCGGTCGGCTCGCGGTCACCGAGACCGTCACCCGCCTGCCGAGGTCCTCGGGACGTGGGGTGAAGCTGCGCCCCGTCGCGCCGGGCACCGGCTCCCCGTCGACGAGCCACTGGTAGGAGATCGTGGCCTTCGGCGTCCACCCGCCCTTGTCTGCCCGCAGCGGGACGCCTACCTGGGCGATGCCCTCGATCGAGGGCGCCGCGGTGTTCAGGAAGGTGCCCGGCGCCACGCCGACGGTGGCCACCGAGGTGGCGACAGCGTCGTCGTACCCGCGCCGCTCGAGGGTGACCCGGACCGCGATGGTCTTGCGCAGGTCGTCCGGGGTCGGGACGTACGTCGTTCCGACCGCACCGCTGATCGGCGAGTCGTCGGCCAGCCACTGGTAGCTGATGGCACCGGCCGGCGTCCACGACCCGGGGTCGGCGACCAGCGGTCGGTCGACCTGGGCGACTCCGGACACCGTCGGGGGCGAGGTCGCGGTGAACTGACCTGGGCGCACGTCGTCGGTCGGCGCGGTCTTCACCCGCATCGTCTGGTAACCGGGTGCGCTCAGGGTCACCCGCACCTTCACGCCGTGGCCGAGCTGGTCGGCCGTGGGGATGAAGCTGGCCGAGGTGGCGCCGTCGATCGGCTCTCCGCCGGAGAACCACTGGTAGCGGAAGGTGCCGCTCGGGGTCCACGATCCGGCGTCGGCGGCGAGCGGCAGGCCGACCTGTGCCTTGCCCTCGATGGTCGGCTCCGTGGAGTTGACGAAGACGCCCTTGGCCACGCCGTCGCTGCGGGCCGATCGGGCGGAGCCGGAGTGGGCACCCGACTGGGTGGCGGTGACCTTGGCCCGGATGTGCTGACCCACCTGGTCGGCGCCCGGAGTGAACGACTTGGCCGTGGCGCCGGCGATCGGCGTCCCGTTGGCGAGCCACTGGTAGTGGAACGTGAGGTTCGTGGCGTTCCACGTGCCGTGGGTCGTGGTCAGCTTCTTGCCGACCTGCGCAGTGCCGGAGAGCGTCGGCGCACCGGTGTTCCGGATCTGGGTGTCCTTGATGTGGATGAACCCGCTCGGCCACAGGCTGCTCGAGCTCGAGATCGTGCGGGTGTCGTACCTGCCGGCGTGCAGGTAGTTGTACTCCTCGATCGTGATCGCGCCGTCGCCGACCTTCTGCACCCATGCGACGTGCCCCCGCGAGGACCCGGCCGAGCCCGCCTCCCACCAGGCAACGGCTCCGCGGGTCGGGTTGTCGTTCACCGGGATGTTCAGGGCCACCGCCGCCGACTTCCAGTGCGACGCGTTGCCCCAGTGCTGACCCTGCCAGTAGTCGTCGAACGCGACCTGGTTCTCCGAGTTCAGCCGCCAGGCCACGAACGACGTGCACTCGCGGTTGTAGAACTGCCACGGGTCGACCAGCGAGTCCTGTGGTGCGTTGCGCAGACGGTCCGGGTAGTCGTCGACTCCGGACGCCGCGCTGACCGGCTCCGGGTGGAGCACCGCCGGCACCACCGCGGTCAGCAGCCCGAGCAGCAGGACGGTGCCGGCCCGGCGTGTCAAGCAGGCACGCCGAGCCGAGCGTCGTCCGATACGCATGTGGCAGACGTTAACTGTGAGAAAGAGGGGACGGCAGAGGGTTGAGTGAACTACACCGACGTAGTTCCGGGGCGCGTCCGCGGCTGTGCCGTGCCTGGATTCTTGCGCTCCCCTCGGCCCGGTGTCCGGCGAATGCCCGAGGTGGTCCGGCGCGCTCGCAGTGGTGGGGGAGGTCGTCTGAGTCAGCCCCTGCCGGAGCGCAGCCCCAGGTACGCGACCGGCACCACCGTGTGCCCCAGGAAGTGCTTCGGGTGATGGGTGACAGATCTACTTCGGTTGATCCGTGACACTCGTCTTGACCAGTGTCACCAATCAGCCGATGTAGGTGTCACCCATCAGGCGAAGTAACACACCACCGTGTGCCCCAGGCCAGAGTCGAACTGGCGACCTTTCGCTTAGGAGGCGGCTGCTCTATCCACTGAGCTACTGGGGCGTGGCGTCCCATCTTGTCAGCCGCGGAAGGCGGTGATCCCGGTCAGGGTCGGCACGAAGACGTACCCGCCGTCGACGACCTCGGACGGGAAGTGCGTCACCGAGCCTGCGTGCAGGCGCTGGACCACCGACCCGTCCGACAGCCGGAGCACGACCAGGTCACCGGTGTCGCGGTCGGAGACGTAGACCCGCGAACCGGCCACCACCGGAGCGCCGAAGGCGTCGGCCGACCATGTCCAGTGCAGACCCGATCTGCCGACACGGAGAGCACGGATCTGTCCTTCGCCGAGGCATGGCATCAGCACGGTCCGTCCGACGCGCGCAGCACCGCTGAAGGCATGGCACCCGGACAGCTTCGTGATGGCCGAGCCGACGCCGCCGAAGTGCTCGTGCAGCAGGTAGACGACCCCACGCTTGCCGGCGATGACGATGCGGCGGATCGACGGCACGGGCATCGGCGACATCGAGCCGAGGTCGAGGTCGCGGATGTTGTCGTCCCTCCAGGTGCCCGGCGCGAACACCGACCGCCGGTGCAGCTTCTTCGCCGTCAGCTCGGTCACGGAGTCGCTCTTGTCCCAGCGCCCGGAGAGCTCGGCGCCGTTCCCGCTCGCGACGTACACGTGCCCGTTGCGGCCGAGCACGGGTCCGGGCGTCGCCCACATGCCCGCCCCGCGCGCCGTCGGAACGGCGTAGTGGAAGGTGTGCCCGGCACCCCTGACCGACGTCGAGGTCAGGTACCCCACGTAGTTGGAGCAGTCTCCGGCGAGGCCTCCGAAGGAGACGACCACGCGTCCGTGCTCGACCAGCACGGCGGCGCGCTCCTGCTCGGCCTTGCGGTTGCGGTCAGGCAGCACGTCGAGCGACCGGTGCCAGCGCTTGTGACCGGTCTGCGCGTTCAGCGCCCACAGCGTGTGGTGACCGCCGACGACCTCCCCGACCGCGAACACCGAACCGGTGGTCGCGTCGTACGCCGGAGTGCCGGTGATCCCGAGCGGGTCGATGTCGCCGCAGGGCAGCCCGCTCAGTGGCTGAGGGGTCCCCAGACCCTGCTGCCACCGGACGCCGCCGGTGCGCGCGTCGAGCCCGTAGACCTGGTTGCCTTCGGTGGCGACGATCAACGTGCTGCCGACGACGAGCGGCTCGCCGTAGACGGCGTCGCCGAGGTTCTTGGCCCAGGCGGCCGACAGCGGGGTGCCGACCACATGGCTGCTGTGACCTGACCGGGACTTCGTGCGGTGGTAGGTCCACCACGGCGTGAACGAGCGGGCCCGGTCGGAGGGGCGGGACGCAGTGGATCGCGTCGCCCGTGACGAAGCCGCGTCGTGAGTGGACGCCGGGGCCGCCTCGGGTGAGGAGCTCGAGGCCGCCGACGTGCAGGCGGCGACGAGCACGGAGGAGACTGGCACCACGACCGAGAGCAGGCGACGCATGGCGCCAGTCTGTCGCGGGGGTAGCATCCCGTCACCCGCGACGACGCCGACGTCGCCGAGTTGTGATCACTCCACCTGGTGGTCACACTTTGGTCACACCCCGTATGTTCGGGGTGCCCGGCCGCGCCGCTCGCCGGGCCGTCGTCGTCACCCGAGGTCCGTCCTGATGTCTGCCCTTCCCCCTGACCAGGGCGACTCTCCGTTCGTCGACGGTGGCAAGCGCAAGGGCAAGACCAAGGCTCACCACACGGTCGCCAAGGCCGTCGGCGCGACGATGGTCGTGATCGCGCTGGTGACCGGGCTGACGGTGGTCTTCCTCTACCGCCACTACAACGGCAACCTCAACGTCCAGGACATCGCGGGGCAGCTCGGGACCGACCGCCCGACCCCGGAGGCGCCGGAGGGACCGCACGGCCCGATCAACATCATGATCATGGGCTCGGACAACCGCGACGCACCCGGCGACCACATCGACAACCTGACCGGGATCGGCAAGCGGTCCGACACCACCATCCTGTTGCACCTCTCGGGTGATCGTGAGCACGCCTACGGCGTCAGCATCCCGCGCGACTCGATCGTCGACCGCCCGGCGTGCCTCGACGAGAACGGCAAGGAGATCTCAGCTCCGGCGACCGGGGCGATGTGGAACGAGGCGTTCAACATCGGTGGCCCGGGTTGCACCGTCCGACAGTTCGAGCAGCTCACCGGCATCCGCGTGGACCACTACGTCGTGGTCGACTTCAACGGCTTCAAGTCGATGGTCGACGCGATCGGCGGGGTCGAGGTCTGCATCCCGCACGCCGTGGACGACCCGATCGGCCACATCACGCTGCCCGCCGGCACGCACAAGTTCAGCGGGGAGCAGGCGCTCAACTACGTCCGCGAGCGGCACTCGCTCGGAAACGGCTCCGACATCGGCCGGATGAAGCGCCAGCAGGCCTTCATCGCGTCCATGGCGCACCAGGCGATCAGCGCCGACACCCTGGCCAACCCGATCCACCTCGCCAGGTTCATCGACGCGGCGACCAAGTCGCTGACCCTCGACCCGGACATCGGCAGCATCTCCAAGCTCGTCGGCCTGGCCTACCAGTTCCGCCACATCGGGCTCGACCACATCCAGTTCGTCACGACACCCTGGATGCCGGATCCAAGCGACCCCAACCGGGTCGTCTGGGCGCCCCAGGCCAAGACCCTGTGGAGGGCCATCGACCACGACGCCGTGCTGACCAAGGCGATGCTGAGCGGCTCCCTGAACGCCAAGCACATCCCCGGCGTCACGACGGCCCCGAAGAACGGCAACCAGGAGCAGGCCCAGGCGGCTGACAACTACGCCAACGGGCTGTGCGCCTGAGGTCGACCCGATGAACGACGACGCCACGCCGTCCCGGACGCCGCCCGACCCCCCGTCCGACGCTCCGCCCGAGTCCCGGCCCGTGACCCCGGCCGACATGCCGGCCGACATGCCGGCCGACATGCCGGCCGACATGCCGGCCGACATGCCGGCCGACACAGTGCCCGACGCGCCGCCCGACACGCCGCCCGACACGCCGCCCGACACGCCGCCCGACACGCCGCCCGACACGGTGCCCGACACGGTGCCCGAGCCCGACGACGCCGACTGGCGCCGCCGGCGTCGCCTGGCGACGGTCTTCGGCGACGTGCTGCCGGAGACGACCTCCGACGAGCGCGACGGCGACCTGACCACGGGCGACGCCCAGGACCCCCGGGACGCCCAGGACCGCTGGTTGCGTAGCCAGGTGCCACCGCATCACGGCTGAGCGGCGGACTCCGGGCTCACAGCGTCGACGACGAACCACCGGCCTCGTGCTGGGCGGCCAGCAGGTCGCGGATCTCCCGGAGGAGCTCGACGTCCGCGGGCGTGCCGGGCTCGGGGGTCGGGAACCAGCGCTCCCTGGCCTCGGTGTAGGGCTTCACGATCAGGAAGTAGACGACCGCGGCCAGGATCACGAACGAGATCAGCGCGGTGATCCAGGCGCCGATCAGCAGGCCGCCGGGTTTGTAGCTGCTGAAGTCTGGGTGGCCTCCGGCCTTGCCCAGGAGGCCCATGATGACGTCCACGGTCGCGGTGACCACCGCAGCGAAGGCCGTCGCCATGATGAAGGCGACGGCGAGCTCGACGAGGTTGCCTCGGAGAATGAAGTTCTTGAACCCGGTCATCTCTCTCCTCTCGGCCGCCCGGAGGGCCGGCCTCTCGGACGCGTCACGCTAGCCGGAGATCACCACGCTGAGGAGGTCGGTCGCGGCCGCGCCGGCGATGCGGTCGACGTCCGACGGCCGGCTCCCCACCACGACCAGGCGTCCGGTCAGGCCGTCGACGCCACCGTGGTCGGCCGGCACCGGGAGGGCGAGCACGGGCACGTCGACGGCGACGTACGACGCTGTGCCCGAGCGCGGGTCGGCTCCCACCAGGTCGACGTGGTCGCCGACCCGGAGCAGGCCCACCATGTCGGCGTCCGCGATGCGTACCGGCACGGCGACGCGTCCGGGGTAGCCGGACATCAGCGCCGGACCGACCAGTCTCACGTCCGTCACGGGCTCGCCCGAGCGGACGGGCGCTGCCAGCGTGCGCCCGACCGCGTCGGTCGTGGGACCGGTCGGAGCGGAGCCCGCGGGGAGGCGTCGGACGGTCAGGTCGTCGGCGGTCAGCACGGTGCCCGACGGCAGGTCGCGAGTCGCGACGGTCACGGGCACGGTCGGCCCGGGCGACGGCCGGGCGGCCTGGACTCCGGCCAGGACCGCCATCCCGGCACACACCGCCGCCAACGGACGGCGCCGGGCCAGGACGGTACGGCGTACGGCTCGGCGCAGGCGGGTGCGGCGGTCGGCCAGGGGGCTCGAGTCGCTGACGGCAAGCATCCCCCGACGGTAGGTCCGGAGGCGACGAGTCCGTCGACCCTCTCCACAGCCTCGAGTTCCGGGCCCGTGATCAGGCCGGCGAACCCGCGGCGCTGGTGGGCTTGGTGGAGGACGCGCTGGACGACGACGAGGAGGACGAGGAGGACGACGAGGACGCGTCGGAGCCGGCGGCAGAGCCCGAGCCGGAGTCGGAGCCGGAACCGGACCCGGAGCTCGAGTCAGCGCTGCTCGTCGAGCCTCCCTTCGAGTCAGGTGAGTCGCCTCCGGGGGATTCTTTGCCGCGACTGTCGGTGCGATAGAACCCGGAGCCCTTGAACACGACGCCGACGGCGTTGAAGACCTTCCGCAGCCGCCCTCCGCACACCGGGCAGACGGTCAAGGCGTCGTCGGTGAAGCTCTGGAACTCCTCGAACGCGTGATCGCACTCCGTGCAGCGGTACTGGTAGGTCGGCAACGCAGGTGGTCCTCGGCTAGAGAAGCGAATGAAGAGGTGGCTGGCACTCGTCGCCACCGACTGCTAAGCCTACGCCATCTCCCACCACGGCTCCGGCCCGATGAGTCCGGCACTCAGCGGAGGTGGACCCAGCGGGTGGGGGTGGCGGCATCGGTGACGGGGCGGTCGTGCTCGTCGACCGGTACCTCGCGGCCGACCTCGTCGTCGTAGAGCAGGCAGACGACCGGCGTGCCGACGGGCACCCGAGCGAGCGCCCGGTCGTAGCAGCCTCCGCCCTGTCCGAGCCGGGCGCCGGTCGACGAGACCGCCTGTCCCGGTACCAGCACAACGTCCGCGGTGGCGATAGCGTCGAGGCCGAGCCGGTCCACCGGCTCGAGGAGGCCGTAGCGGGCGGGCACGAGCGAGTCCGGACCGCGCCAGGTCCCCCAGTCGAGATCCAGCCCGGGGAGCACGACCGGCAGGATGACCCGCTTGCCGAGCCCACTCAGCGCGTCCAGGAGGGCACCGGTGGGCGGCTCCGTGCCGACGGAGACGTACGCCGTGACCGTGGCCGCACGCCGTACGTCGGGGTGGGACGTCACGACCTCGGCGATGCCGCGTCCCAGCTCTCCGAGCTCTGCGACCGTCAGGCGGTGACGTGAGGTGCGGATCTGGTCTCGCAGGGCGATCTTCGCCCCAGTGGCACCAGAGGCAGGCAGGTCGTCCGGGAGGGATTGCGGCGGTGGCACCCGGCCAGCCTACGATTCGAGGCATGAGCAGTGCCGGACTGGAGCGTGCACGACGCAAGATGACCGAGGCCGGGATCGACCCGGTCGCCATCGAGACGTTCGCCCACTACTACCGACTGCTGGAGCACGGCGAGACGGGGATGATCCCCGAGGACTCGATCGAGCCCATCGACTCCGAGAGCCTCGACGACGTCGAGGTCGACGACGAGACCGCCTCGACGGCGCTACGCGGCACGGCAGTGATCAAGCTCAACGGCGGGCTCGGGACCTCGATGGGCATGGAGCGGGCCAAGAGCCTCCTCTGCGTCCGCAACGGGATGTCGTTCCTCGACGTGATCGCGCGCCAGGTCCTGCACCTCCGGCGCGAGCACGACGCGGCGTTGCCGCTGATGTTCATGAACAGCTTCCGCACCTCGGCCGACACCATGGACGCCGTCGCGCGGTACGCCGACCTGCCGGTGGACGGCCTGCCGCTGGAGTTCCTGCAGAACCGCGAGCCCAAGCTGCGCGTCGACGACCTGACCCCGGTGAGCTGGGCGCGCGAGCCGGACCTGGAGTGGTGTCCTCCGGGCCATGGTGACCTCTACACCGCCCTGCGTGGCACGGGTCTCCTGCAGCAGCTCCTCGACAAGGGGTACGAACGAGCCTTCGTCTCCAACAGCGACAACCTCGGAGCGGTGCCGGACGCCCGTCTCGCCGGCTGGTTCGCCGAGTCGGGGGCGCCGTTCGCGATCGAGGCGGTCCGGCGGACGCCGTCCGACCGCAAGGGCGGACACTTCGCGCGCCGCAGGTCCGACGGGCGCATTCTGCTGCGCGAGACGGCCCAGACCTCGAAGGACGACCAGGCGTCGCTGGCCGACCTGGACCGCCACCGGTTCTGCTCGACCAACAACCTGTGGTTCGACCTCCGGGCCATGTCCGAGGCGCTCGACGCCCGGCACGGCATCCTGGGGCTGCCCCTGATCCGCAACGTCAAGACCGTCGACCCGTCGGACCCGTCGACCCCCGAGGTGATCCAGATCGAGACCGCGATGGGGGCCGCGATCGAGCTGTTCGAGGGCGCCCGCACGATCGAGGTCGGCCGCGACCGGTTCGTGCCGGTGAAGACGACCAACGACCTCCTCGTGCTCCGATCGGACGTGTACGACGTCGGCGGCGACTTCGTGCTCGACCCGGTGGGAGACATTCCCTTCGTCGACCTCGACTCCTCGTACTACAAGCTGGTGCCGGAGTTCGAGCGCCGGTTCCCCGATGGCGCGCCGAGCCTGCGCCGAGCCACCTCGCTGAAGGTCAGCGGTGACTGGACGTTCGGGGCGAAGGTGACGGTGGTCGGCGACGTCAGCCTGGAGACGCACGCAGCCGAGCGGGTTCCGGCAGGTAGCGTCTTGGAGCATGACTGACGAGCTCGTCTCCGTCGAGGACCATCGTGAGCGGGTCCTCGCTGCGATCGACCCGCTCCCGGCCTTCGACCAGCCCCTGATGGAGGCCTTCGGGCTCTCCGCGGCCGAGGACGTGCGTGCCTCCGTCGCGCTGCCGGGCTTCGACAACTCGGCCATGGACGGGTACGCCGTGGCCTACGCCGATGTCGCGTCCGCGACGGCCGAGTCACCGGTGCACCTGCCCGTGGTCGGGGAGATCGGCGCGGGCCAGGCGACGCTGCTCGCGGTCTCGCCGGGCACCGCTGCGAAGATCATGACCGGGGCACCGGTCCCGGCCGGTGCCGACTCGGTGGTGCCCTACGAGTGGACCGACCGTGGCGTCGCACGCGTGGTGATCTCCCGTGCGCCCGAGAAGGGCCAGCACGTGCGCCCGAGGGGTCAGGACGTCACGGAGGGTGACCTCCTGGTGCAGACCGGCACCGTCCTGCGGGCTCGGCAGATCGGGCTGCTCGCGGCGGTCGGCCGGGCCGCGGTCCGCTCGCGCCCGCGCCCCCGCGTGGTGGTGCTCTCGACCGGTTCCGAGCTCCGCGAGCCCGGCACCTCGCTCGGCCACGACTCGGTCTACGACGGCAACTCGTTCCTGCTGGCGGCCGCGGCCCGGCAGGCCGGGGCGATCGCCTACCGGGTGGGGATCGTGCCGGACGAGCCGCGGGCCTTCCTCAACTCCCTCAACGACCAGCTGGTCCGGGCCGACCTCGTCGTCACCAGCGGAGGGGTCTCCATGGGCGACTACGACGTGGTGAAGGAGGCGCTCGCGCCGCTGGGCACCGTCTGGTTCGGTCAGGTGGCGATGCAGCCCGGCAAGCCGCAGGGCTTCGGGACGGTCGGCGAGGATGCCGTCCCGATCGTGACGCTGCCGGGCAACCCGGTGTCGGCGTACGTCTCCTTCGAGCAGTTCGTGCTGCCCGCGATCCGCAAGCTGATGGGACGCACGCCGTACACACGACCCTCGGCCGAGGCGATGGTCACGCACGCGCTGCGGTCGCCCGAGGGGCGCCGCCAGTTCGCACGGGGCAGCCTCTCGGTGGTCGACAGCCGGCTCGCGGTCACGCCGGTCGGCCCCCAGGGCTCACACATGATCGGCGACCTGGCGGAGTCCGACGCGCTGATCGTGGTCCCCGAGTCCGTGACCTCGGTGGCGGCGGGTGAGACAGTGACCGTGCTCCCGCTCGACGAGGAGTTCTGAGGAGACCACATGGCCGAGCTGACCCACGTCGACGAGTCCGGGGCGGCGCGGATGGTGGACGTGTCCGGGAAGGACCCCACAGCCCGCGAGGCCGTCGCTGCCGGCCGCGTCCTGGTCTCGGCCGACGTCGTGGAGCTGCTCCGAGGCTCCGGCGTTCCCAAGGGGGACACGCTGGCGGTGGCTCGGCTCGCCGGCATCATGGGTGCCAAGCACACGCCCTCGCTGATCCCGCTCTGCCACCCGTTGGCCCTGTCGTCGGTGACCGTCGACCTCGAGGTCGACGACGACGCGGTGCACATCACCGCCACCGTCCGCACGACCGACCGGACGGGCGTCGAGATGGAGGCCCTCACCGCGGTGGCCGTCGCGGGACTGACCGTGGTCGACATGGTCAAAGCGGTCGACAAGCGAGCGGTGATCAGCGACATCCGGGTGCTCTCGAAGTCGGGCGGCGCGTCCGGCGACTTCGTCCGGTGAGCGCGCCGATGCGAGGAGCCGTCGTCGTCGCGTCCAACCGCGCGGCGGCAGGGGTGTACGACGACACGACGGGTCCCCTGCTGGTGGACCTCCTCGTCTCCCTGGGGTTCTCCTGCGACCAGCCGGTCGTCGTACCCGACGGCGAGGCAGTCGGCGCCGCCATCTCCGCCGAGCTCGAACGAGGGGCGCGGGTGGTGCTCACGACCGGGGGCACCGGTCTCACCCCGACCGACCGCACTCCCGAGATGACCCGCCCGCTGCTGGACCGCGAGGTGCCCGGGATCGCCGAGGCGGTCCGGGCGTACGGCGTGAGCAAGGGCGTGCCGACCGCCGCGCTCTCGCGCGGGCTGGCCGGTGTCGCCGGAGACTGCCTCGTCGTCAACCTGCCCGGGTCGCGGGGCGGGGTGAAGGACGCGATCGCGGTTCTCGAGCCGCTGTTGCTGCACGCGGTGGAGCAGGTCGCCGGGAGCGACCATTGACCGTCATCCCACGGCGCTCGTCAGTGACCCGTGCCTGCGCGGTGGGAGCACACCGCGGGAGCTCGGCATGAGCCCTGGCTGGCCGGCGACCCTCCAGCACGGCGACGTGCTGCTGCGACCGCTGCGGTACCGCGACGCTCGCGCCTGGCGCGCCGTACGCCGGCGCAACGCGGCCTGGCTGCAGCCCTGGGAGGCGACGGTCCCACCTGGCGGCTCGGAGCGGCCCGCGAGCTTCCGAACCCTGGTCAGCCGGATGCACCGGCACGCTCGTCAGGGTCTCGGGATGCCGTTCGCGATCGAGGTCGGGGGCCGGTTCGTCGGCCAGGTCACGGTCAACAACATCGTCCGTGGCTCCGCGCAGTTCGCGTCGATCGGGTACTGGCTCGACCAGGACGTGGCCGGCCGGGGGGTCATGCCCACAGCGGTGGCCCTGGTGGTCGACCACTGCTTCCGGTCCGCCGGTCTGCACCGGATCGAGGTGGCGATCAGACCCGAGAACTCCAACTCGCTGCGGGTCGTCGAGAAGCTCGGGATCCTCGAGGTCGGCTATGCCCCGCGGTTCCTGCACATCGACGGAGCGTGGCGGGACCACCGCATCTATGCCATCACGGTCGAGGAATGTCCGGAGGGCATGCTCGCCCGGTTGTCCCCGAGGTCCCACCGAGGACCTCACCAGTCACAGGAGTGATTTCGCGACACACCAGTTGACATCCATCGCGCCCCGAGCCGGCGAACCTAGGGTCGGGTCGTGGACCTGAGCGGACTCATCTTCGTGGCCCTCGCCATCGCCTGGGCCGCCTACCTGATCCCCAAGGCGCTCCGCCACCACGAGGACGTCGTCCGTGGCCGCTCGGTCGACCGGTTCTCCGAGAGCATGCGGGTGCTCGCCCGGCGCGAGCCGGTGAGCGCCCGGATGGCCCGGCTGGTCGTCACACCCTCGGGCGAGTCGTCGCATGCGGCCCTCAATCCCGACGAGCAGTACGCCGTTCGTCGCGCCGTCACCCGGAAGGCGACGAAGCGCCGTCGCCGCGTGCTCGCGCTGCTCCTGCTGGTCCTGGCGGGCGTCGTCGCCGCGTGCGTCGAGCAGCGCCTGGCCTGGACCTACGCCGCGGTCCCGGCGGGCCTCCTCCTCACCTGGCTGGTCGCCTGCCGGCTGATGGTCCGCAAGGAGCGCGCCTGGCGGCCTGCCGTCGACGAGCCCGATCTCACCGGTGAGGTCCAGCCGGTGCCGACAGGACCGGACGACGCGGTCGAGCCGCCCCCGCCGAGGGACCCCGAGCTCTGGGACCCCGTGCCCGTCACGCTCCCGACGTACGTCTCCAAGCCGCCGGCCAGGCGTACCGTTCGCACCATCGACCTGGACTCGACCGGCGTCTGGACCTCGGGGCGCAGCGAGGCGGACTCCGTCCTGGCCCGCGAGGCCGAGGCCGCCGAGCGCGTCCAGCGTCGAGTGTCGCGCAAGGAACAGTCGGGGGACGAAGCCGTCGGGTGACCGCCGCCGAATTCGGGTAGGCCCTCATCGCGATGCTAGCCTTGCGGATCGCGTCGCCCCGGAGAGCGACGTCTGGGGCTGTGGCGCAGCTGGTAGCGCATCTCGTTCGCAATGAGAGGGTCAGGGGTTCGAGTCCCCTCAGCTCCACGGTGGGCCCGGCATCGACCGGGCCTTTCGTATCCCGCGGGTCTCACACCTTTGTCCGCGTCGTCGCACGGCCGCGCGACCGGATCGAGGGATCCGGCTGACCGCCGGGGATCTCGCGCCGGGCGCGTCAACCGGCCAGGCGACGCCCGGATCGCGAGTCGAGCCGCCTCGTCCGCTGGCGGCGCAGCCGTCGGACGAGCACGGGCGCGTGGACCATCGCCGCCGGATCGTCGAGCAGACCGCCGAGGCGCCGGTAGTAGGTCGAGGGCCCCTCGGCGAACCGGTCCCGGATGGCAACGTCCTTGGTGCCGGCGTACCGCCACCAGCTCGCCTCGAGGTCGAGGGTCTGCCGAGCAGTGTCGTCGAGCTCCCGAGACATGCCCGCGAGCCTGCCACACCTCCGTCCGGCACTCGTCGGCTGGTCGGGTGATCACCCGACTCACACCGGACTCACACCGGACTCACACCGGACCCACACCGGACCCACACCGGACTCGCCTGGACGGCCCGCTGCCTCGATGGCCCCGATGCACCAGGGGAAGTCGACTCCTTCGGGCCAGGGGGGACCGGGTCGAGGGCACCGCCGCCGCCGACCCATGCGCTGGTGAGGAGGGGCCCAAGGGGCCATAGCCGGAGGGGCCCACCGTCCGCCGGTGCCCAGCTGGTCTAGTCCAGCCCCCCTCGGGTAAAGAACGACAATAGGGGACTTTATGCCGGGGGTCTTGTCAAAAGGTAAAAGGAGCGGAAATGTAAGGACCCCCCGCACGAATGCGGGGGGCCGGTTCGCGATTGGAAGACAACCAGTCGCGGTCTCGCA
>JBKPTA010000013.1:0-6708 GCA_046735295.1 Actinomycetota bacterium | reverse complement strand
TCCTTCCCCGACATCCTCGAGGACGCCGACTCCGGCGAGGCGGCGCGCAGGCTCTACGAGGACGCACAGCGGATGCTGGATCGCCTGGTCGAGGAACGCTGGCTGACCGCGCACGGTGTGGTGGGGCTCTTCCCGGCCAATGCGGTGGGCGACGACATCGAGGTGTACCTCGACGAGTCGCGAGCGGAGCCGCGGGCAGTGCTGCACACCCTCCGCCAGCAGGGTGCACACCGGGCCGGCGTACCGAACCGGTCGCTGGCCGACTACGTCGCGCCGAAGGACACCGGGCTCAAGGACTACGTGGGTCTGTTCGCGGTGACGGCCGGGATCGGCAGCCAGGAGAAGATCACCGAGTTCAAGCACGACCTCGACGACTACTCCGGGATCCTCCTGGAGGCTCTGGGGGACCGGCTCGCCGAGGCGTTCGCAGAGCGCATGCACGAGCGGGTCCGTCGCGAGCTCTGGGGCTACGCGCCGGACGAGCACCTGGACAGCAGGCAGCTGATCAAGGAGCAGTACGCCGGGATCCGGCCGGCGCCCGGGTATCCTGCGAGCCCCGACCACACCGAGAAGCAGACTCTGTGGGACCTCCTGGACGTCACCGCCACCACCGGGATGCAGCTGACCGACTCGATGGCGATGTGGCCGGGGGCATCGGTCTCGGGCATCTACCTCAGCCACCCGGAGTCCCAGTACTTCGTGGTCGGCCGGCTGGGTCCGGACCAGGTGGCCGACTACGCCGAGCGCAAGGGATGGACGCTCGCCGAGGCGGAACGCTGGCTCTCGCCCAACCTCGGCTACGACCCGGAAGACTGATGATGCGGACCGACGCCGTGCCCGGGCCGTCGCCACGTCGGATCGACTCCTTCGCCGCGGTCCTGTGGGACATGGACGGCACCCTGGTCGACACCGAGCCGTACTGGGCCCTCGCCGAGACCGCGCTGGCGGAGCGCTACGGCGGCACCTGGTCGACCGAGCAGTCCCTGGTGATCATCGGCTTCGACCTGTTGGACGCCGCTCGGTACATCCGCGAGCAGCTGGCGATCGACGTCCCCCCCGAGAGGATCGTCGAGGAGATGCTGGACGACGTCGTCGAGCAGGTCGAACGTTGTGTTCCGTGGCGCCCCGGGGCACGCGAGCTGCTCGCCTCACTGGGCGAGACAGAGGTGCCGTGTGGACTGGTGACGATGTCCTACGCGCGCTTCGTCAAGCCGATCCTGGAGGAGCTGCCGCCCGGCACGTTCCGCGCGGTCGTCACCGGTGACACGGTCAGCCGCGGCAAGCCGCATCCGGAGCCGTACCTCGCGGCGGCACGCGACCTCGAGGTGCTCGCCGGTGAGTGTCTGGCGATCGAGGACTCCGACACGGGGGCGACCTCGGCCTCGGCAGCCGGGTGCACCGTCCTCTGCGCTCCTCTGCACGGGCCCGTTCCGGCCGGACCGAGGCGTCTGTTCACCGAGTCCCTCGTCGGTCTCTCGGCCTCGTCCCTGCTACCGGGCTGATCCCGGCGATGCCGGGCCCGAGCTCCGCGCGGCGTGCTGCGCCGACTCCGGCGGGCGGGCCTGCACCGCCGAGCGCGCCGCGACGGTCGCGTCGACGGCGTCCGGCAATCGTTGCCGGATCGGGACCTCGCTCGGGCGGGGCGGTGATGGACCCCACCCCCGGGAGCGACTATGTTCTCGGCACGAAACGCGCCCGATCGCAGTGGGACCGAGGCGCTGCACATCGAAGAACACCGAGGGGATGACTCGTGATCCGACACAAGCTCGTGGCAGTCGTGGGGACCGGCGCACTCGCCGTAGCCCTGTCTGCCTGTGGTAGTAGCAACAGCAGCGGCGGCAGCACCACCAGCGGCACCGGCTCGCCGTGGATTCTCGGTACCACCGACTCCGTGACCGCACTGGACCCGGCTGGCTCCTACGACCTGGGCTCCTCGACACTCGAGTACAACCTGTACCAGACCCTGGTGACGGTCCCACCGAACTCGACCAAGATCGAGGGCGACGCTGCGAAGTCGTGCACCTACGACGACCCCCAGACCTTGACCTGCAAGCTGAACCCGGATGAGAAGTTCTCCAACGGCGACGCGCTGACCTCCGCGGACGTCAAGTACAGCTTCGAGCGCGCGATCAAGATCCAGGACACCAACGGTGCGGCCATCTACCTGCTGGGCAGCATCACCGACACCGCGAAGGACGGCACGGTGACGCTGAACAAGGGCTCGATCGACACGCCGGACGACCAGACGGTGGTCTTCCACCTCGACCATCCCGACACGACGTTCCAGTACGTCCTCACCTACCCGGGTGCGGGGGCCATCGTCGACCAGGACGTCTTCCCGTCCGACAAGAAGCTCGCCGACGACCAGATCATCGGCTCCGGGCCGTACCAGCTGGACCAGTACAAGGCCGGAGACCAGGCCGTGCTGTCGCTGAACCCGAACTACACGGGCCCGAACCCCGGCAAGACGGGTCAGGTCTTCGTCAAGTACTACTCGGACCCCACCGCCCTCGCGCTCGCGGCGAAGAACGGTGAGGTCGACGTGGCCTGGCGCAGCCTGGCGCCGGCTGACATCGCCAGCCTGAAGAAGGACTCCAACGTCACCGTCGCGACCGGCAAGGGGTCGGAGATCCGCTACTGGGTCTGGAAGGTCGACGGTCCGGTGGGCAAGCAGCTGGCCATCCGGCAGGCCGGCGCGCAGCTCATCGACCGCGACGCGATCGCCAAGAACGCCTATGACGACACGGTGGACCCGCTGTACTCGATCGTGCCGCCCGGCTACGGCGGACAGAAGGACTCCTTCAAGACCCAGTACGGCGCACCGTCGGTGGCAAAGGCCAAGCAGATCCTGCAGGCGGCCGGCATCAGCACGCCGGTCGACCTGACGGTGGGCTGGACCCCGACCCACTACGGACCGAGCACCGAGGACGAGGCCAACGAGCTGCAGCGTCAGCTCGAGTCGAGCGGCCTGTTCAAGGTCACCTTGAAGAGCACCGAGTGGGAGCAGTACCAGACGATCTACAAGCAGGGCGCCTACGACCTGTTCATCCTGGGCTGGTTCCCCGACTACCCGGACGGCGACGACTACCTGTCGCCGTTCCTGGTCGACGGCGGGTTCTTCGCCAACGGCTACAAGAACCCCGCGGCGAACAAGCTTGTCGCAAAGGAGCAGGGCACGGACGACCAGGCGAAGCGGGAGCGGATCTTCGGACAGCTCCAGGACATCGCGGCCAAGGACGTGCCGTTCATCCCGTCGTGGGTCGGTCAGAACACCGCCGTCTACGGTCAGGGGATGTCCGGCGTCGAGGACACCCTCGACCCGTCGTTCATCTTCCGGTTCTGGCTGGTCACGAAGAGCTGAGCAACCCATAGCGGTGCGGATGTGGGGAGAGGCCCGAGCGGTCTCTCCCCACGACCCGCGTCAGGAGGCCCTCGTTCATGAGTGGTGCTGGATCAGGATCCCTGCCGCGGTACATCCTGCAACGCATCCTGTTGGTGATCCCGATGATCTGGGTGATCCTGACCGTCGTCTTCGTCCTCCTGCGGGTGGCGCCGGGCGACCCCGTCTCGGCCGCCCTCGGCAGCAAGCTCACGCCGCAGGCACTGGAGCAGCGGCGTGAGGCGCTCGGCCTGAACCGGCCGATGATCGCGCAGTACTGGGACTACCTGTCGTCGGTGGCTCACCTGGACTTCGGGACGACGTTCAGTGACAACCAGCCTGTCCTGCGCGTCGTGCGCGACAACGGTGGCGCCACCTTGACCCTCACGGCCGCGGCCTTCGTCGTCGCGCTCGTCGTGGGCATTCCTCTGGGCCTGCTCGCGGGTCGTCTCCGCGACACGGTCGCCGACGTCGTCATCCGGCTGTTCGGGATCGTCACCTACGCCGCACCGGTCTTCTTCGTGGGCTTCCTGCTGCAGCTGTACGTCGCGGAGCGGCTGGGGCTGCCGACATCCGGTGACGCGAGTCCGATCACGGTCTTCGAGGTCAAGCCGAGGACCCACATCCTCCTCCTCGACGCCCTCCTGAGCGGCAACGGCACGGCGATCGAGGACGTGGTCAAGCATCTCGTGCTGCCGGCGACGACCCTCGGACTGCTCATCTGCGGGATCTTCATCCGGTTGGTGCGGGTCAACATGCTGCAGACCATGCAGGCCGACTACGTCGAGGCCGCGGAGGCACGGGGCATCGGGCGCGGCAAGGTGACCTGGCGGCATGCGTTCCGCAACGCCCTGGTCCCGGTCATCACCGTGGTGGGCCTGCAGTTCGCGCTCCTCCTGGGAGGCGCCGTCCTGACCGAGCCCACGTTCAACTGGCCGGGCATCGGATACAAGCTCGTCCAGTACATCAACAACCGCGACTACGGCGCGGTGCAAGGCATCATCACGATCTTCGCTCTGGCAGTGGTGCTGATCAGCGTGCTGATCGACATCGTCAACGCGCTCATCGACCCACGAGTGAGGTTCTGATGCGCGGCTTCGCCAACGTTCTCCTCAGGCCCTTCACCCAGACAACCGGACTCGCCCGTTGGATGCTGGTGGTCGGAGCACTGATGACCCTGGTCTTCGTGGTCTGCGCACTCTTCGCCCCGTGGCTGGCGCCGTACGGGTTCGCCCAGGCGTCGGCGCACGGGACGCCCTTCCCCAAGCTCGCCCCGCCCAGCTCGCAGCACCTGTTCGGGACCGACCGGCTGTTCTTCGACGTCCTGTCCCGGGTGATCTGGGGAGCGCGCACCGCCTTGGAGGTGGTGATCCTGTCGATCTTCCTGTGCGTGCTGATCGGTGTGCCGCTCGGCCTGGCGTCCGGCTACTACGGCGGGTGGTTCGACAGGATCGTGGTGCTGGTCATGGACGCGATGTACGCGTTCCCCTCCTTCCTCCTCGCGATCGTGTTCTCGTTCCTGCTCACCGCGGTCTACGGCGGCAGCGTGGTGGCGGTGTCGCTGTCGCTCACCGCCGTCTACATCCCCCAGTACTTCCGGGTGGTGCGGAACACCACGCTCAGCGCCAAGGAGGCGACGTACGTCGAAGCAGCCCGAGCGATCGGGGCGAGCGACGGCGTGATCATGCGGCGATACCTCTTCCAGAACGTGATCCAGAGCGTGCCCGTGCTGGGCACGCTCAACGCAGCCGACGCCATCCTGACGCTGGCGGGACTCGGGTTCCTGGGCCTGGGCATCCAGTCCACGGACGCCGCCGAGTGGGGACATGACCTGAACCGGGCACTGGCGGACGCCGGCTCGGGCGTCTGGTGGACCGGTCTCTACCCGGGCCTGGCGATCGTGCTGCTGGTGACCGGCCTGACCCTGGTCGGCGAGGGCCTGAACGAGACGCTGAACCCGACGCTGCGACGCCGCCGGCTGCTGCCCGTCGTGATGCCACCTCGGCGCGGACCAGCGCCGGCCCAGGAGGAGCAGAGCTGACATGGCCATCGACCTCACCGACGAGACCGTCGCTCCACGGCCTGGTGAGCCGGTGATCTCGGCTCGCGACGTCCGCGTCTGGTACGGCACCACCAGGGGGGCGATCCGCGCCGTCGACGGGGTCAGCTTCGACCTCGCGCCGGGGGAGACCCTCGGCCTCGTCGGGGAGTCCGGCTGCGGCAAGTCGACGCTCGGGCGCGGCCTGATGGGGCTCCTCCCGGAGGGAGCCAAGCGCGACGGCGAGGTGCTGTTCCGCGGGCGTGACATCTTCTCCCTGAGCCCCAAGGCCGCCTACCAGCTCCGTGGCCGAGAGCTCGGGATGATCTTCCAGGAGCCGCTGACCCGACTGAACCCGCTGATGCGCATCTCCCAGCACTTCGAGGAGACGATCAAGCAGCACGAGCCGGACCTGTCCAAGGACGAGATCCGCGACCGCGCTCTGGAGGTGCTCCGGCTGATGGGCATCCCGCCCACCCGCTACCGGTCCTACCCCCATGAGTTCTCCGGCGGCATGCGGCAGCGGCTGATGATCGCGCTGGCGCTGGTGCTGCGCCCGGCGTTCGTGGTGGCCGACGAGCCGACGACGGCCCTCGACGTGCTGGTCGAGGCACAGATCGTGCAGATCCTCAACGACCTGCGTCGCAGCTTCCAGACGTCGCTGCTGCTGATCACGCACAACGTCGGGATCGTCGCCGAGGCGTGCGACCGGGTGGCGGTGATGTACGCCGGCCGGATCGTCGAGCAGGGCACGGTCGCCGAGGTGTTCAAGAGACCCCGGCATCCCTACACGCGGGAGCTCCTGCGGTCGACGATCTCGTTGTCCACGACCGGGCTGAACTTCATCCCGGGAGCACCCCCCGACCTGGTCGACCCGCCGGACGGCTGCCGGTTCCACCCGCGCTGTCCGGAGGCGATGAGCGTGTGCGCGAGCAAGAACCCGATCGACATCGAACGTCCGGGCGGCGGTCGCGTCGAGTGCTGGCTGGCCGGCCCGGAGGACGAGATCCCGCCGGGCGGGAAGCAGCCACTGAAGCAGCAGGAGCTGACCGTTGCCGACGAAGCCTGACACACCGACCGCCACCTCGCCCGAGTCGTCGGGGACGCCGTCCTTGGTGGAGGTGCGCGACCTCTCCGTGCACTTCGATCTGCGCGGCGGCTCCCTGTCCAGGCTGTTCGGCCGCGACACCGGCACCATCAAGGCCGTCGACGGGGTCAACCTCGCCGTGCGCCCCGGCGAGGTCGTCGGGCTGGTGGGCGAGAGCGGCAGTGGCAAGTCGACCTTGGGCAG
>JBKPTA010000012.1:0-36176 GCA_046735295.1 Actinomycetota bacterium | reverse complement strand
GGTGTCGCCTGGCGAGCAGGCTCGCTGCGGCGTTCGCTGCGGTGGGTCGTGCGGACGACGTCCGCCCGATCGTCCCTACGACAGGGGTGTCGCCTGGCGAGCAGGCTCGCTGCGGCGTTCGCTGCGGTGGGTCGTGCGGACGACGTCCGCCCGATCGTCCCTACGACAGGGGTGTCGCCTGGCGAGCAGGCTCGCTGCGGCCTTCGCTGCGGTGGGTCGTGCGGACGACGTCCGCCCGACCCACCTCGCTCAGGCCGGCTCTCATGCGGCCAGATCAGGATCGCCGAGGCGGCGTAGCTTCTGCAGGGCCTCGCGCTCGAGCTGACGCACGCGCTCGGCGGAGATCCCGTGCCGCGCGCCGATGTCGGCCAGCTTGTGCTGGCGTCCGTCGAGCAGGCCGTAGCGAGCGCGGATGATGTCCGCGGCGCGCTCGTCGAGCTGGCCGACGAGCGCATCGAGACGCTCGCGGGACTCGACGTCGAGCACCGTGTCGTCGGGGCCCGGCGTGGTCTCCTGGGCCATCAGGTCGCCGAGCGAGGTGTCGCCGTCGTCGTCCACGGGGGTGTCGAGGCTGACGTGGTCGCGCCCCCATGCGATCAGGTCGAGGACCCGCTCGAGCTCCATGCCGAGCTCGACGGCGATCTCCTCCGGCTCGGGCTCACGTCCGAGCTGGCGCTCGAGGGTACGACGGGCGCCGCCGACCTGGTTGAGCTCCTCGACGACGTGGACCGGCAGGCGGACGACCCGGGCCTGCTGGGCGATGCCCCGCGTGATCGCCTGCCGCACCCACCACGTGGCGTAGGTCGAGAACTTGTAGCCCTTGGTGTAGTCGAACTTCTCGACCGCACGGATCAGACCCGTGTTGCCCTCCTGGATCAGGTCGAGCATGGGCATCTGGGCTCGGCCGTACTTGCGTGCGATGGAGACCACGAGCCGCAGGTTGGCGTTGATGAACCGGGTCACGGCCTTGCGGCCCTCCTCGGCCAGCCACTCCAGCTCCGCCTCGGTGGCGCTCAGCGGCGCTCCACCCTTCTTGCGGCCGACGCGCCCCTGAGCGAGCAGGTGCTCGGCGTAGAGACCCGCCTCGATGGTCTTCGACAGCTCGACCTCGGCCGCTGCATCGAGCAGGGGTGTGCGCGCGATCTCGTCGAGATACAGGCCGACGCTGTCGCGGCCTTCGATCTCGCGCGTCGCGCTGATGGTCCGTGCTGCCATGACGCCCTCCTGTGGTGCGTGGGCGGCTACCCCCGGGCAGTACCCACAACGACTCCAACGCACCGGGTGGCAGGGGGATTCCCGCTCCGGGTCGACTGGACCCTTCACCCGTCCAGACGAGTGAGGGGTCTGCGGAGTTGCGTCCCTCCGGAACTCTCAGGGAGTTCTCAGCGTCCCATCGAGACCACCGGCGCCGCATCGGCGAGGCCCATCCGGTCGAGCATCCAGGCCTGGATGAACGCGCGCTCACGCCAGGCCCGGTATCGGCCCGACACACCGCCGTGTCCGGCCGACATCTCGGTCTTGAGGAGGACATCCGGTCGTCCTCTCCCGTCAGCCGCCGTCGCGCGCAGCCGGGCCACCCACTTGGCCGGCTCGACGTAGAGGACCCGGGTGTCGTTGACCGACGTCGTCGCGAGGATCGGGGGACAGGCGCTCCCGTCGACGTTGTCGTACGGCGCATATCCCGCGAGGTAGTCGTAGGCCTCGGGATCTGCCTCGGGGTTGCCCCACTCGTCGTACTCGGTGACGGTGAGCGGAAGGCTGGCGTCGAGCATCGAGGTCAGGGCGTCCACGAACGGGACCTCGGCCACGAGGCCGCTGAACAGGTCGGCGTACTCGTTGGCGACCACGCCGATCAGCAGACCACCGGCCGATGCGCCCTCGGCGATCAGCCGGTCGTGCGTGGTCCAGCCGGTGGCGACCAGGTGGCGGGCACAGGCGGCGAAGTCGGAGAACGTGTGGCGCTTCTGGCCGAGCCTGCCGTCGTCATACCAACGGCGCCCCATCTCCCCGCCACCTCGCACGTGGGCGATCGCCATGCCCGCTCCGCGGTCGAGGAGGGACAGCCTCGACACCGAGAAGCTCGGGTCCATCGAGATCTCGTAGGCGCCGTAGCCGTAGAGCAGGAACGGGATGGGGTGTTCCTCGCCGCTGCGGCCGCGGGCGCCGGCGCGGCACACCAGCGAGATCGGGACCTGCTGCCCGTCGTCGGCGGTCGCCCAGAGCCGATGCTCCTCGTACGCCGCGGGGTCGTGGCCCTGGACCGGCTGACGCTTGAGCAGGCTGAGGTGGCGGCTCCGGACGTCGTAGTCGTACACCGAGAACGGCACGGTCAGTGACGTGTACTGGAGGCGCACGACCGGCTGGTCGAACTGCGCGCCCCCACCACTGCCGACGGTGTACAGCTCCTGCGGGAACTCGACCAGGTAGTCGTCGCCGATGCCCTCGTCGTCCAGCTCGACGATGCGGAGCTGGGTGAGCCCGCCGCTGCGCTGGTGGATCACGAGGTGTCCGGCGTACGCCGCGACATCCTCGAGGCGCACCCGCTCGTCGTACGGGACGAGCGGGGTCCAGCCCGACGGCGGCGTCGGTGCGATCGGGCTCCAGCCGATCTCGAAGTCGGCCCCCGCGTGGTCGTGGAGCACCAGGAAGCGGTCCTCACCGGCGATCACGGCGTGCTCGAGGTTGTACTGCAGACCCTCCTCGCGTGGATGGAAGACCACCCAGTCGGCGTCGGCGTCCGCACAGTCCAGGTACCGGCTCTCGGTGGTGTTCTTGGAGGCCGTGGCGATCACCAGGAACCGCTGGGTGCGGCTCCGGCCGATCCCGACCCAGAAGCGCTCGTCGGTCTCGTGGAAGACCAGCTCGTCGGGCTCGGTCGACCCGACCCGGTGGCGCCACACCTTGTCGCGACGCCAGGACTCGTCGACGGTGCAGTAGTAGAGGTCACGCCCGTCGGGACTCCACACCCCGCCCCCCAGAACGCCCTCGATCCGGTCCGGGAGGAGGTCTCCCGTGGCAAGGTCCCTGACCTGCAACACGAAGCGCTCGTCGCCCACGATGTCGGTCGAGAACGCCAAGAGCGAGGTGTCCGGGCTGACCGAGACCCCGCCGACGGAGTAGAAGTCGTGACCCTCGGCCAGGGCGTCGTGGTCCAGGAGCACCTCCTCCCCGGGCAGCGCAGGCCGGTCCGGGCCCGCGTCCTCGTCGGGAGTGGGTGGCACCCAGTCGTCCTCGTCGATCACCTTGACGCGGCACGACGTACCGTACTCATGGCCCTCGAAGGAGCGGCTGTAGTACCACCACCCCTGGTTGCGCGTGGGAACCGACAGGTCGGTCTCCTTGGTGCGGCCCTTGATCTCTGCGTAGATCGTCTCGCGCAGCCCGGCGAGGTGGTCGGTGGCGGCGGCCGTCCACGCGTTCTCCGCCTCGAGGTACGACGTCACCTCGGGCGAGCCCTTCGCACGAAGCCAGTCGTACTCGTCGGTGCGGCTCCGGCCATGGTGCCGGGTCGTCACCGGCCGGCGTTCCGCGGTCGGTGGTCCGGTCGGTCGGGGCGCGGGGGACGCCGCCGACTCCTCCGCGGCAGGGCTCGTCATGCTGGGACACTAACGCCGGTGTCGGAGGTGCCCTAGCATCGCGGCGTGCTCGAGCTCCGCGACGTCCCGTCGGACCAGCGCGACCATCGACTGTCCGAGGTAGTGGAACGCGTCGCCGCGCGACGCGTGGCCGCTCGCTCCCTCGACCTGGACGAAGCGCGCAGCCAGGTCGAGGCGCACCTGGAGCGGACGGCCGATACGTCCGCGTTACTCGACGTGGTCCGTGACGGAGCCGTCGTCGGCGGGCTGTGGCTCGGTGGCGAGGGCGACGAGCTCGTGGTCCACGACGCCGTCCTCGACGGGGTCCTCGACCCGGCCGACGTCGCCGCCGAGCTGGTGGGGCTGATCGTGGAGATGGCTCGGGAGCGCGACGCCAGGATGGTCGGGATCGGCGTCCAGCCCGGCGACGCGACTCATGCCGCGATCGCGGCGACACCCGGCTTCCGGGTCCGTGCGACGAACATGGTGCTGTCGCTGGACGCCGAGCCGGCTGACCCCGGCCGCCTGACGCTGCGCCCCATGACCGAGCGGGAGTTCGCCGGGTTCTCCGAGGGCGAGGTGGAGGGTTTCGCGGAGGAGCTGGCCTCGGCCGGGATGACGTCCGAACGGGCCCTCGAACGGAGCCGCACCCTGTTCGACGAGCTGCTGCCGGACGGGCTGCGGTCCCCGGGCATGGAGTTCCACGTCGCCGAGGTGGACGGCGTCCCGGTCGGCGACCTGTGGTTGAGCACCGGGTCGACGATGGCCTTCGTCTACGACATCGAGGTGCGCCCGGACCAACGCCGCAAGGGCTACGGCGCGGCCATCATGAACGCCGCGGCCCGCCGCTGCCGCGAGCTCGGGCATCCGGTACTCGGCCTCAACGTGTTCGCGCACAACCCGAACGCACGGGCCCTCTACGACAAGCTCGGGTACGAGGTGCGCAACGACTACCTCGCCCGCGACCTCACCGATGCCAGCTGACGGACGCCGGTCCGTCGACCTCAACGCCGACCTGGGCGAGGAGGTCACCGACGACGCGGCGTTGCTGGCCGTGGTCACGTCGGCGAACGTCGCCTGCGGGTTCCATGCCGGCACCGCGGAGGTGATGCGGGCGGTGTGCGCCGAGGCGGCCCGACGTGACGTCGTCGTCGGCGCCCAGGTCTCCTATCGCGACCGGGAGAACTTCGGGCGGGTCGCGCACGAGATGTCCTTCGACGAGCTGCGCGACCAGGTGGCCGAGCAGGTCGGCCTGCTGTCCGCGATCGCGGAGTCGGAGGGAACACGTGTGCGCTACGTGAAGCCGCATGGTGCGCTGTACCACCGGGTCACCGACGACGGGGAGCAGGCCGGCGCCGTCCTCGCGGGCTCGGGGGACCTGGCGGTGCTCGGCTTCCCCGGCTCACGGCTCCTCGCGCTCGCCGCTTCGGCCGGCCGCGCGACGTACCAGGAGGGGTTCCCGGATCGGGGATACGCCCACGGGCGACTGATCGACCGGGGCCGGCCAGGTGCCCTGATCGAGGACGACGACGCGATCGCGGCGCAGGCCGTCCGGCTGGCACCACGCGTCGCGTCGTTGTGCGTGCACGGCGACTCACCTGGTGCGGTAGCCCATGCCGACGCCGTGCGGCGGGCGCTCGAGGCAGCCGGGTACGCCCTGGCGCCGTTCGTCCGGTGAGGACGCTTGTCCACAGCCGCGACCCGGTTTCCTGTGGAGGATCGGCCTCGTCCTGTGGACTACCGGGGCCCGTCTGTGGACGACACGCCGAGGCCACGAAATTGCTCGGAATTCGCCTCCCGAACCCCTTGCGCGGTTGCCAGGCGGGGGCATAGAACTCTCCTACCGACCCGCCGCTTGCGGTTGGGTCGGAGTGGAGAAGCAGGAAGGTCCAGATCGCGGGCTTGCTCGCGGCGCCGGCTGGTGGCGGCAGGCGGGACCGGATGGCTCCTCCGCTGATCGGGTGCCACCGCACGATCTCGAGGGGCTCTTGGTGCTCATACCATCGAGAGCCCCTCACCTTTTCCCACGCCCCGACGGCGTCAGCGACCTCGACGACCCGGGGCGGGAGCAGAGGAGCGTCCGCTGAGAGCCGCGTGGAGAGCGGCTCCCAGCGGCGCGTCTCGCAACTCCGCCGCGGGGCCGGGAGGATGGTCCCGTGCAGATCCTCCCCGTCGGCCGCGACGCCGTTCTCGTCGAGGTCGCCTCATCGGATCACGCGGTCTCCCTGGCCGCCTGGGCCAGGGCTCGCCGGCTCGCGCGCGAGGTCGTCCCGGGCGCGGAGACGGTCCTGCTCGACGGGCTGAGCCCAGGCTCCGACCGAGCCACGCTGGGAGACCTCCTCGAGCGCTGGACACCAGCCGCGGCCGAGCCCGGGCCCGAGGTCGAGATCCGCGTGAGCTACGACGGGCCGGACCTCGACGACGTCGCCGAGCAGTGGGCGTGCGGGGTCGACGAGGTGGTCGCGAGGCACGGGTCCACGGAGTTCGTCTCGGCATTCTGCGGCTTCGCGCCCGGGTTCGCCTACCTGTCCGGGCTCGAGGCGGAGGTCTCCCGGCTCGCCACGCCGCGCACCCGGGTTCCGGCCGGATCCGTGGGGCTCGCGGGCCGATGGTGCGGCGTCTACCCGACGAGCTCACCGGGCGGTTGGCGGATCATCGGGCACACCGACGCGGCGCTGTGGGACGTCTCGCGCGACCGACCTGCCCTGCTCGCACCGGGCACCCGCGTCCGCTTCCGGGACGACCGCGCGTCATGACCCTGGAGGTACGTCGCGTAGGCGCCTCGGTGCTCGTGCAGGACCGCGGTCGGCCGGGCTGGGCGCACCTCGGCGTCCCGAGATCCGGCGTCCTCGACGCCCCGGCGGCCGAGCTCGCGAACCGGCTCGTCGGGAACCACCCGGACGCGGCGTGTCTCGAGGTGCTCCTCGGTGGCCTCGTGCTGGCGACCGACGAGCCCTGCTGGATCGCTGTCACCGGCGCTCCGTGCGAGGTTCGCGTCGACGGCCGGCAAAAGGAGCTCTCGGCGCCGGTCCGGCTGCCGGCCGCCGGTGAGCTGAGGCTGGGGCCCCCGTCCCTCGGGCTGCGCACCTATGTCGCCGTGGCCGGCGGGGTGCTCGTGGAGCCGGTGCTGGGCTCTCGGTCGACGGACACCCTGGGCCACCTCGGACCGGCACCGGTCGGGGAGGGGGAGCGGTTGCCTGTGGGGGCGCCGACGGGGTCACCTGCCGCAGCCGACGTCCCACGACCGCCTGCTCAGGGGCCGCTCCGGATCAGCCCGGGTCCGCGCGCCGACCGCGTCGACGGTGACGCGGTCGACCTCCTGTGCCGCACGTCGTACGCCGTCTCCCCGCGCTCGGACCGGATCGGCATGCGGCTCGACGGCGACCCCCTGCCGTTGCTGTCCCGCGGCGAGCTGCCGAGCGAGGGCATGGTGCTCGGCGCCGTGCAGGTACCGCCAGACGGTCGACCCGTCGTGCTCCTGGCCGACCATCCCACGACCGGTGGCTACCCGGTGGTGGCGGTGGTCGACGAGGGTGACCTGTGGCAGTGCGCGCAACAGCGGCCCGGAGACCCGATCCGCTTCACGCGCGGTCGCTGATCAGCCCGCCCGCCTTCTCAGCTCGTCGATGATCGCCGGCACGACCTCGTGCATGTCGCCGATGACGGCGTAGTGGGCCTTGGTCACCATCGGTGCCTCGGCATCGGTGTTGATCGCCAGGATGGTCTTCGAGCTCGAGCACCCGGCCCAGTGCTGGATGGCGCCGCTGATGCCGCAGGGGATGTAGAGCTCGGGCGAGATCCGGCTCCCCGTCTGGCCCACCTGCTCGTGGTGCGGCCGCCAGCCGAGGCTGGTCACGACGCGGGACACGCCGAGGGCTCCGTCGAGGAGCTCGGCCAGCTCGACCACGCCACCGAAGCCGTCCGGCCCGCCCGCGCCGCGACCCGCTCCGACCACGACACGTGCCGACGTGAGGACTCCCGACCCCTCCTGCTTGGCCTCGCCCCGAGCGCTCACCCGCGCGACGAGGTCGGCCTCGGACACCGGGGGGCTCTCCTCGTGCCATGCGGGGTCGGTGGGCTGCTCGGCGGGCGTGGCCGTCCAGGAGTGTCCGGCCACGGTGAAGAGGGCCGGACGTTGCGGCAGGCGCATGTCCTCCAGCGCCGCACCCCCGGCCACCTGACGGGTGACCTCGAACGGCGCAAGCCCGGAGAACGACAGGACGTTGGCCGCCATCGGGACGTCCAGCCGCGCAGCCAGGTGCGCGAGCACCTCGTTGCCACGCGGGCTGCCGGCTGCGGCGACCACCACGCACTTCGTCCGCTCGCGGATGTCCTGGAGCGCGGCGGCCCATGCGGCGCCGGAGTAGGCGTCGTACGCCGGCCCGCTCACGTGGTGCACCTCGTTCACGCCGTGGGCAGCCAGCTGGGCCTTCGCCGCCTCCGGAACCTCGCCGAACAGCGCCGCCCGGATGGCGATGCCGCCGCCTGCGGCCGACAGGGACCGGGCCAGGGCAACGGTCTCCAAGGAGATCTCGGTGATCCCGTCGGCGTCGCACTCGAGCCACAGCAGGATCATCAGCGGACTCCGAGCTTCTCGAAGAGGTCGACGACGGCGGCCGCCGCGGCCGAGCCCTCACCGAGGATCTCGACCGTGCTCGGGGCCGGGGGTGGCAGCCTGAGCTGGACCCGCGTCGAGCCGGCCGGCTCGGAGGTCGGCGCCCGGGTCTCGATCTCGATCTTCTTGGCAGCCATCCGGCCCTTCAGGGTCGGGTAGCGCGGCTCGACGCCACCCTCGAGCACGGTGGCCACCATGGGTGTCGGCACCGAGTACGTCTCGGGTCCGTCCGGCCCGTCCACGTGCGCCGACACGACGCCGTCGGCCACCTCCAGCGTCGAGACGCCGTTGACGACCGGTAGGCCGAGCGCGTAGGCGAGACGGATGCCGACCTGGAAGTCGCCGGTGTCGGCAGCGTCGTTGCCGAGAAGCACCAGGTCGTAGCCACGGCCGTCATCGGAGTGCGCCGTCACGACGGAGGCGATCTCACGAGCGACGTCCGCCGGGCCGAAGGCGACGCCGTCGGCCTCGATGTGCACGGCCGCCGCACAGCCCAGGGCCAGGGCGTTGCGCAGCTGCTCGGACGCCTCGGCGGGGCCGAGCGTGAGGACCGTTGCCTGCCCACCGGTCGCGTCTGACAGTCGCACGGCGAGCTCGATCGCGCACTCCTCGTGGGGGCTGACCGTGTACCCGGCCATCCGTCCGTCCACGGCCTGGTTGTCGGGTGTCAGCACGACCTGGCTGGACGAGTCGGGCACGCGCTTGACGCACACGAGCACGTTGACCATCAGCGCATCCGCTCGTTCGCCGGGTCGAACAAGGGGGTGGCGTCGACGGAGCGGACGACGACGGGGTAGAGCTCCTCCATGTAGGAGACCGCGAGCTCGGTGCCGATCTGGGCCTGCTCGGGTGGCAGGTACGCCAGGAGCAGATGCTTGCCGAGGGAGGGGGCGGACCCTGCCGTGGTGACGTAGGGGTGGCGACCGTGGCCGTCGGTCAACGTGCCGCCGTCGCGGGTCAGGATCGGTTCGCCGCCGAGCATGTAGCGCTTCGTCCCCGACGCCGAGGTGTGGTCCTCGACGGTGAGGGTGCACAGCACCGTCTTGGGTGCGGCTTCGCGCTGGGCGAGGTACCGCTCCTTGCCGACGAAGTCGGCGGCCTTGACCTTGGGTCGTTGCATGCCGGCCTCGACGATGCTGCGCTCGGCGTCCAGCTCGAAGCCGTAGGCGCGGTAGCCCTTCTCGACCCGGCCGGTGGTGCCGTAGACGCCGATGCCCACCGGCACGGTGCCGTGACGGTCACCTGTGTCGAGCAGCGCCTCCCACAGCGCGGCCGCGTCGTCCATGGCGACGTAGAGCTCCCAGCCGAGCTCGCCGACGTAGGAGATCCGGGACGCGAGGACCGTGACGACGCCTCCTCGGGTCGAGACCTCGATCTCCCGGCAGCTGAGCATCGGGAAGGCTTCGTTCGAGACCTCGGCGTCGGTGAGCGAGGCAAGGATGTCGCGCGCGTTCGGACCCCACAGGCCGATCGTCGAGACCTCGTCGGTGCGGTCGGTCAGGGTGGCCTCGCCGAGCAGGTGGTCGCCGAACCACTGCCGGTCCGCCGGGCCGTGCGCACCACCGGTGACGACGCGGAAGTGGTCGTCGCCGAGCCGCATGACGGTCAGGTCGGAGCGGAAGCCGGCGTTCGCGTCGAGCACCGGGGTGTAGATCACCTTGCCCACCGCGACGTCGCACTGTGCGACACACGTCTGCTGCACGCTGTCCAGGGCACCGCGACCCTCGATGTCGAAGACCTGGAACGCCGTCAGGTCGACGACCCCGGCGGCCTCTCGCATGCGGAGGTGCTCGGCGTTGATGATCGGGCTCCACCACCGCGAGTCCCACTCGTGCTCGCGCGGCATCACCGCGTCGCCGTACTGGTCGAGGAGCGCGGCGTTCGACTCATACCAGTGCGGCCTCTCCCAGCCCGCGGTCTCGAAGAAGAACGCCCCCAGCTTCTGCTGCGACTCGTGCATGGGGGACTTGCGCTGGTTGCGGTCCGACTCGTACTGCTCGGCGGGATGGATGATCCCGTAGGTCTTGATGAACGACTCGGTGGTCCGCAGCCGGGTGTGCTCCCGCCGCTTCTGGTGCTCGTGGAAGCGGGCGATGTCACTGTGGGCGATGTCGATCTCGCTGTAGCCGTGGGTCATCCACTCGGCGACGGCGCGCCCGACGCCCGGCCCCTCCTTGATCCATACGGCGGCGGCCGTCCAGAGTCCCTTGACCTGGCTCTCGCCGAGGATCGGCGAACCGTCGCAGGTCAGGGACAGCAGGCCGTTGATCGCGTAGCGGATCTCCGCGCCGTCGGCACCGAGCAGGTCGGGCATGAGCTCGTAGGCCTGCTCGAGCTGCGGGTCGAAGTCGTTGCTGGTGAACGGCAGCTCGGTGGGGGAGAGCTTGGCCTGGTCGATGGAGGGGATGTCCTCCGGCTCCATCAGGATCGCGCGGTGCGCGTACGAGCCGACCTCCATGTCGGCCCCGTGCTGCCGCTCGTAGCAGAAGGTGTCCATGTCGCGCACGATCGGGAACGAGATCTCGCCCTCGCGCTCGGCCAGCTGGGGGCAGGGGCCGACGCTGATCATCTGGTGGACCGCGGGGGTGAGCGGGATGCTCACGCCCGCCATGTCGCCGATCTTGGGGCTCCACACGCCGCAGGCGATCACCACCGTGTCAGCCTCGATCCGGCCCTTGTCCGTCTCGACCGCGGTGATCCGCCCGTCCGTGACGTCGAGGCCGGTCACCTCGACGTTCGGGACGACCGTCAACGCGTCCGTAGCCAGCGCTCGCTCGCGCATGATCGTGCCAGCCCGCAGCGAGTCGACGACTCCGACGCCGGGTTGCCAGAACGCGCCGATGATCTGGTCCTTGTCCAGGAAGGGGACCTTCTCCTCGACGAACTCGGGGCTGACGAGCTCGCCGTCGATGCCCCATGCCCTGGCCGACGACATGCGGCGGCGCAGCTCCTCCATGCGCTCCTCGGTGCGGGCGACCTCGAAGCCCCCCGACTGCGTGAAGACGCCCATCTCCTGGTACTGGGCGACCGAGTCCAGGGTCAGGTCTGTGATCTCGCGGGAGTGGTCGGTCAGGAAGATGAAGTTCGAGGCATGCCCCGTGGAGCCGCCGGGGTTGGGCAGCGGGCCCTTGTCGATCTGCACGATGTCGCGCCAGCCGAGCCGGGCCAGGTGGTAGACGAGGCTGTTGCCGACGATGCCGGCGCCGATCACCACGACCCGGGCGTGCCCGGGAACCTCTGCCATCGAGTACTCCTCACCCGCCTCATCACGAGGCGGTGTTGTTGCGCTATGCGCACTCGTGTGCGCAATAAGAAACAATAGGACCAGCGTCTTCGGTGTCAGACCCCAGTGTCAAGTGCGGCGCCCGAACTGACCGGCGCCTCGTCGAGGAAGTAGTCCGCGAGGTACTTCTCCCCCTCGTCGCAGAAGAACGTCACGACGTTCGCCAGGCCCTCGTCGCGCAGCCGGCGGGCGGCGATCAGGTGCGCTCCCGAGCTCGGGCCGACGAAGAGCCCGTGCTCGCTGGCGAGGCGTCGCATCTCGGCGACCGCCTCCACGGAGTCGACCGAGACCAGCCGGTCGATCTCGTCGCGGTGCCGCTGGACGATTCCCGGCACGAAGCCGTCGCTGATGCCCTCGATGAGGTGCTTGCCGACCTCACCGCACAGGATCGTGCACGACTCGTCGGGTTCGAGCGCCACCACCTGGCAGGCCGCGTTCGCCTGCCGGAAGGCCTGGCCGACCCCGATGACGGTGCCCCCGGTGCCGATGCCTCCGAGCACCGCGTCGGGGACGACTCCCTCCGGCAGCTGCGCCAGGATCTCCGCACCGAGCCACACGCGGTTCTCCTCGACGTTCCACTCGTTGTCGAACTGGGCCGGGGAGAAGTAGCCGGGGCGTGCCCCGAGCTCCTGCACCGCGGCCAGCGCGTCGTTCACGTGGAAGTCGCCGATGGTCACGACCTCGGCGCCGAAGGCCCTCGAGATCGCGGCCCTCTCCCGGCTCATCCCGTTGGGCATGAGCACGAGCATCCGGTAGCCCTTGGCCGCCGCGACCATGCTCATCGCGTTGCCGGTGTTGCCGCTGGAGGCCTCGACGATGGTGTCGCCGGCCTGCAGCAGCCCCTCCCGCTCCGCGCGCTCGATGATGTAGCGGGCGATGCGGGCCTTGATCGAGCCGGACGGGTTGAGGAACTCGAGCTTCACCCAGATCCCGTCGAGGTCGAGGAGCGGGGTGTCCCCGATCGCGTCGAGCACCGTGGAGACGGTGCCGACGCGACCGGGGGTCCCGGTGGCGTAGCCCATTGCGCTGCCTGCCTGTGACGGTGCCCGTCAGGTGCCTTGCAACCAGGCGTCGACCTTGTCCTGGTTCGCCGCGATCCACTTGTCAGCCGCGGCCGCCGGGTCCATGCCCTCCTTGGCGATGTACTCCGCCACGGTGTTCTGGTCGTTGTTGGTCCACTGGAAGTTCTTCACCAGTGTGACGTCAGGCTGCCCGGACTCCGACCACTTGGTCGAGACCACCTTGTTCAGGTGGTAGACCGGGTAGTCGCAGGCGACCTTCTCGGGGTCCGCGTCGCAGCCGGGCGTGTACTTCGGCAGGTCGACGTGCACGAGGGGGACCTCGGACAGGAACCACTGCGGCTCGTAGAAGTAGCCGATCAGCCACGTGTGGTTCTGCTCGGCCTGGCGGAACGCCTGGATGAGCGCGTTCTCGCTTCCTGCGTACACGACCTTGAAGTTCAGGTGCAGGTTGTTGATCAGGGCCTCGTCGTTGGTGACGTAGCTCGGGTCCCCGTCGAGGAACTGGCCCTGGTCGCCCGACTCGGATGTCTTGAAGTTCGCGGCGTACTTGTTCAGGTTCTTCCAGTTGGTGATGTCAGGGTGCGCCTTGGCCAGCCACGGCGGCACGTACCAGCCGATGATGCCTTGGTTGCCGGTCTGCCCGAAGTCCGTCGCGGTTCCGTCGCCGCCCTCCGACTTGATGTACTTCTTCGCGAGCTCGTCGTGGCCCCAGTTCTCCATCACGACGTCGACGGCACCGCCTCCGAAGCCGGCCCAGGAGATCTGCTCCTTCAGGTTGTGGTACTTCACCTGACAGCCGAGCTGCTTCTGCGCGACCTCACCGACGACGTACGCGTCCGCCTCGTAGCCGACCCATGGGTTCACGGCCATGTCGAGCGTGTCCGTGCAGGTCTTGTTGCCGGAACCGGTCGCGGTCGAGTCGTTGATGTTGCCCCCGCCGCACGCGGCCAACGCGAGCGTCGCTGACACGGCCACACCGAAGAGCCTGACGGCACGCCACCTTGCTTTTCTCATTCCCTTGCCTCTCCTTCACGACCCGAAGGCCACAATCCCGTCCGGCAGGAACCGACGAGTGTCTAACTGGTGCCGACGCGCAAGGCAGCGCGGCGGGTGATGCGGTCGAGCATGACCCCGAGGAGCACGATGGAGATGCTCGCGGCCAGGCCTCGTCCCTGGAGGTCGCCCTGGGAGAATCCGGCGACCACGTCGTAGCCGAGCGCGCCTCCTCCGACGAGCCCGCCGATGACCACCATCGACAGCACGTAGAGCAGCCCTTGGTTGGCGGCCAGCACGACGGCCCCCCTGGCCATGGGAACCTGCACCTTGCTGATGATCTGCCAGTTGTTCGACCCCGACGCCGTCGCCGCCTCCACGGTCGTCGGCGAGACCCCACTGATGCCGTCGGCGACGATCTTGATCGAGATCGGCGCCGCGAACGCGATCGCCGCGAAGATGGCCGTGAACCGCGTGGGTCCGAACAGCGCGAGGGCAGGGATCAGGTAGACGAACGGCGGCAGCACCTGCAGGGCGTCGAGGAGCGGTCTGATGATCCAGTCCGCCGTCCTGTTCCGCCCCATCCAGACGCCCACGACGAGTGCGAGGATCATCACGAACACGGTCGCGACGAGGGTCATGTTGAGAGTGACCATCGCGTTGTACCAGAGGTCGAGGACGTAGAGCCCCAAGAGGCACACCACGACCGTCGCCACGGCCCACCGCCCGCCGAGCGCGCCCGCGATGGCGAGGATCGCGGCTGCGGTGACGTACCAGGGCGAGTTGGCGATGAGGTCCTGCATCGGGTTGAGGATGTGGAGGCTGATCTGGTCCTTGACCCAGCCCGTCTCCGTGTCGAAGGTGCTCGACACCCAGTTGCTGAAGCTCTGCATCTTCTCGGAGATTCGATCGCCGAGACTCGACTGAGGGAAGCCGGCCGCCCACGTGTAGGAGTGGGAGAGGTACAGGCATACCAGCACGGGGACGGCGGCAGCGCCGAGGATGCCGTACCGGAGTCGTCGGTTGTCGCCCGTCCGCTGGCGTCGCTCGGCGTACTCGCTGGCCGCCGTGGTCGTGCGGTCGAGCATGATCGCCATGATCACGATCGCCACCCCTGGCACCGCCGCCTCGCCGACGTTGTTGACCGTCAGACCCTGCAGCACCGCACTGCCGAGGCCGGGCGCGTCCACGAAGGCCGCGATGATCACCATGGAGAGCGCCGCCATCGTGGTCTGGTTGATGCCGACGATGATCGTCCGCCTCGCCATCGGGAGCTGGACCTTGCGTATCTCCTGGAGGCGGGTCTGACCGAGTGAGCGGGTCGCCTCGAGTGAGGTCTCCGACACGGAGCGCACGCCGTGTGCGGCGATCCGGATGACCGGGGGGATTGCGAACAGGAAGGTGCACATCACCGCGGTCGACGAGCCGATGGCGAAGAACAGCGCGAGGGGTAGCAGGTAGGTGAACGAGGGGAAGGTCTGCAGCACGTCGAGGATCGGTGTGATCACGGCGGTCGCGACCTTGCTCCGCCCCATCCACACGGCGAGCGGGAGGCCGATGACCACCGACATGGCGACGGCGAGAAGCGTGATGATCAGCGTGTCGATGCTCTCCTGCCAGAAGCCGAGGTAGCCGAACGCCAGGAACGATGCGGCGACCAGGATCGCACTGCGCCAGCCGGCCACCGCGAGCGCGATCCACACCGCGATCGCGAAGACGCCCAGCCACCCGATCTCCGGGTACGGGCGGGGGATGTCCGGTTGCGACAAGAGCGTCTGCAGCTGACCGACGAGCCAGTTCAGGAACGTTCCGAACGTGTGCAGGCCGTTGATCAGGAAGTTGTCGGCCTCGACGATGTCGTTGAAGCGGTTCAGCAGCCACTCATGGACGCTGGTCGTCTCCTGTTCCCCGATGACCAGGGTGTCCTGACCCTTCGTGAACGACCAGACGACGATCCACCCGGCCACGATCGCGCAGACCAGCCAGGTGGCGGGGATGCGGTCGCGCCACGTGGCCTCGGCGACGTACGGCTGCTGTTCCTTGGTCTCGGCGACCTCCCTCTCGCCGGACTCGACGGTGGTCACGGTCGATGCCCCGTCCGGGGCTGCTCCTCCGCGACGACGACGCGCAGGATCGCCTCGTCGTCGACGATGCCGACCAGCTTGCCGTCGTCGACGACGCGTACCGGATGGTCCGACTGCAGCGCCGCGTGCGCGGCCTTCTGCACGACGGTCTCGGATGTCATCACCGGGCCCTCCGTGGAGTCGTCCGGCCGCGGCGGCCGCATCACGTACTGCAGCGTGAGGACGTGCGACTTCGGCACGTCGCTCACGAAGTCGCGGACGTACTCGTCAGCCGGGTTGGCGACGATGTCGGCCGGCGTGCCCATCTGCACGATCTCGCCGTCCCGCATGATCAGGATCCGGTCTCCGAGCTTCACTGCCTCCTGCAGGTCGTGGGTGATGAACACCATGGTGGTCTTGAGGTCGCCCTGGAGCCGGATGACCTCGTCCTGCATGTCGCGCCGGATCAGTGGGTCGAGGGCCGAGAAGGGCTCGTCGAACAGCAGCAGCTCCGGGTCGTTGGCCAGCGCCCGTGCGAGGCCGACGCGCTGCTGCATGCCGCCGGAGAGCTGGTCGGGATAGGCCTTCTCGTAGCCCTTGAGCCCGACCATCTCGACGACCTCGGCGGCCTTGGCGCGGCGCTGGGCCCTGCCCATGCCCCGGACCTCGAGGCCATAGGCGACATTGTCGATCACGGTCCGGTGCGGGAGCAGACCGAAGTGCTGGAACACCATCGACACATAGCGGCGGCGCAGGTCGCGCAGCTTGGCCTCCGAGGCTCTCGTGATGTCCTCCCCCTCGATCGAGACGGTGCCGGCGGTCGGCTCGATCAATCGGGTCAGGCAGCGCACCAGCGTCGACTTGCCCGAGCCGGAGAGGCCCATGACGACGAAGACCTCGCCCTCGGCGACGTCGAACGAGATGTCCTTGACGGCTGCGACGCAGCCGGTCCGCGCCAACATCTCCGATCGGGGCAGGTCGGCGTCCGAGCTGCCGATGAGGTGGTCGGCCTTGCCCTTGGGTCCGAAGACCTTCCAGAGGTCGCTGACGTGCAGCGTCGGCTCCTCGGTCGTCCCGGCCAGCTTGCCGGAGTCCTGTGGCGGCGTGTCGGTCTGCGTCATGACGTGCTCTCGCTTCCTTGTGGCGACCGGACGTCCGACGCGTCCAGGGGCATGTTGTCGCGGTAGCGGTAGAACGGAACCTCGACCGCCGGGAGGGGGGTGTCGCCCCGGATCAGGTCGGCAGCCTTCTCGGCGACCATCATCACCGGGGCGTAGATGTTGCCGTTGGTCACGAACGGGAACACCGAGGCATCGACGACGCGCAGGCCCTGGACCCCGTGGACCGCCATGGTCGTCGGGTCCACGACGGCGGCGTCGTCGGTGCCCATCTTCGCGGTGCACGAAGGATGCAGTGCAGTCTCGGCGTCGCGGCGGACCCACTGCAGGATCTCGTCGTCGCTCTCGACGCTCGGCCCGGGCGAGATCTCGCCGTCGTTGTACGCCGCGAGGCCAGGCTGGTTGAGGATCGTGCGCGTCACCCGGACGGCCTCGACCCACTCCTTGCGGTCGGTGGCCGTGGAGAGGTAGTTGAAGAGCATCGACGGGTGCTCGTGGGGGTCGGTCGAGCGGATCTTGATGTGCCCGCGGGTGTCGGCGTACATCGGGCCGACGTGTACCTGGTAACCGTGTCCCTCGGCGGGCACGCTGCCGTCGTACCGGATCGCGACCGGCAGGAAGTGGAACATCAGGTTCGGGTAGTCGACGTCGTCGTTGCTCCGGACGAACCCGCCGCCCTCGAAGTGGTTGGTCGCCCCGAGACCACGGCGGTGGAACAGCCACTCGTAGCCGATCCTCGGCCGGGCACGCAGCTTGAGACCCGGAGCGATCGAGACCGGCTGCTTGGAGGCGTACTGGACGTAGACCTCGAGGTGGTCCTGCAGGTTCTGCCCGACACCGGGCAGGTCGGTGACGACGTCGATGCCGAGGGCGCGCAGGTCGTCGCCGTTGCCGACTCCCGAGAGCTGCAGCAGCTGCGGCGTGTTGATCGCCCCGCCGCACAAGATGACGTCTCCTGCGCGCGCCGACCGGCGCAGCCGGCCAGCCCGTAGGTAGTCGACGCCGGTCGCACGCTTCCCGTCGAAGCGGATGCCGGTGACGAAGGCGAGCGTCTCGACCGTGAGGTTCTTCCGGTCCATCACCGGGTGGAGGTAGGCCCGGGACGCCGAGAGCCGGCGTCCGCGGTGGATGTTGCGGTCGAACCTGGCGAAACCTTCCTGCCGGTAGCCGTTCACGTCGTCGGTGAGCGGGTAGCCGGCGTCCTGCGCGGCCTGGAAGAACGCACCGAAGAGCGGGTTCTCGGCGGGCCCGCGCTCCAGCACGAGCGGGCCGTCGCCCCCACGCCACTCGTCGGCGCCGGCCAGGCAGGTCTCCATCCGCTTGAAGTAGGGCAGGCAGTGGAGGTAGTCCCACGAGCCCATGCCCGGCTCGGCCCCCCAGCGCTCGTAGTCGAGCGGGTTCCCACGCTGGAAGATCATCCCGTTGATGCTGCTCGAGCCGCCCAGCACCTTGCCCCGCGCGTGGTAGATGCGCCGCCCGCCCATCTCCGGCTCGGGATCGGACTCGTACTTCCAGTCATAGAGCCGGTTCCCGATGGGGATGGTCAGGGCCGCCGGCATCTGGATGAACGGATCGAACCGGAAGTCGGAGCGACCTGCCTCGAGGACCAGCACCGACGTACCGGGGTCGGCGCTGAGCCGGTTCGCCAGGGCGCATCCGGCGGAGCCGCCGCCCACGATCACCACGTCGTAGGAGTCGCGCTGTCGGCTCATCGGACTCATCGGTCGGTGCTCCCGAACCAGTGCTGGGCGGACGGGTCGATGTTGTGCCAGATGTGCTTGGTCTCGCGGTACTCCTCGAGGCCGGTGCGCCCGAGCTCGCGACCGATGCCGGACTGCTTGTAGCCGCCCCACTCGGCCTGTGGCACGTACGGGTGGTAGTCGTTGATCCACACCGTGCCCATCCGCAGCCGGCCGGCGACCCGTTGCGCCTTCCCGGCGTCCTGCGTCCACACGGCGCCGGCCAGCCCGTACGTCGAGTCGTTGGCGATCGCCACCGCCTCGTCCTCGGTGGCGAAGGTCTCGACGGTCAGCACCGGGCCGAAGGACTCGTCCTGGGTCACCGACATCCGCGACGTGCAGCCGTCGAGCACCGTCGGCAGGTAGTAGAAGCCGTCGGCCAGCGCCGCGTCGTCCGGTCGCTCGCCGCCGCACCGCAGGACCGCGCCCTCGGCGAGGCCCGAGGCGACGTACTTCTCCACCTTCTCGAGGTGCTGGGCGCTGGTCAGCGGGCCGGTCTCGGCGTCCTCGTCGAACGGACCGCCGAGCCGGATTCGCCGGGCACGGGCGACGACCTCGTCGACGAAGTCGTCGTGGATCGACTCCTCGATGACCAGCCGCGCGCCGGCGGAGCAGACCTGCCCGGAATGCAGGAACACCGCGGTCAACGCGAAGTCGAGCGCGACCTCGAGGTCGGCGTCCGCGAAGACGATGTTGGGGTTCTTCCCCCCGAGCTCGAGCGCCACGCGCTTCACGGTCTCCGCCGCGGCAGCCATGAGCCGGCGACCGGTGGCGAGCCCACCGGTGAAGGAGACCAGGTCGACCCGAGGGTCCGTCGCGAGCGGGGCACCGGCTTCCGCCCCGGCACCGAGGACCAGGTTGCCGACGCCGTCGGGCAGTCCTGCCTCGGTGAGCAGGTGCATGAGCTTGATGGCCGTGTGGGGAGTGAGCTCACTCGGCTTGAGCACGAACGTGTCGCCCGCCGCCAGGCAGGGCGCCACCTTCCAGGAGGTCTGGAGCAGCGGGTAGTTCCACGGCGTGATCAGGCCGCAGACGCCGATCGGCTCGTGCACGATCCGGCTGACCACACCTGCGTTCCCGGTGTCGACGATGCGGCCGGCGTCCTCGTCGGCGACGTGGCCGTAGTGGCGGACGACCCGGACGACGTCGTCCACGTCGTACTCCGACTCCACCAGCCGCTTGCCGGTGTCGAGCGACTCGGCACGGGCGACCTCGGCCTTGTCCCGCTCGAGCAGGTCGGCGAGCCGCAGCAGCAGGTCACCGCGCTCCCGGGCGGAGGTGTGCGGCCACGGGCCGTGGTGGAAGGCGTCGTACGCCGCGGCGATCGCGAGGTCGGTGTCGTCGCCGCTCGCCTCGTCGACCTCTCCCACGAGCGAGCCGTCGGCGGGGCACCGGATCTCCCGACGACCGCCCCCGAGCGCGCTGCGCCATTGACCGCCCACGAAGATGTCCGGCACGGACTCCGCCTTCCCGTTGCGCATGATGCAACTCGGTGCCTCAGACGCAACTTATAGCCACTGAGAATGGTCCCGACCCCGCCGCCACGTCAAGGGTCATCGGCCCCCTGGTCGTGACCCACGTCACAGCGTCGGGGTCACCCGACCGGGTCGTTCCAACCCAGCCGGAAGGAGACCTCGACAGCGGCCCCCACGAGCTCCTTGACGGCAGTGTCCAACGCTTCGCCCCGCAGCCGGAAGCTCGCCCCGGAGACGCTCATCGACGCGATGATGTCGCCGTGGGCGTTGCGGATCGGCGCGGCGACCGCGGTCAGGCCCTGCTCCAGCTCGTCGACCGCGACGGCGTACCCGTGTTCGCGGACCTCGGCGAGCTCCTGGAGCAGCTGGCCCTTCCGGATGATGGTGCGCTCGGTGTAGCTCGGCAGGGAGCCGAGCACCTGCTGGAGCCGGGTCTCGTCGAGCTCGCTGAGGAGGATCTTGCCGTTGCTCGTGGCATGCAGCGGGATGTGCTGGCCGACCCAGTTGTGGGACTGCAGCGCCGAGGACCCGGCCACCTGGTCGAGGTAGAGAGCCGAGTGCCCCGAGAGCACGGCCAGGTTCACCGTCTCGCCGGTGGTGGCCGCGAGACGGCGGCAGACCTGGCGCGCCTCCTGCACGACGTCGAGTCGGGCGGTGGTCGCGCCGGCCAGACGCAGCACGCCGACGCCGAGCCGGTACTTCCCCCGGTCACCGGTCTGCTCCACGAGCTCGTGGGACTCCAGCGTCGACATCAGGCGGAAGGCGGTGCTCTTGTGGACGTCGAGCTCGGCGGCCACCTCGGTGACGCCTGCGACGCCCGCCCGGGCCAGCGCCTCGAGGATGGTGAGGGCACGGTCGACCGACTGGACGGGCTCGACGGCTCGGTCTTCCGACATGGCGCGAGCCTAGCGTCGAGTTGCGCATCGCGCGACGATGTCGCCGTGTGCGCAACACGGGCCGTCGATCAGCGGAAGACGACCGTCCGGCTGCCGTTGCGCAGCACCCGTGACTCCGAGTGCCAGCGCACCGCCCGCGAGAGCACCTGGGCCTCGACGTCCCGGCCGGCAGCGACCAGCTGCTCGCGGGTGTGGCTGTGGTCGACGCGGATGACGTCCTGCTCGATGATCGGCCCCTCGTCGAGGTCCGCCGTCACGTAGTGGGCCGTGGCGCCGATCAGCTTCACCCCGCGGTCGTGCGCCTGGTGGTAGGGCTTCGCACCCTTGAAGCTGGGCAGGAACGAGTGGTGGATGTTGATCACGCGGCCAGACAGCTCTCGACAGAGGTCGTCGGACAGCACCTGCATGTAGCGCGCCAGCACGACCAGGTGGATGGCGTGCTCCTCGACCAGCTCGAGCAGCCGCGCCTCCGCGGCGGGCTTGGTGTCGGGCGTGACGGGGAGGTGGACGTAGTCGATCCCGAAGGCCTTGGCGAGCGGCTCGGCGTCCAGGTGGTTGGAGACCACGACCGGGATGTCGATCTGCAGCGCGCCGGTGCTGTGCCGGAACAGCAGGTCGTTGAGACAGTGCAGGTGACCGGAGACCATCAGCAGCGTACGGAACGGCGCTCCTGCGTCCCACAGCTGGAAGTCCATGGCGAACGCGGCCGCCACGTCCGCGAACTCCGCGCGCAGCCGTTCGGCCGTGAGGCGCTGGTCCGACACCTCGAACCCCATCCGCATGAAGAAGCGCTGCGTCTCCCGGTCGTCGTACTGCTGGCTCTCGATGATGTTCCCGCCGCGCTCCACCAGGAAGCCGGTGACGGCGTGCACGATGCCCGGCCGGTCCGGGCAGGTGATCGTGAGGACGAAGTAGCCCGCGGGAAGACCGCCGGCAGCGGAGAGCACGGACATGTCTTCCTCCCAGGTGGTACGGGGCTGTGCGGTTCGTCAGTCGCCGAGCTCGGTACGCCGCCGCGACACGTACTCCGCGAGCTCCTCGCGGATCGCGTCGTCCAGGGCGGGCGCCTCGTAGTCGGTGAGGACCTGACGGTAGATGGTGCCGGCGCGGGCGGCCGTGTCGTGCCCCCCGTTGCGGGACCAGCGCTCGAAGTTCTCCGACGACGACAGCAGGGGTCGGTAGAAGCAGTCGCGGAACCGCTCGAGGGTGTGCATGGCGCCGAGGAAGTGACCCCCGTGGCCGACCTCGAGGTGCGCGTCGAACGCCAGCGATCCCTCGTCGATCTCCAGCGGCGTGAACTCGTGCTGGAGCTCCTGCACCAGCTCGACGTCGACGATGAACTTCTCGTAGCACGCCACGAGCCCGCCTTCGAGCCACCCGGCCGCGTGCATCACCCAGTTCGTGCCGGCGAGGAACGTCGGCAGCAGGGTCATCAAGGCCTCGTAGCCAGCCTGTGCATCAGGCACCTGGGACGACGTGAGGCCGCCGCCGGTACGGAACGGCAGGCCGAAGTGGCGGGCGATCTGGCCGGTGCAGAGCAGGCCGATGCCGGACTCCGGAGTGCCGAACGTCGGGGAGCCGGACTGCATGTCGATGTTGGAGAGGAAGGAGCCGAAGACGACGGGGGAGCCGGGGCGGATCAGCTGCGACAGCGTGATGCCGGTCAGCGCCTCGGCGATCTGCTGGACGAGGGCCGCGGGGATGGTCACCGGCGACATCGCCCCCATCAGGATGAACGGCGTCAGCACGACCGCCTGGTTGGCCGAGGAGTACTCGAACTGCGCCTCGAGCATCCGGGAGTCCCAGCGGAGCGGCGAGTTGCAGTTGATCAGCGAGATCGTGGCCGTCGTCTGCTCGATCGCCTCGCGCCCGCCGAACAGGATCGAGGACATCGCGATCGTGTCCGTCGCATTGACGCCCGACACCACGTTGCCCATGTAGATCTTGTCGGTCAGCGTCTGGAGGGCGAAGGTCATGTCGAGGTGCCGGCTGTCCAGTGGTGTGTCGTTCGGCTCGCACACGACGCCACCCGCCGAGTCCAGCGCGGAGTACGACTGGGCCAGCCGGGCGAAGTTCTCGAAGTCGGCCATGGTCGCGTCGCGGCGCACGGCGCCCTCGCGCACGAACGGCGGCCCGTAGACGGCACCGAACGCCATCGCGTCGCCGCCGATGTGCACGTCGTTGTCGTGGTTGCGCGCCTGCACGTCGAACTCCCTGGGCGCCTTCGCCACCTGCTCGAGCACGAACTCGGGATCGAAGAACACCTTGTTGTCCTCGACCCTCTGACCCGCCTCCCGGAAGAGGCCGAGGGCGCGGTCGCTCATGAACTCCACGCCGATCTCGTTGACGAGCCGACGCCACCCTGCGTCGAGCTTCGCCATCGCGTCGTCCGAGAGCACCTCGTAGCGCGGCATGCGGTTGCGGAACATCGCTCCTCCGTCACTTGTCCGGCACTCGTCCGGCTCGCTCCGACAGTCGTCCGACACTCGTCCTGACAGGGCCGGGGCGGATCTTGACCCGTGCTCGGGCCGCAGCCTAGCCTCATCATGTGGATGTCAGTTCCACATCATGGAACACCCGAGGGACAGGATGCAACGCATGCCGGAGCCGGCGAGGGGCACGCAGGCGGTCGAGCGCGCCGCCGCGCTCGTCGCGACCGCCGTACGGGCCGACGAGCCGCTGGGCTTCGCCGAGCTCGTCGAGTCCTGCGACCTCGCCAAGTCGACGGCGTCCCGGCTGCTGACCGCCCTCGAGCGCGCCGAGCTCCTCGAGCGTGACGGGACGGGGCTGTACCGGGCCGGTCCGCTCTTCTGGCTGTACGCCGCCCGGCACGACCGCTGGGACGAGCTGGTCCGCCTGGCGCGCCCGACGCTGGAGCAGCTCGGTGCGGACACCCGCGAGACCGTCAACCTCGCCGTCGCCCAGGGCGACCGGGTGATCCACGTGGGCCAGGTCGACAGCCAGTACATGCTCGGAACCCGCGACTGGACGCAGATCAACGTACCGCCGCACGCCTCGGCGCTGGGCAAGGTGCTCTACGCCTACGCCGCCCTGCCGGTGCCCCGGGGGCGGCTCGAACGGCTCACGACGCGGACCGTCGCCGACGGCGTCGCCCTCGAGCGCCAGCTCGGGCAGGCACGACGACGCGGCTGGGCGCTCACCGTCGACGAGCTCGAGATCGGGCTCTGCGGCGTGGCAGTGCCGGTCCGGGGCGGGACCGGTGACGTGGTCGCCTCCCTGGGGGTCTCCGGCCCCACCCAACGTCTCCAAGGCCGGGTGGACGAGATCGGTCGGCTCCTCACCGACCGGGCTCGTGGACTCTCCGCCCTGCTGGAACGAGGCGGCACCCCCGTACGACGTACCGGAAAGGAAGGGGCGGCATGAGCGGCCTGACACCCGAGGAGGTCCTCAAGGGCCTCTACGACGAGACGCTGGTCGGCAACGCGCCGCGTGTGCTCGAGCTGACCCACGAGGGACTGGAGCTACAGATGGAGCCGCAGTCGCTGCTCTTCGACGCGCTCATCCCGTCCTTGGAAGAGGTGGGAGCCCGGTTCGAGCGCGGTGACTTCTTCGTTCCCGAGATGCTGATCGCGGGCAGGGCGATGGCCGGCGCCATGGAGGTGCTGCGGCCGCTGCTGGCCGAGACCGGCGTCGAGACCGTCGGGCGCTTCGTGATGGGCACCGTCCAGGGCGACGTGCACGACATCGGGAAGAACCTCGTCAACATCATGCTCGAGGGTGCCGGGTTCGAGGTGATCGACCTCGGCGTGCAGGTGTCGCCGGAGAAGTTCATCGAGGCGATCCAGCAGCACGAGCCTGACATCGTGGGGTTCTCCGCGTTCCTGACCACGACGATGCCGATGTTCAAGGCGAACATGAACGCGCTGCAGAAGGCCGGTCTGCGCGACAACGTGATCGTGATGGTCGGGGGCGCGCCCGTCACCCAGGAGTACGCGGACGCCGTCGGCGCCGACGGGTACGCCGCGGACGCCTCGGCGACGGTCAAGCGGGCCAAGGCGCTGCTCGACGAGAAGCGCTCGAAGGTGCCCGCATGAGCGCCGCCTCGTCGGCGGAGCCTGCCGAGCCCCAGGAGACCGTGCTGCGGTCGGCCTCCAAGGAGGTCGTGATCGGGCACCGTCGCCGCTTCTGCCTGATCGGTGAGCGGATCAACCCCACCGGGCGGAGGATCTTCCAGGAGCAGCTGCGCGCCGGGGACCTGTCGGCGATCGAGCGCGACGTGAAGGCCCAGGTCGAGGGCGGAGCCGATGTGCTCGACATCAACATGGGCGTCCCGCTGACCGACGAGGCCGACCTGCTGGTGCGGGCCATCCGGATGGTGCAGAGCCTCACCGACCTGCCGATCTGCATCGACTCCTCGGTGGTCGAAGCGCTCGAGGCCGGTCTCGCGGCGTACGACGGCCGCGCGCTGGTGAACTCGGTGACCGCGGAGGACGAGCGCCTCGCGGCCATCCTGCCGCTGGTCAAGAAGCACGACGCGGCCATCATCGCGCTGCCCAACGACGCCGACGAGATCCCGATGCAGGCCGACAAGCGCATCGACCTGACCCGCAAGATCATCGAGATGGCGACGCAGGAGTACGGCATCTCGATCGCCGACATCGTGATCGACCCGCTCGCCATGCCGATCGGGGCCGACACGTCGGTGGTGAACACCGCGCTCGAGACGATGCAGCGCATCCGGTCGGAGTTCGGGGTGAACATGACGTGCGGTGCGTCCAACGTGTCGTTCGGGATGCCCGCGCGCCACACGCTCGGCGCGGCGTTCCTGCCGATGGCGATGACCGCCGGGCTCACCAGCGCGATCATGGACGCCCGCACGCCGGCCATCGTCGAGTCGGTCAAGGCTGCCGACCTCCTGCTCGGTCACGACGAGTGGGGCATGGCGTGGATCGCTGCGCACCGGGCTCGGCAGGCAGCGCAACAGACGGCACCGGCGTGAACACCTCCCCACGACGTTCTCCGGTTCCCCTGCCTCACTGCGCCACCGGGCAGCGCCGCAGGGACTCCGGATGAGCGAAGATCCGGCAGAGGTCTCTCGGCCGGACTTCTGGCTGGAGGACGTCCGACGCGAGGGGCTGATCGCACCGGCGGGTGCCGGGCCGGCGACGCACGACGGCACGGGCCGGGTGCGGCTGAGGTTCGAGGTGCACGACACGAGCGGGTCGGTCACCGACCGCGAGGTGCGCGTGCCCCCCGGGGTCAGCGTCTTCGACTCCGCCTCCTGGAACGGCATCGCGATCGACTCCACCTGCGGTGGCCACGGCACGTGCCACAAGTGCCGGGTCCGGCTGTCCGCGCCGTCCCCGGTGACCCGGCACGACGAGCGCACGTTCACGCGGACCCAGCTCGAGCAGGGGTGGCGGCTGGCCTGCCTGGTACGGGCGACCCGGGACTTCGAGGTCGAGGTGCCACCGCTGACGACGCGCCCGAAGGCCGCCACGGTCGGCGTCGGGCGCCAGGTGATCCTGCGGCCCGCCGTCCAGAAGCGGTACGTCGAGCTCGACGAGCCGACCCTGTCCGACCAGCGCCCCGACCTCGACCGGCTGCTGGACGCCATCGACGACCTCGAGCCCGTCCCGGACCTGTACGCCCTGCGGCGACTGCCGTCGGTGCTGCGCAGCTCCGGGTTCAAGGTGACCGCGGTCGTGGTCGACGAGGCGCTGGTCGACGTGGAGCCCGGAGACACCACCCGGACCCGCTACGCGATCGCGTTCGACCTGGGCACGACGACCGTCGTCGCGACGCTGCTGGACCTCGAGACCGGCACGCCTGTGTCCGTGGCCTCGAGCCTGAACAAGCAGCAACCGTTCGGGGCCGACGTGATCACTCGGATCAGCGCGACCATGCTGGACGAGCGAGCGCTGGACCGGCTACGAGGTGCCGCCCACGAGACACTCGCGGCCCTGGCGGGCGAGGTGTGCACATCGGGGGGCGTGGATCCCGCGCACGTCTACGAGGTGGCGCTCGCGGGCAACGCGACCATGACCGCCCTCGCCCTGGGCGTCGACCCCGAGCCGCTCGGAGTCGCACCGTTCGTGATGGCGACGGCGCAGCCGACCGGTGTCCTCGCCTCCGACCTCGGGCTGAGCGTGCACCCACGGGCACGGGCGATGGTCTTCCCCGCCTTGGGCGCCTACGTCGGCGGCGACATCGTGGCGGGCATGCTCGCGACCGGCATGGACCGCGACAAGCGCACCCGACTGTTCATCGACGTCGGCACGAACTGCGAGATCGTGCTCAGCGACGGTGACACGATCGTGTCGACCGCCGCCCCGGCGGGCCCGGCGTTCGAGGGTGGCGCGATCCGGTGCGGGATGCGCGCGGCGGACGGCGCGATCGAGGTGGTCCGGCTCCTCGGCGAGGAGCCCGTGGAGCTCCAGGTGATCGGCGACGTGGCGCCGCGCGGCCTCTGCGGATCGGGTTTGGTCGACGCCGTCGCCGAGCTCGTGCGCGTCGGTCTTCTCGACGGCTCCGGACGGTTCGTCACCGACGACGTCGCCGAGACGCTGGCCCCGGCGCTGGCGAGCCACCTCACCTATCTGGGCGAGGAGCGGGTCTTCGTGCTCCATCGTCCGACGGACGACGCCCCGACGGAGGAGAGTGTGGTGATCTCGCAGCGCGACGTACGCGAGCTGCAGTTCGCCAAGGCGGCCATCTCCACCGGGTGGTCACTTCTCAGCGGCGAGCTCGGGATCGACCCACGCGACGTGCAGCAGGTCCTCCTCGCCGGCTCCTTCGGAAGCTACCTGTCCCCGGCCTCGGCCGTCCGGATCGGCCTGGTCCCGCAGCTGCCCGTGCTGCGGATCGTCTCGGCGGGCAACGTCGCCGGCGAAGGCGCGAAGATGGTCCTGTTGTCGATCCGCGAGCGCGCGGGCGCCGACACCCTGCTCGAGGAGGTGAGGTATGTCGAGCTCTCCGACCGCAGCGACTTCAACGAGCGCTTCGTCGAGCAGCTCGCCTTCGGCTCCTGACAAGCCGAACGAGGAGGCGTCCCTGCGGACCGCCGAGCCCGGCGACCGTTCGGCCCGGGTCGCTCTCGTGGCGTGCGGTGCCCTCGCCCAGCCGGCGGCCGCGATCGCGGCCGCAACCGGCTGGCAGCTCGACGTCCACCCGCTCCCTCCTTTGCTGCACAACTCTCCGCGTGAGATCGCACCGCAGGTCCGCGCGCTGGTGCGGCGACTCGCCCCGGCGTACGACCGCGTCGTGGTGGGCTATGCCGACTGCGGTACCTACGGTGCGCTCGACGAGGTGTGTGCGGAGCTCGGCGTCGGCCGGATGGCCGGGCTGCACTGCTACGACGTGTACGCCGGCTCCGCGACCGTCGAGCGGCTGATGGCCGAAGAGCCCGGCACCTACCTGTTCACCGACTTCCTCGTCCGCTCCTTCGCGCGCACCGTCGAGCAGGAGCTCGGCCTCGACCGCTGGCCGGAGCTGCGGGACGACTACTTCGGTCACTACACGCGCGTCGTCTGGCTGGCCCAGCGTCCGGACGACCCGGAGCTGCGGGCCCTGGCCGAGGACGCCGCTCGGCGCCTGGGCCTGCCGCTGGTCGTGCTGCCGACGGGGGAGTCCGGGCTCGCTGACGCCCTGGCCCGGCTCGTCACCGACCGACGCGTTGCGCCAGCTGCTCCATGATCCGGGTGCGCCAGGCCTCGGTCTCGGCGATCTGGTTGAAGGTGAAGACGTGGAGCCCCTCCGCCCGGGCGTCGTCAGCGGCGAGCGCCGGCGCGCACTGCTCGAGGAAGCGCTCGCCGGTGAAGCCGCCGGGCGCCGCCAGCCGTACGAACGTTCCCCGGTGCTTGGTCAGGAACCGGGTCGAGTCGCCGACCCCGATCTTGGTCGCTGTGGCGAGCAGCTTGGCCCGGTCGACAGGCCCGGGCATGCCGAGCAGCAGCGGCATCGTGACGCCCCGTGCACGCAGCCGGCCGACCCACCTCGCGACTGCCTTGGGGTCGAAGGTGAGGTTGCTGACGATGTGGGTCGCGTGCCGGCGCTTGTCCCACATCGACTGGACCGTCAGGTCGTCGCTGATCGTCGGGTGGGTCTCGGGGTAGCCGGTGATGCCGACCTGCTCGAAGGGCCGGCCGAGGTCGGCGAGGTCCTCGAGCAGGGAGAACGCGTCGGGGTAGTCACCGGCAGGGTCGGCATCGCCCCCGGGCACGAAGATCCTGGTGATCCCCTTGCCCGTCAGCCGGTCGCAGATCTCGGCGAGCTCGGCCCTGCCGGAGACCATCCGCGCGGCGACGTGGGGGACCACCGGGTAGCCGTGGCCGGCCAGCCGCTCCGCCAGGTCGAACGTCGCGTCGAGCCCCTTGCTCGGTGACGCCGTGACGGTGACGGTGCGCTCGGTCGGCAGGTGCGCGAGCACCTTGTCCTCGGTGGAGGCCGTCGGCAGCACCTCGTACCGAGCCTGCCCGAGCAGTCGGAGCATCGTCGACGCGTTGCGACCCTTGTTGCGCATGGCGCACTCCGTTTCGTGATACGCACCTGCGGTCCCAGCCTAGGGTGCCGCGGACGCGGCGTACAACTGCGGCCCGGGTCGTCAGGGGGTCGGCGGTCGCCACGGGGACAGCGCCGCGTCGTCGGCGGGCAGCGACATCACCGGCCCGGGAGGGGTCTGCGCGGTCTCGAAGCGCACGGTGACGATCCCGCGCCCGGCGCCCCAGACCCAGCCACGACCGTGGACGGTGTGGATCACGTCCATTCCCGGCACCCAGATGCGGTGGTCGGGGAGGTCGGGCAGGTCCTCGACCGGGTCGTCCTCCTCGGCGTCGTGCTCACCGCCGAACAGATCGTCCTGGATCCAGTCCGCGAGCCCGGACACCCCGACCCCGAGCAGGCGCACGCCACCGGCCACGTCCAGCTCGGCGAGGAGCCCGCGGGCGAGCCGGGCGATCTGCGGTGCCTTGTCGGTGGGCGCGTTGAGAGTGGTCGATCGGGACAGTGTCGTGAAGTCGTGGAGGCGGACCTTCAAGGTGATGGTCCGGCCGGACAGGCCGCTCTTGCGCAGCCGCTCGGCGACGTTCACGGCCTGGCGGCTCACCAGGCCCTCCATGAGCCGCCGGTCGGTGAGGTCCGTGTCGTAGGTGCCCTCGACGCTGACCGACTTGGTCTCGCGCTCCGGCACGACCGGCCGGTCGTCCTGTGCGCGCGCCAGCTGGTACAGCCCGTGTCCGTGCGCCCTGCCGAGCAGCCGGACCAGCTCGTCCTCGCTGACGGTCTCGAGGTCGGCGACGGTGACGATGCCGGCGCGCCGGAGCCGCTCGGACGTCGCTGGGCCGACGCCCGGGATGACGGACACGTGCATGGGCCGCAGCAGCTCCTGCTCTGCGCCGGCGCCGACCACGACCAGCCCGTCGGGCTTGTCGAGGTCGCTGGCGACCTTGGCGATGAACTTCGACGTCCCGATGCCGACCGACGCCGTCAGGCCGCCGGTGACCTCGCGGACCCGAGCCCGTACCTCCTCGGCGAGTGCGCGCACGCTCAGGTCGTCGTACGACGGCAGAGCCGCGGGGACCAGGTCGACGAACGCCTCGTCGAGCGACAGGGGCTCGACGAGGGGGGAGACCTCGCGAAGCACGTCCATGACGCGCACGCTGGTGTCGCGATAGGCGTGGAAGCGGGGGTTGAGGAAGGCCGCGTGCGGGCAACGGGAGCGCGCCTCCCGCGTCGACATGGCGGAACGCACGCCGTACGCGCGGGCCTCGTACGACGCGGTGCTGACGACGCCGCGGCCGCCGACGCCGCCGACGACCACGGGCTTGCCCCGTAGGGAGGGCTTGTCGCGTTGTTCGACGGCGGCGAAGAACGCGTCGAGGTCCAGGTGCATCACCGAGGCCTCCGGGCGCATGGCGGCAACCTATCCTCGGCTGCGGACGGCCCCGGGACGCGCACTCGGCCCGGCCTCCGGTCACAGCACTCGCCCACGACACGCTTCTCCACAGCTGCGCCGCACCGCGGGCGGCCACGGTCGGTGTGAGCGAGCACCGTCGAGCCATGACCACCACGCTCACGGCACGAGGTCCCGAGGACCTGCTCGCGGCGGTGCCCGTCGTCCTCGGGTTCCACCCGGAGCGTTCCCTGGTCATGTTGACGTTCGGGGCGCGGCACAGCTTCCATGCGCGGCTCGACCTCCCCGACGATCCCGATGACCCCGACGACCCCGACGACACGACCGCGCCGGACGCGTCCGGCGATCCGGCGAGCGAGGTGGTCGAGGTGATGCTCGCCCCCTGTCTGCGGCACGAGGTCGACCGGGTGGCGTTCGTCGTCTACTCCGGTGACGCGACCCTCGCCGCGGCGCTGGCCGCCGCCCTGGTTCCGGCCTTCCTCGCCGAGGGCATCGGTGTGGTCGACGTCCTGCGGGCCCACGCCGGGCGCTGGTGCCGCGTGCCGGTGGGCGCCGGGGCGGTGGAGGCTGCGATGCTGCCCTACGACGACGTGCACCACGCGTTCAACGCGCAGGCGGTCTTCGAGGGCCGCGTGACGCTGCAGAGCCGCGAGGAGCTCCGCGAGACGGTGGCGCCGTGCTCCCCGGTCCGCGCCCGATGGGGCGACCTGCTCGCGGCGACGGCGTCGTCCGGGTCGCGGCCGGCCGCGGCCCGGAGCGCCCGCACACTGCTGGAGGCATGGGTCGCGTCGGGTGCTGAGCCGGACGACCAGGGCGCCGCCCAGGTGCTCGGGGTCGTGAGCCGGGTCGAGGTCCGCGACGCCGCGCTGTACGCCGTCAGGCGCGAGACCGCGAACGACCACCTGCGCGTGTGGTCGGCGTTGCTGCGCGGTGCGCCGGACCCCCAGGTGCCCGACGTCGCGGCGGTCACCGCGTTCTGTGCCTGGCAGGCGGGCCACGGAGCGCTCGCGTGGTGCGCGCTCGACCGGTGCTTCGAGATCGACCCGGAACACCGCCTCGGACGGTGCTTGGCGGAGTGCCTCGTCCGCGCGGTCCCGCCGACGGCCTGGGAGGAGGTGGCCGACGCGGCGGGCACGAGTCCTGCCTGAACCCACCCCTGAGGCGCTTCCCAGCCCGATGACCCCGGCCTAGGGTGTGTCCGCATGGGAGAGGACGTCGAAGCCCAGGAGTTCTCTCGGGCGGACCGCACGCGTTACCGCGAGAAGGTCCATCGGTGCCTCGACGTGTTCGAGCGGATGCTCAGCGAGGAACGGTTCCACACCGACGACCCGATGACGGGGCTCGAGGTGGAGCTCAACCTCGTCGACGAGGCCGGTGACCCGGCACTGAAGAACGCCGAGGCGCTGGCCGCGATAGCCGACCCGGCGTTCCAGACCGAGCTAGGGCAGTTCAACATCGAGATCAACGTGCCGCCGGCGTGGTTGCGCGAGTCGGGGCTCAAGACGTTCGAGGCGAACCTGCGCCGGTCGCTGAACGACGCCGAGGCGCGCTCCTCTGAGGTGGGCGCGCACCAGGTGATGATCGGGATCCTGCCCACCCTCGCCCCGGGCCATCTCAGCCCCTCCCACATGAGCGCGAACCCGCGGTACCGGCTGCTGAGCGAGCAGATCCTGCATGCTCGCGGCGAGGACATCCGGATCGACGTCACCGGGCCCGAGCGGCTGATCACCACGGCCGACTCGATCCTCCCCGAGGCCGCGTGCACCAGCACGCAGTTCCACGTGCAGACGTCCCCCGAGCAGTTCGCGGCGTACTGGAACGCCTCGGAGGTGATCTCGGCGGTTCAGCTCGCGGTCGGCGCCAACTCGCCGTACTGCCTGGGGAAGGAGCTGTGGCGCGAGACCCGCATCCCGCTGTTCGAACAGGCGGCGGACACCCGGAGCGAGGAGCTCAAGGCACAAGGGGTGCGGCCACGCGTGTGGTTCGGCGAGCGCTGGATCAACTCGGTCTTCGACCTGTTCGAGGAGAACGTCCGCTACTTCCCGGCGCTGCTGCCGATCACCAACGACGAGGACCCCGTCGCCGTGCTCGAGGAGGGTGGCACCCCGAATCTCGGCGAGCTGCGCCTGCACAACGGCACGGTGTACCGATGGAACCGGCCCGTCTATGACATCAACGACGGCACTCCGCACCTGCGGGTGGAGAACCGTGTGCTCCCCGCCGGGCCGACCGTCGCCGACCTGATCGCCAACGCCGCCTTCTACTTCGGGGTGGTCCGCCACCTCGCCGAGAGCGACCGTCCGGTGTGGTCGCAGATGTCCTTCCAGGCGGCCGAGGAGAACTTCCAGACCGCCGCGGAGGACGGCATCGACTCCACCCTCTACTGGCCGGGGCTCGGCGAGGTGAAGGCCACCGAGCTCGTGCTGCGGCGGCTGTTGCCGATGGCGCACGCGGGGCTCGAGGCCTGGGGCGTGGGGGCCGACGAGCGTGATCGGCTGCTCGGGATCATCGAGCAGCGATGCCTGCTCGGTGTGAACGGCGCGAGCTGGTTCGTGGACCGCATGCGCCGGCGCACCACAGAGGAACGCTTCGACGCGTTGCGGGCCACCCTCCTGGAGTATCGCGAGCGCATGCACAGCAACGAGCCCGTCCACTCCTGGGACTGAACAGATCAGCGCTTGCGGATGCGCTTCCACTCTCGGTGCAGGCCGGAGCGGGGGTCGAGCCAGCCGTGGCGGGTGACGATGACGTAGGCCGGGTCCACCCCCCGCTCCGCGGCGGCCGCCAGGGTCGCAGCGAGCCAGACGGCGTCGACGTCGGTGATCGAGAGCGGCCCGGACCGGGTGACCCACACCCACGAGGGGTCCCGGCGAGCACGGAGGACGGCGCCGACCAGCTCCGTGCGCAGACCGTGGTCCCACTCCGGGTCGTCCGCCACGGCGGACGTCGGACCGCCGGGCAGCCCCAGGTTGACCACCGGCGGGACGCGCCGTCGGTGGTCGGTCACGGCGAGGTGCAGGACCGCCTGGCGGAGCAGACGACGGTCGGCGACAGGGAGCGGCTCGCACAGCACCGGCACCGGGTCAGCGTGCCCGAAGGCGGTCCGGTGGTGGCGCCGTTCCTCCACAGGCGGGCTCCGAGCGCGTGGGCCGGCCCGCGCGAACGGTGGGATAGGTTGCGATGGGTACGTGGTCCGGCACGTGCGGTTCACGCGGAGGAGGACCCGATGGGAGCGGTGGTCGTCGGCTACGTGAGCAAGCCCGAGGGCGAGGCCGCGGTCGACCAGGGCATCGCCGAGGCCAGGCTCCGGGGCGCGGCGCTGATCGTCGTCAACTCCCACCGCGGCGGCCATGACGTCGACGCCGACGCGTCGGCCCGCACCGAGCAGGAGCTCTCCGTACTCGAGACGAAGCTGAAGGAGTCCGGTCTGGAGTTCGAGGTCCGGCAGCTCGTCCGCGGCCTCGAGCCCGCAGAGGACCTGATCGGCATCGCCGAGGACGCCGATGCCGAGCTGATCGTGATCGGCCTGCGCCGACGTACGCCGGTGGGCAAGCTGATCCTCGGCAGCAACGCCCAGCGCATCCTGCTCGACGCACCCTGTCCCGTGCTCGCGGTCAAGGTCGGCTGAGCGGTCGAACCGTGTGGGGCTCGGTCGACCGGGCCGAACCGGCTCGGCGCGCCCCCACCCGACCGTCGGAGGCGCCGGTGGCGATGAACCGCGATGTCGGATGCGCCAGGATGGCGCCATGGCTATCCACATCACCGGTGACGCGCACGCCGACCAGGTCCTGACCGACAGTCCGTTCGCCCTGCTGGTCGGGATGATGCTCGACCAGCAGTACCCGATGGAGCACGCCTTCCGGGGGCCGGCCAAGGTACTGGACCGGTTCGGCAGCATCGACCCGGCGGCGATCGCAGCCGCCGATCCCGCGGATTTCAAGATGCTGTGCTCGACACCGCCTGCGATCCATCGGTTTCCGGGGTCGATGGCGGAGCGGATGCAGACGCTGGCCGCCATCGTGGAGGACAAGTACTCCGGCGATGCGGCGCGGTTGTGGTCGGAGGCGGCGAGCGGCGACGACCTCCTCGAACGGTTGATGGAGCTGCCTGGGTTCGGCAAGCAGAAGGCCCAGATCTTCGCCGCGCTGCTCGCCAAGCAGCTCGACGTACGACCGGAGGGTTGGCAGAAGGTGGTGGGGGACTACGGCCTGGAGGGGTATCGCTCGGTGGCCGACGTGACCGACGCGGCGTCGCTGCAAAAGGTGCGCGACTACAAGCAGCAGAAGAAGGCCGCGGCGAAGGCAGGGGCCCTTTGACCTGCACGTTCACCCATCGGAGGCCTCCGCAGTCCGCAGGGAGTCCGCAAGAGGGCTCAGGCCCGCGTCGATGACGTCCCACGTGCCGTCGTCGTCGCCCGGCCAGAGGTGCGCGAAGGTGTTCAGCGTGATCACAGCCGTGGCGTGCCCGAGCCGCTTCTGAACCTGCTAGACGGACGCGCCGCCTCTGCACGGTCACCCAGGACGTCGCGTAGGCCCGGAGAGTGACCTTCCCGGCCTTCGGGTCCACCCCATCGCCGCGGACGATGCGCGCGGTCTCCTGGTCGAGCCACTGGTGAGCGTCTACCGGGGGGTGAAGTGCCTGGCGTGCTCCCGGCCGCTGTCGTCGCGGTAGCGGGCTCGCCATTGCCGCTGGCGCGCTTCCTGATGCTGGCCATCAGTCGGCTCCCCGATTGGCTCGCGTTTCTCTCCGGCGCTCGCGCCTCGACTGGTTGCGCGCGTGGCTCCACGTGCAGTACTCGACTCCGCTGGATCGTGGCCGGTTTCTTGCCTCTTGATCGCCCCAGTTGTCGACGAAGATCCGGCCGGAGGTCTCGTCGGTACAGACTTTGTACGGCTGACCGTCGCGAAGATCGTCGAAGATCCTCGAGCAGTAGTTCACCAACTCGACACGGAGAGCAACCTCCCGCACGTGAACGTCATGGCAGTGCCTGCGCATGACATGAGGGTGCATTGCGACTGAGGGGCTATGTGTGAAGATGGGCGGGAGTGAGGGTTACGTGTGGTAGGGGGGATGAGTGTGACTCGTCGGGTGCTGTGGGCGGTCTCAAGTTTGTTCGGGCTTGGGACGGCAGTGGGATTGGCCGGCCCGGCCCAGGCGGCCACTGTGGATCCGACGCCTTCTTCCTCGTGGGGGGTCAACGGTCGGGTCCTCGCGTCGGTGGTCGTGGGCAACCAGGTCATCGTGGGCGGTACGTTCACCGCCGCGGTGGGCCCCTCGGGCGCCACGGTGCCGCGGGCCCACCTCGCGGCGTTCGACGCCACGACCGGAGAGCTGGTCACCGGGTTCACCGCCGACGCCAACTACACCGTGCGGGCCCTGACCCAGTGGAACGGGACGGTCTACGCCGGCGGCCAGTTCACCAGGATCAACGGCACGACACGCAACCGGGTCGCCGCCTTCGCCCCGGGCACCGGGGCACTGGTGAGCACCTTCGCGCCCAGCGTGACCGGGGGACAGGTCTACGCC
>JBKPTA010000011.1:0-22908 GCA_046735295.1 Actinomycetota bacterium | reverse complement strand
CGTCGCCGATGACGCCGACGGGTCACTCGAGAACCGGCTCTCCGTTCTGTCGGCACGGGCGATCGACGGCTGGCATGCTCGCGGCACCGACGGCAGCGTGGAAGGTCCGGGTGGTCGCGAGATGCCCGCGGAGCTCGTCGCGAGCCTCCTCCTGCTGGAGCTCGCCCTCCACGGCTGGGACCTCGCCCAGGCCAGCGGCCAGACACTGCGCCTGTCGGACGAGGTGGTCACCTACCTGCGCGGCCTCGCCGACTCCGTGGTCCCCGGTGGTCGCGGGCGGTCCTTCGGCCCCGAAGTGGAACCCGCCGCCGACGCCGGTGCCCTCGACAGACTCGCGGCGTACTCCGGCCGCGCCGCCCTGGCCTGACGGGGTGGTCAGAGGGCCGAGGGGCAGGAGTCAGGCCGAGCGGCTGCTCTCCGCCGCCGCCTTGATGTTGGCGAGGGTGGTGACCCCGCCCTGCTGTTGCTTCCGGGGCAGGCTCAGCACCTTGTACATCGCCTTCAGCGCCAGGGCACCCTTCCTCGGCTCGAGCACGCGCATATAGTGCTCGAGCCGGGTTCCGTCCCCGGAGGGCTCCACGACATAGCCCCAGACGACATGGCCCCCGCGGCCGCGGTTCTGGTCCTTCATCGGAGGATATGAGACCCACTCCAGCACCCGGCCGGGTTCGACCGAGGTGATCTCCGAGGGAGCGTCGAACTTCTGGGGACCGAACTTCTCGTGGGCGGTCCAACGGGCTCCCGGCTCGACGGGACCGTCGAACTCGATCTCCTTGGTGATGCTCGCCGGCCCGGCGAACTCCGGGTGCCGCCGGATGTCGGTGACCAGAGCCCACACCGCCTCCGGGGGTGCGGCAACCTGGACCGACTCGTGGAAGCTCGAGACGACGTCGCCTTCCATGTGGCCTCCCTTCCCAGGGACCAGCAATCACCCACCCACTGGCAAGGGTAGGGGCATCTCCAGATCAGTGACCAGGGCGCAATCTCGAGGAGAATGGCCGGGCAGGGGTCGAGTGTGGGGAGGCCGAGCCGATGCGCGACGCACCCGCGTCGTCACCAACCAGCCGGACGCCGCCGCCGCGTCGTCGCACGCCCTGCCCTCGACGCCGGCGGCCTCCCGGCGGCGGCGGGCTCGACGGGTTCGGATCTCTTCGTCGCGATCGACTCCTGGGAGACCGAGCCGTCCGTCGCTGACCTGTGCCGACGCGCTCTGTTCCATTGCCGACGACCAGAGGTCGCCCGATCAGGGGAGCCTGGTCTTCGAGGAGAGCGGACCTCGGGGCGAGTCCGGCCGCCCGGACCGCCGTGGAGGCGACGTGCACGCAGACGGTGCGCGTCGAGTCCCCGCGGCGGCCCGTGTGCGGCATCAGACTCCGGCCGGGCGGGAGGCTGCATCGGACAGACCCACGCCCTGACGCCGTCTTGGCGCACGTCCAATGGTTGCCGGCAGGTCGAACTCGTCGTCGGGCATCCGGACGAGGGCGACGCTCACGGCCGCGAATCCGGCTGCGGCGACGAGAAGGCCGATTCCCTGGCCGACCGACGTCGGGATGAACGGGTGGGTCGCTCCACCGAGCATGACGGCGTACGCCGCCCAGGTCGGGACAGCCCGGCTCCTCTTGAGGGCCCCCCCGAGGAGCCCGACCCCGATCACCACGCCGACGATGAAGAGCAGGGATGCGATGCCCAGCAGGGGCTCGTGCTGCATCGCGTCGTCCAGGGCGGCCATCGTGCTGTGGTCGAGGTCGTGTTGGACGGTCACCAGTGCCGGTGTCTCGACTCCACCGAGGAGGGCGATGCCGGTGAAGAATCCCGTCAGGGCGATGAACGCTCCGGCAGCTGTCAGACGTGGGGCACCACGACGGGCGACCCAGGCCACCCCGATGGTGGCCGGGATCAGGGTGACGACGAAGACCGCATCGAGCCACTTCATCGTCTCCAGCAGGCCTCGGTGCGCCTCGAACGCGGCCACGGACTCGTTGAACGACGCGTCGCCCGAGACCGGGCTCAGCAGGTAGAAGACGCCCTTGGCCAGCATCGGCAGCGCGGTGACCAGCGCCAGCAGGATGCGCCAGAAGCCGCGCCGGTCGTGCAGCTGCTGGGGCGCGGCCGAGTTCGTCGCACTCGCAGGTTCTGTCGTCGAGCTCATGATCTCCTCCAGAGGGTGTCGTCGTGATCTGGAGACGTCACGCGGCAGCCGCAGTTCGCCGCGAGCTCGCGGCGAACGACAGCAGCAGGGCGAGCGAGCTGACGACGAGGCCGATCACGGCCCCCTCGGAGTCGTTGACCAGCGCGATGATCGAGCCGGCGACGTTGACACTCGCCGCGGCGAGGGCGGCCGGCATGCCCCAGGACGTGTTCCGGGCCAGTCCGTAGGCGGCCGCGAGGCCGGCCACGCCCAGTGCGAACACGGCGACGGCGACGCCGACGTCGTGCTTCGGGTCGGTCGGCAGGATGTAGCCGACGTCCATGAGCGAGATGAGGGTGAGCGGGATGATCGCGAGGATGCGGAAGGTCTTCATGACGGTCTCCTGACTGTGTCGGTCCTACGGCCGGGGACGACCGGAGGATGTGATGGCCCGATCCTTGGCGGCCCCCGTGTCCCGCGAACAGGTCCGTGGAGTCCCGGTCGCTCCCGCTTCTCGGGGGACGCGTCCCGTGCCGGTCTGGAAGGCGCTCAGTGCTCCCGGGGCTGGCCAGGACGCGGCTGACCCGGCCGAGGCCGCCCGCTGGCGAGGCCGGCAGCCCGACCGAGCGCGATCGCCTCCTCGCGCGTTCCGACGCCGAGCTTTCCGAGCATGTCCGAGACCCGGTTTCGGATCGTCTTGGGGGCCAGGTACAGCCGGGCCGCGACCTGTGACGTCGGCAGACCCTGCACCATGAGCTCCAGGATCTCCAGGTCTCGTGCGTCGAGGACCGTGAGCGCATCGCTCCGGGGAGCCGCCGCGGCCGCAGCGACCACGAAGCCACTGACACTGCGTCCGACGACCATCGACCCGCCGGCCACGGAATGGACCGCCGCGAGCACGTCCTCGGGGTCGGCGTCCTTCAGCAGGTACCCGTCGAGCCCCCTCGCGAGGCTCTGGATGACCGTGGCCTCGTCGGCATGCATGGTCAGGATCAGCACCCGAAGATCGGGCCAGCGTTGCTTGAGCTCGGTGCCGAGAGTGATCCCGTCGCCGTCCGGCAGCTGCAGGTCGAGCAGGGCCACGTCCGGCTCGACCTCATCGCCGAGAAGGAGTGCTTCTGCCGCCGACCTTGCCGTCGCGACCACCGTCAGCAGCGGGTCCGAGCCGATCAGCGCCGCGAGGCCGGTGAGCACCACCGGATGGTCGTCGACGACGACCACGCCGATCACGTCGGGGCTCCGATCGCGAGCGGAAGCTCCAGGCGCAAGGTCGTGCCGGGTGCTCCGGCGTGGACAGTCATCTGCCCTCCGAGGCTCTCGGCGCGCCGGGCGAGCGATGACAGCCCGACACCGGGGACCACGGGGCCGCCGACCCCGTCGTCGGCAATCTCGACCCGGACGACGCCGTCGCCGGAACGAACACAGACCGCGATCCCGGATGCGGCGGCGTGCCGCAGAGCGTTCGTGACGCCCTCGGCCACCGTCCGGTAGACCGCCACCTTGAGGTCGGGTCCGACCGGTTCGTCCAGCTCCACGGTGAGGCGCAGCGCCGGGCTGTCGGTGGCGCCCCGAAACGACGCGACCAGCCCCTGGAGCGCGCCGACGAGATCGCCGTCGTCGAGGGTGGTCGGCGTGATGCCCGCCACGATGCGGCGCAGGTCGGCGCGCGCCGCCCCGAGCCCTTCGGCCAGGTCGGCCAGCGCGGCGGCGTGCTCGGGTGAGGTGGTGGTGCGCCGGGCGGCCTGGACCCGCATGCTCATTCCCGCCAGCGCCGGACCGAGACCGTCGTGCAGGTCGCCCATCACCCGCGAACGTTCGGCGTCCCGCTCCCGGGCCACGTCCTGCCGGGCATGCTCCGCCTCGACGGCGAGCCCGACGGCGCGCGCCACCAGGGCCACCGTCGGCAGGAGTTGCGCGACCACCTTCTGCTGGCGAGCCTCGGGACCCTCCGGGTGTGCCGACTCGATCAGCAGCACTCCGACCTGGTCGCCGCCGACCTCGAGCAGGTGCACCCCCCAGTGCTCGGGCGCGGACGGGTCGTCCTCGCCGAGGACGATTCGTGCCTGCTTGCTGCCGCTCGCGGTGGCGACGACCCGGGCGGCCTTGTCGAGCAGGTCGCGAGGGTCGGTCCTGGCATGCAGGTCGGCCGTGATCGCGGCGACGTCCTCGGGCGCGATCAGTCCGCTGCCGTAGCGGCGGGCGAGCAGCGATCGGCGTACCCAGAGGGCTGCCGGCGCGGCCATGGCAGCGGTGAGCAAGGCGGTGAAGATCGTGGTCGAGCCGGGCGAGGGGCGGCTCGCGATCTCCGAGCCGAGACGGACCAGCCCCGCCGTCACGCCGGCCGACGCGACCACCGCGAGCACGAGTCCGAGATCGAGGAGGTGCTCGTCGAGCGGTCTGAAGTCCGTGCTCAACCACAGGCGTGCGATCGCGAGCGTGCCGATCACCAGCGCGCCGCAGGTCGCGTAGTAGCCCGGTGACCCGCTCAGGAACCATGCGGTCACCACCGTCACCCCGCAGGACGTGAGGGTGAAGAGCAGCCAGCCCACCCGGCGTTGCGTCGCCCGGTCCTGGTGTTTCGTGGAGTGTGCGACCAGTGCCCAGACGGCCGCGGTACCGATGCCGGCGAGGCTCCAGCCGACGATCTCCAACATGGCGTCCAGGTCAGCGGCGCGGACGAGTGCGACGAGCATTGCTCCGGCTCCGGCGACGGCGGCCAGCCCGAGAGCGGATGCCGCATGTGCCGGCGTATGAAAGGCCCACGGCACCGAGATGGCGACCGTCACGGCGAGCACGGCTGCCAGCTCGGCGGCGGCGTGGGACAGCTGGGGCGCGTCGACGCGCCCGAACCGAAGCGCGCTCCACACGGCGACCACCGTCGACGCGGTGGACAGGCCGACCAGTGTCCGGCCCACCTGAGACCCAGGGTGCTGGTCGAGCAGGACGCCGCCGACGAGCGCGAGGATCGGCCACCCCAGGAACAGCAGCACGCTCGGCGGATCCTGCCGCGACGCCGCGGAGAGTCCGGTCACACCGGCGCTCGCCGCGAACAGCGTTCCGGCCACGAGCACCTCGACGGAGAGGCCCGGTGACGGGATGGGGTTGTCGACGGCACGATCGCCCACGTCGTCAGCATGGACGAGCACACGGCTCACCGGTAGGGCGAGGATTGATCCCGGGAAGCCCTCGGGACGTCCCGGGACAAAGCGGGACGCCGGGATCTGGTGTCCGGGACGGCGGCGCAACGAGGCTGGGGCAAGCGATCCGGACACGTCGGATCCGAGACCCGGAGGCTCGCATGCCCACGTCGACTGCACCGCAGCGGTCGGTTCAGCTCCCGTCGGCTGCAGTGCTGGTCGGTGCCGTGTATGCCATCTGCGTGCTGGGACTCCTCGCCGTCTTCGCCGGTGTGATCGTCTTCAGCGACGAGGACCCGCACCGCAACCAGGGTCCGATCGACTCGATCATCAGCATCTCGGCCTTCGGTACCGCCGGCCTCGTGATCGGCGTGGGACTGGCGCTCTGGCTCGTGCGGACCACGGACGGGGCCCGGGTAGGCGCATTCGTCCTGGCCGCACTCTCGGTGCTCACGATCCCGTTCTTCTGGACCGGGGCACCCGGCGTCCTCGGCGCCTGCGCCGCGTGGTGCGCGGGCCTGACCCGAGGCGGCCGCACGCTGACCGGAGGGGCACGGGTCGCGGGCATCGTCGGTGCGTTCGTCGCGCTGCTGAACGTCGTGCTTACCATCGGTGGCGTGCTGGTGGATCCGTTCGTCGGCTGACGGCCCGGGGGCGGAGCGGTCGGGGCGTCCCACCGGCTCAGCATTCGTCATGCGTGACGTGACCAGTGGGCACCGAAGGGTCGCCCACCAGGAGCTGCGCATCTTCGCCGCCCCATCGGCATCGCGGCGTGCCACATGCGGCCTGCGGGCCTCCTCGACCAGCGCAGACCGCGACCCGGACCGGGCGCCCGAGGCGACGGTCCGGGTCGGATCGTGAGCGTGCTACTGGATCACAACGGTGCCGGGACCTCCCGACAGGACGTCAGTGCCCGCGCCGCCATCGAGGGTGAGCGCCACGACGCCCGCGGCCACTCCGGTCGCGTCCACGGTGTCGTTGCCACCCAGCGCGTGGAAGACCAGTGCGTCGGAGGATCCGTCGGTGGCGAAGACATGCACGAGCGCCTGCAACCCGGACACGGTGACCCCGTCGGGCTGGGTGCCGGTGAGCTCCACCGTGTCGGCACCGTTGGTCGCGTTGACGACCACGTGGTCCCCGGCACCGTCGCCGGCCTTGGGGTTGAGAGCACCCGCCAGGCTCAGGTCGGCCTCGGTGACGTCGGTACCGGACAGGTCGTTCACCGTGACCAGGTCGGCCCCGCCGAGGGCGTTGGTCCCGACGTGCTCGATGCCGTTGAGATCCATCGTCACGTTTCCGACGTCACGCACCAGGCGTGCCCGAGCACCGCTGGCCGACAGGGTCAGGCTCTCGTCGGCGTCGGAGCCGTTGAACTCCAACCTGTCCGTGCCGGCCCCGCCCTCCACCGTGTCGCTACCGTCGCCGGCGTCCCACACGAACGTGTCGGAGCCGTCGCCCAGGAGGGCCGAGTCACTTCCCTGGTTGCCGTCGACGAGGTCATCGCCGGTACCGCCGCCCAGGGTGTCGTTGCCGTTGCCGCCACTGATCAGGTCGTTCCCGGATCCCCCGTCGACGGTGAGGCCGATCAGTGGGGCCAGGTCGCCGGAGGCCACGAACGAGTCGTCGCCGCCGTTGGCGTTGACCACGAGCCCCTCGCTGGTGCCGATGTCGAGGCTGAACGGCCCCGGGGCGAGCCGGTCGAACCGCACGCGGGATCCGTTGGCTGCAGCTGCGAAGGTCTCGCTGACATCGCCTCCGTTCACCACGACGGCGTCCGACCCGTCGCCACCCTCGTTGAGATCGCTGCCGTCGCCGGGATTCCAGATCAGCTGGTCGTCACCGGCATTGCCGAAGGACTGGTCGGCGCCGACACCGCCCGTCACCGCATCGCTGCCGCTTCCGCCGGACAGCACGTCGTCGCCACCGCTCCCGAGCAGTGAGTCGCCCCCGTCGTCACCGAACAGACGGTCGTTGCTCGATCCGCCGAAGAGCTCGTCCTCACCGGCGCCGCCGGACAGGCGCGCACCCGGGAGCGGGCCGTTCGTCTCGTCGATCGAGATGCGGTCGTCGCCACGGCCTCCGAGCACGACGATTCGGCGGACGTTCGCGACCGTGGCACGAGCACCACCGATGTCCACCGTGCCGCCGTTGACTTCGATCGCCCCGGCCCGGTCGCGGCCCACCGTGATGGCGTTGCTGTGCGCGTCGCCGAAGACGGTCAATACGCCGCGGCCCTTGACGAAGTGGGCGCTCGTCTCTGCTGAGGCGGGGGGTGCAAACGCCAGTGCCGCGGTCAACGATGCGGCTGCGGCGGCCGCGCCCACGACGGTCCGTCTGCGCTGGAGACTTCTAGGGTGCTTCATGGAGGGGCCTCTCTGGTCGGTCAAGCTCATGTGGGTGGAGTCACGACCGCGGCCTTCGGCCCGTTCGGAAGAGCCGGCGTGGGAAAGGACTCGTGGCGTTCGCTGAACCGAACCGGGCTCCACGGCGTAACTCGAAAGCCGAGCAGGGAGGACGGCGTCGGCCAGGCGTAGCCGCCGACGTGGACCCGGTCGACCCACCGGCATCGACCCACCGGCATCGACGCACCGGCATCGCGCAGCGAGGGACGGTGCTCCGCGGCTGTCCCCGACGGGACGTCGTTCGCGGGCGGGAAGCTCGTCGAGCACCTCTGCATGACGGCCGCCGCCACGTGCCGGCCGCGATGGGCGTGCGTCGGGAGACAACTCCGCAAACTGAAGAGCCTGGCCGTGGCACCCGCGTCTTCGCGGACGAGGCGACGAACGCCGGCCGGGCGCCGCCGACGAGCACCTCGACGAGCACCCCTCTATCGGCCTCGAGGTCGAGGCTTGCTCCGGCTCGTCATCGCCGTGGTGACCGGGACGACCTGGTGCGCCTTTCCGGCACCGGCACGACCACACTGACCTCCGGCGGGGCAGCGGTGTCGCCTCGAGGTGCGCCCGCGCCGGCACCCGGGCCTCGTCGGGCGTCAGCCGTCGCCGACGCCATCCGGCATCGCGGTGGCGCCTCCTCGGCCTCAGTCCTGCCGGTCGGCCCGCCGGGTTCGCCGTGCGTCCATGAAGCCCCGTTGAGACATCTCGAACGATGCGATGAGGTCGATGAGCAGAGTCGCCGACGCGCCTGCCAGGTTGTCCCTCTCCTCGGCATCGCGAGCAGTTGACAGGACGTCGAGGAACAGCTCGTTGTGTACGCGGACGACGTCGAGCAGCCCTACCGAGTCGCGCATCGCCTCGCGCCCGAGCTCGTAGGCCGCTCTCAGTCCCGCCTCGTCCTGCTGCGCCAGGTATCTCAGCATCAACGGCGCATAGTCGAGGCGGAAGCGGCTCAGAGCGTCAGGCATCCCGGCCCCGGGGCAACCCGGCCCGTCAGGACGTCAACCATTCCAAGCCTTCCTCGAGATCCAAGGCCGTCTGCGCCAGTGGCATGCGTACAGCCAGCCGCACCAGCGCCATCGCCACCTCAGGTCCGATCCCGACGACGACGGTCCGGGCGCCGCGCAGCTGCGCCATGTAGGCGAGGTCCGACAAGGTGCGGGCGGCGAACGAGTCGAGGACGTCCAGCGCCGCGACATCGATCAGGATGCCTCGCGCCCGATCCTGGCCCACCCGTTCGAGAAGGTCACGCTGCAGCCTCGTCAACTGCTCGTCGTCGAGGGCCGCGTGGATGGAGACGATCAGGTTCGGCCCCTGGGACAGGATGGACGCGGGCAAGGGCGCCGGAGCGGTGTCGAGGGTGTCAATGTTCATCTGGGACCCTCGAGACCCGGAACCCGAGCTGCCGTTCGGCCTCCTCGATACCGCCTTGGAGGTCTCCGACGGTGTGCATCTTGCTCAGATCCACGCCGATGGTGACGAGCGTCTGGGCGATCTCGGAGGACAAGCCTGTGATGATCACGTCCGCGCCCATGAGCCGTGACGCTGTCACGGTGTCGACAAGGGAGTTGGCCACGGTCTTGTCGACGTCGGGCACACCGGTGATGTCGATGACGACCAGCTTCGCCCTGTGCGCCCGGATCCCATGCAACAGCTGCTCGGTCAGCTGCTGGGCCCTGGCCGTGTCCAGCACGCCGATGATGGGCAGGATCAGCAGGCGTTCGCGTACCTGCAGGACCGGGGTCGAGAGCTCCAGCAAGGCATCCTGCTGCTCCCGGATGACTCGTTCCCGTTGCTCGACGAAGCTCACGGCCACGGTGTTGGCGATGCGGTTCGCGGCCGGCTCATAGGCGTCCAGCACCCGGTTCAGGAGCTCGAAGTCCTGACGGTACTTCTCGAAGAGGGAGCGAGCCAGCACGTCGCGGAGCAAGAGGACGATGCCCACCACCTCGTGCGTCTCGACGCCGCGCGGGATGATGCGCTCGGAAAGGTCGCGGGCGTAGTGCTGGAGCGCCTCGACGCTGCCCGTCTCGAGGACCTCCACGTAGTTGTCGTATACCGACGTGGCTTCAGAGAACACCTCTTGGGCTGTCATCGCTGACAGGAGATGAGCCTGGGTGATGCGCTCTGCCCACTGCTGCCGCAGGTCGGTGCGGTTCGCTCGCAAGTGCGCGACCAGCTCGGGCAGCAGAGCCTCGTCGGCGTTGCGGGCCTGCTCCGCGTTGGATTCGGTGTCGGGGTGCTCGGTCACTGTGTTGCTGCCCCTCTCGTTGCTACTCGGGTGGTGATGACTGGAGGCTTCACGGCAACCACTTCTCCATGGTCACCGTGGTGCCCTGTCCGGGAGCCGAGTCCAGTTGGAACCGGTCCATCAGTCGCTTCGCGCCGGGCAGGCCGAGCCCCAGTCCGTGATAGGTGCTGTACCCGTCCGTCATCGCCTGCTCGGGGTCCTCGATGCCCGGCCCCACGTCCCTCACGACCACGCGGACGCCCTGGCGGCCGGCCTCCGCCATCATGCTGATCACGACCTCCCCTCGCTCGGCGAACTTGACGATGTTGCGACTGATCTCGGAGATCGCCGTCGCGATGACGGTCTGATCGGTGCTCGAGAACCCTGCGCGAGCGGTCATCTCGCGGGCCTTCTGGCGCGCCACGACCACATGCGCGTCCCTCGACACCGTGACCCGCACCACGTCGTCGGTCGTGCGCTCCTCGCGGCGCTGAAACAACTCGTCCCTGATCCGCGCGCACGCCTGGCACTCGAGGACGTGTCTGCTGACGTCCAGCTCCCGCTGGCGGCGCCGGTCCCCGCTCGACAAGGCTCGTAACACCGGCCGGCAACGGTCGGTGGCGAGCTCGATGCCCTCCGCGACCATGAGGTACTCCACCCGGAGGTTGGCGCGGGCGCGACTCAGTCGAGCCGCCACGGCGCCGGGCGTCGAACCTCGCCCGGCCGCCATGGTGATCGTGTCCTCTCCGTTCACCTCGTGCGCCATCAGCAGGTCACGGTCGCCGGCGGGCAGTTGAGCCAGCGCTGCCCTGATGATGGCTCGCTCCTCCTGCCGCAGCACGTCGGTAGCCGGCGACTCCACGTCCGGGGGATCCACCAGCAGGTGCGAACGGCTGCGGGCACGGTCGTTCTTCTGTGCGAACGAGGCCACGAGATTTCGTGCCGTGACCGAGGCATAGTGAGGGAGCCTGTCCCGCTCGACGCGCGAGCGAGCGGCCATCACCCTGGCGAGGGTCTCTTGCACGAGGTCCTCGATCGTGTGTGGATCCTTGATCCGCGCCCCGATGACCCGCCGCAGCATGGGGACGAGATCGACGAGCGGCTCGTCGTCCCGCGGCCCCCCGTCGCGCGCAAGGCCGTCGGTCATGACGAGCGCCCTCCCTGGCCAGCGCGCGGTTTGTGGACTCACGTACCCTCCGACGGTCGACCCACACTTCCCGAGGCCGACTTTTCCTTGCGGACACACCTCTCCGCTTCTATGACCGCCTCGGAACGCTCGGATGACGCGCGGGCGCGCGAACCGATCAGGACACTCAGGCGGCGGAGCAGCGCACACAGGCTCGTGGCCGGACACACCTGGGCGTCATCACGTGGCGCGCGCGGCGTCATGGAGGCGGGGAGCTGACCTGGTAGTCGACGGGGCTCCAGGGAGGGGTCGGGAGACCATGTCCACGATGCACTCGGCAGACGGGGAGCGACAGCGCGCGCAGCACGACCTCACATCGGGTCTCGAGGCGCGCGTCAGTGCTCTCGAGCACGACGTCAGGACGTTGGCGGCAGCCGTCGACGCCGCTTCACGGCTGCGGATATCGACGCCTCAACGCATCAATCCCGACATCACGATCGCGGGCGGGAAGAGGATCCGCCGCATCTTGGAGCGGGGTGGTCTCGTGCTCGGCTACCCGGAGACTCCCGGGACCGAATGACCACCGGGGGCGCCGCGTCGTTCCGCACCGCGGCGTCCCCGGGCCTTCACCCGTCGGCAACCTGCCCTCCCGAGACCCAGAGCGAAGGGGTGTTCCGCACGATGAGGAAGCGATCCGGATCGCCGTGCCGGAGGCCGTCAGCGCGGGTGAGCTCATGGTGAGCCGAACGTCGGTCAACGAGCACGCGCTTGACGGCGCCGACCACGACTGGCCGGGACGCCGCCAGGGCCTGAAGGAACGAGAGGCCGAGATCCTGGCGCTGATCACCCAGGGCAGGCAGAACGCCGAGATAGCGGCGCTGGTGTACCTGAGCGAGAACACCGTGAAGTCCTACGTCCGTCAGCTGTACCGCAAGATCGGCGTCCGGAGCAGGACGCAGGCCGTGCTGTGGGGGTCGCGGAACGGCTTCCTGCCCGACCATCGATCGACCGCGGGCGCGGCGGCCGATGACCCGCACCGTTCTCAGCACGACATCAGTGAGACATTCGACGGCCTCCACTGAGGGTGAATACCTGGGGGTGATGTGCAACGCCGCGAACGTTCCTTACCGTCGAAGACTGTCCGAGAGACACCGGAATATGGGAGGAATCCGACATGACCGACATGTGGGCATACCGAGACTCCACGTGGATCCAGAGCCAGGACCTGGTCGGGTACGACGTCGAGGCGACCGACGGTTCGATCGGCAACATCGACAAGGCGACCTACGATGCGTCCGACGCCTATGTGGTCGTGGACACCGGCTTCTGGATCTTCGGCAAGAAGCGGCTGATCCCGGCCGGCGCGATCGCGAGCGTGGACCACGACTCCAAGAACGTGCAGGTCGCCATGACGAAGGAGCAGATCAAGTCTGCGCCCGACTACGACAGCGACGACTGGGACGACGCCGCCCGCACCCAGCACAGCGACTACTACCGGACATACGTCAGGTAGTGCCGACGACGCGCGCGGGGGACGCGTCGGCACGCGACCAGGTCCGGGCCGCCAGCCGGCCCGGACCTGGTCATCGTGAAGGCAGGAAGGACGGCCCGCTCGAGTGCCGTGAGCTGTGAGGGGCCGAGGGACGCCTCCTCCGGACGTCAGTGCGGCTCGCAGCGAGCCCGTCGACGACGTGGTCAGTGCCCGTCATCGTGATGACGGACCTTCCGGCAGGTCCAGGGCGACTCGCCCTCGTCCATCCGCGACCTGGGCCGACATCGGACGGCCGGCGAACTCCAGGCCCTCGAGAGAGAGGTCCGGTACGCCGGAGAGGTCGCGGCGCACCAGCTCGACGCCGGTGCCGTCGGCGGTCGGCTCCATCCCCAGCATGGCGCGCACCAGCAGCAGCACCGAAGCGGACGCCCAGGCCTGGGGGGAGCATGACGACGGATATGCGACCGGCATCGGGACGTCGTCGCGCGAAAGTCCCGCGAAGAGCTCCGGTGGGCGGCCCTCGAAGTGACGGGTGGCCTCCAGCGCGCCGTCGACGAAGACGTCGACGACATCCCAGTGGCCGTAGCGGGCTGCACCGGCGATGCACACGGCCGTGTCGTGCGGCCACACCGACCCGTTGTGGTAGCTCAGCGGGTCGTAGGCCGCCATGGAACTCGCCAAGGTTCGCAGGCCCCAGCCGGTCCAGAGGTCCGAGCCGGCCAGTCGATCGACGTAGCGGCCGGCCTTGTCGACGTCTGCGATGCCGGACCACAACGCGTGGCCGGGGTTCGTGGTGAGCGAGTCGATGGGTCGCCCATCGGCGTCCAGGCCCAGGACGAACCAACCCCGCCGGTCCCAGAAGGCCTCGTTGAAGCGGTCCTTGAGCGCCTCGGCACGCTGGAGCAGATCGGCGGCGTCATGACCGATGTCGACCACCTCCGCGAGTGTGGCGGCTCCTCGCAGGGCGGCGTACGCGTAGCCCTGGACCTCCACGAGCGCGAGGGGTGCCGGGGGCAGCGTGCCGTCGCCCCGCGTGATGCCGTCCCAGGAGTCCTTCCACCCCTGGTTGACGAGCCCCCGGGGGTCGCGGCGCCGGTAGTCGACGAACCCGTCGCCGTCGGAGTCGCCGGGTCCGATGACCCAGTCGACGGCGCGTCCGATGGCGGGGGCCAGGTCGCGCAACGCGGGCTCGTCGATGGCTCGCCACCGCCAGGCCTCCGAGGCGAGACCCACGAAGAGCGGCGTGGCGTCGACGGTTCCGTAGTAGCGGCTCCGGGACGAGAACGGCCCGCGGCCACCGTGGCGACGCAGCTCGTGCACGATGCGGCCAGGCTGTTCCTCGGACTCCGGGTCGTCCACGCGACCCTGGAGCTCCGCCAGGGTGGCCAGCACGCCTCCGGCGAGGGTGGCGTCGAAGGGGAGGGTCATCCACGACGTCAGCAGCGCGTCACGACCGAACAGCGTCATGAACCATGGGGCACCGGCGGCCACAACGGGCCGCTCGGGGTGCGCTCGGTCGACGATCCTCAGCGCGGCCAGGTCGGCGAGCGCCTGGTCGATCGCGGCGGGCAGCCGCGGGTCGAGCGAGACCGCGGACGGAAGCGTGGCGCGCCAGGCCGAGAGCTCTCGGATCGCCGTCCCGCGCGCCAGCTCCGAGGGGCGCTCGAGGCCGGCGGGGACACCCGCCGACACCGGCTGCGCGGTGACGGCGACGGTGACCTCTCCGCGCCCCGCGACGCGCAGGTGCCAGCCGGCGGTGCCGCGGCCCGGGTCGACCTCGTCCGGTCTCGGTCGCATCAGCACCCTGGTGGTGTCCAGTGGGTCGTGGGGCGAGCGCAGGATCCACGTGCCCGTGGGATCCACCTGGAGGTCGGCGTCCTCTCCGTGCGCGATGCCGCTCTTGACGTCGAAGACGTGGGCGAAGTCCGCGGCCATCTCGAGCTCGAGGTGCACCCCGACCGGAAGCGAGTGCGGGTTCCGCAGGGTCACCTCCTCGACGAGGCTGCCTGCGATCCAGCGACGGCGGATCAGCAACACGTCGGCCAGGTTGTCGCCTGGCGCCCGGTCGTGGGAGCTGACGTCGGCTCCGCCGTCCTCGACGGTGGTCACCACCCGAGAGACGGTGACGGCGGACAGCGGCGTCGGTGTGCTGGCTCCCAGCATCTCCACGCGACCGCCCGTGACAGTCAGCCGGAGCCGGCTCAGGTGCCGCAGGTCGTCGTACACCAGGCCGTGCGTGGGAGCCACCATGTCACCGGCCTCCGCGCTGATCGCGAAGCTGCGTCCGTCGACGACGACCAGGTCGTGGCGGCCGCCCGTGGGAAGCCGGTCTGCCGAGATCGTGTGCTCAGACATCCGACCACTGTGCACAACGAACCCCCGACGATGCACATCCTGGGAGTGCTTGCCCGGGCCGAAGCCGGGGTACCACGAGTGAGGATCGTGCTGGATTGCGTGTGGGAGGGAGTCGTGTGATGAGCACCGTGTTCGAGGTGCCGTGCCCGGACTGTGGCCGGCAGATGTCCGTCGAGGTGGAGGGCGACCTGACCTGTTCCAGCTGTCGGCGGGCCTACCACCTCCGGATGGGCCACCTGTTTCCGGCCGGTGAGCCATGGCCCTCAGCGCAGGCCGCCGAGGCCCCGAGCGCCGTGACCTCGGCCCCATCATGAGGATCGCGCAGGTCGCACCCCTCTACGAGGCCGTGCCGCCGGGTGCCTACGGCGGGACCGAGCGGGTGATCGCCACGTTGTGCGACGGCCTGGTGGCCGAGGGCCACGACGTGACCTTGTTCGCGCCGGAGACGTCCGAGACGAGCGCGACGCTCGAGGCGTTCGAGCAGCCGTTGCGCGAGAGGTTCAGCAGCGACGAGCTGATGAACCTCGCTCCCCACCTGCACCTCCAGATGCTCGCCGAGCTCTACCAGCGGGCCGAGGAGTTCGACGTGGTCCACTCCCACATCGACATCTGGACGCTCCCGTTCACCAGGCTGTCCGACACGCCCAGCGTCCTGACCATGCACGGCCGACTGGACCTCGACTATCTGCGCGACCTGCTGCCGCGGTACGGCTCGGTACCTCTGGTCTCCATCAGCGACGACCAGCGTCGTGCGGTCGCGGACCTCGACCTGACCTGGGCGGCCACGGTCTACAACGGCCTCGACCTCACGGCGTACCGCGACGTGGTGCACGACGCCGACGGCTACTTGGGCTTCGTCGGCCGGATCGCGGAGGAGAAGGGCCCTCTCGCAGCGATCGAGATCTCTCACCGGACCGGTCTTCCGCTGCGGATGGCGGCCAAGGTGGACCCCCTCGACGTCACCTACCACGAGGAGGAGGTCCAGCCCGAGATGGGACCCCACGTCGACTTCGTGGGAGAGATCGAGGAATGGGAGAAACCCGCCTTCTACGCCGGAGCACGCGCCACGTTGTTCCCGAGCGACTGGCCGGAGCCGTTCGGCCTGGTCATGATCGAGTCCCTCGCCGCGGGGACTCCGGTGATCGCGTTGCGACGGGGCTCGGTGCCCGAGGTGATCGATGACGGCGTCACCGGATTCGTCTGCGACAACGTCGACGAGATGGTGAAGGCCACCGAGAGGATCGGCGACATCGATCCCGAAGCGTGTCGACGCCACGCAGAGCGCTTCTCGGCGGAAGAGATGTGTCACGGGTACGTCGAGGTGTACGAGTCCTTGGTCGGCGCACGGTCTCCGAGCGCGGGGGCCACCCCCGGTCGCCGGGCCCCGTGAGATTGCCGCGAGCGCTGGGCCCGGGCGACCCCCGATACGCCGGGTGACCGGCGAGACCTCGCGGACCGGGGGTCGAGCCGGGGAGACGAACTCGACAGAAGATGCGCACCGGCGATGAGACTGCCCCTTCGGCCGGGCTCGCTCATGGCCTGTGACCTCCATGTCCGGTGGTCCGAGCAGGACCACGTTCGAAGCATCTGTGGCACCTCGTCGCCGGAGTGGAGACGCGTCCGCGCGCTCCCCGGCGGTGACTGCCCGGGATCAGCGCACCGAGGTGAGCGAGGTCGTCAACTGTTCGAACAGAGCTGCGTCGACGAGCGTCCCGGCGTGGCGGACGGCGAGGACGGAGACGCCGACGGCCCCGTCGATCACGGCACGGACCTCCTCGGCGCCACACGCGGCGGCGAGCCGCTCCGCGACCTGAGGTCGGAGCCCCAGGATGCCGCCCCCGAGCACGACGGGACCCGACACGGTGGGGGTTCTGACGGCGGTAAGGGTCCGCGCGAGCGCGGCGGCGGCCTCGTCGAGAATGCGGTCGGCGGCGCGGTCCCCGTCGACCTCGAACGCCAGTCCGGCGTAGTCCGCGAGCCGGACCGGCGGGGCGGCGTACAACGCCTGCACCACTGTCACGATCGGCTTCCGGTCGCCGGCCTCCGACGGGGCGGGCACGCCGAGCCGCGCGAGCACCAGCGGCGTGAGCGCCGTGGACGGTCCCCGGCCGTCGAGGTCGGCCAGGGCCGCGCGTACGACGCGTCGTCCGATCCAGAAGCCGGAGCCCTCGTCGCCCAGCAGCCAGCCGAGCGCGTCCGCCACGGCGACCTGACGCCCGCCCTCCACCCGGATCGCGCCAGCTCCGGTCCCGGAGATGACGGCGTACCCGTCCAGCCGATGGGTGCCTGAGAAGTACGTCGCCAGCAGGTCGGACTCGAAGACCAGCCGCCCGTGGAGGCCGATGTCCGCCAAGCGGCGGCGGACCTCCGATGCGACGGAGGTGCTACCCGCACCCGCCATCGCGAGCACGACCAGCCGGATCCGCGAGACCGGCACCTCCGCGCTGCGCAGCGCCCCGCTCACGCTCTCCGCGACCGACACTCCGGCGGTCTGCGTCCCGACGGCGATCGGGTTGCTGCCGCCCGCGACGGCGTAGCCGAGGCACCGGCCGGGGGGACGGACCACCACGGCGCGGGTGCTGGTGCCGCCGGCGTCGACGGCGACCACCTCGGCCAGCTGCTCAGTCATCGTTACCTATTCGTGACATTCAGGTGATTGTGACCTGTACCCGAACATGTAAATAGTTTTCCTTGACCAGTGGCATCGCCGAGAAGGATTTTCAATGAAGGCTCCGGAGGGTCCCGCGGCCCGTGCGCTGGAAGGCTACGCCGCCAGCAGCAGGATCCGTGCTGCCCTTCCGCGGATGCCCGCGGGTATGGCCAAGATCGGCACGCTCCTGCTCGAGGATCCGGCCTTGCCGCTGCGGCTGTCGATCACCGAGCTCGCCGGGCGAGCCGGTACGTCGCCGGCGACGGTCACCCGGTTCTGCCGCGCGATCGGCTACACCGGCTACCTCGCCCTGCGTGTCGGCGCGGCCGCGGAGCAGGGCCGATCGAGCGCCTACGAGACGTGGAACTCCGACATCGGACGCGCCTTCCACCCGGGTGACACCGCGACCGAGGTGATGCGCACCCTTGTGAACGCCCACACCGTGGCGCTCACGTCCACCTCAGAGCGTCTGGACCCGGCGCTCGTCGGCCGGGTCGCCGATGCCGTGGCCGAGAGCACCCACATCGACATCTACGGCATCGGCGGCAGCGCCGGCATGGCGGTCGAGCTGCAGGCCCGGCTGTACCGGATCGGCATCAACGCGCACGCGTGGAGCGAGGTGCACGTCGGCCTGACCAGCGCCGCCCTGCTGGGCGAATCGAGCGTCGCGATCGCCTTCTCCAACACCGGTCGCACGGAGGAGACCATCGAGATGCTGGCCCTGGCCAAGTCGTCGGGAGCCCTCGCGGTCGCGGTGACCGGCGACCCGGCCTCCCCGATGGCCCAGATCGCCGACATCCACCTGACCAGCCACGCGCCCGGGGAGTACCTCCAGCCCGACGACCTGTCGGCCAAGCATGCCCAGCTCTTCGTGATCGACCTGCTCTACCTCCTCGCGGCCCAACGCGACTTCTCGCGTACGACGAGCCTGCTGGCGGCGTCCGCAGTGGCCGTCGCGCCACATCGCCGTCCGTTCCGCTCGGCGGTCCGGCCACGGACTGCGGCCTCGTCGAAAGGAACCGCCACCACATGAGCGCACTGCTCGCCGACTTCTCCACCGAGGTCCGCCATCGGCTCGACGACCTCGACCGGGAGGTCCGTGCCGGCGGCCTCGACCCGGCCATCGACCTGATCGTGTCCTCACTGCAGCACGGGGGCGTCCTCCAGGCCTTCGGCACCGGTCATTCCCAGGCGTTCGCCATGGAGGTCGCCGGCCGCGCAGGCGGGCTGATCCCGACGCACGCGATCGCACTGCGCGACGTCGTCCTGCGGGGGGACCGGGACGTCTCGGCGCTCCGAGGCGCCACCCTCGAGCGCGACGAGTCCGTCGTGGACGAGCTCTACGGGCTGTACTCCTTCGAGCCGGCCGATGTCTTCCTGATCGCGTCGAACTCCGGGGTCAACGCGTCGATCGTCGGCCTCGCGCTTCGCGCCAAGGCCGACCACCACCCCGTCATCGCGGTGACGAGCCTGGAACACACGAACGCCGTGACCCCCAAGCACAGCAGCGGCAAGCGGCTTGCGGAGATCGCCGACATCGTGATCGACAACAGGGCGCCGTTCGGCGACACCACGATCGGTCTCGGGGACGGGCTGTCCGCCGGTGCGGTCTCCTCGATCACTGCCGCATACATCGCCCAGCTCCTCACCCTCGGCGCAGCTGAGCGGCTCCGAGAAGCCGGTGAGGTCCCGCCCCTCTACATCTCGGCCAACATCCCAGGAGGTGACACCCACAACGACGCCCTCAAGGCGCGGTACGGCGAACGCATCGCCGGCCTGGCCTGACCGCAACGATCGGCAGCCCACACCCCGCACGAGCGCACGACCCCAGCACTCAGGAGAAGAGTTCATCACGAAAGGGATTCCACGATGAGCCGAGAAACCACCCAATTCGACCGCCGGACCCTGCTCCGTGGCGCCCTTGCGACGGCGGCGCTCGCGCCGCTCGCCGGAACGCTAGCCGCGTGCGGTGGGTCATCGCCGAGTGGGGGTGGCAGCAGCTCCTCGGCCGGCCCCACGTCGGCCACCAACCCGTTCGGGCTCGCGAAGGACTCGAGCGTGGACGCCGTCATCTTCAACGGGGGCTACGGCTACGACTACGTCAAGTACGCCGCGGCCCAGGTCCCGAAGCAGCCGGACTTCTCCGGCGTCTCCATCAAGGTGTCGCCGTCGACGCAGATCGCCCAGCAGCTGCAGCCTCGCTTCGTCGGCGGCAATCCGCCTGACCTCATCGACAACTCGGGTGAGAACGCCATCGGGTTCAACGCCATCGAGCAGCAGCTCGAGACGCTCGACGACGTCTTCGAGGCCAACAACTACGAAGGCACGAAGATCGCTGACACGTTGTATCCGAACGTGAAGCTCCCGGGCACCTTCGACGGCAAGTTCCTCGCGATGAACTACGTCATGACGGTCTACGGCGTGTGGTACTCCGCCACGCTGTTCCAGCAGAACGGGTGGACCCCGCCCAAGACGTGGGACGAGGCCATCGCTCTCGGTGGAAAGGCCAAGGCCAAGGGCAAGTACCTCTGGGTGTGGGGCAAGGAGGCGGCGACGTACTACCAGACGATGGCCGTCGACTCGGCCATCAAGGAGGGCGGGGACGACGTCCGGCTGGCACTGGAGAACCTCGAGTCCGGCTGCTGGTCGAAGCCGCAGATCCAGGACGTGTTCAAGGCCCTCGGGGAGTGTGTGCAGAAGGGCTACTTCGTCCCCGGTGGCGCCGGCACCCAGTTCACCGCCGCCCAGGCGAAGTGGAGCAACGACGAGCAGGCGATCCTGTACCCGTCCGGTGGCTGGATCGAGAACGAGATGAAGGACGCCACCAAGGGCGACTTCCAGATGACCGGCGCTCCGGAGCCGACCGTCTCCTCCAGCCCGGCGATGCCGTACGAGTCGCTCCGTGCCGCTGCTGGCGAGCCGTTCATCGTGCCGTCCCAAGGCAAGAATGTCGCCGGCGGCAAGGAGATCCTGCGTGCGATGCTGTCGAAGGCGGCCGCGACGAACTTCTCCAAGACCCGCCTCGCGCCGACGATCGTCAAGGGCTTGGTGCCGGCCAACGGGTTCGGGTCGACTGCGCTGGTCTCGCAGACCAAGATGCTGGACGCTGCCGGGAGCAACACGTTCAACTACCAGTTCGTGGACTACTACGGCATGAACACCGACCAGCTGGTGCCGTGGAACTCGTTCCTGGCGGGACAGCTCGACGTCGCAGGGCTCACCAAGGCGCTGCAGGACATCACCGACAAGATCGCCAACGACTCGTCGGTGAAGAAGCTCAAGATCACGTGACCAGCACCCAGACCAGCGTGACGACGACCACGGGTGGCCGGCTTCGGCCGTCCACCCGCCGGCGTCGCCGGATGCCGAGCCTGGACCGGTTGAGCTTCATGGCGGTGTTCCTGGGACTGCCGCTCGCCATCTACGTCGTCTTCGTGGTCTATCCGTTCGGCCAGGCGCTGTACTACTCGATGACCGACTGGAGCGGCTTCACGCCGACGTACAACTTCATCGGGCTGGACAACTTCACGAAGCTGTTCCACGACGACATCTTCAGGCGCGCACTGCGCAACAACCTCGAGCTGGCGATCGTGGTGCCCTTCGTGACCATCACGCTCGCGCTCGCCATTGCGACGGTCGTCACCGTGGGTGGGTCCAGCAGGGGCAACGTCCGTGGGATCCGCGGCTCCGGCTTCTACCGGGTCGTGTCCTTCTTCCCCTACACCGTCCCTGCCATCGTCATCGGCCTCATCTGGGCGCAGGTGTACGACCCCTCGGCCGGCATCCTCAACGCGACCCTCACCAAGGTCGGCCTCAGCGGGTTCGAGAACTTCGCATGGCTCGGTGACCCACGGACGGCGATGCCCGCGTCCATGTTCGTGATCATCTGGAGCTTCGTCGGCTTCTACACGGTCCTCTTCGTCGCGGCCATCAAGGGCGTCCCCGGCGAGATCTACGAGGCGGCCCGCATGGACGGCGCCGGCCGGTTCCGGACGGCCATCTCGATCACGCTCCCCCTCGTCCGGGACACCGTGCAGACGGCGTACATCTATCTCGGCATCACCGTGCTCGACGCCTTCGTCTACATGCAGGCGCTGAACCCGAACGGCGGTCCCAACAACACCACTCGGACGATGAGCCAGGACCTCTTCAACACCGCGTTCCGGAAAGGCCAGTTCGGCTATGCCACGGCGATGGGTGTCGTGCTCGCGGTCGTGACGCTGCTGTTCGCAGCCGTGGTGTTCGTGATCAACCATCTCACCGGAGGCGGCGAGAAGAGGCTGCGTCGATGACTGCCGTAGCGCCCGACCAGCGCGTCGCCAACGAGACCCGCAGGGAGTGGAGCGGCGGTGACCGCGCCGTCGAGGCCACCTCACACGCGCTCCTGACCCTCTGGTCGATCGTCGTCATCGTCCCGTTCCTGTGGGTCGTGCTGTCGTCGTTCAAGACGACCAAGGAGATCCTGGCCTCGCCGTTCTCACTGCCGGCGCACTGGAGCTTCGACAACTACGTCAAGGCCTGGACCGACGCCGGGATCCGCGACTTCTTCCTGAACACGGTCATCGTGGTGGGTGTCGCCCTCGTGCTCGTCATGCTGCTGGGGGCGATGTGCGCCTACGTGCTCGCGCGGTTCAAGTTCCCCGGGGCACGGTTCATCTACTACTCCATGCTTGCGGGGCTGACCTTCCCGATCTTCCTTGCGATCGTGCCGCTGTTCTTCATCCTGAAGAACGGCGGGCTGCTCAACACTCTCCCCGGCCTGATCATGGTGTACGTCGCCTTCGCCCTGCCGTTCACGGTGTTCTTCCTCTACTCGTTCTTCAAGACCCTGCCCGATGACGTGTACGAGGCTGCGCTGATGGACGGCGCCGGGGACTGGCGGACGTTCTTCCAGATCATGCTGCCGATGGCGCGGCCCGGCATTGCCGCCGTCGCGATCTTCAACTTCCTCGGGCTGTGGAACCAGTTCCTGCTGCCGGTTGCGCTGAACACCGACCCGAACAGATACGTGCTGACCCAGGGGATGGCAGAGTTCGCGTCGCAGGCCGGCTACGCGGTCGACTTCGGCGCCCTCTTCGCCGCGGTCGTCATCACGGTCGTGCCGGTACTGATCGTGTACCTGATCTTCCAGCGGCGACTGGAGGGATCGGTGTCCCAGGGCACGTTCCGCTGAACCTCTCGGCGTCCACGAGCACGCACCTCACTCGTCACCGGCGCCTGGTGCCTCGGTCATCCGGAAGTCGAGGTGCGCGGGGAGCGGAGCGCCCGGATGCAGTGCGTCCCAGACCTCATCGAGGACCGTGTCTCCCTCGGCGAGATCCTCCACGACCAGCACGTCCATGATCCGGCCGGCACGCTCACGCTCCCCTTGGGCCAGCAGCGCCCGGGCCTCACACA
>JBKPTA010000010.1:0-67035 GCA_046735295.1 Actinomycetota bacterium | reverse complement strand
ACGGTGTAGACCCCGGCGTCCTGACCGAGTGCGACCATCGTGGTGGCGAGCTCACGTGCCTCCTCCACGGTCGCCATGAACGCGCCCGTCCCGACCTTCACGTCGAGCACGAGGACGCCGGTCCCCTCGGCGATCTTCTTCGACATGATGGACGAGGCGATCAAGGGGATCGCCGGCACGGTCCCGGTCACGTCGCGCAACGAGTAGAGCTTCTTGTCGGCCGGTGCGAGGCCGTCACCGGCCGCGCACACCACCGCGCCCACCGACTCCAGCTGCGCCAGCACCTCGTCGTTCGTCAGGGATGCCCGCCACCCGGCGATCGACTCGAGCTTGTCCAGCGTCCCGCCGGTGTGGCCGAGGCCACGGCCGCTCAGCTGCGGTACGGCGACCCCGCACGCAGCGACGAGCGGTGCCAGCGGAAGCGTGATCTTGTCCCCGACGCCGCCGGTCGAGTGCTTGTCGGCCGTCGGACGCGAGAGCGAGGAGAAGTCCATCCGCTCACCCGAGGCGATCATCGCCGAGGTCCAGCGGCCGATCTCGCGTCGGCTCATCCCGTTCAGCAGGATCGCCATCGCCAGCGCCGCCATCTGCTCGTCGGCGACCACGCCTCGGGTGTAGGCGTCGACCACCCAGTCGATCTGGCTGTCGGTGAGCTCGTGGCGGTCGCGCTTGGCACTGATGACCTCGACCGCGTCGTGGGACATGTCGCGCACCCTATCCACCGGCGGCCTGGCCGATGCTCGTCACCGGGACCGAGCGGTACCCGCGCAGGACGAACGTGCCGCGGGAGACCGGCTCGCCGGCAGGCTGCAGGTCCGGGTACGCCGCGAACAGGGCGGTCAACGACTCCGCGAGCTCCATCCGGGCCAACGGGGCGCCGAGGCAGAAGTGCACGCCCACGCCGAAGGCGAGATGCGGGTTCGGGTCGCGGCGTACGTCGACCGTGTCGGCGTGCGCGAACACCTCCGGGTCGCGGTTCGCAGCCCCCAGCAACGCAGCGATCTTCACGCCCGGCTCCACCACGACGTCACCGACCGTGACGCGGGAGGTCGCGGTCCGCTCGAACAGCTGCAGGGCGGAGTCGAACCGCAGCATCTCCTCGACGGTGAGCGCGACGTCGTCCGCGGGCCGCAACCCACGCTCGAGGAGCGCCACCAGCCCGTTGCCGAAGACGTTGACCGACGCCTCGTGACCGGCGTTGAGCAGCAGCACCGCAGAGGCCACCACCTCGTCCGGCGAGAGGTCGGTGGCGACGAGGTCGCTGATCAGGTCGTCGGCAGGCCCGGTACGCCGGTGCTCCGCGAGGTCCCCCACCAGGGCGGCGAAGTCACGTGCGGCCGCCACCGCGGCGTCCACCACCGCGGGCGACGGGGCCGTCTCGTACATCCGGACGATCGCCTGCGACCACTCGCGCAGCTGGGGCGCATGCGACCGCGGCACACCCAACAGCTCGGAGATCACCAGCACCGGCAACGGCTCGGCGTACTCGCTGACGACGTCGAAGGACTTCGGATCGACCGCGCCGAGCAGCTCCGCGGCCAGCTCGCGCACCCGGGGCCGCAATCGCTCGACGTGACCCCGGTTGAACGCCGCGGCGACCGGGCGGCGCAACCGCGTGTGCTCCGGCGGCTCGTTCTCCATCATCTGGTTGCGGTGGAGGAGGTTGAACGGCTCGAGGTATGCCGTCGGCTCCCGGTCGTGCCAGATCCGGCCGAGGTGCCGGCTTCGCTGCACCGCCGACACGCTCGGGTGGTCGAAGGCCAGGTACATGCCGGTCTGCTCGTGCCACGCGACCTGGTGGCGCCGCCGCTCCTCGGCGAAGAAGGGGTACGGGTCGGCCACGAAGTCCGGATGGGTCAGGTCAAGTGAGGTTGTCGGGACCGAACGCATCGGGCAGCACCTCGTCCATCCGTCGTACGCCGGAGCCGGTCATCAGCAGCATCTCCGGCCCGCCGTTCTCGAACAGCAGCTGTCGGCAGCGCCCGCACGGCATGATCACCGCCCCCGCGCCGTCCACGCAGACGACGTGGGTCAGACGACCGCCGCCGCTGACGTGGAGCTGCGACACCATGCCGCACTCGGCGCACAGAGCCACGCCGTAGGCGGCGTTCTCGACGTTGCAGCCGCTCACCAGGCGACCGTCGTCGACCCGGCCGGCGGCACCGACCGGGTAGTGGGAGTAGGGCGCGTAGGCGTGGCCCATCGCCTCGACCGCCGCCTCCTGCAGCACCGACCACTCGACGTCCGTGGAGCTCACCCGGCCGAGCCCTTCCGGTACACCTGTCCGTCGGCGGCGGGCGGCCGGAGCCGCTGGCTGGCCAGAGACAGCACCAGCAGGGTGACGACGTACGGCGTCATGCCGGTGAACTCCCGCGGGACGGTGTCGGTGAGCAGGTACCACAGCAGGAACCCGAGGCCGAGCAGGCCCATCACGATCGCCGACGTCCGCAGCTTCTTGTAGAAGCGCCAGGCGGCGTAGGCGATCAGGAACAGCGCCACCAGCAGGAGCAGGGCGTGCACCGCGGACGGGGTGCGGAGCCGTAGCGCGTCCGTGTATCCGAACATCAGCGACGCGCCGACCGTTCCGAGCGGCTGCCAGTTGCCGAAGATCATGGCCGCCAGACCGATATAGCCGCGGCCGCCGCTCTGGTTCGTGACGAACCCGCTGGAGGCCACCAGTGCCAGGAACGCTCCACCGAGCCCGGCCAGCGCGCCCGACACGGTGACTGCGACGTACTTGTAGCGGTAGACGTTGACGCCCAGCGACTCGGCCGCGGCGGGGCTCTCGCCGCACGCTCGCAGTCGCAGGCCGAAGGATGTGTGCCAGAGCACCCAGGACGTGAGGACCACGATCAGCGCGATGATCACGGTCAGCACCGACACCCGGACCGTCAGCGCGGCCAGGAACCCTGCGACGTCCGAGATCAGGAACCAGTGATGGTTGTTCAGCGAGATCAGCCCGTCGGACAGATGCGGGAACGTCAGGTACGGCAGCGGGTCGAGACCGGTCAGCTGCCGCGGCCCGCCGTTCTCCAGGTCGCTGAAGTACGCCTCGGCCAGGAACTGGGTCGCGCCGAGGCCGATGATGTTGATCGCCACTCCCGAGACGATGTGGTCGACACCGAAGGTGATGGTGGCGAGCCCGTGCAGCAGCCCGCCGATCGCCCCGAACGCCGCGGCGCCCAACAGTCCCACCCATGGGCCGTACCAGTAGGTGAAGTACGCCGCCCCCCACGTGCCCAGCAGCATCTGGCCCTCGAGCCCGATGTTCACCACCCCGGCCCGCTCGGACCACAGGCCGCCCATGCCGGCCAGCAGGATCGGGCAGGCCGACAGGATGGCCGCGCGGAGGGTGTTGGCCGAGGTGATGTCGTCGGCGTTGGTGACCATGCGGACCGCGGCCACCACCACGATCGCGCCGAGCAGGATCAACCAGCTCCGGCTACGGAACCGCTCGTAAGCGCGTCCGCGAACCGGAGGCGGGGGCGTGCTCGCAGCGTCGTGGACCGTCGCGGTCATGCCGCCACCTCCTCGCCCCGGACACGGGGGGCTTCGGCGACGGCACTCTGCTCGAGCCGGACCCGGTAGCGCCGGACCAGCTCATAGGCGACGACCACCGCGAGCACTGCGACGCCTTGGGTGATCTGGACGACGCTCGCCGAGATGTCGGTGAGCAGTGTCAGCGAGTTGGACTGGGCGGTGAGGAAGGCGAACAGCAGAGCGCCGAAGACCATGCCGAGCGGCTGGTTGCGGCCCAGCAGGGCCACCGCGATCCCGGTGAAGCCCAGGCCCGCCTGGAACGTCGTGCCGTAGGAGTAGGCGTCACCGAAGAACGCGGGCATCCAGATCAGACCCGCGACTCCGCCGGAGATGAGCATCGAGGCGAGGACCATCCGGTTCACCTTGATGCCGCTGGCCACCGCCGCCGTCTGGGAGGCGCCGGTCGCGCGGAGGTCGAAGCCGAATCGGGTGCGGTTCAGCAGTACCCAGAAGCCGGCGCCGACCAGGACGGCGAGCAGGCCCAGGGTCCAGATCTCGCCGTCGGCCGAGGAGAACGGCGTCCAGCCCCCGACGTGCGAGCCGGCCGGGATGGCCTTGGTGCGCACGGAGTTGCCGCCATGGATGCCGTAGCGGTCGATCAGGTAGCCCACCAGGATCCCCGCAATGGCGTTGAGCATGATCGTCGAGATCACCTCACTGACGCCGCGCGTCGTCCGCAGGATGCCCGCGATGCCCGCCCACAGAGCTCCCACCACCACCGCGACCACCAGGCTGGCGAGGACGTTGAGGAAGCCGGGCAGGAACGCGCCACCGGCGAATGAGGCGGCGGCGAACGACCCGACGGTGTACTGGCCTTCGACGCCGATGTTGAACAGTCCCATCCGGAAGCCGACGGCGGCCGCCACCGCGGAGAGGTAGATCATCGAGGTCTGGTTGACGATGTCGACGATGATCCGGTTCGACGGCTTGGACAGGATGATCTGCCAGAAGTCACCGACGCCCGAGGCGCTGCTGGTGGCGACGATGACCAGGCTGGTGGCCGCCATCGCGATCAGCACTGCGACCACCGGCGCGAGCAGTGCGAAGCCGATCCGGCGCAGCATGCTCACTCGGCGTCACCTCCACCGGTCATCGCCGAGCCGAGGTCCTGCGGGGTCACCTGGGCGGGGTCGAAGCTGCCGACGAGCCGGCCGCGCAGGATGACCTCGATCCGGTCGGAGAGGCCGATCAGCTCGTCGAGGTCCGCCGAGATCAGCAGCACGGCGAGGCCGTCGTGGCGGGCGCGCTTGATGTGCTCCCAGATCGCGGCCTGGGCTCCGACGTCGACGCCCCTGGTGGGGTGGGAGGCGATCAGGACCACCGGGTCGCCACTCATCTCACGCCCGACGATGAGCTTCTGCTGGTTGCCCCCGGAGAGCGCCCGGGCGAGCGTGTCGATGCTGGGTGTGCGGACGTCGTACTCGCGGACGATGCGCTCGGTGTCCTCGCGTGCCCCCCCGCGGTCGATCCACGGGCCGGAGGCGCTGGGCTCCTGCGTCTGATGGCCGAGGATGCGGTTCTCCCACAGCGACGAGTCGAGCAGGAGCCCGTGTCGCTGCCGGTCCTCCGGGATGTAGGCGATGCCGGCCTCGCGCAGGCGCCGGGTGTCCCACCGGGTGACGTCACGGTCACCGAGGCGGATCGTCCCGGCGCTGGCGTCACGCATCCCCATCACCGTCTCGACGAGCTCGGCCTGGCCGTTGCCCTCGACCCCGGCGATGCCGAGAACCTCGCCCTGGTGGATGTCGAAGCTGATGTCGGTGAGCAGGTTGCGGCCGGCCTCGTCGGTGAGGGTCACATCCCGCAGCGAGAGCTGGACGACGTCGGTCACGGTGCGGTCGGTCACCTCGGGGGACGGGAGCTCGGACCCGACCATGAGCTCGGCCAGCTGGCGCTTGGTCACCTGGCCGGGCTCCGCCTCGCCCACGGTCGTGCCGCGCCGCATCACGGTGATGTCGTCGGCGATGGCCAGCACCTCGTCGAGCTTGTGGGAGATGAACAGCACCGAGTGTCCGTGCTTGCGCAGGTCACGGAGGTTATCGAAGAGCGCGTCGACCTCCTGGGGCACGAGCACCGAGGTCGGCTCGTCGAGGATGATCACCTTCGCTCCGCGGTAGAGGACCTTCAGGATCTCGAGCCGCTGGCGGTCGGCGACGCCGAGGCGCTCGACGAGCACGTCGGGCCGCAGCCCGAAGCCGTACCGCTCGGAGATGGCACGGAACTCGCGGCGCGCATCCTCGCCGATGCCGTGCAGCCGCTCCGCGCCCAGCACGACGTTCTCGAGCGCGGTGAGGTTGTCGGCCAGCATGAAGTGCTGGAACACCATGCCGATACCGACCGCGATCGCGTCGCCCGGCGACCTGAACACCCGCGGCTCGCCGTCGACGAGGATCTGGCCGTCGTCGGGCTTCTGCACGCCGTACAGGATCTTCATCAACGTCGACTTCCCGGCGCCGTTCTCACCGATCAGGGCGTGCACGGTCGCCGGGCGGATCGTCACCTCGACGTCGTGGTTCGCGACCACTCCGGGGAACCTCTTGCCGATCCCGACCAGCTTCACCTCGGGAGCGGAGACCTCCTTCTCCGCGGTCTGCGCTGTGGCCACGCGCACCCTCCGTCGTCGTCGGACCATGGGACAGGAGCACGACAGTCGTCCGGCCCGGGAGCAGGCTACTCCCGGGCCGGAGGCGGTCGTGCGCCGCTGCGCGGCGGGCCCTCTCAGGCGAGAAGTACCCGCCGCACCGGGATCACGGCGCGCTCGGGACCTTGATCGCGCCGCTCTTGATCTTGTCCGCGAACTCGTTGATCTTCGCCTCGTACGGCTTGATGGCGGGGTTCGACGTGGCGTACCCGACGCCGCCGTTCTTGAGGTCGTACGTCACGTAGCTGGTGGCGGGGTTGCCGGCGTTGACGGTCTTGATCCAGTCGAAGCACGCGACGTCGACCCGCTTGAGGGCGGAGGTCAGGATGTGCTTCTTCTGCTCGGCCGTCGCAGTGAGGTACTGGTCGGAGTCCACACCGATCGCCCACTTGCCGTCACCGGCCTCGACCGCAGCGTCGAAGACGCCGCTGCCGGAGGCACCCGCGGCGTGGTAGACCACGTCCGCCCCCTTGTCGTACTCACCGGCCGCAGCGGTCTTGCCACCCGCCGGGTCGTTGAAGCCGGAGAGGTTGCTCTCCTGGATGTAGGCGATGTCGACCTTGATGCTCGGGTCGACGGCGTGGACGCCCGCGGTGTAGCCGGCCTCGAAGGACTTGATCAGGTCGATGTGGACTCCTCCCACGAAGCCGACCTGCTTGCTCTTGGTGGCCTGGGCGGCTGCGACGCCGACGAGGAACGACGACTCGTTCGCGGCGAACGAGAAGTAGGCGACGTTCTTGTTGACCTTCTTGTCCGGGTCGAAGCCGTCGACCACCGCGAAGCTCACGTCCGGGTAGTTGGGGGCGACGGCGTTGACCGCGTCGCTGTAGGCGAACCCGACCCCGATCACGGCGTCGGCACCCTGGTCCGCCATCTGGGACAGGCGGTCCTCACGAGCGGACTCCGGCTCGCCGTCCTGGGCCTCGCCCTCGATGCAGCTGCCGTCGAACTGGGTGACGGCCTTCGACACGCCCGCGTACCCCGAGTCGTTGAACGACTGGTCGCCGCGGCCGCCGACGTCGTAGGCCAGGCCGATCTTGGGCCCATTGCCCTTGGCGGTGTTGCAGACGTCGTCGGACGATCCCGTTGCCGTGCCGTTCGAGTCGCTCTTCTTGCCACAACCGGTGAGCGCGAGCGTCGCGACCACGGCCACAGCAGCAATCTTGGTCGTACGACGCAAGATGCTCCTCCTTGAGTCAGACCGCAGCCCACTGTTCGGGCGCGGATTCGGGGGTCACCCTAATGGCGGTCCCCCCTGTCCGTCACCAAGCGGGTGGCCCGTCATCGAGTTGTGACGTTCCGCTCCGCGGACCGGCGCGCTGAGGCCGGCTCGACCTACAGGGATCCGACGGCCGCCGCAGCCAGGACCTTGGCCGCGATGGCGGTGGCGCGCTCGTCGACCCGCAGGTTGCCCTGGTGGATGTCGTAGGTCGCCTCGCCCGGCGCGCGCGTGCCCAGCCGGCCCATGGCGCCGGGCACGCGGGTCAGGTACCACGCGAAGTCCTCGCCGCCGAGACTCTGGGACGTGGGAACGCGGCCACCCGTGCCGAGCACCTCGTCCACGGCCCGCCCGAGCAGCGCGACCGACGCGGCGTCGTTCACCACCGGCGGGACCCCCCGTCGGTAGTCGACGATCGCCTTGACGCCGTACGGCGCGACGATCTCGTCGACGTGCCGGCGGATGCGTTGCTCCATGTCGCTCCATGCCACGGCGTCGAGCATGCGCACGGTGCCGGCCAGCGTTCCGGCGTCGGGGATCACGTTGACGGCACGGCCTGCGTGCATGCGGCCCCAGACGACGCTCACACCGGTGCGTGGGTCCAGTCTCCGCGAGAGCACCGCGGGCAGCTCGGTGACGATCTTGGCCAGCGCGAAGGTGAGATCCTCGGTCAGGTGCGGGCGGCTCGTGTGGCCGCCGCTGCCGACGAGCTGGATCTCCAGGCTGTCGGCGGCTCCCGTCATCGGCCCCTCGCGCAGACCGACCCTGCCGATGTCGATCGTCGGGTCGCAGTGCAGGCAGAAGATGCGGGTCACCTCGTCGAGGGCCCCGACCTCCATCAGCCTGGTCGCGCCGCCGGGCATGACCTCCTCGGCTGGTTGGAAGAGCAGCCGGACCCGGCCGGGCAGCAGCCCGGCGGTGTGCACTTCTGCCAGGGCCATCCCCGTGCCGAGCAGAGCGGTCGTGTGCACGTCGTGCCCGCACGCGTGGGCAACCCCGGGAACCTGGCTCTGCCAGGGGTCACCCGAGGTGTCGTTGACGGGGAGGGCGTCGAGATCCGCGCGCAGAGCCACCCTGGGAGCGTCTCCGTCGCCGAGATCGGCGATCAGCCCCGACTCACCGGGCCGAGTGACCCGCCACCCCAGCTCGTCGAGGTGGTGGCTCACCAGGTCAGACGTGCGGTGCTCCTCCCAGCTGAGCTCGGGGTGGGCGTGCAGGTCACGGCGCACGTCGACGAGGTCGTCCTCGCGCTTGTCGACCACGGTCTCGATGATCGAGAGCGCCTCTTGCCTGGACATGACCCGACGAGGTTAGTTCACCGGCGCGTCCGGACCCGCATCGGCGCCGACGTGATCCTCGTCGTAGGCCGCGATCAGCCGGTCAGCGGCGGCGACGGCGGGGAGCTCCCCGCGCAGCACGAGGTCGCGCACGTCGGCGCGCACCCGGCGTACCCGCCGCGAGCGACGTAGCCGCTGCTCGAGCTCGTCGCGCACGAGCTCCCAGGCGAAGTCGAGCTGCTGGTGGGCGCGTTTGTCGGCGAGTCCCTCGTCGCCCAGCTGCGCGCGGTGGTCGAGCACCCGCTGCCACACCTCGTCGACACCGGCACCGGTCAGCGCCGAGCAGGTGACGACCGCGGGCGCCCGCTCCCGCCCGTGCACCATCCGCAGGGCACCGGCGAGCTCACGAGCGGCCGTCCGCGCCTCGGCCGCACGGTCACCGTCAGCCTTGTTCACCGCGATGACGTCGGCGAGCTCGAGGATGCCTCGCTTGATGCCCTGCAGCTGGTCGCCGGTGCGGGCCAGGGTCAGGAACAAGAAGGTGTCGACCATGCCGGCGACCGTGGTCTCGGACTGCCCGACCCCGACCGTCTCGACCAGGACGACGTCGTACGACGCGGCTTCGAGCACGAGTATCGCCTGGCTGGTGGCGCGGGCCACGCCGCCGAGCGTCCCCGCGGCCGGGCTGGCCCGCACGTAGGCACGCTCGTCGGCCGCCAGCTCCGGCATGCGGGTCTTGTCGCCGAGGACCGAGCCGCCGGTGCGACGGCTGCTCGGGTCGACCGCGAGCACACCCACGCGATGACCCGTGGCGGTGAGTCGGCGCCCCAGAGCCTCGATGAACGTCGACTTGCCCACGCCGGGCACTCCGGAGATGCCGACCCGCACGGCCGGCCGCTCCGGGGCCGGCAGCGCCGCGAGCAGCTCCCTGGCGCGGGTCCGGTGCTCGGGGCGGCTGGACTCGACGAGCGTGATCGCGCGGCTCACCGCCGAGCGGCGCCCGGCGACGACGGCGTCCACCGAGGGTCCGCTGACCGGTTCGCCCATCAGTGGTCCAGCTGCGCGCGCAGCCTGGCCAGCAGGTCTAGCGCGGAGCGCGCGATCACCGTGCCCGGCAGGAAGACCGCAGCGGCGCCCATCTCCTCCAGGATCGCGACGTCGCCAGGGGGGATCACACCGCCGACCACGACCATGATGTCGTCTCGGCCGTGCTCGGCCAGCGCCCTCTTCAGCGCCGGCACGAGGGTCAGGTGACCGGCCGCGAGGCTGCTGACCCCGACGATGTGCGCATCGGCGTCCACGGCTTGCTGCGCCACCTCCTCCGGCGTGGAGAAGAGGGGGCCGACGTCCACGTCGAAGCCCATGTCGGCGAACGCGCTGACGACGACCTTCTGACCGCGGTCGTGACCGTCCTGCCCCATCTTCGCGATCAGGATGCGCGGGCGGCGGCCCTCGGCCTCCTCGAACGCGGCAGTGGCGTCGAGCACCTGCTGGACGAGCCCGTCACCGGCAGCGCCGGCCTCGTCCCTGAACACACCCGAGATCGTACGGATCCGGGCGCGATGCCGGCCCCACACCTTCTCGAGGGCCCCGCTCATCTCACCGACCGAGGCCTTCGCGCGCGCGGCGTCCACGGACAGGGCGAGCAGGTTGTCCCCGTGCTCGGCACCCGCGGTGAGCGCGTCCAGGACCCGACGTACCTCCTCCTCGTCGCGCTCGGCACGGAGCCGCTGGAGCTTGGCCACCTGCCGCCGGTACACCTCGTCGTTGTCGACCTTGAGCACGTCGAGCGGCTCGTCGTCGTCGACCCGGTGACGGTTGACGCCGATCACCGCCTGGGCACCGGAGTCGATACGTGCCTGGGTGCGCGCCGCCGCCTCCTCGATGCGGAGCTTCGGGATGCCCTCCTCGATCGCCTGCGCCATGCCTCCGGCCTGTTCGACCTCCTGGATGTGCGCCCAGGCGCGCTCGGCGAGGTCGTGGGTGAGCCGCTCGACGTAGTAGCTGCCGCCCCAGGGGTCGATGGTCCAGGTGGTGCCGCTCTCCTGCTGCAGCAGCAGCTGGGTGTTGCGGGCGATCCGGGCACTGAAGTCGCTCGGCAGGGCGATGGCCTCGTCGAGAGCGTTCGTGTGCAGGCTCTGCGTGTGGCCCTGGGTCGCGGCCATCGCCTCGATGCACGTGCGCGCGACGTTGGTGAACACGTCCTGGGCGGTCAGGCTCCAGCCGCTGGTCTGGCAGTGCGTCCGCAGGCTGAGGCTCCTCGGGTCGCGCGGGTCGAAGTCGCGCACGAGGCGCGCCCACAGCGCGCGAGCCGCCCGGAGCTTGGCGACCTCCATGAAGAAGCTCATGCCGACGCCGAAGAAGAAGCTGAGCCGCGGCGCGAACCGGTCGACGACCAGGCCGGCGCCGATCCCCGTCCGGAGGTACTCGACGCCGTCGGCAAGGGTGTAGGCGAGCTCGAGGTCGGCGGTCGCCCCGGCCTCCTGCATGTGGTAGCCGGAGATCGAGATCGAGTTGAACCGCGGCATGTGCTCGGCGGTGTAGCCGAGGATGTCACCGACGATCCGCATGCTCGGGCCCGGCGGGTAGATGTAGGTGTTGCGGACCATGAACTCCTTGAGGATGTCGTTCTGGATGGTCCCGGACAGCTGCTCGGGCTTGACGCCCTGCTCCTCGGCCGCGGCGATGTAGAGCGCCAGCACGGGCAGCACCGCGCCGTTCATGGTCATGCTCACCGACATCTGGTCGAGCGGGATGCCGTCGAACAGCGTGCGGGCGTCGTAGATCGAGTCGATCGCGACCCCCGCCATGCCGACGTCGCCGCGCACCCGCGGGTGGTCGGAGTCGTAGCCCCGGTGGGTCGCCAGGTCGAAGGCAACGCTCAGCCCCCTCTGGCCGGCCGCGAGGTTGCGCCGGTAGAACGCGTTGGACTCCTCGGCCGTCGAGAAGCCGGCGTACTGACGGATCGTCCAGGGCCGGGTGGTGTACATCGTCGGGTAGGGCCCGCGGAGGTACGGCGTCAGGCCCGGCCAGGTCGCCAGCGCGTCCAGGCCGTCGAGGTCCTCGGCGGTGTAGAGCCGCTTGATCTGGATGCCCTCAGGACTCCGCCACGGTCGCCCAGCGTCCTCCTCCGGTGGTCGAGGAGGTCGCTCCGCCACCGTCTCGACACCGCCGCCGGAGGTCAGGCTCAGCTCCGCGAAGCTTCCCGGGACACTCATCGCAGCGCCTCCCGGAGCCAGGTCAGGAAGGCAACCGCGTCGTCGCCGGGCGAGAAGCGCGCGTCCGCCCAGGCATGGCCGTCGGTCGAGCCTGTCGAGACCACGGCTACACGCAACGCCCCCGCCGCCCGAAGAGCGTCCGCGGCGTCATGTCCCCACGCGGCGTACGCCGCGTCGGTGCCGGCGACGCACACCACGGCCTGCCCGCCGTACGCCGAGCGCAGGTCGTCGACACCATGGGTCCCTCCGGCCACGTCGACGGTGATCCCGCCGGCCGCGAGCAGGTTGGTCGCGAAGCCGGCCCGCGTCGAGTGCTGGGCGACCGGCCCCAGCGTGGCCAGGAAGACGTGACGGTCGGGCGGGGCCGCCCGGAGCTCCTCGAACGCCACACCCCACCGGCGTACGTCGCGGCCGTCGGCGGCCGAGCCGGTCGAGACCCGCGGTGGGATCGTCTCGCCGAGGTGCGGGTACGTGCTGAGTCCGGTGATCGGCTTCCTCCGGGTCGCGACGTCGCGGGCGCGCCGGTCCGCCGTGTGGCCCACGCGCTCCAGGAAGGAGCCGTCGTCCAGGGCGGCGAGCACGCCGCCTCCGGCCTCGATCCGCTGCAGCTCGCGCCATGCGGAGACCGCGAGGTCGTCGGTCAGCTTCTCGACGGCGTAGGCGCCGCCCGCCGGGTCGGTCACGGCCGCGACGTGCGACTCGGCGAGCAGCAGCGACGAGACGTTGCGGGCGATCCGGCGACCGAAAGCGTCCGGCTCACCGAGCGGGCTGTCGAACGGCACGACGGTGACCGCCTCGGCTCCGCCGACACCCGCGGCGAACGCGGCGACGGTGCCACGCAGCATGTTCACCCACGGGTCGTAGGCGCTCAACATCGGTCGACTGGTCACGGCGTGCTGCTGCTGCGTCATCCCTCCGTCCTTCGACCGTGAGACCTCGCTCAGCTCGAGGACCCGCGCCCAGCAGCGACGCGCGGCCCTCAGCTTGGCGATCGTGACGAGCTGCTCGTCCGTCACGGCGTACCGGAACTCCAGGAGCGCAGCGGCGTCGTCCACAGCCACCCCGGCGTCTGTCAGGAGCCGGAGGTAGGCCACCCCGGCGGCCAGGCTGTAGCCGACCTCCTGCGCGTCGGACGCGCCGAGCTCGTGGACCGCCGATGCGTCCACGACGACCCCGCGGACGCCGCGCTCCAGCGCCATCCGAGCTGCCTCGACGACCGTCTCGACGTCACCGCCCACCAGGCGTTCGCGCAGTCGAGCGCCGATCGGATCCACCCCCAGATTGGTCGCGGCCGGCAGCTCGGTGCCGGCGGTGAGTGCCAGGAGCGCGCGTGCTCGCTCCGGTGTGCCTGCTTCCAGCACCACCGGCGGCAGGTCGAGGAGCACGCCGGCGAGGGCGCCGGCGACGTCGTCGGTGTCGAGCCAGAGGGAGGTCGCACCGTTCGCGAGATCCTCGAGGGCGGCGGCGTTGTCGCCTGCGTTGGCGGTCCGGACGTCCCAGTCCTCGGCGCGGGTCGGCCGGCCGGATGTCGTGAGCCCGACGAGGTGGTCCGGAGTCCCGAGCGGCGGGACCCGGACGTCGTCGTAGGTCGTGCGGGTCAGCGCGGTCCAGACGGCGTCGTCCGAGTCGTCCTCCGAGAGGCGAGCGGTCCTCCGGAGGACGCCGGCCGCGGCCCTCTCCCAGTCGGCGCGCGACCAGTCGTCATCGGGCGAGGCGAGCGCGAGCGCACCCGGCTCGGGCTGGAGCTCGGCCGGCTCGTCGAGCCCGCCGACCAGGTCGTCGCTCATGCTCGCAAGGTTAGGAGCGCGCCGGAGCGGTGAGCCAGCCGGTGTGAACTATCCGACGCGCCTGCCGGAGGAGGCCCGCATCCGCTGGCACCATCGAGCATTGTGATGGCGATGAGCCTCGGCCACGTCCTCGGGACGGACGGGGACGAGTGGTACCTCTTCTGGTCCGGGATCGGCGCCGACATCGGAGGGCTCGCGTTCATCGGTGCCGCGATCGGCCTCTATCGCAAGCACAGATGCCACGTGCACCGGTGCTGGCGGATCGGCAAGCAACAGGTGATGGGCACGAGCTGGATCGTGTGCCATCGGCACCACCCGGAAGGCAGGCCGACGGCCGAGCAGATCGCCCAGGTCCACTCCAGGATCCTCGAGACCGAGCATGCGGCGCTCGAACGCGCAGCCCGCCTCGTCGAAAGGAACCGCGTCGGGACCGGCTCGGACGCCGGTGCTCACCCGACGAGAGACCCGAAGTAGCTGCGGAGACCATCGTCGGCCACGGCGTCGAGCGGAGTGCCGGTCTCCTGAGCCACGGCACGGACTCGCGCCGCAACGTCTGAGGACAGGGTGACCCTCAGGGTCGTCTCGTCCCGCCCGAAGAGGCCGACCGCCAACACCACGACGGTACCCAGCACGTCCAGGATCGCCACGACCCCGATCAGCCGGGCGGCTGCGCCTCCGGGGTCCCACCCGAGGATCGTGGCGTCCACGAGCGCGGCCAGGACCGCAGCGGCCGCGACCGTCCCGACCAGCAGGCGTTGCACGACGAGACGGTGTCGCACGACCGCGATCATCAGCGAGAGCTGCGCCAGCGAGAGCGCCGCCACGAGCGAGAGACCGAAGGTCCGCGCGAGGGCGCCCCCCGGATCGCGTTGCCAGTACCCCCACACCATCACCAGGACCGCGCACAGGGCGACCAGCGCCGCCACGCCTCCGGCCACACCGACGAGCCGCCATCGTTCGTCGTTCGGAGCGAGATAGCAGAGCATCAGGACGCTGGTGACGCCCACGACCAGCGTGGTGAGGAGGATCCGGCCCTCGGTGCTGCCGAAGGGGCCGGGCCGCAGCAGGGCTGCGATGCCCATGAGCGCGGCCAGCGAGAACGAGCCGATGACCAGCCGGAGCACCAGCCGGCGCACGGTGGATGTCGGTGACGTGTCCATGCCTCACTGTCCCGCTCCGGGCAGCTCGAGCGCAGGAGGCCCAGGTCACAAGCGACGGGTCACAAGTCAGTCGTCGCCGGAGCCCCCCGGGACGGGACCACGGACCGTGGTGCTCGACCACGAGGACCCGGGACCGCACGTCCCGGATCGCTTCAGAGCTCGGTGCGCGAGTCGCGGTCCTTGTCGCGGATGCCGATCTTGTTGCCCAGCCACACCAGCGGGTCGTAGGTACGGTCGACCACCCGCTCCTTCATCGGGATGATCGCGTTGTCGGTGATGTGGATCCCCTCGGGACAGACCTCGGTGCAGCACTTGGTGATGTTGCAGTAGCCGAGGCCGGCCTGCTCGCGGGTGACCGCGCGCCGGTCGACGGTGTCGAGCGGGTGCATGTCGAGCTCGGCGTACCGGAGGAAGAACCGTGGTCCGGCGAACGCCGGCTTGTTGTCCTCGTGGTCACGGACGACGTGGCAGGTGTTCTGGCAGAGGAAGCACTCGATGCACTTGCGGAACTCCTGGCCTCGCTCGACGTCCTCCTGCATCATTCGCCGCTTGCCGTCGGCGTCCCGCGGCGGCAGCTCGGCGTACGGCAGCTCCTTGGCCTTCTCGTAGTTGTACGAGACGTCGGTGACCAGGTCGCGGATCACCGGGAAGGTGCGCATCGGGGTGACCGTGATCGTCTCCGCCGGGTCGTAGTCCGAAAGGCGCGCCATGCACATCAGTCGCGGTCGGCCGTTGACCTCGGCGCTGCACGAGCCGCACTTGCCGGCCTTGCAGTTCCAGCGCACCGCCAGGTCGCCCGCCTGCGTGGACTGGACCCGGTGGATCGCGTCGAGCACGACCTCGCCGTTCTCGACCTCGACGTCGTAGTCCTGCAGGTCGCCGCCGGATCGGTCGCCGCGCCAGAGCCGCATCTTCAGCGTGTAGCCCATCTCGGATCAGTGCCCTTCCTCGAAGAACGCGGCCAGGTCGTCCGGCATCACCGGCAGCGGCTGGGTGGCGAGATCCACCCCGTCGCCCGCGGCGTTGATCGACAGGGCGATGTTGAGCGTGCCCCACTTCTCGTCGAACCCCGGGTGGTCGTCGCGGGTGTGACCGCCGCGCGACTCCTCGCGCTCCAGCGCGGCCTTCGCGATGCTCTCCGAGACCAGCAGCATGTTGCGCAGGTCGATCGCGAGATGCCAGCCGGGGTTGTAGCGCCGGTCCCCCTCGACCTTGAGATGCGTCGCCCGCTCCTTGAGCTTCTCGATCTCGGCCAACGACTTCTCCAGCTCGTCGCGGGTGCGGATGATGCCGACCAGGTCGTTCATCGTCTGCTGGAGGTCCTGTTGGATGGTGTACGGATTCTCGGTCCCTGAGCCTGTCGAAGGGTCGGTGGCCGAGCCCGAGGCCTCGAACAGCGACAGCGCGAGCTCCCCGGCCGTCGCCACGTCGTCGTCGGAGAGCATGGGCCGGCTGCCCAGGCCCGAGGCGTACGCCGCGGCCGCGTCGCCGGCTCGCTTCCCGAAGACCAGGAGGTCCGACAGCGAGTTGCCCCCCAGCCGGTTGGAGCCGTGCATGCCACCGGAGCACTCACCCACGGCGTACAGACCCTCGAGACCGCTCATCTCGGTGTCGGGATCGACCTCGACACCTCCCATCACGTAGTGACAGGTGGGTCCGATCTCCATCGGCTCCCGGGTGATGTCGACGTCGGCCAGCTCCTTGAACTGGTGGTACATCGAGGGCAGCCGCTTGCGGATGAACTCAGGTGTGCGACGTGAGGCGATGTCGAGGTAGACGCCGCCGTGCTCGGATCCGCGGCCGGCCTTGATCTCGGAGTTGATCGCCCGGGCGACCTCGTCACGAGGCAGGAGCTCGGGCGGGCGGCGGTTGTTCTTCTTGTCGTCGTACCAGCGGTCGGCCTCCTCCTCGTTGTCGGCCGTCTCCGCCTTGAAGAACTCGGGGATGTAGTCGAACATGAACCGCTTGCCCTCGGAGTTCTTCAGGATGCCGCCGTCGCCGCGCACGGACTCCGTGACCAGGAGTCCCTTCACCGACGGAGGCCAGACCATCCCGGTCGGGTGGAACTGGACGAACTCCATGTTGATCAGCTTCGCTCCGGCGCGCAGAGCCATCGCATGACCGTCACCGGTGTACTCCCAGGAGTTCGAGGTGACCTTGAAGCTCTTGCCGATGCCACCCGTCGCGAGCACGATCGCCGGCGCCTCGAACGCGATGAACGACCCGGTCTCGCGCCAGTAGCCGAAGGCACCGGAGACGCGGCCCTCCGCCTTCATCAGGTCGGTGATCGTGCACTCCATGAACACGTCCACGCCGAGCTGCACCGTGCGCTGCTGGAGCGTGCGGATCATCTCGAGGCCGGTCCGGTCGCCGACGTGGGCGAGGCGGGCGTAACGGTGGCCACCGAAGTCCCGCTGCGAGATCAGACCGTCCCCCGTGCGGTCGAAGAGGGCACCCCAGTCCTCGAGCTCCAGCACCCGCTCGGGTGCCTCCTGAGCATGCAGTTGAGCCATCCGCCAGTTGTTGAGCATCTTGCCGCCGCGCATGGTGTCGCGGAAGTGCACCTGCCAGCTGTCGTCCGGCCACAGGTTGCCCAGGGCGGCGGCGGCACCGCCCTCCGCCATCACGGTGTGCGCCTTGCCGAGGAGTGACTTGCAGACGACGGCCACCTTGGCGCCGGCTTCGTGCGCGGCGATCGCGGCCCGGAGCCCGGAGCCGCCCGCGCCGATCACCACGACGTCGTACTGGTGCTTCTCGACGTCACCCGTGATCGGCGACGTCTGCGACGGGGTGTCGGTCATCTCAGAGGGCCTTTCGGGGTCCGCGAGGCGTCGTTCGCGGACCCGGCGAAGCGGAGGGAGCGGGGAACGTCGTGGGGATCAAAAGAACCTCGGGTCGTTGAAGGCGCCGGAGGAGATCAGCAGCACGTAGAGATCGGCGATCGCGACGGAGAACAGGGAGAGCCACGCGTAGCGGGCGTGGTCGGCGTTGAGCCGGGAGACCCAGCTCCACATCCGGTAGCGCACCGGGTGCTTGCTGAAGTGGCGCAGCTTGCCGCCGACGATGTGCCGGCAGGAGTGGCAGGACAGCGTGTAGAGCCAGATCAGCACGATGTTGGCGACGAAGACCAGCGTGCCGAGTCCCAGGTGGATGCCGCTCGACTCGCCCTCGGCCGGACCGAAGGCGAGGAGCGTGTCCCAGGTGAGGATCAAGGCGATGACCACTGCGGCGTACCAGAAGTAGCGGTGGATGTTGTTGAGGATCAGCGGCAGCTTGGTCTCGCCGGAGTAGGCGCCATGCGGCTCGGCCACGCCGCAGGCCGGTGGGCTCATCCAGAAGGACCGGAAGTAGGCCTTGCGGTAGTAGTAGCAGGTGAGCCGGAAGCCGAGCGGGAAGATCAGGACGAGCAACGCCGCCGACAGCGGCCACCAGCCGAACGGCTGACCGAAGTCGGAGCTGTCCTTGACGCAGTCGCCGAGGCAGGGCGAGTACAACGGCGACAGGTAGGGCTTGCTGAAGTAGTCGCTGCCCTGGAAGGCCCGGATGGTCGCGTAGACCACGAAACCGAAGAAGACGACGAACGTGGTGAGTGGGTACAGCCACCACCGGTCCGTCCGCAGCGTCTTGGCCTCGATGCGGGCCCGGGTGGGGCCGTGCACTCCCGTCGTCATCGCCGTCCTCTCTGACGCCCTCGGGTGGCGGCTGAAGCACGCCCGGACGCCGAGCGGGCGCGGGCGACACCGAAACTTATCGCGCGGTCCTCCCTGATGCCGTACCCGGGTGGTGTGACATTCCTGTCGTTCGACCCGGCCATCGCGTCACGTGGACGGGGTCGATCCGCCCCTGCCGTCCCGTCGGTGGACGACGTAGGTCATCGCGCCCGCGAGCCCGCTCCCGTCGACCCGCGAGCAGTGCGGCCGGGTCCTGACGACGTGTCGAACGACGATGACCGCCTGCCCAGGTGGTCGAGGGCCGCCCACCCCGGGCGCCAGCGGCGACGACATCAGCCGAGGCCGCCGGTGAGCGGGTAGTCGCGCGTGGCCTTCCAGCCGAGGTCCGGGTCGTGCACGTAGAGGTGGAACGCCTCGACGGTGAACGTGCAGTCGAACGTCGCAAGCCCGCTGAAGGCACGGTCCAAGAGCTCGTCGTCGTCGGCATGGGCGACGGTGACGTGCGGGTGGTAGGGGAAGTCGAGCTGCCGCTTCAGAGGTCCCCGTCGACACTCCTTGGCCAGCTGCTCGGTCTGGGAGATGCCCTCGACGAGGTTGACGAACACCACCGGTGAGATGGGCCGGAAGGTGCCGGAGCCGCGCAGGTGCACGTGGTACGTCGGCGACGCGGCCGCGACCTCGTCGAGGTGCCGCTCCACCTTCGTCAACGCGGCCTGGTCCACTTCGACCGGCGGCACCAGCGTGATGTGCGTCGGGATCGTGGTGCCCTGGACATCACCGTTGGCCACCCGGAACTCCTGCAGGCGACTGCCCCACGGCTCCGGGACCGCGAGCGAGACTCCGATGGTCGGCAACAGCGTCCCCTTCAGCGACCGCGAGCCTGGGCGGCGAAGCCGACGCGCTGGAACACGTCGCGCAGCGTCGCCTCCGCGATGGCCGACGCCTGCCGGCGTCCTGCCTCGAGGATCTCGGTGAGGTGCTGCTGGTCCTGGAGGAGCTCGAGCGTCCGGTCGCGGAACGGCGTCACGAAGTCGACGACCAGGTCGGCGAGGTCCCGCTTCAGGTCGCCGTACCCGCGGCCGGCGTACTCCTCCTCGATGCTGCCGACGCTGCGGCTGCTCAGCGCGGAGTAGATCGTGAGCAGGTTGGAGATGCCTGGCTTCTCGTCGGGGTCGAACCGGATGTCGGTCCCGGAGTCGGTGACCGCGGACCGGATCTTCTTCGCACTGACCGCTGGGTCGTCGAGGAGCTCGATGATGCCCGCCGGGGTGGACGACGACTTCGACATCTTCGCGGTCGGCTCCTGCAGGTCGCCGATCTTGGCCGTCGCCTTGAGGATGTAGGGCTCGGGGAGCCGGAACGTCCTCTTGTACCGGTGGTTGAAGCGCTGCGCGAGGTCGCGGGTCAGCTCGAGATGCTGCCGCTGGTCCTCGCCCACGGGGACGTAGTGGGGCCGGTACAGCAGGATGTCGGCGGCCTGGAGAACCGGGTAGGTGAACAGGCCGACGCTCGCCGCGCCTTCTCCGCCCTTGGCGGACTTGTCCTTGAACTGTGTCATCCGGCGCGCTTCACCGAAGCCGGTCAGGCATTGGAGGACCCAGCCGAGCTGGACATGGGCGGGCACCTGGCTCTGCACGAAGATCGCCGACCGCCCGGGATCGATCCCCATCGCCACCAGCTGCGCCGCGGCCCGCAGGGTCCGTTCACGCAGCGTCCGTGGGTCCTGCTCGACCGTGATCGCGTGCAGGTCGGCGATGAAGAAGAAGGGCTGGTACTCCCGTTGCAGGTCAACCCACTGGCGTGTGGCCCCGAGGTAGTTGCCGAAGTGAAAGGAGTCGGCCGTCGGCTGGATGCCGGACAGCACCCGGGGCCGAGGGCCCGGCGCCACCTCCGGGACGGTCAGCTCCGGTGACGTGGCGACGCTGGACATGGGGCGCATTGTGTCAGGACCGTCCAGGCATGCCGCGGCGGCGTCGGCGTGCGCTGCGGCACCTGCTTCTCGGGTTGCCCGGCCGCCGAGGCGCTTGGCAAGGTGCCGACATGCGTTCGGCTCCCACGCTCACCGACGGCACCGTGACCCTACGAGCCCATCGCGCGGAGGACGCCGAGGCGGTGTACGAGCAGTGTCAGGACCCGGTCAGTCAGCGATGGACGACGGTACCCCTCCCGTACACGCGGGAGAACGGCCGACGGTTCGTGACCGAGATGATGCCGCAGGGCTGGGCCGACGGGACGACGTGGGGCTTCGCGGTCGAGGTCGACGGTCGGTACGCCGGCACCGTCGAGCTCCGTGACGAGGGGGAGGGTCGCCTCGAGGTGGCCTACGGGTCCCACCCCTGGGTCCGGGGCTCGGGAGTCATGGAGCGCGCGGTCCGACTGCTCGTGGACTGGGGCTTCCGGGAGAAGCAGGGGCGCGTCGTCGTGTGGCGCGCGCACCGGGGGAACTGGCCGTCGCGCAGGCTGGCCTGGCGGCTCGGCTTCACCGTCGAGGGCACGATCCGTGCCGCAATCCCCCAGCGCGGTGAGCTGCGGGACGCCTGGGTCGGCACGCTGCTTGCCGGCGAGGACCGGCAACCGAAGGGGCGGTGGCTCGACGTACCCGTGCTCGAGGGCGACGGCGTGCGTCTGCGTCCGTGGCGCCGGTCGGACGTCGCCCGGATCGTCGAGGCCTGCTCCGACGAGCGCACGCAGATGTGGCTGGGACGCATGCCCAGTCCGTACGACGAGTCCGAAGCCCGTTCCTGGCTCGAGCACCAGCAGGAGAGCCGTGCGTCAGGGGACGGGGTGCAGTGGGCCGTCGTGGATCTCCAGGACGACGACACCGCACTGGCGGCGGTCGGCTTCTTCCACTACCGGCCCGAGGTCGAGCTCGAGATCGGGTACTGGGCACACCCTGACGCGAGAGGGCGGGGAGTGGTGACCCGCGCGATGGCGCGGGTCGTGGAGTACGCCTTCGAGGACCTCGGCGTACGCCGGGTGATGGCGGGCGCGGCCGTTGACAACACTGCCTCACGGCACGTGATCGAGGCGAACGGGCTCCGCGCCTGGGGCACCGAGCGTTTGGGCACCACTCTGCGCACGGGCCCCGCGGACTGTGTCTTCTACGACGTGCTGGTCGAGGAGTGGCGGAGACCGCGCACCGGTGACGGCGCGCCGAGGAATTACTGACCGGAGGCCGCGCTTGGCACAATGTCACAAAGGGGTCACGAAGGGGTCACCACGGGCCGCGCGACCGCGAGAGGAGGACCGGTGAGCATGCCGCCTGCGATCTCGTCGCTGCGGACGCGGCGGATGCTGACGTGGTTCGTCCCCGTGGTCGGGCTCGCCGTGTACCTGATCCTCGTCCCGCCCGTCCCCGACTTCGCCGCCCAGGCCACCCGGGCCGCGATCTTCGACAAGCTCGGGAACGTCTCGTGGTGGCCCGGGTGGTACGGCGGCCTCGAGCTCCCGACGTACTCGGTCATCGCGCCGGGCCTGATGGCGACCATCGGAGTGGCCACCACCGGAGCCCTCGCATCCGCAGTCTGCATGTGGGTCGCCCACCAGCTGTTCCGATCGTCGGCGCGACCGCGAGCGGCGAGCGTGGTCTTCGCTGCCAGCGTCCTGCTCAACCTCTTCGGCGGGCGCATCACATTCCTGGTCGGTCTCGCTCCGGCCATGCTCGCCGTGCTGGCGCTGGTGCGCCGTCACCCGTGGCTCGCCGGTGCCGCCACCGTGGTGAGCGTCCTCGGCAGCCCGCTGGCCGGGCTGTTCACCGGCATCGTCGCGGCGTCCGTGCTGCTCACAGACCCCAGCCGGCGCCGCGAGGCGCTGGTGACGGGCATCGCGACCGCGGGCTCGCTCGGCACGCTGGCGATCCTGTTCCACAACCCCGGGGTGATGGGGTCGCCGCTGGGGCAGATGTTCCTCGCGCTGCTCGGGCTCGCCCTGGTGGTCGTCGCGTGCCGCGAGCCGATGATCCGCGCCGGAGCCGTGATCGTCGCACTCGGCCTGGTGGCCTGTCTGGTGGTGCCGAACAGCGTCGGGCTCAACCTGACCCGGATGGTCTGGCTCCTCGCCGCCCCGCTGATCGTGGGCTACGGGCACCGCCCCGACCGCCACGTCGTGGCGCTGACCGCGCTCGCCCTCGTCTTCCCGTCGGTGGACGTCACCTGGCAGCTCGCCGAGGCGGATTCGCCGTCCGCCTCCCGGTCGTACTACACGCCTCTGCTCGCCCAGCTGCACGGGCGGATGAACACCGACGCGACGCTCGGCCAGCGCGTCGAGGTCGTGGAGCCCGCGACCAAGGGCGCCGCCCGGTACGTCGGGGAGTCGATGCCGGTGGCCCGCGGCTGGGAGCGCCAGGCCGACATGACCGACAACCCGATGTTCTACCACGAGGGCGCCCTGGACCCCGCGTCGTACCACCGGTGGCTCGACGAGCTGGCCGTTGCCTATGTCGCGGTGCCCAACACCCGGCTCGACTTCGCATCGGTCGACGAGGCGAAGCTCATCGCCTCCGGCCTGCCCTACCTGCGCGAGGTGTGGCGCAATCCCGACTGGACCCTCTACCAGGTGAACGACGCGGCCCCGCTCGCGCGGCACGCGCAGGTGCTCGCCGTCGACGGCAACCAGGTGCGGCTGTGGGTCGACCATCCGGCTCGCGTGCCGATCCAGGTCAGGTGGTCCGACCATCTCGCGGTCCTCGACGGGAGCCGTCCGATCTCGGACGGCGTACGTGCCCGGGGCTGCCTCTCCCAGGCCGGACAGTGGACCGTGCTGCACGCGCGCACCCAGGGTGCCTACGTCCTGACCTCAGACTTCGACGTGATCCCCGACGGGCAGCATCGTGGAGGCGTCTGCCGCAGCCGGGACGAGTGAAACCCTTCACCCGGCGGCGGATCCACGGGGTCAGCCCACGGTGTCGAGCGCGTCGTTGAAGGTCTGCGACGGACGCATCACCGACGACGCCCTCTCAGCGTCCGGGCGGTAGTAGCCGCCGAGGTCGACCGGGTGGCCCTGCACGGCGACCAGCTCCTCGGTGATCGTCTGCTCGTTCTGGCTCAGCGTCTCGGCCAGAGCCTTGAACGCCGTTGCGAGCCCGGGGTCGTCGTCCTGCTTCGCCAGCTCCTGGGCCCAGTACAAGGCCAGGTAGAAGTGTGAGCCGCGGTTGTCGATCGAGCCGACCTTGCGTGCGGGAGACCTGTTCTCGTTGAGGAACGTCCCGGTGGCGCGGTCGAGCGTCTCGCCCAGGACCCTGGCATGCGGGTTGTCGTGCGCCTCGGCGTACTTGGCGAGTGACGCCGCCAGGGCGAGGAACTCCCCGAGGCTGTCCCACCGGAGGTAGTTCTCCTTGACCAGCTGCTGCACGTGCTTGGGTGCGGAGCCGCCGGCGCCGGTCTCGAACAGGCCGCCACCGGCGATCAGCGGGACGATCGACAGCATCTTGGCGCTGGTGCCCAGCTCCAGGATCGGGAACAGGTCGGTGAGGTAGTCGCGCAGGACGTTGCCGGTCACCGAGATGGTGTCCTCGCCGCGACGGATGCGTTCCAGTGAGAACGCGATGGCGTCCGTCGGCTTCATGATCTCGATCTGCAGGCCGTCGGTGTCGTGCTCGGACAGAGAGGCACGCACCTTGGCGATCAGGTTCGCGTCGTGGGCGCGGTCCGCGTCCAGCCAGAAGACGGTGGGGACCCCGGTCGCTCGCGCCCGTTCGACCGCGAGGCGCACCCAGTCGCGGACCGGGACATCCTTGGTCTGGCAGGCACGCCAGATGTCACCGGCCGCGACGGTGTGCTCGATCAGGACGTCGCCGTCCTGGTCGACCACGCGCATCTGCCCGGTGGCCGGGATCTCGAACGTCTTGTCGTGCGAGCCGTACTCCTCGGCCGCCTGTGCCATCAGCCCGACGTTGGGGACGGAGCCCATCGTGGCCGGGTCGAAGGCCCCGTGCGCACGGCAGTCGTCGATCACGACCTGGTAGATGCCGGCGTACGACGAGTCCGGGATCACCGCCAGGGTGTCCGCCTCCTGGCCGTCGGGACCCCACATGTGTCCGCTGGTGCGGATCATGGCCGGCATCGAGGCATCGACGATGACGTCGCTCGGGACGTGCAGGTTGGTGATGCCGCGGTCGGAGTCGACCATCGCCAGCCGGGGCCCGGAGTCGAAGCCCGCCTGGACCGCGGCCCTCACCCCGTCCTTGACGGCGGCATCGTCCATCGCCTCGACGCCCTTGAGGATGCCACCGAGGCCGTCGTTGGGCGAGAGCCCGGCGGCGGCCAGCTGCTCGCCGTACTCGGCGAACAGCTGGGGGAAGAACGCCCGCACGGCGTGCCCGAAGATGATCGGGTCGGAGACCTTCATCATCGTGGCCTTGAGGTGGACCGAGAAGAGGACGCCGTCGTCGTGGGCGCGACGCATCTGCTCGGTGAGGAACTCCCGCAGGGCGGCGACGCGCATCACGGTGGCGTCGACGACCTCTCCTTCCAGCACCGGGACCCGGTCTCGCAGCACGATCGTGGTGCCGTCGTCGGCGATGAGCTCGAGGCGCAGCTCGCCTGGTTGCCCGATGACGACCGACTTCTCCGACGATCGGAAGTCGTCGGACGTCATGTGGGCGACGTTGGTCCTGGACTCTGGGCTCCAGGCGCCCATCGAGTGCGGATGGGTCCGGGCGTAGCCCTTGACCGACTCAGGTGCCCGGCGGTCGGAGTTTCCTTCGCGCAGCACGGGGTTGACCGCGCTCCCCTTGACCGCGTCGTAACGGGCGCGGACGTCCTGCTCCTGGTCGGTGCTCGGGTTGTCGGGATAGTCGGGAAGGTCGTAGCCCTGCTGCTGCAGCTCGGCGACGGCCGCCTTGAGCTGCGGGATGGAGGCGGAGATGTTCGGCAGCTTGATGATGTTCGCCTCGGGACGCTTGGCCAGCTGCCCGAGCTCGGCCAGGGCGTCGTCGAGCCGCTGCTCGTCGGTCAGCCGGTCGGGGAACGCGGCGATGATCCGGCCCGCAAGCGAGATGTCGCGCGTCTCGACCACCACGCCCGCCTGGCCGGCGTACGCGGAGACGATCGGGAGGAACGAGTACGTCGCGAGCAGCGGCGCCTCGTCGGTGTGCGTGTAGATGATGCCGGCATCGCTGCTGGCGTCGCTGGGGGTCACGATGACGACGCTAGTCAGACGTGCGGAGCCCCAGCAAACCGGCGCCGTCGCGCGGCCTCGGCTCCCGGCCTCGGTCAGGGACGACGTACCCGTACCAGCGTCAGCGAGGTCGAGAGGGACATCGTGTCCTCCTGGGCGACCATGCCGATCCCCCGGGAGAAGTAGGTCAGCACCGTGTGCAGCGGCTCGAGGACGCTCAGGTCGCGGGTGACGAGCGTGTCGCGGTACGTACGGGTCGGCGTGGTCACGGTGCTAGTCAGCGAGAGGACGGTGGAGCGGCGCTCGACCACGTGCGCCTGCTGGGCGTTCAGATAGCCGTCACCGGCGCGCGGCGCGCCCGCGAGCACCAGCCCAGCCTCTGCGCCCTCACGGCCCGCCTCGAACGAGCGGGGCGCCAGGCGGTCGAGCCTCCCGGCGTGAGGGGAGACGCGCTGGCCGAACCACCAGACGTTGCCGGCTCCGTCGACGGCGTACCAACGGACCATCGCGGTGCGACCCCAGCCGCGGGAGCGGACCTGCCAGCGGACCGGCGTCGTCTGGACCCCGGCGATGCTGCGGTGGGTGGGCAGCACCTCTGCGACGACCGTGGCCGAGCCCGTCGGTGTCTCCTGGCGGTAGGTCCAGCGGGTGCCCGGCACCAGGGGGAACCACGGGTTCTGGACGGGGCCGATGAAGTCGGAGGGATCCGGGCTGGGGGTGGGGATCGTGAGCTCGTCGGTACCGGTCGAACCGACCTCCTTGGGCGAGGCACCGCATCCGGCGAGGAGCCCCGGGACGGTCGCGAGGGCGACCATCGAGGCGATGGCGCGGACCGCCCAGGCAGCCGCGCGCTTCATGCGAGCAGCATGCCAGCCCGGAGGAGAACGACCGGTCCCGCGCTGCTAGCGTCACAGCGTCGGACATCGCCCGTGACGAGGAGTTCTCCGTGAGCCCAGCCCCGCTCAAGGTCGCCGTTACCGGCGCCGCCGGCCAGATCGGTTACAGCCTGCTGTTCCGTCTCGCGAGCGGATCGCTGCTGGGGGCCGACCGGCCGGTCGAGCTGAGGCTGCTGGAGATCGAGCCCGCGCTCAAGGCGCTCGAAGGCGTCGTCATGGAGCTCGACGACTGCGCGTTCCCGACGTTGGCGGGCGTGGAGATCGGGGCCGACCCGACCACGATCTTCGACGGCGTGAGCCTGGCCCTGCTCGTCGGCGCTCGACCCCGGGGCCCGGGCATGGAGCGCAGCGACCTGCTCGAGGCCAACGGCGCGATCTTCACTGCACAGGGCAAGGCGCTCAGCGAGGTGGCGGCGGACGACGTACGGATCGGCGTCACGGGAAACCCGGCGAACACCAACGCGCTGATCGCGATGTCCAACGCACCCGACATCCCGCAGGAGCGGTTCTCCGCGCTCACCCGGCTGGACCACAACCGTGCGATCTCGCAGCTCGCGAAGAAGACCGGCGCGGCGGTGACCGAGATCAAGAGGATGACGATCTGGGGCAACCACTCCGCCACGCAGTACCCCGACCTGTTCCACGCCGAGGTCCGAGGCCGGGTCGCCGCCGAGGTCGTGGACGACCAGGACTGGCTGGAGAACACCTTCATCCCGACCGTGGCCAAGCGGGGGGCCGCGATCATCGACGCCCGCGGGTCGTCGTCCGCCGCCTCCGCCGCCTCGGCCACCATCGACGCCGCCCGCGACTGGCTGCACGGCTCGCCCGAGGGCGACTGGGTCTCGATGGCCGTCCGGTCCGACGGCTCCTACGGCGTCCCGGACGGCCTGATCTCGTCGTTCCCCGTCACCACCTCGGACGGCGACTGGTCGATCGTCGAGGGTCTGGAGATCGACGGCTTCTCGCGCGGACGCATCGACGCCACCGTCGCCGAGCTCGCCGACGAGAAGGAAGCCGTCACCCAGCTCGGCCTCATCTGACTGGCGATCACCGCACGACGCACCACGCTCACCCGGCGATCCGGTGGCACCGGGCGTGCCGTCCCGCGTGACACGAACGCCGGCTCGCGGTCGCGTGGGCCGACCTGAACGCCGGGTCGGCGCTAGAGCGGGGGTTGGTTGGGGATGCTGGAGGACAGGAACCAGAGAGCGGCACCGACGCCGGCCAGGATCACCACGTCGACGGCACGACGGCGGACGGCGAGCATCCCGGCCTGCTGGACCGGGATGACCAGGCGGACCAGCGCCGCGAAGACCAGGGCCGCGGCGATCCACTTCACACCGAGCCGCCAGTCGCCACGGGTGACGATGCCGAGGCCGACCGCCGAGACGCCGAGCACGAGCAGGTAGCACATCCCGCCGAGGGTGGACGGATAGCGCCGGCCCTCCGGCTCGGCCGACTCGGCAGGTACGTCGTCGACGGGCGGGCCGAGGGGTTCCGACCGCGCGTCACCGGCGTCGTCACCGGCGTCGTCACCGGCTGTGGCGTCGGGCTCGCGCAGCTCCACGTGCACCTCCGCCCCTAGTCTGCCGCCTCCTCAGCGATCGTGACGACGTTGCTGAGCAGCATCGCACGTGTCATCGGGCCGACGCCTCCAGGGTTCGGCGACACCCAGCCGGCGACGTCGGCGACATCGGCGGCGACGTCACCGGCGATCTTCCCGTCCCGCCGCGAGACCCCCACGTCCAGCACGGCGGCACCGGGCTTGACCATGTCGGCGGTGATGATGTCGGGCACGCCGGCTGCCGCCACCACGATGTCCGCGCGGCGCGTGTAGTCGGCGAGGTCGCGAGTACCGGTGTGGCAGATCGACACGGTCGCGTTCTCGGTTCGCCGGGTGAGCAACAGCCCGAGCGGGCGGCCTACGGTGATGCCGCGTCCGACCACGACGACGTTCGCGCCGGCGATCTGGACGTCATGGCGCCGGAGCAGCTCGACGACGCCCACCGGCGTGCACGGCAGCGGACCCGACTTGCCGAGCACCAGCTTGCCGAGGTTGACCGGGTGCAGTCCGTCCACGTCCTTGGCCGGGTCGACGCGGGACAGCAGGGCGAACTCGTCGAGGCCCGTCGGCTGCTGCACGATGAACCCGGTGCACGCGGGGTCGTCGTTCAGCTCGTCGATCACGCTCTCGACCTCCGCCTGCGTCGCGGTCGCGGGCAGGTCGCGGCGGATCGAGGTGATCCCGATCGAGGCGCAGTCCTGGTGCTTGGCGCCGACGTACCAGTGCGAGCCGGGATCGTCGCCGACCAGCACGGTGCCCAGGCCGGGCGTGATGCCGCGTTCCTGGAGCTTCGTGACACGCTCGGCCAGCTCGGCCTTGATCGTGCGCAGCGTGGCGGTGCCGTCGAGGATGCGTGCGGTCATGCGGGTGCTGCCCCCCTTCTGGTGGTGTGGGGTCCTAGTGTGCGAAGTGACGGGTGCCGGTGACGTACATCGTGAGGCCGGCATCCTGGCATGCCTGGATCGTCAGCTCGTCGCGGACCGACCCGCCCGGCTGCACGATCGCACGGACTCCGGCATCGATCAGGATCTGGGGCCCGTCCTCGAACGGGAAGAACGCGTCAGAGGCCGCCACCGAGCCCGCTGCCCGCTCCCCCGCCCGCGAGACCGCGAGCCGGCAGGAGTCCACCCGATTGACCTGGCCCATCCCCACGCCGACCGATGCCCCGTCGCGCGCGAGCAGGATCGCGTTGGACTTCACCGACCGGCAGGCCCGCCAGGCGAATGCCAGGTCGGACAGCACGGGTGCGGATGCCGGTTCCCCGGCGACCAGCGTCCACGTCGCCGGATCGTCGCCCGGGGCGTCCACGTGGTCGACACGCTGCACGAGCACCCCACCCGAGATGGCCCGGAACTCCACCGGGTCCGGATGCTCGTCCAGGGGGCTCTGCAGGATCCGGATGTTCTTCTTCTCCTGCAGGACGTCGATCGCGCCCTCGTCGTAACCCGGCGCCACGATCACCTCGGTGAACACCTCGGACACCTGCTCGGCCATCTGCCGCGAGACAGGGCGGTTCACCGCGATCACGCCTCCGAACGCCGAGACCGGGTCGCAGGCGTGTGCCTTCCGGTGGGCCTCGGCCACGTCGGAGCCGGTTGCGATCCCGCACGGGTTGGCGTGCTTGATGATCGCGACCGCGGGCTCGGCGAAGTCGTTCGCAGCGCGTCGGGCGGCGTCGGTGTCGACGTAGTTGTTGTACGACATCTCCTTGCCGTGCAGCTGCTCGGCCGCGGCCAGGCCGCCGCGCCAGTGGGTGTAGAGGGCGGCCGGCTGATGGGGGTTCTCGCCGTACCGAAGGCCCGCCCTGCGCTGCCACGTGGCACCGGTGAACGCCGGGAAGCCGGTGCCGTCACCGGTGTCGGTGAGCACGTTCCCCATCCACGACGCCACCTGTACGTCGTACGCCGCGGTGTGCGCGAACGCCTCGGCGGCGAGCCGCCGGCGCTGCTCGAGGGTGAAACCGCCTGCCTCGACTGCCGCCAGCACGTCCGGGTACCGCTCGGGCGACGTCACGATGGCGACCGACGGATGGTTCTTCGCCGCGGCCCGCACCATCGACGGACCGCCGATGTCGACCTGCTCGACACACTCGTCGGGAGAGGCGCCCGAGGCGACCGTCTGCGCGAACGGGTAGAGGTTGGAGACGACCAGGTCGAAGGGCTCGACACCCAGGTCGGCGAGCTGCTGCACGTGCGAGTCCAGCCGGCGGTCCGCAAGGATCCCGGCGTGCACCATCGGGTGCAGCGTCTTGACCCGGCCGTCGAGGCACTCGGGGAACCCGGTGAGGTCCTCGACCTTGGTCACCGACAGGCCCAACGAGGCGATCCGCGCGGCCGAGCCCCCGGTGGAGACGAGCTCGACGCCGGCGTCGGCCAGCCCGCGGACCAGGTCGTCGAGCCCTGACTTGTCGTAGACAGAGACCAGGGCACGCCTGATCTGGATGCGGTCGTCCATCGTGACACTCCTGCGCTCGCCGTGATGCCGGGCACCCAGGCGGTCGATGCTCGGCGACGTCACTCCCTGGTGGTTGCCCACCCGCGCCAGTCGTGTGAGCCCCACGATAGCCGGAGTGGTCACCGTCCGAAACGAACCGTTCGTCCGTCGACCACGAAGCCCTCGCGCGCGATCCGGCCGACGGTCTCGACCAGCATCCGGCGCTCCTCGGTCTTGATGCGCTCGTGCAGCGACTCGACGGTGTCGTCGTCCTGGACCGGGACCGGCACCTGCGCCACGATCGGGCCGGTGTCCACGCCGGCGTCGACGACGAAGAGCGTGCAGCCGGTCACCTTCACGCCGTACTCCAGCGCCTCGGCGGGTCCGTCCATCCCGGGGAAGGAGGGCGAGAGCGCCGGATGGGTGTTCAGCGTCCGTCCGCCGAACCGGGCGAGGTAGGCCTCGCCGAACAGCTTCATGAACCCGGCCAGGACGACGAGGTCGGGCCGGTACGCCGCGACCGCCTCCGTGAAATGGGCGTCCCAGGCCTTCCGGCTCTCGAAGTCCGCGACCCGGTGCCAGAACGTCGGGACGCCTGCCCGGTCGGCTCGGGCGAGAGCCTCGATGCCGTCGCGGTCGGCACCCACCGCGACCACCTCCGCGCCGTACGCGGGATCCCGTGACGCGTCCAGCAGGGCCTGGAGGTTGGTGCCGGCTCCGGACACGAGGACGACGACACGCAACGTGGTCTCGGGCACGGCGGGAGTCTAGGAGGACGGGCCGGAGCATGGATCGGCATCCTCCGACAGGACATCGAGCCTGGTCCGCCGGGGTCAGGCCAGCCTGATGCTGCACACCTACCCGGCCTGACCCGGATGGGCCATTCGACCAGGATCGCACCTGCAGTGCGGTCGGCGACCCTTCGCCACCTTGACGCGCCACGCTCGCTTCCGTGACGCGTCAGGGGTGAAGAACCCGAGTCGGACCTGGCGGTGCGCGCACAGAAAGGTGACCCCGTGGCCCTCGTCCCCGGCAGCAAGGCCGCGGCCCCGGCCGCGGTCGCCACCGTGCGCACCACCGGCGTCCCTCCTGGAACCCGCATCGTGAGGTGCGGGTCCAGGTGCCCCCCACTCGGACTCCCGGGTCGTCGGCCACAGGGCCACCCGGCACCCCTACCGCACCACGGTGCGTGTCGGCTTCCGACCGGTGATGGTGCTGACCCGGGGCCGCCGCGTCGCTCAGGCTCGGCGACGGTGCCTGACAGTGGCGGCCGCCGAGCCGAGCAGACCGCCGATGCCGAACGTCACGATGCCGTGCAGGAGGACCGGGAACACGAAGGGGCCGACGTCGGACATCCGTCCCGGACCCACCGCGCCCCCGGCCACGGCGGCCAGGGACGCGAAGGCGACGGCGCACAGGATGCCCGCGCCGGCGCCGCGGAGGGCGGCCTCGTCCCACCGTGCGGTGGGGTAGCGCCCGAGCGTGCGGAACACCGCGAGTCCGGCGACCGCCGGGGGAACGGCGAGCAGCGCCACCGCCCAGCCGGGAGTCGGGCCCGGATCGGGGAGCGCCGCCAGCCACGGGAACATCGGCAGCGGGCCGAGCACGACCGCGGTCGGCGCCACCGTCGTGTGCGCGCCGACGGCGAAGCCGGGCCCGAGCAGGTAGGACCCGCTGAACACGGTGGCGTTCGGCGTCACGAGCACGCAGAGCCCGACCAGCAGCGTGGCCGCACCCGGGCTGGTGTGCAGCTGGGCCATCACGTTCACCGCCGAGTCCCAGTCGATGACGAGCGCGAGACCGAGCACCACGGCGGCGCTTCCGGCGTACCAGACCAGGATGCGCCAGGCCGCCGCGGCCGCGGCGCGGAGCGACCGCGGCAGGAACGACGTCCAGATCGCGGCCCTGCCGGACCCCACGGCGATGGCACAGCCGCCGATCGGGCCGCACAGCAGGACCGTCCAGGCCAGGGTGCGGGCGAGGGACGGTGCCGTCGCAGGAGTCGCCGCGAAGTGGTGCGTGACGCCGGCGACCACCGCATATCCGAGCGTGAACACGGCCGTGGCCGAGGCCACGGTCCAGTCGCGCATGCCGTCGGCGATGGCGTCGGCGTCCGGCCCGTGTCCGGAGACGGAGTCGCCCAGACGAGCTCCGAGCCGCCAGACCAGCACGGCAGCGAGCAGCGTGAGCCCGAGCGGCATGGCCGTGATCGTCGTGCCCTCGACGTGGACGCCGGAGCCGTGCGCCGTCAGCCAACCCAGGGCGCCCACCCGCAGGCCGTCGCGTGGCGCGCCGTGGGCACCGGCATCGGTCAGGAACCAGCCGACGACACCCGCGGCCAGGCAGACCACCAGCGTCGAGCCGGCGGCTGCGATCCCGGCCAACGCCGCGAGCAGGACCAGGGGGCGACGATGAGCCGCGTCGGTCCCGCCGGACGCAGCCGACGGGATACGTCGCGGTGCCGGCAGCAGCGAGGTCATGGTCGCCCCATCATCACCCCCGGCACCGGGCCCGGCCGGGGTGCCACGCCGGGGTGACCCGGGTCGCCCGAGCCGGATTGGCGGGGTCGGACAGACGGCCCGTACCGTGGTCGGCGCCATGTCCGATGCCGAGCGGTTCGACGCCTTCTACACCGAGAGCCGCGACCGGCTGCTGACCGTCGCCTTCGCGCTCACCGGTGACCTGACCGCGTCGCGAGCCGCGGTGCGCGATGCGTTCATCGCGGCCTGGCATCACTGGTCCAAGGTCAAGCGGCTGGACGACCCGGAGGCCTGGGTCAGGCCCCATGCCTGGGGCCATGCACAGCGCCGCCACACCGCCCGCATGTGGCACCGTGACCGCAAGCTGGACCCCGAGGTGCGCGCCACGCTGGACGCCCTCGCCAAGCTGCCGCTGGCCGACCGCAAGACCCTGCTGCTGAGCCGGTTCACCAGCGCGACCCTCCAGGACGTGGCCAGCGAGGTGGGACTCCCGCTAGGGGACGCGGGACCGCGTCTCGACGCGGCCACCGTCGACTTCGCGGAGGCGCGCGGAGTCGCGCCGGCGGACGTCCCTCCACTGCTCGGGCGGTTGGACGCGCCGTGCGCCGGCCAGCGCTGGCCCCGCGCGACGATCGTGCGCCGCGCCGGCACCACGCGGCGACGTACCCGTGCTCTGGCGGGGGCGTCGCTGGTCGTGGCGACCGTCGTGGGCAGCGGGTTCCTGGTCGCCGACGCCCACGGCGTGCACCCCAGCCTGCCAGCGGCGGGAGACCGACTGACCTCGGTACCGGTCGGTGGAGCCGACAGGCCCTCACCGCCCGGCCCTGGCTCCCCCAGCATCACTCCGGCGTCCCTGGTCAGCCGGCCGCAGCTCACGCGGGCCGTGCCCGGGCATGTCTGGCACATCACCGGCACCGACCCGAAGCAAGGTGCGGCACTGCCGTGCCAGCGCCGCGCGTACGCCGATCCGCACGCGACCACCTCGCTGGTCCGCAACTTCACAGCCCAGCACACGACGAAGGAGCCGCGCCTCGCGGCGGTGCAGATCATGGAGGTGTCGGCCGACGCGGCGGGTGCCCGACAGGGTTTCGTGACGGCCGGTTCGTGGTTCGCCGCGTGCACGTACCCACGGATGCAGCTGCTCTCGGTACGCCGCGTGCGCGGCCTCGGCGACGACGCGGAGCAGTACGTGCTGCGCGCCTGGGGGCGGCCGACCTCGACCTTCGTGGTCGGGGCGGCCCGCACCGGCCGGATCACCACGGTGACCCTCACCCGCACCTCCGGGTCGGCGCATCCCGAGATGGCCGCGAACCTGCGGTTCCTGGTGGCGGCGGTCGACGACCTCTGCCCCAGCTCGCTGGGCGGTCAGTGCTCGGTGAGGCCGAGGGCGAGGGCCGTTCCCGTGCCACGTGCCGGCCGGCTCCCGATGATGCTCAGTGAGTTCGACCTGCCACCGGTGTCGGGGGTCCAGAAGCCCTGGGTAGGCACCACTCCGAAGCGGGCCATGCGCAACGTCGCGGCCACCGGGTGCGACCGCAGCAGGTTCCACGGCGGCGCGTGGCGGCACGACGCCACCCGCTCCTTCCTGGTGCCGGGTGCCCACCTGGCGACGTCGTTCGGGGTCACCGAGACCGTCGGCGAGCTGCCGACGGCAAGGGCGAAGGCCTTCGTCGCGCGCGTCCGGTCCGAGCTGGCGTCGTGCTCCGACCGCGAGCTCGGCACCAAGGTCTCCCGCCTCGCTGCCGGTCGCGCGGCGGCTGCCTGGCGGGTCCGCACCCAGCTCACCGGCAAGCGGACCGTGATCTTCCTGATGGGAGTGGTCCGGTCCGGGCGGGCGGTGGCCCAGCTCGGTTTCGTCCCCGACGGGCGACACACCATGACCACGAGGCAGTTCGTCGCGCTGCTCCACCGCGCAGGTGAACGGCTCCGCGCCATGCCCGAGCGAGGACCTTCCGGCCCGGCGTAGCCGGGCCGGAAGACCGCAGCGAGACCGAGCGAGCTTGCTCGCGAGGTGGCCTGACAGTTCCCCGGAAGACCGAAGCGCGAGCGAGGACCTGAGGGCCCCGCGTAGCGGAGCCGTCAGGACCGGAGCGAGACCGAAGCGAGCTTGCTCGCGAGGTGGCCTGACAGTCGCGGCCTGACAGTCGCGGCCAGACAGTCGCAGCCAGACAGTCCGGGGCGGGGGGAGAGCTGCGACCCGATCCGACCGCTCAGCCCCGGGCGCGCAGGATCTGCCGCATCAGCTCTGCGGTCGCGGAGGGCGTCTTCCCGACCTTGACGCCGACGGCCTCCAGGGCCTCCTTCTTCGCCGCCGCTGTGCCGGAGGACCCCGACACGATCGCGCCGGCGTGGCCCATCGTCTTGCCCTCGGGGGCGGTGAAGCCGGCGACGTAGCCCACGACGGGCTTGGTCACGTGCTTCTGGATGTAGGCCGCAGCGCGCTCCTCGGCGTCTCCGCCGATCTCGCCGATCATCACGATCGCCTCGGTCGCGGGGTCGGCCTCGAACGCGGCGAGGGCGTCGATGTGCGTCGTCCCCACGATGGGGTCGCCACCGATGCCGATCGCCGTCGAGAAGCCGAAGTCCTTCAGCTCGTACATCATCTGGTAGGTCAGGGTGCCCGACTTCGAGACGAGCCCGATCGGGCCACTGCCGGCGATGGTGTGCGGCGTGATGCCGGCCAACGACTCGCCCGGGGTGATGATGCCCGGACAGTTCGGGCCGATCATCCGGGTGCTCGCGCTGTTGGCCGGGCCTTGGAGGTAGGACCACACCTCGGCGGTGTCCTGCACGGGCACCCCCTCCGTGATCACGACCAGCAGGCCGATGCCCGCGTCGATCGCCTCGATGCAGGCGTCCTTGGTGAACGCCGGGGGCACGAACACGACCGAGACGTCGGCGCCGGTCTCGGCCATCGCCTCCTTCACGCTGCCGAACACCGGCAGCTCCTGGCCGCCGAGCTCGACCGTCGTGCCGGCCTTGCGGGCGTTCACCCCACCCACGATCGTGCTGCCGGCGTCGAGCATGAGGGCGGTGTGCTTCGAGCCCATGCCGCCGGTCATCCCCTGGACGATGATCCGGGAGTCCTTGTTCAGGTAGATCGACATCTTCGTCTGTCCTCGTCGTTCTTGTCCGGCTCAGCCGGCAGCGTGGGCGAGCTCGGCGGCCCGGTCGGCCGCACCGTCCATGGTGTCGACCTGGGTGACCAGGGGATGGCCCATCTCCTCCAGGATGGCCCGGCCCTTGTCGACGTTGTTGCCGTCGAGCCGCACGACGAGCGGCTTCGTGGCGTGGTCGCCGAGGATCTCGAGCGCTCCCTTGATGCCGTTGGCGACCTCGTCGCACGCCGTGATGCCACCGAAGACGTTGACGAAGACAGTCTTCACCTGCTCGTCGCCGAGGATCACGTCGAGCCCGTCGGCCATCACCTGTGCGTTGGCGCCGCCGCCGATGTCCAGGAAGTTCGCGGGCTCGACGCCGCCGTGCTTCTCGCCGGCGTACGCCACGACGTCGAGCGTCGACATCACCAGCCCCGCTCCGTTCCCGATGATCCCGACCTCGCCGTCGAGCTTGACGTAGTTGAGGCCCCTCTCCTTGGCCTTGGCCTCGAGCGGGTCGGTCTCCTCGCGTATCTCGAACGCAGCGTGGTCCTCGTGCCGGAAGCGGGCGTTGTCGTCGAGCGAGACCTTGCCGTCCAGAGCCTCGAGCACGTCGCCCTCGAGGCGGGCGAGCGGGTTGACCTCGACCAAGGTCGCGTCCTCCTCGACGAACACCCGCCACAGGGCCTGGACCATGGTCACGGCCTGGTCGACGAGCTCGGCCGGGAATGCCGCCTCGGCGACGATCGCCCCGGCCTTCTTCTCGTCCACACCCTTGCCCGGGTCGATCGGGATCTGCTTGACGGCGTCCGGGTTGGTCTTGGCCACCTCCTCGATCTCGACGCCCCCTTCGACGCTTGCGATGCAGAGGTACTGGCGATTGGCCCGGTCGAGAAGGAACGAGAAGTAGTACTCCTCCTCCGGCGGGGTCGCCGGCGTGATCAGGACCCGGTGCACCGTCAGCCCCTTGATCTCCATGCCGAGGATCGCGGAGGCGTGCTCGAAGGCCTCGTCCGCGGTCTTGGCGAGCTTCACACCACCGGCCTTGCCGCGACCGCCGGCCTTGACCTGCGCCTTGACCACGCACGCGCCGATCTCCTCGGCCGCGGCCCGGGCCTCCTCGGGAGTCGTGACGACGACGCCGAGGGTCGTCTGCACACCGTGCTTGGCGAAGAGCTCCTTCGCCTGGTACTCCATCAGATCCACGTTTCCACCCACTCCTGGAACTCCGGGGTCCGCGGCCCCGCCAGGCGAACCTGACGTGGAGGCCGGAAGCCTCTCGCACCCTAGTCCCGGGTGAGCGCCGCTCGCGATGGGGGTGACCCTGACCTTGCGCTGGCGAGCACGATCAAGCGCAGGGTCCGAACACCGCCTACCGTCGGAGGACATGAGCCGCGTGGTGTACTTCACCGCCTGCACGCTCGACGGCTTCATCGCCGACGAGCACGACTCCCTGGACTGGCTGTTCGAGGTGCCACACACCGAGGACGACGGCAGCTGGGACGCCTTCATCGGCCACGTCGGTCCGCTCGTGATGGGTGCCACGACGTACCGCTGGGCCCACGAACGCCACTTCGCCGACCATCCCGAGCAGTGGCAGGAGTTCTACGGCGACCGGCCGGTATGGGTGTTCAGCCACCGCGAGCTGCCCGGGATCCCCGGCGTCGACGTCCATCACGTCCGCGGCGACGTCGTTCCGGTGCACGACGAGCTGGTCGCCGCCGCGGCCGGACGAGACATCTGGATCGTCGGTGGGGGCGACCTGGTCGGCCAGTTCGACGATGCCGGACTGCTCGACGAGATCAGTCTCGGCATGACCCCGGTGACCCTCGGGGCCGGTCGACCACTGCTCCCGCGTCGGATCACCTCGGCGCGGATGCGCTTCCGCGAGACCCAGCAGATCGGTCAGCGGGTGCGCATCGTGCTGGACGTCGAGCGCCCCGCGTGACCGGACTTCAGGCCGGCTCGGCGAAGGCCGCGGCCACCCAGTCGGTGATCTCGCCGGTGGTCGCGCCCGGGGTGAAGATCTTGGCGACCCCCAGCTCCTCGAGAACGGGGATGTCCTCGTCGGGGATGATGCCGCCCCCGAAGACGCGGATGTCCGCGGCCTCGCGCTCCGCCAGCAGCTCGATGAGCCTCCGGAAGAGAGTCATGTGGGCGCCGGACAGCACTGAGAGGCCGATCAGGTCGGCATCCTCCTGGATCGCCGTCTCCACGATCTGCTCCGGTGTCTGGTGCAGTCCGGTGTAGATCACCTCATGGCCGGCGTCCCGCAGCGCGCGGGCGACGATCTTGACGCCGCGGTCGTGCCCGTCCAGACCGGGCTTGGCCACCACGATCCGCACCCGGGTGGGAGTCGCCATGGGCGCACCCTAACCGACGCTGGAACGACGCCGTCCTCGGCCGTCGAGCGTCCCGCAGGGACCCGAACCGGTGCTGGTACCCCCTTCGCGACACCCCAAACGGGGGGGATTTCACCCGCTGTGACCTTTCCGTTACTGTCGGGCTCGCCTGCCCCGAATTCCCCGACCTCTCCTGGAGCCTGTCCATGGGTGACCACCGCGCCGGTTCGTCCGGCCCGACGGCCACCACCCTCGGTGCACCCGCCAAGCGAGCCGCCCGCCATGCGATCGAGCTCGTGAGGGATGACGCGACACAGCAGTGTGCGTCCCAGCCCTACGTCGGACGCCGCATCGCGACCGTCGCGCCCCCGCCGCCCGACGCGGGCCGCGATGCCGAGGCCCTGCCGTACGCCGGTCGCCGCGTCGCCGGCCGCAGTCCCGTCGCCTCCTCACCGACGCCCGCCGCCCCCACGTCCGCGGCCGGGCCCGCCCGGGCTGCCGGCCGCCGGATCGCCCTCGACGCCACGCTCGGCACCTTCCCGGACCAGTCGGCTGACACGGAGGACGTCGTCGGACACCTTCTCCGGCCGACGGCTGAGCCCATCCTTCAGCCGTACGTCGGCCGTCGGGTCAAGCGTCCGGCCGACCTGACCACCGGGGCCGGGCTCTGCGACCCGGTCGCGGTCGCGGTCGATCCGGTCACGACGTCGCTGGTCATCGCCTCCGCCGACCGCGTGCCGACCGTGCCGGCCCTGCCGCAGGAGGCGCGGCACCTCGACGGCGCGGTCGTCGACACGCCGGTGCTCGAGGAGCTCGTGCTCGAGGACCTCCTGCTCGAGGAGCCCGTGCTCGAGGAGCTCACGCTCGCCGAGCCCGTCGTCGAGGTGGCCGCCTTCCTGGCCCCGGTCGTGCTCCCCCCGGTCGAGCCGCTCACCGAGGAACCCGTCGCCGAGGAACCCGTCACCGAGGAACCCGTCGCCGAGGAACCCGTTGCCGAGCAACCCGTCGTCGAGAAGCCGAGCCCCCTCGTCCTGGGCGCCGCGGAGCACGTCGACCCGGTGCTGGCCGTCCATCCGGAGCTGCGCGGCGATGCGCCGAGCCGGCCGACCGGCAGCCGCGCGGCACCCCGGCAGACGCGACCCGGAGGACGCCGCGCCGCGAGCCGGCGTACCCGAGTCCCCAGCCTGCCGCTGCTGGCCGGGGTGGCCGTGCTCGCGATCTCCGCAGGCGGGGCGCTGAACGCCGTCAGCCCGGACCTGGCCGGCGCAGGCACGGGCGCCGACGGCCGCCTCTCACCCGCCAGCGCGCTCTCCGGGAGCAGCGCCGTCGGCTCGGCGAGCCTCCTCGGCGGCCGAGCCGCCTCGGTGAGCCGTGACTCCAACCGCCTCGCGGGCGGCAGCGACAGCCTGCAGGCGGCCGCCGACGCGCAGGCGAAGGAGCGCGACGCAGCGCTGTCCGTGATCGCCGGGCAGGCCGAGAAGCAGGCCGCCCAGATCAAGCTCCACCAGTGGGTGCTGCCCGTGCTGCCGGGCGTCTACCACCTGACCGCACGCTTCGGTGACTACAGCTCCCTGTGGTCGCACTTCCACACCGGCCTCGACTTCGCAGCCCCGACCGGCACGCCGATCATGGCGGTGGCGAGCGGCACGATCACCGAGGTCGGCTACTCCGGCGCGTACGGCGACCGCACGGTCGAGACCCTCGCCGACGGCACCGAGCTGTGGTACTGCCACCAGAACTCCTTCGGCACCTCGATCGGCGCCACGGTCAAGCCCGGCCAGCTCATCGGCTACATCGGCTCGACCGGCAACGTCACCGGCCCCCACCTCCACCTCGAGGTGCACCCCGGTGGCGGCGACCCGGTCGACCCCTACACGGCGCTGGTCGTGCACGGCCTGCAGCCGTGAACCTCCGGGTTCAGAGCTTCTCGACCGGGGCATAGCGGAGCAGCAGGCGCTTCACCCCGTCGGAGCCGAAGTCGATGGAGGCGACCGCCTTCTCCGCGACGCCTTCCACGGTCACCACGGTCCCGAGGCCGAACGTGTCGTGGTGGACGCGGTCGCCCGGTGACAACGACGGCACCTCACGTGCGGGCTTGGACTTCGCCGCAGCGTCGGCGCGGACCGCCGCGGCACTGAAGTTGCGGCGCCCGGCCGCGGTCGGTTGGCCGAAGTCGGTCGTGCGTGAGAGGTCGGGGCGCTGCCAGTGGACCTGGTCGGCCTCGGTACGACGCCAGTCGACGAGCTCGTCGGGCACCTCAGCGAGGAACCGCGAGGCCGGGTTGTGGGCGGGTGCTCCCCACGCGGACCGCATCAGCGCCCGGGACAGGTAGAGGCGCTCGCGGGCGCGGGTCAACCCGACGTAGGCCAGCCGGCGCTCCTCCTCGAGCTCGCCGGCCTCGTCGAGGCTGCGCGAGTGCGGGAACACGCCGTCCTCGAGCCCGGTCAGGAACACCGTCGGGAACTCCAGACCCTTGGCCGTGTGCAGGGTCATCAGCGTGACCATGCCTCCGTCGTCCTCGTCGGGGGCGTCGGGGATCTGGTCGGTGTCAGCGACGAGGGCGACGCGTTCCAGGAAGTCCGAGAGTCCGGGCGTCACCGCGCCCGCGTCGACGTCGGCCGGGTCGGCGGACGGCCCGGCCTGCGGGTCGTCGGCGAACTCCCGGGCGACGGCGACGAGCTCGGCGAGGTTCTCCAGCCGTGTGCCGTCCTGAGGGTCGTCGGAGGCCTCGAGCTCGTCGAGGTACGCCGACCGCGCGAGCACCGACTCGAGGATCACGTCCGCGCGCTCACCGGCGTCGACCATCGACTGGAGCTCCTCGACCAGGGCGACGAAGCCCTGGATCGCCACCAGCGAGCGGCTCACGAGGCCGGGTGCTTCGTCTGCCCGTCGCAGACCCTCCCAGAAGGTGATCCGTTCGCGCTGGGCGAACGACGTGACGCACTCGAGCGCTCGGTCGCCGATGCCGCGCTTCGGCGTGTTCACGATGCGCCGCAGCGACACCTCGTCGTCCGGGTTCACCAGCATCCGCAGGTAGGCGAGTGCGTCACGCACCTCTCGCCGCTCGTAGAACCGCACGCCGCCCACGACCCGGTAGGGCATCCCGAGCCGGATGAACACCTCTTCGAAGACACGTGACTGGGCGTTGGTGCGGTAGAACACCGCGACGTCGCCCGGACGCGAGCCGGCGTCGGCGAGGGTGTCGATCTCGCCCGAGACGAACCGTGCCTCGTCGCGCTCGTCGTCGGCGACGTAGCCGACGATCTTGGCACCCATGCCGGCGTCGGACCAGAGGTTCTTCGGCTTCCGGCCGCGGTTGTACCCGATCACGGAGTTGGCGGCGTTCAGGATGGTCTGCGTGGAGCGGTAGTTCTGCTCCAGCAGGATGGAGACCGCGTCGGGGAAGTCCTGCTCGAAGTCGAGGATGTTGCGGATGTTGGCGCCGCGGAACGCGTAGATGGACTGGTCGGCGTCACCGACCACCATCAGCTCGGCAGGAGCCACCCGCTCGGCGGCGGGCCCCTCCGGCTCCGTCGACGAGATCGGGTCCTCCAGGGAGTCCGCGCAGAGCTGGTGGATCAGGGCGTACTGCGCATGGTTGGTGTCCTGGTACTCGTCGACGAGCACGTGCCGGAAGCGGCGGCGGTAGGTCTCGCGGACCTCGGGGTACGTCGCGAGCAGGTCGACCGTCGTCATCAGCAGGTCGTCGAAGTCGAGTGCGTTCGCCTCGCGCAGCCGCAGCTGGTAGCGGGAGTAGGCGGCGGCGTACGCCTCCTCGAACTTGTTGCGCGCGTCGGCGGCGACGTCGTCAGGTCCGCGCAGCTCGTTCTTGTGGGTGGACACCCAGTGCAGGACCGCGCCCGGCTGGTACCGCCGCGGGTCGAGGTCGAGGTCGTTCAGCACCATCGTCATCAGCCGCTTGGAGTCGGCCGCGTCGTAGATGGTGAAGCTTGACCTGAACCCGAGCTTGTCGATCTCCTTGCGCAGGATGCGCACGCACGCGGAGTGGAAGGTCGACACCCACATCAGGCGGGCTCGCGGACCCACCAGCGCCTCGACCCGCTCCTTCATCTCCGCGGCCGCCTTGTTGGTGAAGGTGATGGCGAGGATCGAGCCCGGGTGAGCCTTCCGCTGGGAGACGATCCAGGCGATGCGACGGGTGAGCACGCGGGTCTTGCCCGAGCCGGCGCCGGCGACGACCAGCAACGGGGGCCCCTCGTGGACCACCGCCGCCCGCTGCGGCTCGTTCAGCCCCGCGAGGAGGTCGTCGGCCGTGGGGCCCCGGGTGCGCTCCGGCTGCTTCTCGGGGTCGTCGGCAAGGCTCAGGCCGATGACCGGAAGGGTGTCGCTCATCTCCCGACCACCCTACGGCCCGTCACCCCCCGGGTCGGCGGTCCACCCGAGCATCGCGGTGGTCCGCCTTCTCGCCCGGGCGCCTACGTATGCGGCTGTGCCTGCACCGGCTCGTCGTCGAACGGCACGTGAGCGAGCAGGCCATGCTCCACCGTCGGGTGGTCGGTCTGCTCCAGGATGCTGCGCACCTGCTCGCGCTGACCCGGCTCGCACCGGACGACGAGCCGTTGGTCGCCGCTCCGGTCCAGCACCGAGACGAAGCCGGCGTGGGCCAGGGCCGCGCGCGCGAACGTCGGGTCCTCACCTTCCGGGACGACGTAGGAGACGGTGTGCGCGTCAGGGGACAGCAACGACTGCTCGGTCGCAGCCTGGTCCGTGCCCCACCTGCGCAGGGCGAGGACGACGAGAACCGGCAGGCCGAGTGCCACGATGACCAGCAGCGTGACCATGAACACCATGACTCCTCCAACCGGCGCCGGCTCCGTCACGCGGCACCTACGCGCCCCCGGGGGCCTTCCTCGGACGAGTACGGAGCTCGCGCCTCGAGACCACCGTGCCTGGCCGAAGGCGGCCGGTGCAGGGCCGAGGGTCGTCAGCGGCCATGGCCGAGGTCATGACCTGGGAGGCCACAGGTCTTACGTGATGGCGACAGCGGACCGGGGCGCGGGAGCCGGGTCAGAGCAGACGGCGGTCGGAAGCCCAGCGGGTCAGCTCGTGGCGCGAGGAGAGCTGGAGCTTGCGGAGCACGCTGGACATGTGGGTCTCCACCGTCTTGATCGAGATGAACAGCTCGCGGGCCACCTCCTTGTAGGCATACCCACGTGCGATGAGCCGCATCACCTCCCGCTCACGCTCGGTCAGCCGGTCGAGGTCCTCGTCGACCGCCGAGATCTCGATCGTGCCGGCGAAGGCGTCGAGCACGAAGCCGGCGAGGCGCGGGGAGAACACCGCGTCACCCTCGGCCACGCGACGGATCGCGTCGACGAGCTCCGGGCCGGTGATCGTCTTGGTGACGTAGCCCCGGGCGCCGGCGCGGATCGTGCCGATCACGTCCTCGGCCGCGTCTGAGACCGAGAGCGCCAGGAAGCGTGGCCCGTCGGCCGCCACGGACGGCGACAGCCTGCGCATCACCTCTGCACCCCCGCCTCCGGGCAGGTGCACGTCGAGCAGGACGACGTCGGGCCGGTGCTCGGTGATCGCGGCGAGGGCCTCGTCGACGTCGGCAGCCTCGGCCACGACGTCCACTGCCGTCCCCAGCTCGGCGCGTACGCCGGCCCGGAACATCGCGTGGTCGTCGACGATCAGGACCTTGACGGCGCTGGACTGGCTCATCTGCTGCTCTCCTCTCGGGTGCTCTCCGGTCGCGGCAGCGTCAGCCGCACCTCGGTACCGACCTCGGACCCGGACCGGATCTCGGCCGTGCCGCCGTGCCGGGTCATCCGGTCCAGGATGCTGTTGCGGACACCCTGCCGGTCGGGCGGCACGGCTTCAGGGTCGAAGCCCCGCCCGCGGTCGCGGACGAACACCTCGAGCCGGTCGCGCGAGACCTCGGCGTAGACGTCGACCGACGGCGTACCGGCGTGCTTCGCGGCGTTGGTCGCGGCTTCCCGCGTCGCCGCGAGGATCGGCGTCAGCGAGTCGGCAAGCTCGACGTCTCCCACCGTCACCAGCTCGACGTCGACCCCGTAGGTGTCCTCGATCTCGCGGACCACCTCGCGGAGCGCGCCGGTCAGGGTACGGTCGCCCGCCGGGGAGGCGTCGAACAGCCACGCCCGGAGATCGCGCTCCTGGGAGCGTGCGAGGCGCGTGACCGTCGGGGCGTCGCCCGCGTTCTTCTGGATCAGGGCCAGCGTCTGCAGCACCGAGTCGTGCAGGTGGGCGGCGAGATCGGCCCGCTCCTGGGTACGCACCCGCTCGGCGCGCTCGGCCGCGAGGTCGTTGGTGAGCCGCCACATCCACGGTCCGAGGGTGATGCCGAGGCCGACGACGCCGAGGGCGGCAGAGATCAGCACGTCGTACACGTCGCTGAGGCGGCCGTGGCGGATGGCGAACAGGGCCACCGCGGAGACGACCAGCACGAAGCCTGCGCCCACGCGGAGGTACGCCGCCCAGCCGCCTCCGCCGAACACGGCCCGAGCGGGGTTGAGCCTGTCCGACTGGTCGAGCCAGCGGGTGCGCTGGGCCTCGTCGGCCTGGCGCCAGAGCAGGCCGAAGCCGAGCACGGCCAGCACGAGCGCCCAGATCACGATGCCGTTGCCGAAGATCGCCTCGGCCGTCAGCACCATCCCGAGGCCGAGGGCCACGAGTGCGATGGCCGGGCCGGAGTCGGCGAGCCGACGGATCCGACCCGGGCGGCGGCCCTGCCGGGCCGCGCTCTCGAGGCCGGGCGCGTCATGGTGGTAGAGCGAGTCGCCGGGCAGCACGAGCCAGAGCCCCGCGTAGAACATGATCCCGCTGCCCCCCAGGACGGCCGCGACCAGGAAGCCTGCGCGCACCCAGAGCACCGGTACGCCCAGATGGCGGGCGAGCCCGGCGGCGACCCCGCCGATGATCGGGTGCCGGGTGTCGCGCGTGGCGCGGCGCACCTCGGGCGGCACCGGCGCGGTGGGCGCAGTGGTCGTCATGGTCCACCCATCGTCGCAGGTCGCCGGGGTGCGAACCACGAGGACGATCCCCGGCCCTACCCTGAGCCACGCCCCCCAGGACGCGGGCGCGATCAGGGGTTCCCCCGATGGTGACCGCCGCGCCGAGGGCGCACCGTGGATGACATGACCACTCCGCCCGACACCTCGCAGCCACCGAGCCCGGACTCTGCCGCTCGCGCGGGAGACGCGGGTCCGCGCGTCGGCTGGGACGACATCCGCGACCTCGCCCGGATCCGGCGGAGCCGCTCCGACCGACGTGTCGCCGGCGTCGCCGGGGGGCTCGGTCGCCATCTCGACATCGACCCGGTCATCCTGCGGGTCGCCTTCGTGGTCCTCACGTTCTTCGGCGGCGTCGGCCTGCTCCTGTACGTGGCGCTCTGGCTGCTCGTTCCCGAAGAGGGCAAGGACTGGGCCAAGATCAAGCTCGACCGGCGCAGTCGCACCGTGGCCCTGGTCATGGTCGGTGTCCTGGCCCTCCTCCTGCTCGTCTCGCACGGCTGGTGGGGCAATGCCGGTGTCTTCTTGGTGTGCCTGGTGGTGGTCGCGGCGGCCGCGGTGATCTCCACCCAGCTGCCGCACCGCGGTGACCCGCCGGACGCCGGCTCCCCCGTCCCGCCGGCGACCGGGACCGACCCGGGCGCCGTACCCAGCGGCCCGCTCGCGACCGCGGCGGGCTCATCGGCCGCCGACCCCCCGACGTGGTACGTGCCGGAGCAGCCGCGCCCGGTCAACCCACGGAAGAAGGGGCCGATCCTGTTCTGGTTCGCCCTGGCGGTGATGGCCGTCGCCCTCGGTGGGCTCGGCATCGCCGACCTGGCCGGCGCCGATGTCGCGCCCTCGGCGTACCCCGCGACCGCTCTCGGCCTGAGCGCGGCGTTCCTCCTCGTCGGCTCCTTCTTCGGCCGCGCCGGAGGGATCATCCTGGTCGGGCTGATCGCCGCAGCCGTCACGGTCGGCACCACCGTCGCCGACCGGTGGGACCCCCACAGCACCACGGTGGTCCCGACGAGCTCGGCGCAGGTCGAGCCGCTGTACACCATGGACGTGGGTGAGATCCGGCTCGACCTGACCGGCGTCCGCGACCCGGAGGCCCTCGACGGCCGCACCATCCACCTGACCGGCAACGTCGGTCACATCGAGGTGCTGGTCCCGGCCGGCGTGTCTGTCGTGTCGAACAACGACGTCACCGGCATCGGCGGGATCAACGCGTTCGGCCGAGACGGGGGCGGGATCGACACGACCGTGACGGCCGCGCACTCCGCCGGAGTCGGCGCCCCCCACCTGACCATCGACACCGACCTGCACATCGGCGGCATCGACGTGCATGTCGACCGAAGCCACTGACGGAGGGACACCATGAGTGAGCACACCCCCGACCACACCCCGCCCCTCGAGGGGTCCCCGACACGCAGCTTCGTCGCCGGCCTCCACCCGGTCAACATCGGCCACCTCGTCATGGGCGTGGCGTTCGCGGGCCTCTTCATGATCTGGGCCCTGATCGAGTCCGGAGCCGTCGAGTCCTCCGACCTGCGCTGGCTGCTTCCCATCCCCTGGGTCGCCGCTGGCGCGGCCGGCCTGGTCGCAACCGCGCCGCGCCTACGCGGCACCCGCGACTGACCAGCCGTCGGTCGACCTCGGCGCCGTCGGTCGTCCCCGTCGCCGTCGGTGGAGCTCGTCGCCGTGGGTCGAGCTCGTCGGGACCACGGCGCACCGGGACGCGGACGTCGTGCCACAGTGGCGCCATGCCGCTCCCACGGATCGGGTCGCTCGTGTCGCTGCCCGCCCTCTCCCATCCCGAGCTGCTGGCGCCGCCGGTGCACGAGGCGCTCGGCGACTGGCCGGGCGCCAGGGACGTCGCAGTGGTCGAGATCGACCCGGAGTACGCCGACACGGCCGCGATGAGCGAGGAGTACGACGTCCCGATGACCGACGGGGCCAACTGCGTCGTGGTGATGGGCAGGCGCGAGGGAGAGGAGCGACTGGCCGCGTGCGTGGTCCGCGCCGACACCCGCGCGGACGTGAACAACCTGGTCAAGCGCACCCTCGACGTCCGCAAGGCGTCGTTCCTGCCCATGGAGCGAGCCGTCGCGGAGTCGGGGATGGAGTACGGCGGGATCACCCCCATCGGACTGCCGGAGGCCTGGCGGGTCCTCGTCGACGAGGCCTGCCTCGGCATCCCCGCCGCGATCATCGGCTCCGGCGTACGTCGCTCCAAGCTGTTGGTCCCTGGCCGTCTGCTCGGCGAGCTCCCCCGAGCGGAGGTGCTGGCAGGCCTCGGCCGCTGACCAGCGTCGGACGGGGCGGCGCAACGATCCGGTCACGGCGCTTGTGCGGTGGTGGGCCACGCCGCACGCTGCTGCCATGTCTCGGCTCGTGGGGCTCCTGGTGGCGTCGGTCCTCGTGCTCGCTGCCTGCGGCGACGAGACGTCGTCCGCACCGGCGTCCGCTCGAGGCGCCGCCGTCATGCCGTTCAGGTGCCCCGACCCGGCTGCCGGGGTGGTCCCGACGACGGATGACACCCTGCCGCCGGGTCCGCGGGCTGCCCTCATCTGCCCCATGGCGGACGGGACCCCATGGCGGGCACCACGCGAACCGCTGACCCGCGACGTCGAGAGGCTGGTCGCCCTGGTGAACAGCCAGCCCCGCTCCCCCCGCGGCGACGGATGCTTCGCCGAAGCCGGCCCGGAGTACCGCATCGTCCTCGACTACCCCGACGGGGCTCGCCTCCTCAACGGCGACTTCGCGGGCTGCCGAGACCTCCAGGTGGGTGCGAGCCACCGGGTGGGCGGCCGCACGGTGTGGCAGGCGTACTTCAGGCTGCTCGCCAGACAGCGTGCGCTCTCGAGTCCGGACGGCATGGGAGACACCCGCCCGTTCTGTCCCTCGCACGGGCGACCCGTGCCGTCCACGCCGATCTGGGACGCGCGCACCATCACCCGGGCCCGGTTCTGCCTGCCGCGCACGCGTCGCGCCCCGGGCGTATCGGACGGAGTTCGCATGTCCGGCCGAGACCTCCGGCTCCTCCGCCACGACATGCTGAGCTCCGCCGCACGAAGGCAGCGGCCACCCATCCGTCCCGACCTGTGCGACCGTCACCTGGGCCTGGGGTACGACGTCGTGGCCGTCGACCGCTGGGGCGACCTGGTCGACATCCGCGGCTACTGCGAGGTCTACCCGATGGTGATCCCCGGCTCCTCCCGGTCGGCGTACGTCCGTGAGCTGCGGGCGACGCACCAGATGTTCGAGCGACTGGCCGTGGCCGGCGAGCGCTGACGCGTCACGCCTTGCAACCGTGACAGTGGTTCTGTCACAGTCGGGAGCGTGAAGCTCTCGACCCAGCTGATGTACGCCGGCAACCCGCGCGAGGCCGCCGACCAGGTCGCCGCGCTCGAGCGGGCGGGGCTCGACACGATCTGGGTGCCCGAGGCGTACGGGTTCGACTCCCCCACGCTGATGGGATACCTCGCCGCCAAGACCGAGCGGATCGAGATCGGCAGCGCCATCCTCAACATCTACTCGCGCACTCCGGGCGCCCTCCTGCAGACCGCAGCCGGGCTGGACAACGTCAGCCAGGGCCGGGCGATCATCGGTCTGGGTGCCAGCGGGCCGCAGGTGATCGAGGGCTTCCACGGCCTGCCGTACGACCGGCCGCTCGCCCGAACCCGCGAGATCGTCGACCTGATCCGCCGCGGACTGCGTCGCGAGACCTTGGTCAACGACGGCATCTTCACCCTCCCGCTCCCGGAGGACCAAGGGCTCGGCCTGGGCAAGCCGCTCAAGCTGCTGACCAAGCCCGAGCGGGCATCGGTCCCCCTCTACGTCGCGGCGCTGGGCCCCCAGAACGTCGAGGGCGTTGCGGAGTACGCCGACGGCTGGCTGCCGTTCCTGTTCGTGCCGGAGAAGTCCGGCGACGTGTGGGGCGAGTCGCTCGCCCGCGGAAGGGCGAAGCGTCAGGCGGACCTCGGGCCGCTGGAGATCTCGGCCGGCGGGGTGGTCGCCATCGGCGAGGGCGCTGAGACCAAGGCACTCCTCGACCTGGTCCGCCCGATGGTCGCGCTGTACGTCGGGGGCATGGGTGCGCGGGGGAAGAACTTCTACAACGACCTGATGTGCCAGTACGGCTACGAGAAGGATGCGAAGGAGATCCAGGACCTCTACCTCGGGGGCAACAAGCGCGACGCCGAGAAGGTCGTCCCGGCCGCACTCCTCGAGCTCGGCAACCTGGTCGGCCCCGCGTCGTACGTCGAGGAGCGGATCGCGGCCTTCGCCGAGGCCGGCGTGACGAACCTGCAGGTGATGCCGGCTGGCGACGACCCCGTCGGCACCGTCCGGCAGGTACGCGAGCTCCTCGGCTGACCCGTCACCCCTTTCGAGCGGGCGTTGTCGGTTCCGAGGCCCGGGTGTTGACTGCTCCGCATGACTGCACTGCCGGTGGTGTCGACGCCGCGAGTCCCGATGACGACGACCTACCACGGCGTGGACGTGACCGAGGACTACCGGTGGCTCGAGGACGCCACGGCCGAGGAGACCGTGCGCTGGACCGAGGAGCAGCAGGCACGTACCCGCGCCTACCTCGACGCGATTCCCTGGCGCGCGTCGCTGCGATCGCGTGTCGAGCAGCTGCTGAGGGACGACTCGACCTCCTACCTCGGGCTGATGTCCGGCGGGGATCTGTTCTTCGCCCTGAAGGACCAGAAGCCGAAGCAGCGGCCGACACTGGTGACGTTGACCGACCTCGACGACGCCGGCACCGAACGGCTGCTGCTGGACCCCACGGTCGTCGATCCCTCCGGTGAGACGACCATCGACTGGTACGTCCCCTCGCCCGACGGCGGTCGGGTCGCCGTCTCGCTGTCCGAGCGCGGCACCGAGGACGGGACGCTCCACCTCTACGAGGTCGCGAGCGGCAAGGACGTGTGCGAACCGATCCCGCACGTCAACGTCATGGGCGGCTCGATGACGTGGCGCCACGACGGCGGCGGGGTCTGGTACACCCTGCCGAGCGACCCGGCCGGCTTCCACCAGCAGGTCTGGTTCCGCGACCTCGATGCCGCGACGGACCGGGTCGACCTCGCCGGCCCCTTCGCAGACGCCCAGATCGCGGAGAACTTCCTCTCCTCCTCCCCGGACGGGCGCTGGGTGATGGACCGGGTGCAGAAGGGCGACGGCGGCGAGTGGCAGATCTTCGTGCGGGCGCAGGACGGCGGCACGTGGTGGCAGGTGGCCGATCTCACCGACTGCTGCGTCCACGCCGTCCTGGGTGACGACGCGCTCTTCCTGCTCTCACGACGGGGCGCGCCCCGCGGCCAGGTGCTACGCCTTCCGCTGGCGGACGGCGCCACCGTGTCCGAGGCCGACGCGATCGTGCCCGCGGGCGACCTTGCCATCGACGACTTCACGGTGACCGCGGGCACCGTCTGGGTGGTCGACCTCGACGGTGGCCCCCAGCGGATGCGGCGTTTCGATCTCAGCGGTGGGGCCCTACCGCCGGTGGAGGTTCCGCCGGTGAGCTCGGTGTCGTCGTACAGGGCCCGGCTGGCGTGGCTCCGGCCGGACCTGGTCGCCTGGTTCGGTGGTTCCTTCACGGACCCGGGGACCTGGTGGGCCGCCGCCGACGGGACCGACCCGGTCCCGACCGCACTGCGGACGACGACATCCGTCGACCTCTCGGGCTATGTGGTGACCCGCGAGATGGCGACGTCCAAGGACGGCACCCAGGTGCCCATCTCGGTCATCGCCGCACCCGACACTCCGCGCGACGGATCCGCTCCTGCCCTGCTGGTCGCCTACGGCGGCTACGGCATCTCGCTGGTTCCCTCGTTCGACCCCGAGCGACTGCTCTGGCTGGAGCAGGGCGGCGTCTACGCGGTGGCCAACATCCGGGGCGGCGGCGAGTACGGCGAGGAGTGGCACCAGGCGGGACGGCTCACCACGAAGCAGAACTGCTTCGACGACTTCATCGCCTGCGCCGAGCACCTCGCGGACATCGGGCTCACCAGTCGCGACCGGCTCGCCATCCTCGGCGGCTCGAACGGCGGCCTGCTGATGGGCGCCGTGCTCACGCAGCGACCCGACATCTCTCGCGCCGTCGTGGCCGCCGTACCGGTCATGGACATGATGCGATGCGAGACCACGATCAACGGTCAGTACAACACCACCGAGTTCGGTTCCGTGACGGACCCCGAGCAGTTCAAGGCGATGGCGGCCTACTCGCCCTACCACCAGGTGGAGGACGGCACGAGCTACCCGGCGGTCCTTATCACGGCGGGAGAGCACGACACCCGGGTCGAGGCCTGGCACGCGAAGAAGATGGCCGCCCGGCTCCAGGCGGCCACCCGGTCCGAGCACCCGGTGCTGCTCCGGATGGAGGCGGGCGGCCATCTCGCGGGCTCGCTGGACCAGATGGTCGACGAGTCGACCGACATCTACAGCTTCCTCTTCGACCAGCTGGGCATCGGTTACCCGAGCGCCCCCTGACCCAGAGCCATGAGTCGGACCGGAGCGACTCCCGAGCGGGCACGCCGACGGCGGCGAAGGCCGAGGTCAGCCTGGGCGTAGCCCAGTCGCAGGCGGTCGTGGTGGTGTCCCCACGTCAGGTCGAACGACCAGCATCCTGGCGACGGGAGGTCGATGATCGAGGGCCCCGGAGCAGGGTCCACCGAGCGCGTCACGGTCGTCCCGGTTCCGAGCAGCGCCGCCTCGATCTGTAGCGGCCCCTCGACCGCGCCCACGCGAGCGGCCCAGAGGATCTTGTTGTTCTGACCGCGTGCGGCGGGGTCCCCTCGACCCCGTTGCACCATGACAGTTCCACTGTCACAGTAATGGGGTGACCCGCAGCATCTTCGAGGCCGAGCACGAGGCGTTCCGCATGACCGTCGCGACGTTCCTCGACAAGGAGGCCGTGCCGCACCACGAGCAGTGGGAGAAGGACGGCATCGTCGATCGCGAGGTCTGGGCCAAGGCCGGCGCGCAGGGACTCCTCGGCCTCCAGCTCCCCGAGCGGTACGGCGGCGGCGGGACGCCCGACTTCCGCTACAACGCCGTCGTCGGCGAGGAGATGACCAAGCGTGGGGTCTACGGGTGCGCGTTCCCGCTCTTCAACGACATGATCGCGCCCTACCTCGTAGCGAGCGCGACGCCCGAGCAGCAGCAGCGGTGGTTCCCGGGCCTGTGCGCAGGGACGACCATCGCCGCGATCGCGATGACCGAGCCCGGCGCCGGGTCGGACCTCCAAGGCATCCAGACCCGCGCCGTGGACGACGGCGACCACTACGTCCTCACCGGCCAGAAGACGTTCATCTCCAACGGCATCCTGGCCGATCTCGTGGTCGTGGTCGCGCGTACGGATCCGGACGGCGGTCACCAGGGGATCTCCCTGGTCGTGGTCGAGCGTGGGATGGACGGGTTCGAGCGCGGCCGCAACCTCGACAAGATCGGCCAGCACGCCCAGGACACCGCAGAGCTGTTCTTCGACCATGTGCGCGTGCCGAAGGCCAACCTGCTCGGCGAGGAGGGGTCGGGCTTCGTCCAGCTGATGACCAACCTCGCGCAGGAGCGGCTCTCGATGGCGGTGAGCGCGGCCACGGCGTGCGAGTCGCTGGTCGAGATGACGCTGGCCCACGTCAAGGAACGAACGGCGTTCGGGCGCCCGATCGGCACGTTCCAGAACACGCGCTTCACCCTCGCCGAGATGGCCACCGAGGCTCACATCGCCCGGGTCTTCATCGACGACTGCCTCGCCCGTCACGTCCGAGGTGACCTGGACGCGAAGACCGCCTCGATGGCGAAGTGGTGGACCACCGAGCTGCAGAACAGGATCGCGGACCGCTCCGTTCAGCTCCACGGGGGCTACGGCTACATGGCGGAGTACCCGGTCGCCCGCGCCTTCGTGAACTCCCGCCCCGGCACGATCTACGGCGGTACGACGGAGATCCAGAAGGAGATCATCGGGCGTTCCCTGGGGCTGTGAGCCGACCTTCGGTCAGGGCTGGGGTGGCGGCTCGGTCGGGGCGCGTATCCACCGCGCTGCGGCACACTGTTGCCTGACAGAGGCGCCCGGACCCGGCACCGGGCGCACCCAGACCCGGGGAGCCCTCCATGCAGCTCGAGCACGACTTCAGGTTCGAACCGGTGCCGGCGATCGAGGACGCCGTCATCCGTCCCTTCACCGAGATCGACGACCCGCTCGGACCGCTGGCGGCCCTCGTCGGCACGTGGAGGGGTCGCGGCTTCAACACGATCTGGAGACCGCACCACAAGGTGCAGGACCGTTTCCTCGAGCTCAACCTGACCTCGGAGACCCTCGAGTTCGAGAAGATACCGGGCGCCATCCCGAACCGCGGCTTCGCCCAGAAGGACATCAACATGTTCGGGGTGCACTACCTGCAGCAGATCTCCGACCGCACGCTCGACGCCGGGATCCACCTCGAGCCGGGAATCTGGGCCACCGTACCGAGGACGACCGCGCCGGAGGAGCCGCCGACCGTCGTCCGGATGGCGTCCATCCCGCACGGGACGGCGATCCTGGCTCAGGGCGAGGCGTCGGTCATCGCCGGCCCACCGATCATCAAGGACTCCGACATCATCCCCTTCTCCATCGGGGATCCTTCGACCAAGGGGACCTTCCACCAGGCGGAGCAGACGTTCCCCGAGCTGAAGCTGTCGAAGCAGACGGACTTCCGCCAGCCGTCCGACGCCGGCACGGTGCCCGGGATCAGCCAGGCGATGGTCAAGAACCCCAACCTCGTGCTGCAGGACGCCATCGCCGGCCAGGAGATCGTCAACACCGTGGTGCTCCGGGTGAGGGCGACCAACCACAAGCCACGCAGCATCGGGACGACGAACACGTTCTTCCTCACCGAGAACGCCGCCGCGGACCTGGTGACCGCCACCTTCTGGATCGAGACGGTCAAGAAGCCGCAGGGTGGCCACTTCCTGCAGCTGCAGTACACCCAGGCGGTGATGCTCGACTTCAACGGCCTGAGCTGGCCGCACGTGTCCGTGGCCACGCTGAGGAAGAGGGCCGACACCACGACCGTCTCAACAGACGTGGCGCTGATGACCGTCCCGGGGGCCAGGGCCTCCGCCGAGACCGAGCTGACGTGACCTGGCCGAGGTACCTCAGATCCGGTCACGATCCCACAACAGCCCGCGAAACTCGGGGTAAACCCCGATGACGCGGCTCGCCCCGATCTGCTGGACTCGTCTCCATGCACAGACAGGTAGCGGGGAAGCTCACCGGACGCGTCACGAAGTGGATCGTGCTCGCGTTCTGGCTGATCATCGTGATGGCGGCCGGGTCGGTCGCCGGCAAGCTGACCGACGTCCAGGACAACCAGGCCTCGTCCTGGTTGCCGGCAAGCGCAGAGTCGACCAAGGCGCTGGAGACCTTGGCGCCGTTCCAGGACCAGAACGACATCCCGACCGTCCTGGTGTACGAGAAGACGGCGGGTCTGACCCCGGCCGACCGCACCGAGATCGGGCGGCAGCTGGACCAGATCCAGAAGCTGGACGGGGCGGTCCCGGCCAAGGCACCCGACGGCAGCACGATCCAGCCCAGCCAGTCGGTGCAGGTCTCGCAGGACGGCCAGGTCGCGCAGGGAATGGTGACCTTCAACTTCGGTAAGAACGGCTGGAACAAGCTGCCCGACGTCAAGGACCAGATCGAGAAGATCGCCCAGCTCGACGGTGCGCAGGTGTACGTCGCGGGGCCCGGGGGGCAGGCAGCTGACTCGGCGGCCGCCTTCGCCGGCATCGACGGGAAGCTGCTCTACAGCACGGTCTTCGTGGTGGTCGTGATCCTGTTGCTGACCTACCGCAGTCCGCTGCTGTGGCTGCTGCCGGTCGTGTCGGCCGGGGTGGCACTGACCTGTGCCCAGGCCGTCATCTACCTGCTCGCCAAGCACGCCGACCTGACCGTCAACGGCCAGAGCGCCGGCATCCTGACCGTGCTGGTCTTCGGCGCAGGCACCGACTACGCGCTGCTGCTGGTCGCCCGATACCGAGAAGAGCTGCATCGCCACGAGGATCGGCACGAGGCGATGTCGTACGCACTCCATCGCGCGACGCCGGCGATCATCGCCAGCGCCCTCACCGTGGTGCTCGGCATGCTGTGCCTGGTCGTCGCAGAGATGAACTCCACGTCGGGTCTCGGTCCGGTGGCCGCCATCGGGATCGGCGTGGGGCTGCTGGTGATGATCACGCTGCTGCCGGCACTGCTGGTGATCTTCGGCCGCTGGATCTTCTGGCCGCGTCGTCCGCTGTTCGACACCCTGGAGCCGAGCGCGACCGGCTTCTGGGCGCGGATCGGTGCCCGGATCGCGCCGCGGCCGCGCCTGGTCTGGGTCGTCACCGCGCTGGTGCTGGCCGTGTGCAGCCTCGGGTTCCTACAGCTCAACGCACACGGCCTGGCCACGGCGGACGCCTACACCAAGGACTTCGACTCCGTCACCGGACAGCAGGCCCTGATCGACCACCAGCTCGCGGACACCTCGACGCCCGTCCAGGTGGTCGCGACCGCGGCACAGGCGCCGCAGGTCGTCCAGGCGATGCGTGGGGTCGCCGGGATCGCAGACCCGTCACCGCCGATCGTCAAGGGCGGTGTCGCCCTGATCCAGGCGAACGTGACCTCGGACCCGACGTCCGAGGAGGCGTTCGCGACGGTCGACCGGGTGCGCGCGGCTGTGCATCAGGTGCCGGGCGCCGACGCTCTCGTCGGCGGCGGGTCGGCCATCAACACCGACATCGAGAACGCGTCGCTGCGCGACGACAAGGTGATCATTCCCCTGGTGCTGCTCGTGGTGATGCTCGTCCTGATGGTGCTGCTGCGAGCCCTGCTCGCGCCGCTGCTCCTCGTCGCCACCGTGGTGCTGTCCTTCGGTGCCTCTCTCGGGATCAGCGCGCTCATCTTCCGGCACGTCCTCGGTTTCGCCGGGGCTGATGCGTCACTGCCTCTCTTCGTGTTCGTGTTCCTGGTGGCCCTGGGCATCGACTACAACATCTTCTTGATGACCCGGGTCCGAGAGGAGACACCGACGCACGGCACCAGGCGTGCTTCCCTGATCGCGCTCGGGGCGACGGGTGGGGTGATCACATCCGCCGGACTCGTCCTCGCCGCGACGTTCTCCGTGCTGGCGACCCTGCCGCTCGTGGCGTTCGCCGAGATCGGGTTCGCGGTCGCCCTGGGCGTGCTGCTGGACACGATGATCGTCCGGTCGGTGCTGGTCACGGCGATCAACCTGGACGTCGGCAGCAGGATCTGGTGGCCGAGCAAGCTCGACCGTGGGGATGAGCCGACCCCGGCCGAGGCGGCCGAGCAGGTCGAGGCGCTCGAGCACTGACCACCTGACCAGGGTGGAGAGGGACAGGGCCGTCGTCCGAGCCCCGGGCGGCGGCCCCGTCGTGTGCAGCTCAGCCGTGCAGGCGAACGGGCACCGACTTCACGCCGTAGACGATGGACTTGGCGTGGTAGCCGAGGTCCTCGGCGGGGACCGTCAGGGCGAGGTCCGGGAAGCGCCGTGCCAGTGCGGGGTACGCCGCGCGCAGCTCCATCCGGGCCAGCTCGGCACCCACGCAGCGGTGGAAGCCGTACCCGAAGGCGAGGTGCGACGAGGTGGCCCGGGACGGGTCGAGCAGGTCGCCGGCGGGGTAGGCGCGCGGGTCGCGGTCGGCGGCGGGCAGGTGCACGATCACGCAGGAGCCCTCGCGAATGCGGTGGCCGCCGACGACCACGTCCTGCTTGGCGAACCGCGGGAACGCGACCTGGACCACCGAGAGGTGGCGCAGCAGCTCTTCGACGACGGGCACGACCGACGCCGGGTCATCGGCCACGCCGGCGTACAGCTCCGGCCTGCCGAGCAGGACGACCGTGCCGAGCGCCAGCATGGACGCCGACGTCTCGAGACCGCCGGTGAAGGCGCCGTCGGCGAGGCCGCCGAGGTCGAAGTCGGTGATCTCGTCACCATGCTCGCGGATGATCTGGCCGATCAGCCCGGGCCCCGGTTCGGTGCGCTGACGCTCGCACTCTGCGAACAGGAACTCCCGGGACGCGCCGACCGCGCCCATGATCGCCGCCCCGCCGATGGTCACGTCGAAGCGGGCAGACCCCAGTTTGCGGAAGGTCTCGCGGTCCTCGTCGCGCAGCCCGAGCAGCTCGCAGATGACCAGGAACGGGATAGGGAACGCGAAGGTCCTGACCAGGTCGACCACACCGTCCTGGTCGGCTGCGATGCGCTCGGTCTGGTCCAGCTGCTGCTCGATGATCCGGTCGATGGCCGGCCTCAGCCGGGCCAGGCGGCGCATCGTGAACTCCGGGGTGAGCAGCTTCCGCAGGCGGGTGTGCTCGGGCGGGTCGGTGAAGCCGAGGCCGCCGATGTCGCCGTTCGTGGCCCCTGACGTGCCGTAGTAAGGACGCACGTCGGTGGAGTACGACCTGAGGTCGCCGAACACCTCGCGCGCCTCCGCGTCGCCGGTGACGAGCCAGATCTCCATGCCCATGAACGTCACGACCTTGGACACCGGGTCCTTGGCCCGCAGCTCGGAGATGCGCGGGACCGGGTCGGCCAGGTGCCGGTCCAGCGGCCAGGTCAGCCGGTCGGGGACGCGATGGAGCCGACTCAGGTCGATGCCGCCGGCCCTGGCCACCAGTCGACGACGGACGGCTCCCTTGACGGCTTCCAGCAGCGGCACGGGCCCCAGGGTACGGGTGTCGGCCGTGAGAAGGCTGAGAGGCTCGGCGGGCGACGTCGCCTCAGCCGAGACTGGTCAGGATCTCGGCGGCCGGCGCCTCCCGAGCGGCGCGGAAACCCGTGCCGGCCCACAGGTTGACGCGTTCCGGGTCGGCCGCGGCGGCTGCGGCACGGCGGATCGGGCGGGTGAGGTGGTGCACTGCGGGATAGCCGCTGGGGGCGGCCGCCTCGAAGGCGTCGGTGAAGGCGTTACGGAGCCCTCGGGCCGGGCGACCCGTCCACCCTCGGAGGATCCGCGTCTCGCGCGAGTGGTCGGCGAGGCCGGCCCGGTGGGCGGCCGAGGTACCGCTCTCCTGGGCCAGCAGGAGCAGCGTGCCCACGGCTACCGCGTCGGCGCCGGCACCGAGGGCGGCGGCGACGTCGGTGGCGTCGGCGACGCCTCCGGCGGCGAGCAGCGGCAGGCCGACCGCGGCGCGAACCTCGGCGACGAGCTCGGCGAGCGGACGCACGGGCGGGAGCCGGTCCGGAGTCATCGTGCCCGAGTGCCCGCCGGCGGCGGCGGCCTGGACGGCCAGCGCGTCGAGGCCCGCCGCATCGGCGCGGTGCGCCTCGTCCACACCGGTCACGGTCTGGACGAGGAAGCTGCCCGCGCCCCGGAGGGCCGTCAACGCGGTCCCGTCCGGGATGCCGAACGTGAACGACACGACCGGCGCCGGGTGCTCCACCAGCAGGTCGATCTTGTCGCGCCAGGCGTCGTCGTCCTCGAGGGGCTCGACCGGCAGCTCCACGTGGTACCGCTCGGCCTCTCGGCTGATCAGCTCTCGGTACGCCGCGTAGGCGGCCCGGTCGACGGTCACCGGGTTGGGCGCGAACAGGTTCACGGCGTACAGCTCGGTGGTGGCCCGCACGCGGGCCAGCTGTCCGGCGAGCGCCTCGGCCGTGAGATAGCCGCCGGTGAGGAACCCGAGGGATCCGGCCCTCGCGGCCGCGAGCACCAGCTCCGGCGTCGTGGGCCCGCCTGCCATCGGCGCCGCCACCACCGGGCTGGTCGCGCCGAGGTCGGTCAGCCAGCTCACGCCTCCGACGCTAGTCGCGCCCGGTCCCGGACTCGACGGATGGTCACCGAGGCCGTTCTCGACCTGGCCCGAGGTCCCCGCGGGAGCGCCGGCCAGCGGCAGGAGGATCGCGGTGGACGTGGAGCCGCATCAACGCAGGTTCAACGGCACGTCCCTACGTTCTCACCATCCCACGGCGGGTCCCCCACGGCCTCGTGGGATGCCGCGGTGCGATGCTTTCTGCGGCCACTGCGCTGGGGGCCGGGTCGCCGAGGTTCCCCCTCGAGGCGACGGCGGCCCCCAGCGCCATTCTCGACCCGGGTCTCGCAGCAGGTTCGTGGACAGCACGCTGGACGGCTGGAGGATCGAGTCGCAGATCGGCGCGACGACCCTGCGACATCCGGCCGGTCGCGGGGACTCGACGGGTCAACAGCTCGCCAACAGCACTGCGCCAGGGTTCTGCCACCCGGTTGGGTCTTGGAGGGAGCCGGCCGGGTCGGGCCCCAAGTTCTCCGGGGCCACCGGTCCGTGTCAGGGGCTGATCTGACCCCCCTGGGTGGCTCCGACCACCCGGCCCCTGACGCGGACTCCGGTCGTGGGGCGCGCGTGTCTGTGGGCCGCCGACAGTGCGGGCGCAGGCCACCAGGGTGCGGCGGACCCCCGTGGCCGTACTCCTGCCGGATGAGCCGGGGCGCGCCCCTCGACGCGCCAGCGGGTGACCGCCGCTCTCCGACCGCTGGCGCGTCCGGGGCATCATCACCCGACCACCACGTCATCCGAGCTGGACGGGGACGACAGTGCCGACCACACGGCGCTACGAGGTGGCGTGCCGGAGGGTTCGGGCGCTCGTGTCGTCGGCCCACATGGAGGGGCAGTCGCAGTCGTCGGCACACGGCAGGTAGATGTGGGGAGCGTGTCCGCACCGCGAGCACGGCATGTCGTGCGACAGGTGGACAGGCGCCGTTGCGTCCGCAACGTCGCCATCCTCGCTCACGGTGTCCCACATGGCGTTCGCCCGCGTCTACTGCTCGTGGATGTCTCGCCCCGGGCCACCCCGGAGCGTGTCGCGGCCGGGGCCGCCGATGTGGGTGCGGCAGCCGCTCCGGCCGTGCAGCTGGCGCGCTTCGGCTCCTTCGCGGATGCAGCCGCTCCCGGGCCCTCCCCGCGCGATGTCGCCTCTGCTGGGGCCGGTGATCGCGTCGCCATCCGGGATTCCGGCCGCCCGGGATGGCACCACCGTCCGGCGACGAGAGGCCCTGCTCCACGGACTCGGCATCGACTTCCTCCCCCGTCCACATTGGAACCTCGGACATCGTCCGGTACGGCGGTTGGCCCTGCGTTGAGGCGAGGTCAACGACGCATGGCTGAATGCACCGTGGCCGGCGTGACGGCCTGGGTTCTTCCGCTGGTCGACGTCCGTCCGGGTGCAAGCCGAGGAACCGACGTCCTCACCGGGCCCCCGTGGGCGGGAGCACTCCGATGGCCCACGACGCCGCCGACGAGTGAGCCCGCCAGCGGTCCGCACTGGGGCGGCTGCGGCGTCCAGGGCTTGACATCCTCACCCCAACTACTGCATCATCACTTCTGTCATACTTCATCAGAATTGACTGGATGTCCCACTCGCAGTGGATCGGCGCAGTGGGCTCCGCACCCGAAAGGAACTCGTCATGTTCACCTCACTCGGAAACTCACTCATCCTCCGAGGCCTTCTCGCTGTCGGCATCGGCGTCGTGGCCATCGCCTGGCCAGGGGTCACGGTGCTCGCCATGGTCGGTGTGTTCGCGTTCTTCGCGTTCGCGTCGGCGGGCCTACAGGCCGCCCTGGCCTACAGCGGCCGCGGCGCGAAGCCGGTGATCGGCCACCTGCTGCTCGGACTGATCGACGTGGTCGCGGGCGTCACCGCGCTCGCATGGCCGGGCGCCACCGCCGTGGTTCTCGTCCTCGTCGTGGCTGGCTGGGCACTCGTCAGCGGCGTCACGGAGATCGTCATCGGGGTCCGCAGCGACGGGGCGAACGGCACGCGCGCGACGTTCGTCCTCGGTGGGCTCATCTCGGTCGTCTTCGGCGTCCTGCTCTGTGCCCGCCCGGACATGGGTGCCGTCTCCCTCGCACTGCTCTTCGGCCTCTTCAACCTGGTCTCCGGCACGTCGATGCTGTTCGACGGCATCGAGGTGCGCTCGGCGGCAGCGAAGCTCCCCTTCCCTGAGCCGGGCAAGGGCGAGAAGGTCCACGCGGTCGCCTGACGGGCACCCTCGTGGCACGCGACCTGCGGGCGGGCGCTCTGAGAGAGAGGCGCCCGTCCGCTTCCCGTCCGACGAGAAGCGTCTTCTGTACGTTTGGATCAGTGTTGACGAGATTCGTCACAGAGAAGGAGAGTGCCGTGGGCACACCGGCCCGTGCACCCGCCTCGACCAATCGCCTCGACCGGCGGAAGGCACGAACCCGACAGGCGCTCGTCGAGGCTGCCGTTCGGCTGATCGCCGACGGTCGAGGAGACCGCGCGAGCATCCAAGAGATCACCGAGGAGGCCGACATCGGCTTCGGCTCCTTCTACAACCACTTCAGCAGCAAGGAGCAGCTGTTCCAGACCGCATCGGAAGAGGTGCTCGAGCGGTGGGGGCAGATGATCGACGCAGCGTGCGTCGGCCTGGAGGACCCCGCCCAGGTCTTCGCCGTCTCGCTGCGGATCTCCGGGCGACTTGCCTGGACCCATCCAGAGATTGCGGGCTTCATCACCGGTGCCGGACTACAGCTCCTCGATATCGAACGAGGACTGGCACCGAGGGCTCTCCGGGACATCCAGGCCGGCCAGGCCGCGGGCCGCTTCGAGTTCGCGAACGCGCAGATCGCCCTCAGCGCCGTCGCCGGCGGACTCCTCGGCCTCCTGCGCCTGCACGAGCGCCACCCCCGCGCGATCAGCGAGGGCTCGGTCGACGAGCTCACGGAGGCGTGCCTGCGCCTCCTGGGCATCCGGACCGCCGAGGCGAGGCGCCTCGCGCGGCTTCCACTTCCGGCGACCACCAGCTGGTAGCCCGCGCGTCCACGCAGTGCGCCCCGCTCCGACAGGTCCGAGCTGCTGGTGGGTTCACCCCCACCCATGGAGGCGCAGCAGGACCCTCCACCGGTGCGCAGCCCCGCTCGTCGACCAGCATGTCCCCTTCCCGCCAAGGAACAAGTCGGCATCCAAGGAGCAGGTTCCGTGGCCGGCTCCCGAGCTCGCTGGACGGCCCGTTCAGGTGGCTGACGTGGCGAGCAGCGACGACCCCGTCGTCGGGTCGAAGAAGTGGAACTTCTGTGGATCCACGGTCAGGTTCACTCGGCTGCCGACCGTCGCCTTGGTGTTGGAGTCCACGGCGGCGGTGAACTGGGTACTACCTTCCTCGGTCAAGAGAAGGGAGGGTCCCAGCGCATCTCCGGCTTCGCTGGAGGCAGCCAGAGCTTCGTCGCTGGTCACCGCGGGAGCTCGAACGTTGAAGCGCAGGTGAGCCTCCGAGCCGAGCTCTTCGACCAGGGCAACTTCTACGTGCATGCTCGGCAGGCCGCCGTCGGCGGATTCGGAGAACGCCGTGGGGCGGATTCCGAGCACGACCTCGCCCTGCAGATCTGAAGGAGCGTGACGTGGCATCGGCAGCGAATGCCCGCCGAAGACCACCTGGGAGCCCTCGATGCTGGCGTGCACCATGTTCATGGAGGGCGATCCCATGAAGGCGGCGACGAAGATGTTCGCCGGTTGGTCATACAGCCGCTTGGGAGTATCCACCTGTTGGAGGCGGCCGTTGTGCAGGACGGCCACCCGGTCGCCCAAGGTCATCGCCTCCACCTGGTCGTGCGTGACGTAGATCGCCGTGGTCTTCGTGCGTCGATGGATGCTTGCCAGCTCGGCTCGCATCTGGACACGCAGCTTCGCGTCAAGGTTCGACAGGGGCTCGTCCATCAGGTAGGCCTCCGGCTGGCGCACCATCGCCCGTCCCATGGCGACCCGCTGCAGCTGGCCTCCAGAGAGCTGAGACGGCTTGCGCTCCAACAGCCCGTCGAGGCCCAGGGTGGCCGCGATCCGGCGTACCCGCTCGTCTCGCTCGGCTCGCGGCACTCTGCGCAACCGCAGTCCGAAGCCGATGTTCTGCGCCACGGTCATGTGAGGAAACAAGGCATAGTTCTGGAAGACCATGGAGATGCCCCGCTCCTTGGCCGGGATGTCCGTGACCACATCGCCACCGATCATCACCTCACCGGAGGTGACCTCCTCCAGGCCGGCAACGATGCGGAGGATGGTCGACTTACCGCAGCCTGACGGGCCCACGAGGACCATGAAGTCGCCATCCTCGATCTCCAGAGAGACATGGTCCACGGCAACGACGTCGTTGTCGAAGACCTTGGTCACCTCATCGAGAACAATGCGGGCCATCAGCGCCTCCTCGCGCGGTCTACCTCGTGCCGCGATCGGTCACCATGACGCGGACCCACTCCGGCGGGCGCCTGGTCAGCGGCGCCCAGGCCACCCTCGTCTCGGGCGTGAGTCTCGATCACCTGCTGTACCACCGTCGAGGGCATCCCCGGGCACGAGTGCAGGAGAACGATCGATTCGGGTCTCAGCCGAGCAGTGAGGCCGGCGTGGAGGGCGGCATCCAGCTCGGCGGCGCCACACGCCTGGTTCCACTCGTCTGGATCGACGTCACAGCCGACTGCCGGATGGCCCTCGTACGCGGTCCGACCGGCCACCGCTCGGCTCGCCGACGCCCGGCGGCCCTTCAGGAAGAGCGTGGCCGGGACACTCTGTCCGGCCAAGACGTCCGGGGCGGCGTCCGCCCGGTCCACCCGATGATCAGGCCGATCGGGGTGATCGGCGTCGAAGGTGAGGTGAACGGTGTCGGGAGCTGCCCCTCCAACCGCGACGGGTTGCCCACCGGAGGTCTCAGCCACTGCTAGGAACCCTTCCTGTTTGAAGCGCTCGGTGTTAGCGTACCCGGCATGACCCGGGGAGTGAAGGTCTGCGTCATCGGCGGGGGCAGCAGCTACACCCCCGAGCTCATCGAGGGCCTGCTCAAGCAGCGCGACCGCCTCCCCATCGACGTCCTCAGTCTCCACGACATCGATGAGGAGCGCGTCGGCGTCACGGGCGGTCTGGCGCAGCGAATGATGGCGGCGCAGGACTGGGACGGCGAGCTGACGGTCACGACGTCACGAGAGGCTGCCATCGACGGCGCCTCCTTCGTGCTCGTCCAGCTGCGGGTGGGGGGTCAGGCGGCACGGCAGGGTGACGAGACCCTTCCGCTCCCGTACGGGTGCATCGGTCAGGAGACCACCGGCGCCGGTGGGTTCGCCAAGGCGCTGCGCACCGTCCCGGTGCTGCTGGAGATAGCCGAACAGGTCGAGCGCGAGGCTGCCGACGATGCCTGGCTCGTGGACTTCACCAACCCCGTCGGGATCGTCACCCAGGCCCTCTCCGACCACGGGCACCGTGCGGTCGGTCTCTGCAACGTGGGCATCGGCTTCCAGCGGCACTTCGCGGAACGGCTCGGGGTCGAGCCGTCACGGGTTCGCCTCGGACATGTGGGGCTCAACCACTTGAGCTGGGAGCGCGCTGTCCTCGTCGATGGGCAGGACCGGCTGCCTGAGATCCTCGAGAAGTTCCTCGATGACATCAGCGAAGAGGTGGGCCTGCCGTCGCAGGTGCTCCAGCATTCCGGCACGGTGCCGTCCTACTACTTGCGCTACTACTACATGACCCGAGCGGTGCTCGAGGAACAGGTGCACGGGCCGACCAGGGCTGAGCAGGTGATCGACATCGAGAGACGGCTCTTCGAGATGTACCGTGACCCGGCCCTCGATCGCAAGCCGGAACTGCTCGGCCAGCGCGGTGGCGCCTACTACAGCGAAGCCGCCACGGAGCTGATGGCGTCGCTGTTGGCCGATACCGGTGACGTTCAGATCGTCGATGTGCGAAACGACGGCGCGGTTCCGGGTCTGCCCGACGACGCCGTGGTCGAGGTGCCCTGCACGGTCGATGCCCACGGGGCACACCCGCTCCCGTGCGACCCGTTGCCCCCCGAGATGCTGGGGCTGGTCCAGCACGTGAAGGCCTTCGAGCTGCTCACCGCTCGAGCGGCCGAGTCGGGAAGCAGGTCGGCGGCGTTGAACGCGCTGATGGCCAATCCGCTGGTCGCAGACTTCACCGTGGCCGAGCCGATGCTCGCCGAGATCCTCCACACGAATCGCTCGTACCTGCCCAGGTTCGCGAACGTATCCTGAAGTGCATCTGATCGGAGCCCTCTGATGAAATTCAGCCGCAATTCGATGGGGCTGGCCGTCGTGGTCGCGACGATGGTCGCCGTGACGTCGTGCACCGCCTCGACGCCCGACAGCAACGCGCCCGCCCAGAAGAGCTCACATCAGCCCGTCACCCTGAATGTCTGGACGTTCTTCACCGGCAGAGAGCTCGACACGTTCAAGAGCGCCCTGGGCGGCCTGCACAAGGCGGCGCCCTGGATCACCGTCAAGGTCACGGGCGGGAAGCAGCTGGGGGACGTCCAGCGCGCGATCAACAGCGGCACTGCGCCGGACGTCGCGATGGAGGTCGGCCCGGACGACGTGGCCAAGTACGGAGAGAGCGGAGCGTGGATCGACCTGAACCCGTACATCAAGCTCGATCAGCTCGATGTCGGCAAGATCATCGCGCCGGCTGCGCTCGACTACACGAGCTACCAAGGCAAGCAGGTCGCCCTTCCGCTGCTCAGTGACGCCTACGGTTTGTACTACAACACCAAGATGCTCCAACAGGCCGGCATCAGCACTCCTCCTCGGACCTACTCGGAGCTGTTCGCAGACGCCAAGAAGCTGACGCAGTGGAATGCGGACGGATCGATCAAGGTGGCGGGTTTCGTCCCGCTCGCCAACTTCTACGAGACTGCTCAGCTCGAGAACGGCGTCTGGTCGAACGCGCAGTGGTACCGAAGTGACGGGAAGTCCGCGCTCGCCTCGGACCCTGCCTGGAAGAACCTGGTGACGTGGCAGAAGCAGATGGTGGACTTCTACGGGTTCGACAAGCTCACGAAGTTCTACGCCGCACTCGGCGGTCCTGACTCCGAGTGGTCGACATCCCAGGCGTTCGAACAAGGCAAGCTCGCCATGGCGTTGGACGGAGAGTGGCGGGTCGCGTCCATCGCCGCGGACCACTCCGATGTGCCGTACGCGACCGCGCCGTTCCCCGTCGCCGACTCACTGAAGAGCGCCTACGGCATGGGACAGATCGGTGGAACCATCATCGGCATCCCGCGCGGGACGCCACACCCCGCCGACTCGTGGGAGGTGGTGAAGTACCTGGCCACCAACACGGGTGCTGTCTCCACCCTCGCCGAGGCACTCAAGAACGTGCCGACCACGTACGGCGCTCTCAAGGACCCCAAGCTGACCGGCGATGCACACTTCAAGGTCTTCATGCAGATCTTCGCCGACCCCAACTCGCGTTACAAGCAGCTGACGCCCTTGGGGACGGCGGACGTGGACATCTTCGCCCAGTGGCTCTCCAAGTACCTGGCCGGGCGTGGTGGGTCGCTCGACTCCGGCCTTCAGAGCGTCGCCACTCAGATCGACGACCAAGCGCAACTGGGTCACTAGGCCTGCGCCATGAGCACCGGAACGCTCAGACGGGAGTCGCCGTCGGGCACGCTGCCAGGCCGCCGAAGACGGCGCAGCCGCACCGCGACCAGGCGCCGCTTGGCCGCGGCAATCTTCATGGCGCCATGGGCGATCGGGTTCCTGATGTTCTACGTGTATCCGATGTGCGCCAGCCTGTACTTCTCGTTCACGCAGTACGACCTGCTCAGTCAGCCCAAGTGGACGGGTTTGGGGAACTAC
>JBKPTA010000009.1:0-108507 GCA_046735295.1 Actinomycetota bacterium | reverse complement strand
GAACGCCGCCAGGTGGGCCCGCGGCACCGTGGCTCCCGAGGGGCTCACCGCGGCGGTGAACGTGCCGCCCACGATGACCTGGTTGCCCACGACCACCGATGCGAGGACCCGACCGTTGACCCCCCACGAGCGAGCCGGTGTGGGACTGACGGTGGCCGCCTGCGCCGGCCCGGCCAACCCGACCGCAGTACCCAGGCCGATCAAGCATGCGACCAACAACCGTGCACGACGAGTCATCCAGTCCCCAACCCAGACATCAGCGCTACCCCCGACACCCCTACCCATCTTCCCGCATGGCCTCCGGGTCCCGGATCCCCCATCATGGGGGCATCGCGTCGGGAAGGCGCCACCCAGCCAGAAGTGGACGTCGGACGCCGCGGGTCCGGCGCGGAGTGATCGGCGGGCTCGGGAGACCGTGGTCATGGTGCGGGCGCCATCGAACATCAGATCCTCACCTGGGCCAGGAGCGCGCCGCGTGGGGCGTCCCCGACGCGCGGATCGGCCTGGTGTCTGTCGTCGTGGCGCCGGCTCACCGTCCCACCCCTACCAGGACGGCCATGCGGCGGAGCGGATGCTCGAGGCGATCCCCGGCCTGCTCCGACGGCGGCCACGTGACCCAGCGCTTCCTCCGGCGTCGTCGACGCCGACCGGCGAGGTCAGGCGTCGCCGCGCGGCACGAACACGGCGTCGACGAGCCGGGCGGACGCGTGGCCGTCGTCGAGATCGGCGTACTCGCGGCGGAAGGTCTCGCGCTGGGCGGCGGTACGCCGGGCGAGGCCGTCGAGGTCGCGGACGAGTGCCACCACCTCGCGTGTGGTCGTGACGTGGGGGCCCGGTGCCGTCGGCGCGTAGGGGATGACCCCGCCGCGGACTGCGTCGTACTTCTCGAGGTCAGGAACCAGGAAGACCATCGGCTTGTCGACGAGGGCGTAGTCGAAGCGCAACGACGAGTAGTCGAGCACTGCACAGTCGGAGGCCAGGATCAGGTCGTTGATGTCGGGGTGCCCGGTGACGTCGATGATGTTCGCCCCGCCCTCGTGGCGGCCACCGGCTCGCGCGTGGAACGCGTGTCCGCGCACCAGGAAGGTGTACGCCGGCCCGCACTCGCGGGCCGCTCGGTCGACGTCGAAGAAGTCGATGCGTTCCGCAGCCATGTCGTCGGCCGACAGGTAGTCGCGGAAGGTCGGTGCGTACATGACGACCCGCTGCTCGTCACCGATGCCGAGCACCTTGCGCACACGCTCCCTGATGAGCGGAGCCTCGTCGGACTGCAGGACGTCGTTGCGGGGGTAGCCGATCTCGAGGATCTCGGGAGTCGCCCCGGCGGGCTCGAGGAAGGCCTTGGCGAGCAGCGGCGTGGCGTACGTCGCCGGAGAGACGAAGTAGTCCCACTCGCGAGCCCGGCGGTCGAAGCTGTTGATCTGGCCCGAGGGGAAGCCGCCCTTCTCCCACCACTCGTGGCCCATCACCTTGTACGGGTAGCCGTGCATGGTCTCGATCAGCACCTGGCCGCGTGGCTTGGCGTACCACTCGGGCTGGTGGACGTTGACCATCACATAGCGGGAGGTGGCCAGCGCCTCGTGCCACTCGGGCGTTCCCTCGACCGCACGTGTCCCGCCATCGGGCACCGGCACCGAGTAGTCACGCACCGACCAGTAGCGGGTCAGCGACGAGCCGCGGTGTCCGAGCTCGTGGTGGACGCCGAGCATGTTGCAGTTGGCGACCTCGCTGTACAGCGCCCGGAAGAAGACACTGGGCCGGGTGGCCTCCTCGACGCGGGCCGCCTCGCGGAGGCGGTACTGGTTGCGCTGGCCGCGGACATCGTCGGCGAGCGGCTCCTGGACGTTGAGCGTCAGCGCCGGAGGCCGGTTCGGGATGACCTCCACCAGGATGCGGAAGCGATCCTGCGGCTCGTCGAGCGGTAGCCGGTCGAGGAGCTGGGAGGACGGCGTGACCGGCAGGTCCTGCTCCGGGTCGTCGCTGCGCAGCATCACGGCGTACTTGTTGCGCGGCAGGGTGAGGTCGTCGTACCCCCACCGACTGCCCGCCAGCGGGAAGCGAAGGGTGTAGGAGCCGTCGTCACGGCGCTCCAGCGTGCCTGGCACCTCGAGGTCGGTGCTGGCGAGCGCCGGCTCGTACGGCTCGAGGTCCAGGGCGGCGTGGACACGTACCTCGAACCACTCGTCCGCGATGGTGTACGCCGTGGCCACCGGCACCCGGTCCATCACCTCGAGCTCGCCACCCTTGCTCCGCGTCAACTGCCGCGGGGCGCCCGCGCCTTCCACGACGGCCGGGGACGTCGTGGTGCCGGGTGCGGCCAGGATCGGGGTCCACCGGCCGTCGCCGTGACGGACCCGGATGCGCAGGGGGCGGGTGATCCCGCCGTACGACGGGGTGATGACGCGGGGGACGGCCAGCGAGGGAAGGGGGAGCCGGACCCGCCACTCGCCGTCGCGGCCGGTCGGCTCCGGGGCGGCGCTGAGCAGCTCCTTGCGCTCGGCGTCGATGTGGTTGACCACGACCCGTTCGGGCGAGGCAGCTCGGAACACGACCGTGGCCACGCCGTCCGCGTCGAGCGCCTGGGAGACGGCGTGCGCAGGGTGGTGCGTCACTCGCAGCGCCACCTGTCGCTCGTCGCCTCGTAGGACGGTCCGGGTCACGCCGTCGAGGTCGACGAACGTCTGGTGGACCGACGAGGAGCCGGCCGAGGAGACCTCGCGCAGCCGGTTGGTACGGCGTACTCCGGCTGCTGTCATCGTGAGCTCGAACGACCAGTCCTGCTCGACGTCGGCCGGGATCTGACCGGCCGAGATCGTCGCCCGCCAGCCTCCGGGTCGGTAGTTGCAGTGCCAGTGGACGCCGAGGACGTCGAGCCGCGGCTCGTCGAACAGCTCGTTCTGGAGCGGGATGCGCGTGGTGCCGTCGGCAGAGACCAGCTCGACGGTGAGCTCGGGCGGGTTGACCTCGAGGTCGACGTTGCGGATGTAGGACCAGCCGCTGACGGTGAGCCTGTCGTCGTCCCACGAGGTGCGCATCAACCTGCTCACGAGTTCCAGCTGGGCGTCGGACAGGATCGTCACGTCGTCCGGGAGCCCTTCGGTGAGCGGCAGCTCGACGCGAACGCCCTCGGGGGTCGTCCTGGTCGGAAAGCGCTTCGTGTCGCTGCCCCAGTTCTCGATGTACTCGACGGCCGCGTCCCGCCGACCGCTCGCGATCAGCTCGACCAGCACCTTGTCCTGGGCGCCGACGCTGTGCACGAACTCCTCCCTCGAGACGCGCCTGACGAGGTCCAGCAGCGCCTCGCGGAGCAGCTCCCAGAAGTCCGGGCCGCCCTTGACCAGGTGCCGGGTGAAGAACGGCATGTTGAAGGAGATCAGCTGCAGCGCCCTGATCTGGACCGCACGCCCCTGGCCCGCGGCGCGGAGCGCCTCGAACGACGCCGCGACGGCCTCGTTGTGCGCCGCGAGGTTGCGGGTCGACCAGGATCGCTGGGAGATCGAGGAGCGGTCGTTGCGGATGCGCCAGGACACCGAGATCTCGGGGACGACGTCGAACGCGCGGGCCTGGGCGAAGGCCGCGGCACTGACCGGCTGGTCCTCGTAGAGCTTGCCCTCGGGGAAGCGAAGTCGGGCCCTATCCCAGAACTCGCGCCGGTAGGTCTTGCTCCAGGCGACCGCGTTCACCATCGCGTCGGGGAACGAGTCGAGGTCGACGCCGAGCCGGCGACGCGCATGGGCGGTCCGGATCCACGTACCGGCCGGGACCCGCTTCTTGCCCTCGAGCCGGTCGTAGCAGGAGACGACGAAGTCCGAGCCGGACTCGTTCAGGGCGGCGATCGCGCTCGTGTAGGCCACCGGTGTCACCACGTCGTCGGAGTCGACGAAGGTCAGGAACTCTCCGCGGGCGTGCTCGATGCCGGTGTTGCGGGCTGCGCTCAACCCGCCGTTCTCGCGGCGTACGACGCGGACTCGGAGGTCGCGGCGCGCATGGCGTCGTGCGATCTCAGCGCTGCGGTCGGGGCTGCCGTCGTCGACCACGATGATCTCGATCTCGCGGTAGTGCTGGAACCGCAGCGAGACCAGGCAGTCGTCCAGGAAGTCCTCGACCTGGTAGCACGGCACGACGATCGACAGCAGGCCCGGGAGGTAACCGCGGCGGTGGACCGCACGGCGTACCCGGATGCGCGCTCCGTCAGTCGCGCGGCGGGCCCGCTGCGGGACGCCTCGGGCGAGCCGTTTGGCCCGGTCGAGGGGCGCGTTCGACAGCCGGGCGGGGCGCGTGAGGCGTTTCTGCATCGATCCCTAGGGTCGGCGGTACGTCGGGGTTCCGGGTGGTGTCGTGCCCGGTCGCTGCGCGCCTCATGCTAGTCGCGGGTCCCCGCCGGTGCGGAACCGAGGAGCGCGGCGGGTCAGGCGAGGTCGTCGGCGACGGCCTCCTCGACCGGGTCGCCCAACGGGTCGAGCTTTCGCAGGTCGACGACGTGACCCGTGCCGTCGGACAGCAGCACGTCCAACGACGCCTTGGCCACGGTCCGCGACTCGAGCAGCGAGTCGGGTGGTTCCTCGCCGAAGGCCTTGGTCCGCATCGGGGTCCCCGTGCGTTCGGGGTTGACGCAGTTCACCCGGACCCCGCTCTCGCCCCACTCGTCCGCGAGTGCCTGGGTGAGGTTCACGACGGCCGCCTTGGCTGACGAGTACAGGCTGTAGCCGCTCCGGCCGCGGGTGTAGCTGCTGGAGGTGAACAGCAACAGGCCGCCGCCGGTTCGCTGCAGGTGCGGGAAGAAGACCTGCGCGATGAAGACCGGCGCCAGGTAGTTGATCTCGGTCGCGGCGTAGATCGTCTCCTCGGTGGTCTCCAGCAGGGAGCCGCGCGGCAGGATGCCGGCGGTGGCGACCACGAAGTCGACGCGTCCGTGCTTCTCGCTCACCTGCTCGGCCGCCGCCTCGAGGTCCGAACGGCGCTCCACGTGCGTGTCGGTGCTCGAGCGGCTGAAGGTCTCCACCACCGCGCCGTGCTCGCGAGCGAGGGCCGCGATGTCGGCACCGATGCCGTAGCTGCCGCCGAGCACGACCAGCACCTTGCCGTCCAGGCTCGCCCGGTACTGCTCGGGGCTGTGTTGCTCGGGCACGTAGCTGCTGGTGAGCTGGAAGAGCTTGTCGGCGAGGAAGACGTCGATCGGGTCGGTGACCTTCATGTTCCGCTCCTCACCGGACACGACCCAGATGGGGACGTCGGGGAGGTAGCGCAGGACGACGCCGCAGTCGTCGGTCGCGGTGAAGTCCGGGTCCTCCCGGGCGAGCGCATACGCCGCGCGGAGCACCGACGCACGGAACGCCTGAGGGGTCTGTCCCCGTCGCAGGTTCGCCCGCGGCGGGATGGCGCGAATCGTGTTGTCCTCGGCGTCGACCTCGATGATCGTGTCGGCTGACGGAATGGCGACGTCCACCGCGGCGTACCGTTCGAGCGCGTCGAAGCACTCGGTGATGATCCGCCGGCTGACCATCGGCCGGACGGCGTCGTGGAAGAGCACCGGACAGTCCTCGGGAAGGTGCTCGAGGGCCCGCAGGGTGGTGCCGTTGCGGGTCTCTGCGCCTTCGTGGACCTGGGTCACCTTGTCGTAGTCGCCGTTGCGGACCATGCCCCGGACGGCGTCGAGATGACCGGGCGCCATCATCACCAGGATCTCGTCGACCATCGGGTGCGCCTGGAACGCCGCGAGCGTGTGCTCGAGGATCGTCTTTCCGGCGATCTTGATCAACTGCTTGGGGATGTCGAGCCCTACGCGTGTGCCCACCCCTCCGGCGAGCAGCACGGCGACCCGCCGAGGCGCCTCCGCGTCCCTCACGAGGACGACCTCCGGAGGCGTCCGAGCGCGGAGCGCACCCGGCCGACCATGCCGACGCGGTCGACCGGCGCGGCGCCAGCTGCCTGCCGCAGCTCCTCGCGGACCCGGCGCACCGCCTTGCGCTTCTCCCGGCGTACGAACGCTCCGGTTCGGGTGCGGGCGACGTCGAAGCACTCGTCGTAGTAGGCGCCGAGCTCGTCGCGCAGCGCGTCGAGGGCGGCGCGTGTGGCGCCCTGCTCCGACGCCGGTACGCCGACCAGGTCGCCGTAGGCGTCGTAGGCGCGCCTGGCGAGGTCGAGCACTCGTGCCGGCAGCTCCAGCTCGTCCCACGCGGCGGCGGAGCGGTGGAGTGTCGGGTCGACCAGGTCGTCGGCGTCCGCCAGCTGCTCGACCGTGGCGTGCGCGAGCAGGCCCGTGCCGACCGTGGCTTCGGCCCGGGCCAGCGCCGAGCGCCAGTCGCTCAGGAGGTCGTCGTACCGGACCGTCGCGCGGGGCAGGTCGCGGGTGCGCAGCTCGGTCCCGAGCATCATCGTGAGCCAGCCGATCACTCGGGTCGTGTTGCCGGTGCGGGTGCCGTAGGCGATCTCACGGGAGCGCATCACCTCCGCCGGGTGGCGCAGCATGGTCGCGACCCGGACGTCGGCACCCACCTTGGGGGCGGCCGCGCGGTGCAGCTGGAGGAACCAGGCGAGTCGGGGGTCCTTCACCACGATCCGCTCGTTCTCGGAGAACTGTCCCTCGAGCCACTCGACCAGCGGTCCGAGCGCCTGCTCGTCGTCGGCCACCCGGTCGGTGAGGTCCCAGGCCTCGGGCCGGCCGTCCTCGACCACGACGTCGACCGACGAGAGGAGGTCGTTGTGGTAGTCGACCAGCCAGCGCGGCTCCCCGAAGCCGCGCGGGTTGGACCGGTTGGCGCTGACCTCCGGCTTGGGGATGTGGAAGCCGAGCCGCCCGGTGAGGCCGGTGAAGAGGCTCGTGCCACTGCGGCCGGACCCGGCCACCACCAGCAGCTGTCGCCGCCCGGGCCGCGCCGACGTCTCGTCCTGCATGGGGGAAACTGTGTCACAAGCGACTCGGGTCGACCGTCGCGCCGCACCCGGTCCCGGGCGGCGTACGGCGGGCCCGGGCTGGTGCAGGAGGGAGGGTCGTGGACGACCTGCTGCTGCCCGGCGATGCGGTGCTCGTGCACGTCGGGCCGTACAAGACCGGCACCACTGCGCTCCAGACCTCCCTCCATGCCCAGCGGCCGACCCTCGCCGCAGCCGGCGTGACCTATCCCGGCACCACGCACCGGCACATGCGGCAGAGCTGGGCGCTGGTCGGGCGGAGCCGCCTCGGCAACCCGGTCGTCCCGATGAGCGAGTGGCACGACCTGGTGAGGGAGGTCCGGGCGGCGAAGGGCCGGGTCATGCTGAGCAGCGAGGACTTCTCCTCCGCCTCGGCCGAGCAGGTCCGCACCCTGGTCGAGGACCTCGGCCGCGAGCGGGTGCACGTCCTGTTGGTGGTCCGTCGGCTCGACAAGCTGCTGCCCTCGTCGTGGCAGGAGCGGGTCAAGTCGGTCAACGAGACGCGGTCGTACGACGAGTGGCTGCGTGAGGTGCTCACGGACCCTGGCAGCTCCGCGGCCGGGATCTTCTGGGGTCACCAGTCGGTGCGCACGCAGGTGGCGCTGTGGACGGGCGAGCTGCCGCCTGCCCGGGTGACGCTGGTCGTCGCGGACGAGGCCGACCACGCGTTGCTCCGCCGAGTGGCCGAGCGGATGCTCGGCCTCCCGGCCGCCACCCTGGCCGCCTCCGAGTCTCCGAACACCTCCCTCAGCTGGGAGCGCGCCGAGCTCGTCCGAGCGCTCAACCGCGGCGTCCAGGAGGGCCGGTGGGGAGAACGCCTCCACCGACGCCTCGTGTACGCAGGACTGGTCTCGGGGCTGAACCATGCGCCGCGCCGTGCCGGTGAGACCGACATCCCCCCGGTGCCGGCCTGGGCCGCTGATTCCGTGCGTGAGCTGAGCGAGCAGCGCGCGAGTGAGGTCGCCGCGGCGGCGGCGGGGGGTGTCCGCATCGTCGGCGACCCGCGAGGCCTGCTGCTTCCCGAACGCCGCCCGGCTGCGACAGGAGCGGCTGCGGCCCCGACGCCGCCCGTCTCGTTGCCGATCGAGGCAGCGGTCGCCGGGCTCGAGGATCTGCTCGAGGCACTGGCCCGGCGTGAGCGCCGAGGCAGCGGCTAGGCTGACGGGGTGCCGGTGAGACCCGCCGACGACGCCGACCTGCTGCTGCCGCCGGGCTCGGTCCTCGTCCACGTCGGACCGTTCAAGACCGGCTCCTCCGCCCTCCAGCAGTCGCTGCACGCTCGTCGCGACCAGATCCGCGACCACGGAGTGCTCTACCCCGGCACCGCCTACCGACACCTCCGCCAGGCCGCGGCCGTGATGGGGCGTGGTCCGCGCGGCGTGGGCGACGTGCCCGAGCGCGAGTGGACCGACCTCGTCGACGAGATCGCTCGCACGGGTGCGGCGCGGACGGTGATCAGTAGTGAGGGACTCAGCACGGCGGGCACCCGCGTCGTCCAGCGGATCGTCACCGACCTGGGGTCCGACCGCGTCCATGTCGTCCGGGTCGAACGCCGGCTGGACCGGCTCCTTCCCTCGGCGTGGCAGGAGCGGGTCAAGTCCTCCAACGAGTCACGGACCTACCCTGAGTTCCTCGACGACGTGCTCGCCACCGACCCGGCGACGGCCGAGGGACGCCGCGCGTCGTTCTGGGCCGCTCACAGTCTCGAGAAGTACCTCGACCGCTGGCGCGCGGCTCTTCGCGACGACCACATCCACGTCATCGTGGCCGACGACGGCGACCCGCTCGGCACGGCCGCGGTGTTCGAGCGGATGCTCGGGCTGCCGCCCGGCATGCTCGACCCGACCCAGCGGCCCAACAGCTCGCTGTCCTGGGAGCGCACCGAGCTGTGCCGGCGGCTCAACGAGGTCTTCGACGAGCGCGGCTGGCCGGACCGGATGCGACGACGGCTGCTCCAGAACGCCGTGGTGAAGGCCTTCCGCGAGTCGCCCGCCGGCGACCACGACACCCGTATCCCGGCAGTGACCGGCGAGCGGCTGGGCCGCACGGCGGAGCTGAGCGCGGCCCGGATCGCGCTGCTGCGCACCAGCGGCATCGACGTCATCGGCGACCCCGAGCTGACCAGGGTCCGGGCTGGCCGGGCCGCGGGAGCCGCACCGGACCCACGACCGCCGACCACCATCGACATCGCGCCCGTCGTGGCGGCGGTCGAGGAGCTCATCGCCCGGGCGCAGGCCGGCAAGCGGCCGACCCCGGTGGAGGCGACCCGGTGAGCACCCCCGTCGCACGCCTGCCCGACGATGCCGTTCTCCTGCACATCGGCCCGTACAAGACGGGCTCGACGGCGATCCAGCAGGCCCTGTTCGACCGTCGCGACGAGCTGGCGGCGCACGGCGTCTACTACCCGGGCCGTTGGCGGCGGTTGTTCCGGGAGGGGCACGCGCTGATGCAGTGGGCGCCGCGCGGCCGACAGGTGCCTCCTGAGTCGGTCTGGGACCAGTTCGCCGCCAGCATCCGTGAGCGCACCGACGTACGCGTGTGCCTGAGCACGGAGGACTTCGGGCGGATCCGAGAGTCGCGGAAGGCACACAAGGTGGTCGCGGACCTCGGGGCCGCTCGGCTCCATGTGATCGCGGTCGCCCGGGCCTACCACCGGCTCATGCCCTCGCACTGGCAGGAGCGGGTGAAGAGCCACGAGCGCCGGTCCTACGACCAGTGGCTGCGAGAGCTGCTCGAGGGCGACGACTCGGGAGAGGTGCGGCGCAGCTTCTGGACCTCCCACGACGTGGAGTTCATGACGTCACGCTGGCTCGACGTGCTGCCGCCCGAGCGCTTCACGCTCGTCGTGTCCGACGACTCCGACCGCGGCCTGCTCCCGCGAACGTTCGAGCAGCTGCTCGGCCTTCCGGACGGGATGCTGGAGCCGGAGGAGACGACGAACGCCTCGCTCAGCATGAACGCGGCCGAGGTGCTGCGCCGGGTCAACGGAGAGTTCGCCGAGCGGGGCTGGTCCGACCGTGACTACGTGCGCCTGGTGCAGGAGGGCATGGTCCGCCAGCTCCAGCAGGCCGACCGCGGCGCCGGCGACGCGCCGGTGCCCGCCCTGCCCGGCTGGGCGCGGCCGCTGGTGGCCGAGCGGAGCGAGCGACGGGTCGAGCTCATCCGGGGTCTCGGCGTGAACGTCGTGGGCGACCCGGCCCGCCTCCTCCTCCCGGACCTACCGGAGTCCTCCGACCAGGATCTGTCGCCGGACCGTATCTCGGTGGACGCCGCGGCGGCAGCGATCACCGGCGTCGTGGCCGCGGCGATGCCACCGGCGAAGCGCCGGGCTCCCGCGCAGCGACGACCGAGGACCCCCACCCCGACCAGCCCGGCCGCACCGTCTCTGGGCACCGCGAGCGGTCGCCAGCTGCTGCAGGAGCTGGTACGCCGTACCCGCTCACGCCTCCCGGGGCGGCGCTCCGCCGCCGACCGAGCCGTTCCTCGGGACTGCGAGTAGGGTCGCCGCATGCGAGTGTCGGACGCCCGTCGAGTGCTGTTCGTGCACGTGCCCAAGACCGGCGGCTCGACCGTGGACGCGATCTTCGACGACGAGGTGGACGACGCACGCAAGGTCGAGGGCGCCAACCGGCACATCACCTACGAGCACCTGCTCGAGCTCGAGCCGCAGCTCTCGGAGTACTGGTCCTGCGGGTTCGTGCGCAACCCCTGGGCGCGCATGGTCTCGTGGTGGGCGATGACGGTCGACATGTACAAACGGGCCGAGAGCGGTCACGAGCGGGCGAAGTACAAGGTCGAGAACCTCAAACGGATCTGGGGCCCTCTTGGCAAGTACCGCCAGGACTTCCCGACGTTCGTCCTCGAAGGCACCGAGAACGTCAAGCGGCTCCGGACACCGCAGCTGCGCCGGCTGCGCGCCGACGGGGAGGGGACGGTCGACTTCATCGGGAAGGTCGAGAACTTCGTCCACGACGTCAACGTCATCCGCGAGAAGCTCGGACTCGACCGGGTCGAGGAGCTGCCGCGGCGCAACTCGAGCACCCACGGCCACTACCGCGACTACTACGACGACCGCACCCGGGAGCGCGTCGCCGAGCTCTACGCCATGGACATCGAGGCGTTCGACTACACCTTCTGACGCCGACGTGCCCCCGACCGGGCCCGCCCGAGTCGTCTACGTCACATCGGCGTCTGGTTCCGGCCGCCGGGAAGACCCACGTACATTCAGGGTGTTCCAACCGTGTGGCACCCACACCGGTTCCCCGTCGGGGGATGGTCGGAGGGGCCTGAACGGAGAGGTTGCCCTGATGACCCCGCTCCGCGTGGGCGTGATCGGTGCCGGCCGGGTCGGCGCCGTCCTTGCTGCCGCGCTACGCGCGCGCAGCCACGTGATCGTCTCCGTCGCCGGCGAGTCCGACGCCTCGAAGCGCCGTGCCGCGGCGCTGCTCCCGGGCGTGCCGATGGACAAGCCCACCGCCGTGGCGCGAGCGTGTGACGTCCTGCTGCTCACCGTGCCCGACGACATGCTGGAGAACGTCGTCACCCAGCTCTCCGCCAGTGGCGCGGTTCGGGAGGGTCAGCTCGTGGTCCACACCAGTGGTAGCCACGGGCTGCGGGTGCTCGAGCAGGCGACCCGCGTCGGGGCCCGGCCGGTCGCGCTGCACCCTGCGATGACCTTCACCGGCACCGCTCGTGACCTCGACCGGCTCGGCGACTGCGTCTTCGGCGTGACCGCGGGTCCCGACGAGAGGGCATGGGCGGCCGAGGTCGTCGCCGAGCTCGGCGCGACCGCGATGTGGGTGCCGGAGGAGCTCCGCAGCCTCTATCACACCGGTCTGGCCCACGGCGCCAACCACCTGGTCACCCTGGTCAGCCAGGCGATGGAGCTGCTGAGTGCCGCGGGGTCCTCGGATCCTGCCGCGATCCTGCGACCCTTGCTGCAGGCGGCGCTCGACAACGCCCTGGCCGAGGGCGACAGCGCCCTGACGGGACCCATCGTCCGCGGGGACGTGAACACCGTCCGTGCACACCTGTCCGAGCTCGCGCGTACCGCCCCGGACACGCTGCCGTCGTACGTCGCGCTGGCGCGCGCCACGCTCGACCGGGTCGTGACAGACGGCCGGGTGCTGCCGATCCGGGCATCCGCGATCCGGCGCGCCCTCGACGAGGCGATCCGCTCCGTTGGCGACCCGGCGCGCCGTACTCCTCTGCGGTGAGGTCGGCTCCCCGGCTGGCCTCCACGCGCGAGGAGCTCGCCGACGCACTCGGCCCGAGCCGACGCGACGATGCGACCGTCGGGGTCGTCACCACGATGGGAGCCCTGCACGACGGACACGCGAGCCTGTTCCGGACGGCGCGCCAGCGGGTGGGTGGCGGGCCCGTGGTGGTGACGATCTTCGTCAACCCGCTCCAGTTCGGCGCCGGTGAGGACCTCGACCGGTACCCGCGCACCCTCGACGCCGATCTGGAGGTCTGCGGGCGCGAGGGCGTCGACATCGTCTTCGCGCCGGGCGCCGACGAGGTCTACCCGGGCGGCGATCCGCAGGTCACGGTGGAGCCGGGACGCCTCGGAGGCGAGCTCGAGGGCGCGTCGCGTCCCGGCCACTTCCGCGGTGTGCTCACCGTCGTGGCCAAGCTGTTCGGCCTGGTCCGGCCGGACGTCGCGGTCTTCGGGGAGAAGGACTACCAACAGCTCGTGCTCGTCCGCCGGATGAGCAGGGACCTGTGCCTCGGTGTCGACGTTGTGGGCGCCGAGACCGTGCGCGAGCCCGACGGCCTGGCGCTCTCCAGCCGCAACCGCTACCTCAGCCCGGACGACCGGCAGCGGGCCACGGTCCTCAGCCGGGCGCTGTTCGCAGCGCAGCGCCGTGCGGAGTACGGCCTGCCCGAGGCGCGGCGGGCCGCGATGCTCGTCCTGGAGGAGGAGTCGGCCCTCGAGCTGGACTACCTCGTGATCCGGACAGCCGAGCTTTCCGACCTGACCGAACCACACCCCGCCGAGCCGGTGCCTGGTCGGATCCTGGTGGCGGCCCGCCTCGGCACCACCCGGCTGATCGACAACCTGCCGCTGTCCCTGGGAGGTGCGCGGTGAGGGCTCTCGACCTGCGCCGGGACCTGTCATGACGGGCCTGCTTGCCGCTGATATCGGCAACAGCCACACGGTGCTGGGCCTGGTCAGCGACGGTGAGGTGTCGGCCGACTGGCGGGTGGCGACCGTGGAGTCGCGTACGGCCGACGAGTGGGCCGTGCTGATCCGTGGCCTGCTCGGGGACCGGGACGCCGAGATCAGCGGGATCGTGGTCTGCTCGGCCGTGCCGCCGGTGCTCCAGGAGTGGCGGACGATGCTCGGTCAGCACTTCGCGGAGGTGCCGAGCGTCGTGGTCGAGCCGGGCGTGCGCACGGGTGTCCCGGTCCTGACCGACAACCCGCGGGAGGTCGGCACCGACCGCATCGCGAACGCCGTGGCCGTGGTGGCGCGCTACGGCGGGCCGGCCGTGGTCGTGGACTTCGGCGGCACAGCCACGACGTTCGACGTGGTGAATTCGGACGGCCAGTACGTCGGCGGCGCGATTTCGCCGGGCATCGAGATATCGCTGGAGGCACTCGAGCGGCGCGGTGCGCAATTGCGCATGGTCGAATTACGCCGTCCCCGCTCGGTGATTGCTCGGAACACCGTCGAGGCGGTGCAGTCGGGAATGATCTTCGGGGTCGCGAGCCAGGTCGACGGAATTGTGGCCAGGATCATCGAGGAGCTCGGCAGCGACGCGGCTGCGGTATCCGTCGTGGCGACCGGCTATCTCGCCGGGGTCGTCGCCGCGGAGTGCCGGTGTTTCACCGCGTACGACCCCTGGCTGACGCTGCGCGGCCTCGAGCTGGTCTATGCCAGGAACCACGGCGGCCCGCGCCCCTAATGTGCCGATATGGAGGGGGAAACCGAACCGAGTGCACCCCGGATTTGTCACTTATCCCCGCGTCCGATACGTTTTGCGAACGGACGCCGGCAGGCACGGCCATCGTGGGTCCGTTCACACCTCGAAAGGACGTCTCGCATGGCGCAGAAAGTGCACATCACCCTCGAGGACGACCTCGATGGCGGCAACGCCGCGGAAACCGTCGCTTTCGGCCTCGACGGTCGTAGCTACGAGATCGATCTGAACGCCAAGAACGCCAAGGCGCTGCGCGACGCGCTGGCCAAGTACGTCGCCGCAGGTCGTCGTGCCGGCGGTCGCTCGGGGGTCAAGCGGCGAACCCAGGTCGGAACCAGTGCCCGTGAGATCCGCGACTGGGCGCGCTCCAACGGTCGCCAGGTGCCCGATCGCGGACGCATCCCCTCCGACGTGCGTGAGGCCTTCGAGGCCGCTCACTGAGGAGCGAGCAGTCGAGCGTGAGGAGCGAGCGCTCGGCGTCGTGAGCCAGGGTCGGTCGAGGGCCCGGCTCACCTCCGGTGCCCATGGCCGACCGGGTCTCGACGAGCTCGACCGACGGCACCCTGAGCTCGATCGACGAGCGCCCTGTGCCTCGCCCGGCCCGGCCTCGGCCCTGCCGCGGCCCGGCCTCGCCGTGCCCCGCCCAGCTCGCCTCGCGTGTTCGCTCTGGGCGGACGACGGGTACCTGGGCCTGGGAACACGTAGGCTGGAGGACCAGTTGGAAGAGGTGACGCCCGCCGCCCGTGTGCGCGGCGTTCCCCGTCTTCTGCGTTGAGGAGCGATTGGCATGTTCGAGCGGTTCACTGACCGAGCCCGGCGGGTGGTCGTGCTGGCCCAGGAAGAGGCCCGCATGCTCTCCCACAACTACATCGGCACCGAGCACATCCTGCTGGGCCTGATCCACGAGGGCGAGGGTGTGGCCGCCAAGGCCCTGGAGAGCCTGGACATCTCCCTGGAGGCGGTGCGCGCCCAGGTCGAGGAGATCATCGGCCAGGGCCAGCAAGCCCCGAGCGGCCACATCCCGTTCACCCCGCGCGCCAAGAAGGTGCTCGAGCTCTCGCTCCGCGAGGCGCTCCAGCTCGGTCACTCCTACATCGGCACCGAGCACATCCTGCTGGGCCTCATCCGGGAGGGCGAAGGCGTCGCCGCCCAGGTGCTCCAGAAGCTCGGGGCCGACCTCAACCGCGTCCGCCAGCAGGTCATCCAGCTCCTCAGCGGCTTCCAGGGCAAGGAGCAGGCGGGCACGCAGGCTGCGACCGCCGGTGCCGCCGCCGACGCCCCTTCCTCCTCGCTGGTGCTCGACCAGTTCGGCCGCAACCTCACCCAGGACGCCCGCGAGAACAAGCTCGACCCCGTCATCGGGCGCGAGCAGGAGATCGAGCGGGTCATGCAGATCCTGAGCCGGCGTACCAAGAACAACCCGGTGCTGATCGGCGAGCCCGGCGTCGGCAAGACCACCATCGTGACCGGTCTCGCACAGGACATCGTCCGGGGCAACGTGCCGGAGACGCTCAAGGACAAGCAGATCTACACCCTCGACCTCGGCGCCCTGGTCGCCGGGTCGCGCTACCGCGGCGACTTCGAGGAACGCCTGAAGAAGGTGCTCAAGGAGATCCGCACGCGGGGCGACATCGTGCTGTTCATCGACGAGATCCATACCCTGGTCGGGGCCGGTGCGGCCGAGGGCGCGATCGACGCCGCCAGCATCCTCAAGCCCATGCTCGCCCGCGGCGAGCTGCAGACCATCGGCGCGACCACCCTGGACGAGTACCGCAAGTACCTCGAGAAGGACGCCGCGCTCGAGCGGCGCTTCCAGCCGATCCAGGTGGCCGAGCCCTCCATCGCGCACACCATCGAGATGCTCAAGGGCCTGCGTGACCGGTACGAGGCGCACCACCGGGTGACGATCACCGACGAGGCCCTGGTCTCCGCAGCGACCCTGGCGGACCGCTACATCTCCGATCGCTTCCTGCCCGACAAGGCGATCGACCTCATCGACGAGGCCGGGTCGCGGTTGCGGATCCGCCGGATGACCGCCCCCGCCGACCTTCGTGAGTACGACGAGAAGATCGCCGACGTGCGGCAGCGCAAGGAGGCCGCGATCGACGGGCAGGACTTCGAGGCCGCGGCCAAGCTCCGCGACGAGGAGAAGCAGCTGACCGCCGCCAAGGTCGAGCGTGAGAAGCAGTGGCGGGCCGGCGACCTCGACGAGGTCGCTGAGGTCGACGAGGAGCTGATCGCCGAGGTGCTCGCGGTGGCGACCGGCATCCCGATCGTGAAGCTCTCCGAAGAGGAGTCCACGCGACTGCTCAAGATGGAGGACGAGCTGCACAGGCGGGTCATCGGCCAGGACCAGGCCGTGGCAGCGCTCAGCCGGGCGATCCGTCGTACCCGGGCGGGTCTGAAGGACCCGAAGCGTCCTGGCGGCTCGTTCATCTTCGCCGGTCCGTCCGGCGTCGGAAAGACCTGGCTGTCCAAGTCGCTCGCAGAGTTCCTGTTCGGCGACGAGGACGCGCTGATCCAGCTCGACATGAGCGAGTTCAGCGAGAAGCACACCGTCTCCCGGCTCTTCGGCTCGCCCCCGGGCTACGTCGGCTACGAGGAGGGCGGCCAGCTCACCGAGAAGGTCCGGCGCAAGCCGTTCTCCGTGGTGCTCTTCGACGAGGTCGAGAAGGCCCACCCCGACATCTTCAACAGCCTGCTGCAGATCCTGGAGGAGGGCCGGCTGACCGACTCCCAGGGCCGGGTCGTGGACTTCAAGAACACCGTGATCATCATGACCACCAACCTCGGCACCAAGGACATCGCCAAGGGCGTCAACCTCGGCTTCGCCCAGAGCGGGGACGCGGCCGGTTCCTACGAGCGGATGAAGAACAAGGTGCAGGAGGAGCTGAAGCAGCACTTCCGGCCGGAGTTCCTCAACCGCGTCGACGAGATCATCGTGTTCCCGCCGCTGTCGCAGGAGCAGATCATCCACATGGTCGACAACATGATCGCGGGAGTCGAGACCAGGCTGAAGGACCGCGACATGAAGCTCGAGCTCACCCAGCCGGCGAAGAACCTGCTGGCCGAGCGCGGCTTCGACCCGGTCCTCGGTGCCCGGCCGTTGCGCCGCACCATCCAGCGCGAGATCGAGGACACCCTCGCCGAGAAGATGCTGTACGGCGAGGTCGGCCCGGGCCAGATCGTCCTGGTCGGTGTCGAGGGTGAGGGTCCGACTGCGGAGTTCACCTTCAAGGGCCAGAAGATGGCCGAGCTCCCCGATCTGCCTCCGCTGGAGACCGTGGCGGTCGAGCCGTCGCCCGGCCCGTCGGGTCGCGGCGAGGGCGACGACGAGACGCCCGGCCCGACCGACGTGGAGAAGTCCGCGACCACGGACTGAGCTCGTGGGCCCTCTCTCGGTGGCTCCAGGGTCACCGTGAGAGGGTGCCCGCGTGATCATCTCGGCCGGCACGGTCAAGGACACTCGCGCGAACGTGGAGAAGTTCGTGCGACGCAACCTGACCGGGGGGATCGACCACGTGGTGCTGTTCCTCGACGCCCCGCTGCCGGACGTGGAGGAGTACCTCGACGGCCAGCCCGACGTCACCTACGTGCGGGCACACGGTGACTGGTGGCGGTCCGTCGACCCGGGCGGCCTCAACGACCGACAGATCGACAACGCGGCCCTGATCTCCCGGCTGGTGGCGGGATTTCCGTGGGCCGAGTGGATGTTCATGCTCGACGGTGACGAGGTGGCCCGGCTCGACCGTGGTGTCCTCGACGGCCTGGACCCAGAGGTTCGCGTCGTCCGCCTCGAGCCGTTGGAGGCGGTCAGCCGGCTGCACCCGGACGGCGACCCGACGTCCTTCAAGCGCAGGCTCAGCCAGGACGAGCTCCAGCTCCTGCACGTGCTCGGCGTGATCGCCGAGCCCAAGGCGCGGGTGTACTTCCGGGGGCACGTCACGGGCAAGCCGGGGCTGCGGCCCGCCCCGGACCTCGCGCTGGGGGTGCACCACGTGGTGGACACCGTCACCGGGGAGCAGGTCGAGCCGTTCACCGACCCGACGCTGACCCTGCTTCACTACGAGTCCCCCTCCGGTGAGGAGTTCGTCCGCAAGTGGAAGGCGCTCCTCTCGTCCGGCGCGGACCTGAGACAGCGCGGGAACCGCGGCCCGCTGGCCGGCTCGATCAGCGCCTTGCTCGCGCTCGACCTGCCCGAGCACGAGACGGCCGCCTTCCTCGAGGAGCTCTACCGACGGTGCGCCTTGGACGACGTGGAGACCCTGCAGCGGCTGGGGCTGCTGGTCGAGGTGGACCCCGACGCAGACACCCGGACGGCTGCGCGTCCCCCGGCCGACGAGGTCGCCCAGCTACGCGCGCTGCTCGACCTCGCCCGCGACGTCCCCAAGCGGGTGTTCCGCCCCAAGGCGCGTCACCCGAAGGCACCGCAGATCATCGCGGAGCTGCAGCGCGCCGCCCGTGGCTGACCCCCACCTCAGTGCGCGGCGTGCAGGTTGAGCACGACGACACCGGTGATGATCAGGCCGAGCGCCGTCACCTTGACCGCGTCGACCTGCTCCCCGAGGGCCAGCACTCCCACGGCGGCGATGGCCGCCGTGCCGAGCCCGGACCACACGGCGTACGCGACCGAGACCGACATCTGGCGGACCACGAGGGCCAGCAGCCAGATGGACAGGGCGTAGCCGCCCAGCACCAGGAGCGACCAGGACAGGTCGTGGAACCCCCGGGTTCGCGGAAGTGCGACGGTGGCGCCGACCTCGATGCCGATGGCGGCGAGCAAGACGGCGAACGGGCTCAGCATGATCATCACTCTCGTTGATGTAGCGTTTGCTACATAGCGAGTGTAGCGGTCGCTACATTCCCCGGGCAATCGAACTGCCGGGGCTAGGGTGTGCCGGTGGCCACACGCCGTGAGGAGCTCGCCGAGGCGGCGACCGACTACGCGCTGGAGCACGGCCTGATCGGCCTCAGTCTCCGCCCGCTGGCCGAGGCGCTGGGCACCAGCGACCGGATGCTGCTCTACCACTTCCAGGACAAGGACGACCTGGTCGCGACGATCCTGCGGACGACCAGCGCCCGGTCGGTTCGAGGGCTCCGGGAGATGCCGAGGCCGCGCGACCTACGGTCGGCCGTGATCACCCTCTGGCGCGTCGTGACGACGGGGCCGCAGGAGCGCTGCCAGCGGCTCTACGTCGAGGCGGCCGCCCTCGGTCTGTTCGGCCGGGAGCCCTACGCGACGACCGTGCGCGAGACCAACGCCGAGTGGGTGACGGCGGTGTCGGCCCACTTCGAGCGCGCCGGTCTGGGGAAGCCGGCGGCGCGCCAGGCCACCATCCTCGTCGACGCCGCGCTCATGGGCCTCCAGCTCGACGAGCCGCTCGACTCCCAGGCCCAGATCAGGCGCACGGTCAACGACCTCGCCGACGCCGTCGTGGCCCGCTGGGGCGATCGGTGCGAAACGCGTGGTCCCGGGGTCCCTCACGACGAGCACCCGGGCAGGGTGTAGCCACCGGCGGCCTCGACCAGCAACCCGTCGGCGAGCAGCGACTCCAGACAGCGGGCGCGCTGGGCGGCATCGGGCCACGCGCGGGTGACGGAGCGCGAGGTCACGGGTCGCGTCGACTCACGGGCAAGAGCCAGCAGCCGGCCGCGGCACTGGCGGTCCGTACCCGCCCAGGCCTGGCCGCGCCGCGGCGGCCCGTCGTACGCCGGGTAGCCGCCCGCCCGCCAGGCGCACACGCCGCGCACCGGGCAGACGTCACAGCGTGGGGTGGCGGCCGTGCAGACCAGGGCGCCCAGCTCCATCAGGGCCACCGACCAGGTCGCGGCAGTCGGCTCGTCGTGGGGAAGCAGGTCGCCCGCCCGGATCCTCTCGGTGGCGGACACGGCGGCTGGTGGGAGCTCGGCTCCGTCCCGCAGCCGAGCCAGCACGCGGCGGACGTTGGTGTCGAGCACCGTTCGGCGACGGCCGAAGGCGAACGCGAGGACGGCCGACGCGGTGTACTCGCCGACCCCTGGCAGGGACCGGAGTGCGTCATCGTCGGCAGGGACCTCGCCGCCGTACTCGTCCCGGATCACCGTGGCAGCGGCGTGCAGCCGGATCGCCCGGCGAGGGTAGCCGAGCCTGCCCCAGGCGCGGATCGCCTCACCTACCGGCTCGCCCGCGAGGTCGGCCGGCCGTGGCCAGCGCGCCAGCCACGCGCCGTACACCGGGAGCACGCGTACCACCGGTGTCTGCTGGAGCATGAGCTCCGAGACCAGCACAGCCCACGGCGTCGCGTCGGACCGCCGCCACGGCAGGTCCCGCGCGTGAGCGTCGTACCACTCCAGCACGGGCGCGTGGAGGTCGGACACGCGGAGATCGTAGTGAGCCAGGACTTCCCGACCCGGCAGGGAGGGATAGGACGGCCGCAGCGAAGGGAGAAGCGAGCTCGCTCGCGAAGCCGGTGTGGCAACCACGGCGGGCGGGTCGGGCTGACTAGCGTGACGCCATGGCAGGAATGACGCGTGGCCCGTTGCCGCCCCGCGTCTACTGGGTCCGCCGGCTGATGGTGCTCGGCATCGCAGCGCTGCTCGTCGGCGGCCTCGCCCGGATGCTTGGCGGCTCGAGTGACGCGTCGTCGGGCGAGGCGGCCCGCACCGTCGCCGGCACGGCTGCGCCGATGTCGGACCCGACCGCCAGCGGCTCCGCCGACCGGCGCCCGTCCGGTCACGCCAGGCACCGTCACCGGGCCCACGACCCGGTGACCCGGGTCGCGATGCCCTCGGGGCCGTGCCCGGCCAGCGACGTCGCGATCACCCCCTCGGTGCCCAAGCCGATCGCAGGCAGCGACATCACCGTCGTCCTGGACGTCTCCAGCCTGAACATCCCGGCGTGCAGCTGGACGTTGTCCGGCAGGACCATGGCGCTCAAGATCACCTCGGGCAACGACCGGATCTGGACCACCGGCGAGTGCCCTCATGCGATCCCGACCCAGGACCTCACCGTCCGGCAGGCCGAGCCGACCCGGGTCAAGCTCACCTGGGACGCACGGCGGTCGGAGCCCGGCTGTCCCGCCCGGACCGAGTGGGCGCTACCGGGCACGTATCACCTGCACGTGGCGGCCCTGGCCGGGCAGCCCCAGGACGTCACCTTCCTGCTGACCGCGCCGACCCCGCCCGAGGTCACCAGGACCGCCCATCCGCACCGGCACCACGGCCACGGCAAGAAGAAGCACCAGGCCGGCTGACTGCCGGTCGATCAGACGTAGCGCTCGAGGATCGACGACTCCGCGAGCCGCGAAAGGCCCTCGCGGACGCTGCGGGCGCGGAGCTCGCCGACGCCCTCGACGGCCTGAAGGTCCTCGACGCCGGCCGAGAGCAGCTTCTGCAGCGTCTCGAAGTGCTCGACCAGCCGCTCGACCACGGTCGGGGGGAGTCGCGGGACCTTGGCGAGCAGCCGATAGCCGCGGGGAGCGACGGCGCCGTCGAGGTGCTCGCCGAGGCCGAGGGCGCGGGCGGCCGAGGCCGGGTCGACCAGGTCGATCGAGGAGAGTCCCTCGAGCCGCGCCAACGCCGCCTCCGGTCCCTTCGCCCGACGACCCGTCGGCAGGTAGTCCCGGACCACGAGCTCGCGCTCCTGGTCGACGCCGGTCACGAGCTCCTCGAGCTGCAACGACAGCAGTCGCCCGTCGGTGCCGAGCTCGAGCACGTAGTCCTCGATCTCGCTGGCGATCCGGGTCACCATCTCGAGCCGCTGGGCGACCACGGCGACGTCGCGCACGGTGACCAGGTCCTCGATCTCGAGCGCGGACAGGGTCGCGGAGACCTCGTCGAGGCGGAGCTTGTAGCGCTCCAGGGTCGCCAGCGCCTGGTTCGCCCGCGACAGGATCTGTGCCGACCCCTCGATCACGTGCCGGATCTCCCCGACGTACGCGGCGATGATCTGCATCGACTGGGAGACCGAGATCACCGGGAACCCGGTCTGCCGCGCCACGCGGTCGGCGGTGCGGTGACGGGTGCCGGTCTCGTCGGAGTGGATCGCGGGGTCGGGCATCAGGTGGACAGCAGCGCGGGTGATCCGGGTCAGGTCGCGGTCGACGATGATCGCGCCGTCCATCTTGGCCAGCTCACGCAGGCCGGTGGCGCTGAAGGGGACGTCGAGCGTGAAGCCGCCGGTGCAGATCGCCTCGACGGTGCGGTCGTGCCCCAGCACGATCAGGGCGCCCGTGCGACCGCGGAGGATGCGCTCGAGCCCGTCGCGCAGGGCGGTGCCGGGAGCGATCTGCGACAGCGTCTCGCGAAGGCGCATGGTGTCGTCGTTGCCCGTGGCGCCGGCCACCCGGCCTCCCCTCGTCGGTGTGCGGCGTCAGTGTAGGGCGTACCCGGACAGGTCCTAGTAGGTCGGATGCGGGCGGCCGTCGCCGGTCTCCAGCGCGATCACGTGCAGCACGGCGTTGATCAGGGCCAGGTGGGTGAACGCCTGCGGGAAGTTGCCGAGGTGGTGACCGCTGTGCGGGTCGATCTCCTCGCCGTAGAGCTCCAGAGGGCCGGCGAACGACAGCAGCTTCGCGCACAGCTGCTGGGCGAGCTGGTGCTCTCCGATCTCGCAGAGGGCGGAGACCATCCAGAACGAGCAGATCGTGAACGTCCCCTCCTCGCCGCTGAACCCGTCGTCGGTCTCCTCGACCTTGTAGCGCAGCACGAGGCCGTCGACGGTCAGCTCGTCGCGGATGGCCATCACGGTCGCCCGGATGCGTGGGTCGTCGGCCGGGAGGAACCGCAGCAGGGGCGCGAGCAGCAGCGAGGCGTCCAGCGACGTGCCGCCGTAGTACTGGGTGAGGACGCCGCGCTCGTCCACGCCGTTGTCCAGGATGTCCTGCTTGATCTCGTCGGCGGCGAGCTCCCATTCGGCGGCCTTGCCGTCGTCGCCGTTCATCCGGGCGAGCTTCGCGCCCCGGTCGACGGCGACCCAGCACATGATCTTCGACGACGTGAAGTGCTGAGGCTCGCCGCGCACCTCCCAGATCCCCGCGTCCGGCTCGCGCCAGTGCTTGAGCGCCTCGCCGACCTGCTTGTCGAGGATCGGCCAGATGCGGTTGTCGAGATGGTCGGCGGCCTTGGAGTGCAGGTAGACCGAGTCCAGAAGGGCACCCCAGACGTCATGCTGACGCTGGGAGTACGCCGCGTTGCCGACGCGCACCGGACGCGAGTTGGCGTAGCCCGGCAAGTGGTCGAGCTCGTACTCCTCGAGCTCGCGCTCGCCACCGATCCCGTACATGATCTGGAGGTCCTGGTCGCACGCGGCCATGTCCGCGATGAACTCGAAGAAGTCCACCGCCTCCCAGTCGAGCCCGAGTGAGTACATCGCCCAGAGCGCGAACGTCGCGTCGCGGATCCAGGCGAAGCGGTAGTCGTAGTTGCGGTTGCCGCCGGGGGTCTCGGGCAGGGACGTGCTGCCGGCCGCGGTCACCGCGCCGGTCGGGGAGTAGGTCAGCCCCTTGAGCGTCAGCGCACTGCGCTGCAGGTAGCTCCGCCACGGGTGGTCGGGGAACCGTCCACGCGCCAGCCAGTGCTGCCAGTGGTGGGCGGTCCAGACCAGCCGCTGGTAGGCGTCGTCGTAGGTCGTCGGCGGCTCGGCGCCGCCCCAGGACAGCGCCACGAAGCGGACATCTCCCTCTTTCAGCAGCGTGCGGGAGCCGGCGTGGCCGCCCTCGAAGCCGAGCAGCATGTCGGTGGTGAGCGTGAGCCGGACCTCGGTGCCCTCGGCGGACGCGACCCCCTGGTGGTAGCTCTCCTCGGTGTACTCCCAGCTCGCCAGCGAGCGGCCGTAGTCGAAGACCGGCTCGCAGTCCATGACGGTCTGCACCTCGCCGGAGACGCAGCGGATCGTGCGCAGCAGGATGTGCTCGGCCTCGTAGTCGTTCGGCGTGCGCCGGTAGGTCAGGGAACGGTCGTTCGTGTGGTGCCAGGGGCCGACCAGGAGCACGTCGCGGATGATGATCCAGCCGGTCTGGGTGCCCCAGCTGGTCTCGAGGATCATCGTGCCGGGGAGGTAACGGCGGCTCGCCGGCACGTTGACGTCCAGCGGCGCGATCCGGAACCTGCCGGCGCGCGCGCCGAGGATCCCGCCGAACACGCTGGCCGAGTCGAATCTGGGCACGCACATCCAGGCCACGGAGCCGTCGGGGGCCAGCAGGGCCGACACCTCTCCGTCGCTGAGGAACGCGTGGTCGCCGATCGGTACGGCGCGGGCACGGCCGATGGCCTCGGTCAGGGCGTCGGTGGCGTCGGCGGGCATACCCGCAGGATCGACCGGAGTCGATCGAATGCGCAAGCGGCTCAGCGCGGAGGGCGTGACCCGGTCAGCCCGAGCGCGGTCAGCGTGCCGCGCAGGTCGGCCACCTCGAGGACCGACATCCCGTCGACGGAACGCCGCGTGGGTCCGGCGTCCCGGTCGCCTCCCGGCGCCACGGCCACACGGAAGCCGAGCCGGGCCGCTTCGGCGACGCGCTGTGGCAGGTCGCGGACCTTCCGGATCTCACCGGCCAGGCTGATCTCACCGAGCGCCACGACCCCCTCGGGCGGGGAGGCCCCGGTGGCCGCCGACGCCAGGGCGATCGCGATCGCCAGGTCGCATGCCGGCTCGGCCAGCCGGGCACCCCCGACGGTGGACACGAAGACGTCCTGGGCGAACAACGCGATGCCACAGTGCTGCTGCAGGACGGCCAGGATCATCGCGACCCGCGCGGAGTCGATGCCCGACGTCGTACGCCGGGGCCGCTCGAGTGGACTCTGGGTGACCAGGGCCTGCACCTCGGCCAGCATCGGGCGGCGGCCCTCCATCGTCACCGCCACACAGGTGCCCGGGACACGTGACCGGTGGTTCTCCACGAAGAGGCCGGTGGGGTCGGTGACCGCGGTGATGCCCTCGGCTCCCAGGTCGAAGCACCCCACCTCGTCGACCGGGCCGAACCGGTTCTTCATGGCGCGGACCATCCGGAACCGGGAGCTGCGATCGCCCTCGAAGTGCAGGACCACGTCGACGACGTGCTCGAGCACGCGGGGGCCCGCGATCGAGCCGTCCTTGGTCACGTGGCCGATCAGGACCGTGGTGATGTTGCGGGTCTTGGCGACGCGCATCAGGGCCGCCGCGACCTCCTTGACCTGGGTGACCCCGCCGGGGACGCCGTCGACACCGGACGCGCCGATGGTCTGGACCGAGTCGACGACGAGCACTTCGGGGCGCACCGACTCGACGTGGGTGAGGATCGCGCCGAGGTCGGTCTCGGCCGCGAGGTACAGCTCTTCGTGCACCCCTCCGGTGCGGTCGGCGCGCAGGCGCACCTGGGACGCCGACTCCTCGCCGGTGACGTAGAGGGTGCGGCGCTGGTAGCGCGACGTCTGCGCCGCGACCTCGAGCAGCAACGTGCTCTTGCCCACGCCCGGCTCGCCCGCGAGCAGGATCGCGGCGCCCGGGACGAGGCCACCGCCGAGCACGCGGTCGAGCTCGGGCACGCCGCTGCTGCGGAACGCCGAGGCCTCGACCGGCACCTGCCCGATGGGCAGTGCGACGCCGGTGACCGGACCCGGGTCGATCCGTGGCGTGCGGGCGACGGCGGCCTCGGCGACCGAGCCCCACGCCTGGCACTCGCCGCAGCGCCCCACCCACTTGGCGGAGGTCCACCCGCACTCGGAGCACTGGTAGGACGGGCGGGGGGTCTTCGACATGGTGCGAACGCTAGATGCCCACGCCGACGGGACGCCTGACCAGCGACCCGACCCGCCGTACCCCTCCGGGTGTAGCCGGCAGCTGCGGCGCCCGTGGACGGTACCCTCGGACTTGGATCGATCTAGAGGGAGACTCCATGGCGTGGTCCGGGCGGCTCGCGCTCACGCCCCCGACGCTCGCCGACGTCGCCCGGCGTGCCGGCGTGTCGCGCCAGACGGTCTCCAACGCCGTCAACAACCCCGAGCTGCTGCGCCCCGACACCCTGGCCCGCGTGCAGGACGCCATCGCCGAGCTCGGCTACTCGCCCAACCGCGCCGCCCGCAACCTGCGCACGCGGGCCTCGCACCTGATCGGGATGCGGTTCAACCCGGCCCAGGAGGGCACGGCCAACGCCGCCATGGACCGCTTCGTGCACAGCCTGGTCGAGACGGCGGGGGAGAGCGGCTACCACGTGCTGCTGTTCGCGGGCCCGACCGACGACCCGGTCGGGGGGTACGACGACCTCCTGCGCTCGACGGCCGTCGACGCCTTCATCGTCACCGACACCTACCTCGGCAACCCGCAGGCCACCTGGCTGACCGCGCGGCGGGCGCCGTTCGTGGCCTTCGGCCGGCCGTGGGACAACCCCGAGGCGACCCATGCCTGGGTCGACGTCGACGGTGCTGCCGGCACCGAGCTGGCCACCCACCACCTGCTGGACAAGGGGCACACGCGGATCGCGTGGATCGGCTGGCGCAAGGACTCGTTCATCGGCGAGGACCGCCGCTCCGGCTGGACCCGCGCGATGCATGCACGCGACCTGCCGACCACCGGACTCGCCTCCCGGGTCGAGGACACGGTGTCCTCGGGTCGCGAGGCGGCGTCGGTGCTGCTCGACGAGGCCCGGCCCTCGGCGTTCGTCTGCGCCTCGGACACGCTGGCGATGGGCGTCCTCCACGCTCTCGGCGACCGCGGCGTCCACTGGGGCAAGGACGTCGCGGTGGTCGGCTTCGACGACTCCCAGGTCGCCCAGGTCGTGCCCGGCGGGCTCACCTCGGTGCGCCAGCCGCTCGAACAGGTCGCGGTCGAGCTGGTGAAGGCGCTCGAGGGGCTCCTCTCCACACCCCCCGTCGCCGGCCCCGGCGTCCTGCTCTCCCCGACGCTGGCCGTCCGACTGTCGTCGGGCTGAGCGGGTGCCTGTGCAAACTCTTGCCGTTTGGCACCAATCGGCGTCCCAGAGTGCCCAAGGCTTGCCGTTTGGCACCAAACGAGGCTGTGGATGACGCAGCGTCGACGAGCTGGTCCGAGGCGACGGGGCGGCGACCGGCTGTCATCGGGCTGAGCGGGTGCCTGTGAAGACTCTTGCCGTTTGGCACCAATCGGCGTCCCAGAGTGCCCAAGGCTTGCCGTTTGGCACCAATCGACCCTGTGGATGACGCAGCGTCGACGGGCGGGTCCGGGACGACGGTGGGGAGGGCCGGGGACGGACCCGGGGACACGAGGAGCGACGCGTCAGTAGCGCCGCCACCAGAGGTTGACCGCGTAGTCGACGGTGGTGCCGGCGTGCTCGCCGAGAATCGCGTCGGCCAGCTGCGGCGGGAACTCGATGCGGACGACCGCCTCGAGGTCGGCCCGGTCATCGAAGCGCCAGTCGATGTCCAGGGGCAGCCGGGTCCAGCCCTGACCGGCCCAGAAGCGCTCGACCGCGACCGGGTCGATGTCCGGGTACCCCCGGCGGAACCACTGCCCGAACGTCGACCGCGTCGCGTCGTTGTCGATGACGAACGCCGTGCCACCCCGGCGTACGACGCGGGCGAGCTCGCGCAGGCCCGGCTCGCAGCCGGGTCCGAAGAAGTACGCCCAGCGCGCGTGCGCCACGTCCACCGACGCGTCGGGCAGCGGCAGCGCCTGGGCCGTACCGGCGAGCAGCGTCACGTTCGCCACGGAGCGGGTACGCCGAGCGGCCAGTCGTAGCAGGGAAGGGTGCGGCTCGACGCCGTACACCCGGGCGGCCGTGGCGGCCAGACGCGGCAGGTGGAATCCGGTGCCGCAGCCGACGTCGAGCACGTCTCGCGACGTCCAGTCGGTGATGGACGACATCGCCTGCTCGAGGACACCGTCGCGGTCGACGGCACGGTTCTCGAGCTCGTAGGTCGCGGGGTGCTCCCAGATGTTCGGGCTGCGGACAGCGCCCCGGGGCAGGTCGATGTGGCTTCTCGGTGGCCGGGCGTTCAGACCCGGACCAGCCCGCTCGGGGTCTGGAACTGCGCCGCGATGATCCCGGGCGTGCCGTGCGGTGCGACCCACTCGACCTTGACGTCCTCGAGCGGTGCCTCGACGGTCTCGCCGAGCCACTCGCTGACCCGCTGGGGGTCGCCGGCGATCTCGAGGCAGGCGAGCGCCCAGTCGTCGACCCCGCCGACCGACGGATGGAGGAAGTCCGGGCTCAACCACTGCACGAAGAACGGCAGCTGCGGGTCGGCGATCAGCCCATTGACCCCGATCTGCTTCCACAGCAGCTCGGTGCCGTCGGGGCGATGACGGTTGCCCGCGACGGACTCGCGGCCGAGCCGGTGCTCGATGGTCGCGATGTCGTCCACGGCGACGACCCAGCCGAGCCAGCCGCCGCCGAGGGCGGAGCGGGCACGCACGGCCTGGCCGAACGGGGCCTTGTCGGAGGCGGGGTGGTCGAGCACCTCGACCACCTCGAGGTAGGTGTGGTCGGCGAGCGGCAGGACCATGTTCCGAGTTCCGAACCGAGGGTGGATGCCACCCTCGACGAAGTCACGGCCGAGTAACCCCCCGATGCGCTGGGCGGTGCCGGCGAGGCCGTCCGGCCCGGCGGCGTAGCTGAGGTGGTCCAGGCGCATGCCGAGCATTCTGCGCCACGACCTGGTCGACCGCGGACTGGGGGTGGGGTTCTCTCGACGTCGAGAAGTGTGGTAGGAGAGGCCCGGACCTCAGCGCGGGTCGGCCGGATGGATCGCCAGCCGATCGCGGGTGGCGAGGTGTCGCTCGCAGTGCCTCACCAGCTCGACGTACGCGGGACGGCCCATCAGCTCGACCAGCTCGGCCTCGTTGGTGAGGTAGAGCGGGTCGCGCGCGACGTGGGCCTCGGTGTTGCCCGAGCAGTACCAGTCGAGGTCGTGGCCACCAGCGCCCCAGCCGCGCCGGTCGTACTCGCCGATCGTCACCTCGGTGTACGACGTGTCGTCTGGCCGTTCGACGGTGCGGAACGTGCGGCGGATGGGCAGCTGCCAGCAGACGTCGGGCTTGGTCTCCAGCGGGTTGCGACCCTGCTCGAGAGCCAGCGAGTGGAGCGCGCACCCGGCACCGGTGGCGAAGTCCTGCCGGTTGTGGAAGATGCAGGCCGACTGGCCGTCGTGCTCGACCACTCTGGTCTTGCGCTCGCCCTCGGCGTCCTTCTCGATCCAGTCGGACCTCCTGACCCGGCCACTGCGGCCACCGGGGTGGAACTGCCACAGGTCCGGGCCGAGCTCGGCCACGTGCGCCGCCACCCGCTTCTCGTCCGCCTTGTCGGCGAAGTGGGCCCCGAGGGAGCAGCAGCCCACGTCGGGCGCGTCGGCGTAGATCCCGCGACAGCCCTGGCCGAAGATGCAGCTGTAGCGGGACGTCAGCCAGGTCAGGTCACAGCGGAACACCTGGTCCGGGTCGGCAGGGTCGACGAACTCGACGAAGGCACGCGGAAAGACGAGATCGACCTCGGGCACCGCACCAGCCTAGGTAATAGATTCGCCCCATGCGCCTCGGCGTCCTCGACATCGGCTCGAACACGGGTCACCTGCTGGTCGTCGACGCGCATCGTGGTGCTGCGCCACTGCCGGCGTACTCGCACAAGGAGCCGCTGCGGCTGGCCGAGCACCTCGAGGACGGCGAGATCACGCGGGGCGGGATCAAGGCGCTGACCAAGTTCGTCGCGGATGCGGTCGTGGTGGCCGAGGACAAGGGCGCGCGGGACATGCTCGGGTTCGCCACCTCGGCCGTGCGCGACGCGCGCAACTGCGACCCGGTCCTCGACCACGTCGCGGACGAGACCGGTGTCCGGATCGCCGTGCTGCCGGGTGAGGACGAGGCGCGGCTCACCTTCCTCGCCGTACGCCGGTGGTTCGGCTGGTCGGCGGGCCGGCTCGCGGTCTTCGACATCGGCGGGGGCTCGCTGGAGATCGCCGGCGGCGCGGACGAGGAGCCGGACGTCGCCTGGTCCATCCCCTTGGGAGCAGCGCGCCTCGCGCGTGACTACTTCCTCGACGGGACGCCGGACGAGGTGACCATGCGGGGCCTGCGCACGAGGATCCGGGCCGACATCGCCGCGGACGCCGGCCGGCTGCTGCGCGGTGGGCCGCCCGACGTGGCAGCGGCGACGTCGAAGACGTTCCGGTCGCTCGCCCGGATCTGCGGCGCCGCGCCCAGCGAGGAGGGCCCGCTGGTCGACCGGGTGCTCACCCTGGCCGATCTCGAGCAGTGGATCCCGCGGTTGGTGACCATGGACGCCGATGACCTGGCCGCGCTGCCGGGCGTCTCCCCGAGCCGGAGCCACCAGATCGTGCCCGGCGCCCTGGTGGCGGATGCGGTGATGGACATCTTCGACCTCGCCGAGCTCCAGATCTGCCCCTGGGCTCTCCGCGAGGGCGTGATCCTGGAACGGCTCGACCAGCTCTCGGGCGAGGGAGACCAGTGAGCCTGGTCGCTCTGTCCACGGCGTCGGTCTACCCGGAGTCCAGCGCCCACGCGTTCGCCTACGCCAAGACGCTGGGGTACGACGCCATCGAGGTGATGGTCGGCATCGACTCGTTCAGCCAGCAGACCACCGCGGTCAAGCAGCTCTCCGAGCACCATGAGCTGCGGGTGTGCGCGGTGCACTCCCCGTGCCTGCTGTTCACGCAGCGGGTGTGGGGGACCGACCCGTGGGGAAAGCTCGAGCGCTCGGCCGAGATGGCGCACGCCGTCGGGGCGGACGTCGTCGTCGTCCATCCGCCGTTCCGCTGGCAGCGTGAGTACGCCGCCGGGTTCGTCGACGGCATCGCCGCCCTGGAGGAGAGCACCGGCCTCGCCTTCGCCGTCGAGAACATGTACCCATGGCGTGCGTCCGCACGTCGTGGCGTCGAGATGTACCTCCCCGGCTGGGACCCGTCGCAGGAGAACTACCGGAACACCACCGTCGACCTCTCCCACGCGGCCATCTCGCAGAGCTCCCCCGTCGAGATGGCCGAGCGGCTCGGGCCCCGGCTGCGACACGTGCACCTGACCGACGGCTCGGGGTCGCCCAAGGACGAGCACCTGGTGCCCGGGCGGGGCGCTATGGACGCCCAGGGTTTTCTGGAGTACCTCTCCAGCGTCCGCTTCGCCGGTCACCTCGTGCTCGAGATCAACACCCGCAAGGCGGTCAGCACCGAGGAGCGTGAGGCCGACCTCCGCGAGTCGCTGGCCTTCGCCCGTGAGCACTTCCGAGCCTGATCGGACCTGCCTCGCTGGCAGCCGGTGGCCCGACTCGGACCCGCGGGACGGACAGCACTCCCGCCTCGCGCCGCGGCGCGGTGCCGGGCCGCCTCCGGCGTAGCCTCGGCGCATGCCGTCGACCTCTCGCGTACCTCGACGCGGGCGGCGTCCGGGGGCGCCCGACACGCGGGCGACCATCCTCGACGCCGCGCGCACGGCGTTCGCGGAGAAGGGCTTCGCAGGCACGACGATCCGCGCGGTCGCGACGGCTGCCGGTGTGGACGCCGCCCTCGTCCATCACTACTTCGGCACCAAGGACGACCTGTTCCTGGCCGCGATGGAGCTTCCGATGGACCCCCGCCAGGTCATCGGGCCCGCACTCGCCGGCGGTGTCGAGGGTGCAGGGGAGCGGCTGCTGCGCGCGTTCCTGTCGATGTGGGACGACCCGGAGGTCTCACCGGCACTGATCGGCATCATGCGGTCGGCGCTCCAGCCGGGCGGTGAGCGGCTGATCACCCAGGGGTTCATTCCCGTGGTGCTCCTGCCGGTGGGCGAAGCCCTCGGGATCGACCGCCCGGAGGTCCGGATGCCGCTGGTGATCAGTCAGGGCGCAGGGCTCATCCTCACCCGATACCTGGTCCGGCTGGAACCCATCGCCTCCATGCCGGCCGACGTGGTGGTGGCGACGTACGCCCCGGTCTTCCAGCACTACCTCACCGGCGACGTTCCCTGAGGTCGCTCGAGAACCGCGCACCGTCGCCTCGTCCGGCGACTTGACCGGCGACCTGACCGCGAGCATAATTCAACGTATGGTGAATAACTTGGTGGAGGTGCGGGGCCTGGTCGTGGACCGGGGCGGACGCCGGGTACTGCCCGGCCTGGACCTCACCATCGAGCAGGGCGGCGTCACCGGGCTGCTCGGCCCGAGCGGATGCGGGAAGAGCACGCTGATGCGCTCGCTGGTCGGGGTGCAGCAGCTCACGTCGGGCCGGGTCACGATCGCGGGTGCCGAGGCCGGCAGCGCGCCGCTGCGCAGCAGGGTCGGGTACGTCACCCAGGCCGCGAGCGTGTACGACGACCTCACCGTCCGCGAGAACCTCGCCTTCTTCGCCCGCGTCCTCGGCGCGGACACCGGCGCGATCGACCGGGCTGTGGCCGCGGTCGACCTCACCGACCACGCGGACTCCGTGGTCGGCCGGCTCAGTGGCGGTCAGCGCTCGCGGGTGAGCCTCGCGGTGGCTCTGCTCAACTCCCCGGAGCTCCTCGTGCTCGACGAGCCGACGGTGGGGCTCGACCCGGTGCTGCGCCGCGACCTGTGGAATCTCTTCCACCGGCTCGCAGACGACGGCGCCGCCGTGTTCGTGTCCAGCCACGTGATGGACGAGGCCGATCGCTGCGACCGGCTCCTGCTGATGCGCGAGGGGCGGATCATCGCCGACGACACCCCGCAGCACATCCGCGAGAAGACCCAGACCGAGAACATCGAGAGCGCGTTCCTGGCGCTCGTCGACGAAGGACGAGGCGAGTGAGATGACCCCGAGGATCCTGTTCGCCGTCAGCGCACGTGTGCTCACCCAGCTCCGCCGCGACCACCGCACGGCCGCCATGCTCCTGGTCCTGCCCTGCGTCCTGATGACCCTGCTCTGGTGGATGTTCCAGGACCTCCCGGGCGACCTGTTCGGCCGCTTCGGCCCGGCCCTGCTGGCGATGTTCCCCTTCATCGTGATGTTCCTGGTGACCAGCGTGACGACGCTGCGCGAGCGCTCGTCCGGCACCCTCGAGCGACTCCTCGCGATGCCGATGGGCAAGCTCGACTTCCTCGGTGGCTACGCCATGGCCTTCGGCCTGGTCGCGGCCGTCCAGTCCGCGCTCGCCGTCACGCTCAGCGTCGGGGTGCTCGGCCTGGACGTCGAGGGCCCGGTCGCACTGCTCGGTGTCGTCGCGATCGCCGACGCCGTCCTCGGCACGGCGCTGGGGCTGTTCGTCAGCGCCTTCGCCCGCACGGAGTTCCAGGCCGTGCAGTTCATGCCCCTCTTCGTGATCCCGCAGATCCTGCTGTGCGGCCTGTTCGTCCCGCGGTCCTCGCTGCCCGACGTCCTGCACGCCGTGAGCGACGCACTGCCCCTGAGCTACGCCACCGACGCGATGCAGACCCTGGTCGGGCAGACCTCGACCGGTGAGGTATGGCGAGACCTCGCGACCGTCGCCGCCTTCGCGGTGGCGGCTCTCGGACTGGGGGCCGCGACCCTGCGTCGACGTACTCCCTGAGGTCGGCGTGCGTCCGCCGGACCCAGCCAGTAGCGGCCCTGCGGCCGGCGGACACGAAGTAGCCTGTGCGGCATGTCGCTCCTCCGCCAGCCGTTGCTGCTGGCCGCCCGCAGCGACCGGCTCAAGAGCCTGGTGGGCGCGTTGCCGGTCTCTGCCGGCATCGTCCGTGGCTACGTGCCGGGTGAGCAGACCGTGGACGCCGTGCGCGCGACGGGCGACCTGGTCGAGGACCACCTGCGGGTCACCCTCGACTACCTCGGCGAGGACACCCGGGACACCGACCAGGCCGATGCGACCGTCCGGGCCTATCTCGAGCTGCTCGAGGCGCTGGCGGCACGCGGCCTGACCCGGCATGCCGAGGTCTCGGTGAAGCTGTCGGCGATCGGCCAGGCCATCGCCCAGCAGGGTCACAAGATCGCCCTGGAGAACGCCCGCACGATCTGTCGCGCGGCTCGGAACGTCGGCACCACCGTCACCCTGGACATGGAGGAGCACACGACGACCGACGCGACCCTCGCGACCCTGCGCGAGCTCCGCAAGGACTTCCCCGAGACCGGCGCCGTCCTCCAGGCCTATCTCCACCGCACCGAGTCCGACTGCCGCTCGCTCGCCTACGAGGGTTCGCGGGTCCGCCTCTGCAAGGGGGCGTACGACGAGCCGGCCGACGTCGCGTTCCAGAGTCGCCTGGACGTCGACAGGTCCTACGTGCGCTGCCTCAAGGTGCTGCTGGCCGGTCACGGCTACCCGATGATCGCGACCCACGACCCGCGGATGATCCGCATCGCGTCGTCGTTGGCGAGCCGCAACGGACGCTCGGCCGGGAGCTATGAGTTCCAGATGCTCTACGGCATCCGGCCCGAGGAGCAGCGCCGTCTCGCCTCCGCGGGGGAGACGGTGCGCGTCTACGTGCCCTACGGCACCGAGTGGTACGGCTACCTCATGAGACGTCTCGCGGAGCGACCGCAGAACCTGACATTCTTCGTCCGGTCCCTGATCTCCAAGAAGTAAGGCTCGCGCATGTCCACCACGGCCATCATCGGCGCCGGGGTCATGGGCGAGACGCTGCTCTCAGGCCTGATCCGGGCCGGCAGACCGGTGGGTGAGCTGCTCGTCGGCGAGAAGCGCCCGGAGCGAGCCCGCGAGCTCGAGGAGCGGTACGCCGTCTCCGTCGTCTCCAACCTCGACGCCACGAAGCGTGCGGACACCATCGTGCTGGTCGTGAAGCCGCAGGACATGGGTGCCCTCCTCGACGAGATCGGTCCGAACGTGCGTCCGGGCCAGCTGGTCGTCTCGCTCGCGGCCGGGATCACCACGACGTTCCTCGAGTCGAGGCTGCCCGACGGCGTCGCGGTGGTCCGGGTGATGCCGAACACTCCTGCCCTCGTCGACGAGGGCATGGCCGCGATCGCGCCGGGCTCGCACTGCGACGACGAGCACCTCGCGATCGCCGAGGGCCTGCTCGGCTCGACCGGTCGGGTACTGCGGGTGCCCGAGAAGCAGATGGATGCGGTCACCGCCATCTCCGGCACCGGTCCGGCGTACGTCTTCTTCGTCGTCGAGTCCATGATCGAGGCCGGCGTCCACCTGGGGCTGCCGCGAACCACCGCGACGGATCTCGTCGTGCAGACGCTCGTCGGCTCGGCGAAGATGCTGCGCGAGACGGGGAGCCACCCCGTCGTCCTGCGCGAGCAGGTCACCTCTCCCGGTGGCACCACCGCCGCCGCGCTGCGCGAGCTCGAGGTGCACCGGGTGCGAGCCGCGTTCCTCGCCGCGATGGAGGCCGCCCGCGACCGCTCGGCCGAGCTCGCCGAAGGGGTCTAGCCTCCAGTCCAGGAGGCAGCATGGGCCGTCGCGCGGTGACCAGGGCGGTAGTGACGCTGCTCGCCGCCCTGCTCGGAGCGGCCCTGCTCTCGGGGAGCGACCAGCCGGTGACCGCCCGGTCCCTGTCGCACTGGCAGGAGCTGACCCGGCCCCCGATGAGTCCGCGCACCCACTCCCTCGGGGTCCACGTCCGGCATCAGGTCCTCGTGCTCGGAGGCGTCCGGCCGGGCTCGCCGACGCTGCGGAGCGGGGCGGCCTACGAGGTGCGGACGGGCCGGTGGCGTGCGCTGCGGACTCCGGTTGCCGTCTCCGACCGCGACACCGCCGTCGTCGCGGCCGGCGTCGTGGTCGTCCGTCATCTCCGGCGCGGACGAGCGGTCACGTGGTGGCGGTACGACGTCAGGCAGGACGCGTGGTCGCGACTGCATGGTCTCCCGCGCCGACTGTCCCACCCGACGTCCTTCGGCTCCGAGGTGTACGCGCTGTCGCGACGCCGGGTCTACGTCTACAGCGTGCAGCTCGACCGCTGGACGCCGTTCCCGGCCGATCTGCTCCGGCCGGTGCTCGTCCAGCGGACGGTGACGGCGTCCCTGGCCGGGACGCTGGTCACCGGGCATCCGGCCGGCCACCCGGGCCGGCTCCTCACCGACCGCTGGGACGGCGTGCGCTGGCACCGCATCCGGTCGACGTCGCCGGTCCCGGTCACGGCCGCTCCGGACGGCGCCACGCGCGTCCGCATCGGGGGTCGCACCCTCGTGGTGGAGGGCGGGCGGGCCTGGATCCACCTGCCCTGAGGGCGGAACCGAACCTCGTCGGCCCCCGTCGGCGTTCAGGGGACGAGGAGATCGGGAATGACGCGAGGAGGTGCGATGACGGTGCCGGAGTACGACGACGTGTACGCCGCGCTGTGGCCGCGCCTGGTGCGCACGGCGTACGCCGTCTCCGGTGACCGCGGTGTCGCCGAGGACGCCGTGCAGACCGCCTTCGCGAAGGCGTTCCGCAGCTGGCGGCGGATCGCTGCGATGGAGGCGCCCGAGGCCTACCTGCGCCGGATGGCGATCAACGAGGTGCTCAACGACCACAGGCTCGCGCGACGTCGCCACGAGGTCTCCCGCGCCGAGCCTCCGGAGCGGGTGACGGTCGGTCCGGAGGACGCGTTCGGCCACGACGAGCTGTGGCGGGCCGTCAGGGCGCTGCCGCCACGACAGCGCGCCGTCCTGGTGCTGCGGTACTACGAGGACCTCAGCGAGCAGCAGATCGCCGACGCGCTCGGCTGCCGGCCGGGGACCGTGAAGTCGCAGGCCTCGGCCGCGCTCGCCACCCTGCGCATCCGACTCGATCTCCCGAGCCGAGCAGGAGGGGAGTGAGCGATGGATCTCGAAGAGCAGCTGAGAGCGGCCTACGCCGAGCGGCTCGACGCCTTGGACGTCCGGAGCGGGGACCCCGGTGGAGCACGGCGCACCGGAGCGCGGATGCGGACGCGGCGCAGGCTGGCACTGGGCGCAGCGGCGGCTGTCGTGGCGGCGGTCGCCGTCGGAGGGACCTTGATCGGGACCGGCCGGGTGACGGTCACGCCCTCGCACTCCATGGGCCACTGGCGGCAGCTTCCGACGCCGCCACTGTCGCCACGGGCCTATGCCGTGTCGGTGTGGACGGGACGCGAGGCCGTCTTCGTCGGAGGTGAGGAGCACCCGTGTCCACCCAATGCCGACTGCGCGCTCGCCGCGAGCGGCCGCTCCGACGGTGCGGCCTACGACCCGGAGACGGACACCTGGCGCCGGATCTCGCCCGCGCCCGTCCCCGTGGACTCTGGCGACCGGCTGCTCGCCGCGGGCGGAAGGGTCGTGCTGCGGCACTACCCGCGCTCCGGGCATCCTGCCTCGTGGTGGGTCTACGACCCGGCCGCCGACTCCTGGGGCAGAGCCGCCCAGCCGCCGCGCGGGACGCGAGACCTGCCGTCGTCGTACGGGTCGCTGGTCTACGAGGTCGACGGGCGCCGGGTGGTCGTCTACGACGTCCGGACGGACACCTGGAGCAGTCTTCCCCGCGACCCGGGGGCCTCGGTCCTCATCCGGCGACGGGTCACCGCGACCCCGGCCGGGCCCGTGCTGACCGGCCTCCCGGCGTACAACGGCCTCGGGCCCGACACCGTGCTCGCCGACCTGTACGACGGCCACCGTTGGCGCCGGCTCCGTCCCCCGACCGGGCAGCTCGGGAACGACTGGGCCTGGGCCGGTGACCGGATGGTCGACTTCGACTCGTTCGAGCACCAGGGGATGGCGACCCGATCCGGTCTGTCGCTCGGAGGCACGCTCGACCCGGTCAGCGGTCGATGGAGCCCGCTGCCCGACTCCGCGCTGCGCACCCCCGCGGACCCCTGGTCTCCCGCGGTCGTCGGCCCCGGCCCGTGGGCCGCCGGCTGGGGCCTGGTGTACGACGTGGACGCGGGGCGCGCCTGGCCGCTCGAGCGGCCGGACGGCGCAGCGAGCGACGCGATGTCGGGGGTCTGGGCCGGGGGCCGGCTGGTCGTCTTCGGCGGCGTCGACTGGAGGCAAGGGTCCGAGGGCCGTGTGAGCAACCACGCGTGGCTTTACACGCCGTGAGATCCCTCGCCCCCCGTCTCTCGACGGCAGCAGTCACAACCCCATCGCCGCAGTGGCGTCGGCCAGCACCGACGCGGTCACCTCGCGACATCGCGCCGAGCCCCGGGAGAAGACCGACTCGACGTACGCCGGGTCTCCGGTGAGCTCGGCGTAGCTCTTCTGCAACGGCGCGAGGGTGGCGACCACGGCGTCGGTCACGGCCCCCTTCAGGGCGCCGTACGTCGTGGTGCCGTCCGCCGAGCCGCCACACGCGGTGAGGATGTCGAGCAGGTTGGTGACCCCGGGCTTCTCCGAGCGGTCGACGCGAACGGCGTCGGGACCAGTGTCGGAGTCGGTGACCGCACGCGCGACCTTCCTCCGGACGACGTCGGGAGGGTCGAGCAGCCGGATCACCCCGGCGTCGTTCTCGATCGACTTCGACATCTTCCTGGCGGGGTCCTGCAGGTCCATCACCCGCGCCCCGGCTGCCGGCGTCCGTACCTCGGGCACGACGAAGACGTGTCCGTAGGTGCGGTTGAAGCGGATCGCGAGGTCTCGGGTGAGCTCGACGTGCTGCCGCTGGTCGTCGCCGACGGGCACCACCGACGGCCGGTACAGCAGGATGTCGGCGGCCATCAGGGCGGGGTAGGTGTACAGCGAGACACGGGTCGACGGCACCCCGCGGCCCTTCTCCTTGAACTGGATCATCCGGCTCAGCTCGCCGGTGTACGCCGTGCACTCCAGCAGGTAGGCCAGCTCCCGGTGGGCCGGCACCTGGCTCTGTCGGAACAAGGTCGCTCGCTCCGGGTCGAGACCCGCTGCGAGGAACAACGTCGCCGTCTCGGCGACCGTGGCGCGCAGGACGTCCGGGTCCTGCGGCGTGGTCAGCGCATGGAGGTCGGAGAGGCCGAAGAAGCAGTCGCCGGCAGACCCGGCGTCCTGGGCGGCGACGAAACGGCGTAGGGCGCCGAGATGGTTGCCGAGCGTGAGTCGGCCGGTGGGTGTGATCAGTGAGAGGTTGCGGTCCATCGTGGGCTCCTGGTGTGGAGGAGGGCCCACGGACGGTGGTCTTCGACCAGCTCGACCACTCGACCAGCGAGGCGAACGGCCGCCCGTGGGCGGCCGTGGGATCTGAGTGCGTGCTCGGATCGGGGTCCGCCGTCAGGCGGGCCACCAGCCGAGGTTCGTCGAACCGAGCACGTGCCGATGCTAACGGTAGCCTCGCGGGCATGCCAGCGTGCGAGGTCCCGGCGACGGTGGTGTTCGACCCGTCGCTGACCGAGTACGACTTCGGGGCCACGCATCCGATGTCCCCGATCCGGGTCGACCTCACGATGCGTCTGGCCCGCGACCTCGGGGTGCTCGACCATCTGCGAACGGTCGATGCGCCGATCGCTGACGACGACCTGGTCGGCACCGTCCACGACGCCGCGCTGATCGACGCGGTCAGACGGGCCGGCGCAGACCCGATCGGCTTCGAGCCCGGGTACGGGCTCGGGAGCGACGACAACCCGGTCTTCGCCGACATGCACCACGCGGCGGCCCACGTGGTCGGCGCGACGGTCGAGGCGTGCCGCCAGGTCTGGAGCGGCGAGAGCTCCCACAGCAGCAGCATCTGCGGCGGTCTCCACCATGCGATGCCCGACCGGGCCAGCGGCTTCTGCATCTACAACGACGTCGCAGTCGGCATCCGCTGGCTGCTCGACCAAGGCGCACGGCGGATCGCCTACGTCGACGTCGACGTCCATCACGGCGACGGCGTGGAGTCCATCTTCTACGACGACCCCCGGGTGCTCACCGTCTCCCTGCACGAGACCGGCCAGGCCCTGTTCCCGGGCACCGGGTTCCCGAACGACTGTGGCGGGGGCGACGCGAAGGGGACCGCCGTGAACGTCGCCCTCCCGCCGGGCACCTCGGACGCCGGGTGGCTCCGGGCCTACCACGCGGTCGTTCCCCCCCTGGTGCGCGAGTTCGCGCCCGACGTCCTGGTCAGCCAGCACGGCTGCGACAGCCACCGCGACGACCCGCTCGCCGACCTGATGTTGAGCGTGGACGGTCAGCGGGCGTCGTACCTCGCCCTGCACGACCTCGCCCACGAGGTCGCAGGCGGTCGTTGGGTGACCACCGGCGGCGGAGGCTACGCCTTGGTGGACGTCGTCCCGCGGGCGTGGACGCACCTGCTCGCGGTGCTGTCCGGGCGACCGCTCGATCCCGACACCTCAGTCCCCGAGTCGTGGCGGGCCCACGTGCGCGAGACCCTGGGACGCACCGCGCCGTCCCGGATGACCGACGGCCGCGACCCGGCGTACCGCGACTGGTCCGAGGGGTACGACCCGGGGACCTGGCTGGACCGGTCGATCCTGGCCACCCGGGAGGAGATCTTCCCGCGGCACGGTCTGGACCCGGCCCCGTGACCCTTCCGGACGCGGTCGGACGTTAAAATTGGCGGCGGTTTCAAGTCGACACGCGCGGATACCGTGAGTTTCTGTAGGGATTTCCTTCCCCATGAGTCACTCGAGGCCCTATTCTCACCACGAAGCGCGGGACGTGGAGTTCACCGGAGGGGAAGCCGGTGCCGTACCTGCCAGGAAAGTCGGTGCCCTGCGATGCCTGCCCACGAGCCCGGAGACATCTCCGAGGTGAAGTTCCTGACCGTGGCCGAGGTGGCCGCGATGATGCGCGTCTCCAAGATGACCGTCTACCGCCTGGTCCACGGGGGCGAGCTTCCCGCCGTACGGGTCGGCCGCTCGTTCCGGGTGACCGAGGACGACGTGAACGAGTACCTGCGGAAGAGCTTCTACAGCGCCGGCTGATCGTCCAGAAGCGCCGCTCGGCCCCTCGCTTGCGTTCGGGATCGAGCCGGACGCTCCTCGACCCTCGCCGTCCTCGACGACCTCGCAGGCTCGGTCGTCGCGGCTCGGGATTCTACGGGTGGGTGGCGGGCCGTTAGGCTGTGGAGGTCGTCCCGGTATGCCCGGGATCCCCGGACATGTCTGCACAGCGGGACGGAAGAGGTATTCGTGGGTTCGGTCATCAAGAAGCGTCGCAAGCGGATGGCGAAGAAGAAGCACCGCAAGCTGCTGAAGAAGACACGCGTTCAGCGACGCAAGCTCGGGAAGTAGGCCCGCTCCGGGGTCCTGGAGGGGGGCGCGTGGGCAAGGTCGTCCTGGTCACCGGGGTCTCTCGAGACCTCGGTCGTAGGTTCGCGCGCCGCCTCGCCGCCGACCCCGGCGTCGACCGCGTCATCGGGGTCGACGCCGTCCCTCCCCGCGACGACATGGGCGAGGTCACGTTCCTCCGCGCCGACATCCGCAACCCGGTGATCGCCCGGGTGATCGCGAAGGAGTGCGTCGACACCGTCGTCCACATGAGCGTGATCGCCACTCCCGGCTCCGCCGGCGGCCGCGGCACGATGAAGGAGCTCAACGTCATCGGCACGATGCAGCTCCTCGCGGCGTGCCAGAGGTCGCAGGGCATCCGACACCTCGTCGTGAAGTCCACCTCGACCGTGTACGGCGCGAGCAGCCGCGACCCGGCCATGTTCTCCGAGGACATGGAGCCGCGTCGACCGCCGAGCTCCGGGTACGCCAAGGACGTCGCCGAGATCGAGGGGTACGTGCGCGGGTTCGCCCGGCGCCGACCCGATGTCCGGGTCACCACCCTGCGGCTCGCCAATGTTCTCGGTCCTCACGTCACCAGCCCGATCACGTCGTACTTCCGGCTCCCGGTGATCCCCACCGTGCTCGGGTACGACCCTCGGATGCAGTTCGTCCACGAGAGCGACCTGATGCGCGTCCTCAGCCACTGCGTCCGCACCGATCTCGCCGGCACGTTCAACGTCGCCGGCGACGGTGTGATGGTGCTGTCGCAGGCGGTACGCCGGCTCCGCAAGGTGACGGTCCCCCTCGTGCCCCCGGCGGTCAGAGGCGTCGCCTCCGTGCTCAAGTCAGCCCGGATGGCGGACTTCTCGCCCGAGCAGCTGGGGTTCCTGACCTACGGGCGCGGCATCGACACCACGCGGATGCGGAGCGAGCTCGGGTTCGAGCCGGCCTACACCACCGAGCAAGCGTTCGAGGACTTCGCCCGCGGGGTGGGGCACCCCGAGCGCGCGGTCGAGCGCGTCGTCCAGGGACTCGCCGCGTGGACCGAGTCGGGAGCGACGCGTGGCTGACGCCGAGGTCATCCCGATCGGGACGGGCGGTCGCCCGGGCCGGGGCACGGGCAGTGCCCGGCCGTCGGCCGACTCGCGCACGTTGGCTGCTGCGGCGAGCCCGGCGGCCCGGCGACGCCCACCTCGGGAGACCCCCGGGCGGTCCGACCGACGTCCCCCCGTGAGCGCGCAGGAGCGCGTACCTCAGGGCGGGATCTCAGCGACCGAGTGGCTGACGGCCCTCCAGGCCGGTGCCGCCGAGGTCTTCGGCGACGACTGGGAGCACCAGCTCGCCCGCTTCCTGGCCTTCCTGCGCCGCCGCCTCACGGGGGAGTACGCCGTGGACGAGTACGGCTTCGACCAGGAGGTCGCCGAGAAGCTGCTGCTCGCCAGCCTGCGCCCGATCGCGGAGAAGTGGTTCCGGATCGACGTGCGCGGCGTCGAGAACCTGCCGGTCGACGGCGGCGCGCTGGTCGTGTCCAACCACTCGGGCACGGTCCCGGTCGACGGCTTGATGACGATGTGGGCGATCCATGAGCACACCGGCCGCTTCCTCCGGCCCCTGGGCGCCGACCTGGTGTTCCGGCTCCCGTTCGTCAGCGCTCTCGCTCGCAAGGGCGGTGCCACGCTGGCGTGCAACGAGGACGCCGAGCGGATGCTTGCCGGTGGCGAGCTGGTCGGGGTCTGGCCGGAGGGCTTCAAGGGCATCGGCAAGCCGTTCGCCGAGCGGTACAAGCTCCAGCGCTTCGGCCGTGGCGGGTTCGTCGCGGCTGCGCTTCGCACCGGCGTACCGATCGTGCCGTTGTCGGTTGTCGGCGCTGAGGAGATCTACCCGCTCGTCGGCAACCTGCCCTCGCTCGCCCGGCTCCTCGGCGTCCCGTACGTGCCGATCACGCCGCTGTTCCCGTGGCTCGGCCCGCTCGGGCTGGTGCCGCTGCCCTCGAAGTGGCTGATGGAGTTCGGCGACCCCGTCCGCACCGACGAGTACGCCGCGAGCGCGGCCGACGACCCGATGCTGGTCTTCAACGTGACCGACCAGGTGCGCGAGACCATTCAGCAGTCGCTGTACACGTTGCTGATGCAGCGCTCTTCGGTCTGGCACTGACCGGCGCGAGGACGCGGAAGACCGAAGGCGCGACGCCGGGCGTGGCCGGATCTGTTCCGCGTCGACTCCAGGTCAGGGCAACAGGCGACAGGCACCAGGCGACCAGCGGCACCAACGACCAGGCAACGGCCGATCAGGGCACCAGCGTCGGCAACCCCGAGCTGATGCCGCCGACGGTGTCGTCGAGGGTGGCCGCGACCTGGTTGCCGACCTCGCCGACGGCGTCGAGGAGGTTGTTGGTGGTGTCGGCCACCGTCGAGCCGACGTCGCTCTGGTGGTCCTCGGTGAGGCCGTCGGTGAGGTGCCTGACGGTGTGCTGGACCTCACCGGCGGTCGGTACCGAAGTGTCGACGCCGGTGGTGGACGCGTCGGGATCGGTCACGCTGGCCGGCGGGAGCTGGTCGCCCTCGACGTCCGGCAGCGACGGCCCGTCGTTCGAGCCGGACGGCGACGGGTGGCCGCGTGGCCTCGGGATGGCGACCTGCCAGGTGTCGACGGTCGACGCACTGGCCTGGGCGAGCACCGTCGGGATCGAGCCGATCAGCGGGCCGTCGCACGCCGGACAGGCGTGCAGCGTCGCCTGCTGCACCTGGTCGAGGGCCCGGGCCGCCTGGAGCAGTGAGTCGTAGGACTGCGGCGGCACCTCCGCCTGCAGCACCTCGAGCCGCTCCATGCCGGTCGAGGTGAACGTCCGCAGCGTCGAGATCGACGAGCGGTCGCCGGTCGCCTGGTAGTCGGAGAGGAGCAGGTCTGACCCGTCGATCGCCTCCTGCGTGAAGCCGTCCAGCGCCTCTCTCACACGGGCGGCGTCGGCGTGCTCACGGCTCAGCTGCTGCGCCTCGTCGAGGCGGGTGCCGGCGCTGTCGAGCAGGACCCGGCCCCGTGCTGCCCGGTCGAAGGTCAGCTCGGCGTGAGCGTTCTCCAGGCCGCGTTTGACCGAGTAGAGCTGGTCGCCGGGAAGGGCGCTCTGAGCCGCGACCGCGACGGTCGTCGAGACGCCGACCAGCGCGAGACCGGCGACCGCGGCCGCGAGACGCCGCCGACGACCTCGGGCATGGGGCGTCGACGGACGCAGCCGCAGCCGCTCGTCGGCTTCTCCACTCTCGGCCGCCACGACCGCGAGCACCGAGTCCGCCTCGGCCACCAGCTGCTCACGCAGCGCAGTCACGAAGGCCGGGTCGGGGACCGGTGCCGGGACGGCGCGGAGGGCGCCCACGACGTCGAGGAGGTCGGCGTACTCGGGCAGACGTGCGCCCCTCGTCGCCGTGTCCTCGACGAGCTCATGGAACTGCTGAGCGCGGCGCCCCGTGATCACGATGGTCCCTGCCGGTCGTAGTGGTGGTCACGGCGAGTGCCGGACACTCTGCCCAACGAACCGCCGAGCTGCCGGGTTACGGGACCAAGGTCCCGGGCAGGGGCCCTACTCATCGCGCCATCCCGCGGGCATGAGCTTGGCGAGGTTGCGGACGGCGCGGAGCTGGAGCTGCTTGACGGCTCCCTCGCTGCGGCCCAGGACCTGCGCCGTCTCGGCGATGCTGAGGCCCTGCAGGAACCGCATGATCAGGCAGTCGCGCTGCTCGTCGGACAGCTGACGCAGGCCGTCGAGCAGCACCTCGTGGGTGAAGCCGGCGAGGACGGCGTTCTCCGGGCCTTCCGTGGCGTCGTCGTGGACGCCCATGTCCTCGGTGGTCAGCTCGAGCCGGGTGCGTCCCGCCTTGAAGTGGTCGGTGCAGAGGTTGCGGGCGATGGTCATCAGCCAGGCTCCGAAGTCCTTGCCCTGCCACCGGAAGCCCCCCATGTTGCGCAGGGCACGCAGGAAGGTCTCGGAGGTGAGGTCCTCGGCGAGGGTCTGGCTGCGCGTGCGGTAGAAGACGAACCGGTAGACGGAGCCCTGGTAGTGGTCGTAGAGCTGCCCGAACGCCTCGCTGTCACCGCCGCGGGCCAGCTCGACGAGGGCGATGACTCGGGAGCGCTCCGCCTCGGTCTCCTCCGACGAGACGGCTCGTTCGGTGTCGTCGTACCCGCCGCCGGCCGACGGGTCACCGTTGACGGTCGCCTCGCTGAGCAGCATCCAGGCCGGGACGCCGACCGGCTGCTGGCGCAGCCCGAGAACGCCGAGCACCGCCGCGCGCAGGTCGTCGAGTCCGCGCGCCGTGTCGTGGCGACCCTGCGTCCACGTCATGGCGGTCCTCCCGAGCACCAGGGGGTGACGTTCCCTCATGGTAGGTGCGGCACCTCAGCCGGGTAAGCGGATGTCAGGGATTCGCCGTCACCGTCGACGGCGGAGAGCGGCGCCCGCCGCGACCGCGCCCGTCGCTGCCCCGGCCAGGGCGGCGCCCACCAGCCCCGCCCGCGCCGCCTTGCGCCCGGTGCGGTAGTCGCGGACCCGCCATCCCTGCTGCCGGGCGTAGGCGCGCAGACGGGCATCGGGATTGACCGCGCAGGGATCGCCGACGAGGGAGAGCATGGTCAGGTCGTTGAAGGAGTCCGAGTACGCCGAGCACGCGGCGAGGTCGAGCCCCTCGCGCTCGGCGAGCGCGCGCACCGCCGCCCCCTTCGCAGGTCCGTGCAGCATCTCGCCGACCAGCCGGCCGGTGTAGACGCCGTCGACGTGCTCGGCGACGGTGCCGAGCGCCCCGGTGAGGCCCAGTCGTCGCGCGATGATGCTGGCGATCTCGATCGGGGCGGCCGTGACCAGCCAGACCCGCTGCCCCTCGTCGAGGTGCATCTGGGCGAGGGCACGCGTGCCGGGCCAGATCCGGTGGGCCATCGCCTCGTCGAAGATCTCCTCCCCAAGATCCTCCAGCTCGGTGACCGTATGGCCGGAGATGAAGGAGAGCGCCGTGGCTCGGGTGCTCGCGACGTGGGTCGGATCCTCGACGCCGACGACTCGGAAGTAGGCCTGCTTCCAGGCGGCCGAGGCGATCTCGCGGGTCGTGAAGAACTTGCGCCGGTGGAGCCCGCGGGCCAGGTGAAAGATGCTGGCGCCCTGCATCAGGGTGTTGTCGACGTCGAAGAACGCCGCGGCCGTGGGATCGGCCGGCGTGGCCAGAGCGGTCTCGACCTCCGCCGACGCGGCCGCGGCTTCACCCGCGAGAGTCGAGCGCTGCTGGAGGTTCAGCGGTTTGCGGCTCTTCTCGGGAGTCACTCCAGAACCCTACCGGCGTCCGGGGTCTGGGCCACCCGGCGTTGTGGGATCATGCCCCGCATGCCCGCGCCCGACGTGTCCACGCTCGTGGCCGCGGCGGCCCTCGAACGCCCGGAGATGCTCGCCGTCGTGGAGTCGGGCGGCCGCAGCGTCACGTGGGCGGCGCTCGAGGAGGAGGTCGCCCGGGTGGCGACGGGGCTCGGAGCGGCCGGCCTGGTCGCCGGGCAGCGCGTGATGATCGTGGTGGGCAACCACATCGAGTTCGTCACGACCTATCTCGGTGTGCTGCGGGGACAGCTCGTCGCGGTCCCGGTCAACCCGCGGGCCGCCGTCGGTGAGCTGGCCAGGATGATCGCCGACTCCGGGGCCCGGTTGGTGGTCGCGCATGTCGACGCCCTCCCCGTGGTGCGCGAGGCCGTCGCCGTCGTCCGGTCGGCGATCGACGGTAGGACCGACGAGCTCGACGCCGACCTGGTCGGCCGGGCCTTCGAGCCACGGATGTACGTCGTCGGTGGTCAGCCCGGCGGCGATGAGCAGTCGTACGAGGCACTGCGTGCCGCTGCGCCACGTCCGGTGCCGCCCCTGCCCGACCCGGAGAAGCTGGCGTGCCTGCTGTACACCAGCGGGACGTCGGGTCGCCCTCGGGCAGCGATGCTGACGCACCGGGCGCTGATGGCCAACATCGAGCAGACTGCCCAGGTCCGGCCGCCGATCATCCATGGGGACGACGTCGTGCTCGGTGTCCTGCCGCTGTTCCACGTCTACGGGCTGAACGCCGTGCTCGGTGGTGTCCTGTGGCATCGGGCGAAACTGGTGCTGGTCGACCATTTCGACCCCCAGGCGACGCTGGACCTGATCGATGACGAGGCCGTCAGCGTGGTACCGGTGGCACCGCCGGTGTTCGTCTACTGGTTGCCGCTGGACCAGCTGCGTGAGCGTCTGGGCCCGGTCCGGCTGATGCTGTCGGGGTCGGCGCCGCTTGCACCGGAGGTCGGTGAGCGGTTCACCGCCGAGACCGGCATCGCGGTCCACCAGGGCTACGGGCTCACCGAGGCCGCACCGATCGTCACCTCCACGCTGTGCAGTCGCGAGCTGCAGCCGGGCTCGGTCGGCGCCGCCCTTCCGGGCATCGAGATCAAGCTGGCGGATGAAGCAGGTCACGCCCCCGAGGGTGACGACCCGGGTGAGATCTGGATCCGAGGCGCGAACGTGTTCAGCGGCTACTGGCCGGACGGCGACGGCGGCCCCGACGAGGACGGATGGTGGGGAACGGGCGACGTCGGCTTCCTCGACCAGTCCGGCGACCTGTTCCTCGTCGACCGGCTCAAGGACCTGGTGATCGTGTCGGGCTTCAACGTCTACCCTGTCGAGGTCGAGGAGGTCATTCGTGAGGTCGCGGGGGTGGCCGAGGCGGCGGTGATCGGGGTCGAGGACGCCATCACGGGCGAGGCGGTCGTCGCGTACGTCGTACCGGCTGCGGGCGCGGAGGCGGGCTCGCTGGCGGCCGTGGTGCGTGAGCACTGTGCCGTGCGCCTCGCCCGGTTCAAGCGGCCGTCCCGCATCGAGGTCGCCGACGAGCTGCCGCTGACGGTGACCGGCAAGGTGCAGAAGGGCCGGCTGCGCGGTCGGGAGCGGCGCCGGGCCCTGGGCCTGCTGGAGTGAGCCTGCTGGAGTGAGCCTGCTGGAGTGAGCCTGCTGGAATGAGGTCGTGAGCAAGGCCCGTGTCACCCTCTACAGCCGCCCGGGCTGTCACCTCTGCGACGACGCGCGGGCGCTGATCGAGCAGGTGTGTGCCGAGCTGGGGGTGTCCTACGCCGAGGTCTCCATCGCCGACGACCCCGACCTGGAGCGGCGCTTCGGGCACGAGGTCCCGGTGACCTTCGTCGACGGCCGTCAGCACGACTACTGGCGCGTCGACCCGGTCCGGCTCCGGGCCGCGCTCTCCTGACCGCAGCCGCACGGAGCTCGGTGGCCGCGGCGACGCCCTGCGTCCGCCGGGTCTCGACGCGGCGACGTCCTGCGCTCGTCACAGGGTCCCGACGCGGGGTCACGACACCGGGTCACGACACCGGGTCCACGACACCGGGTCACGACACCGGGTCACGACACCGGGTCACGACACCGGGTCACGACACCGGGTCACGACACCGGGTCACGACACCGGGTCACGACATGGGGCCACGACCTCGCGAGCTCGGTCGTGCGCGTGCCCGACCCGCGCACGCCCACGCCGTCCGCTCCCAGCTCGCGCACGGCTCCGTGCCGCGCGCGCATGCTCGACCTGCGCACGCCCACGCCGTCTGTTCCTGCCTCGGGCCGGCTGCATGCTTCGCGGTTTTGTTCTCGCGTTCACAAACTCCTACAGTGATCGGTGCCGTCGGGCCGGGCCGGTCCCACCCACGGGTCGACCCCGTGTCCGGTGGCTGGAAAGCGACTGTTGTGAGTGCACGGACGTCCCACGACGCCACCCGGGAGATTCCCGAGGCCACCGTGGCGCGGCTCCCCGTCTACCTGCGGGCGCTCTCCACGCTGTCCGAGTGCGGCACCGCCGTCTGCTCCAGCGAGGACCTCGCCGCTGCGGCGGGTGTGAACAGCGCCAAGCTGCGCAAGGACCTGTCCTACCTCGGCAGCTACGGCACGCGCGGCGTCGGCTACGACGTCGACTACCTGCGCTACCAGATCGCCCGCGAGATGGGCGCGACCCGCGACTGGCCGGTCGTCATCGTGGGGATCGGCAATCTCGGTCACGCGCTCGCCAACTACTCCGGCTTTCGCAGCCGCGGCTTCCGCGTCGTCGCCCTGCTGGACGCCGACGGACAGCGGCACGGCGAGGTCGTGGCCGGGGTGGTCGTGCGGCCGTTCGACGACCTGCACGTGATCGTGCGCGAGCACGGCGTCGCCATCGGGGTCATCGCGACGCCGGCCGCGGCGGCCCAGGACGTCGCCGACCAGATGGTGCACGCCGGGATCACGAGCATCCTGAACTTCGCGCCCACCGTGCTGAACGTCGGCGCCGACGTCGCGGTGAGCAAGGTGGACCTGTCCAAGGAGCTGCAGGTCCTCGCCTACCACGAGCAGCGCAAGGGCACCCACGAGACCGCGACGGAGACGGCATGACCGCCCTGGTCGTGGGCATCTCCCACCGGTCCGCGCCGATCGCGCTGCTGGAGCAGGTGGCGGTCGACGTCGACGGTGCCACCAAGCTGATCGAGGACGTGCTCGCGAACCCCCACGTCTCCGAGGCCACCGTCGTCGCGACCTGCAACCGGCTCGAGATCTACGCCGCGGTGGACCGGTTCCACGGGAGCGTCGAGGACATCTCCGGACTCCTGCTCGCGCCGGCCGAGGGTGGTGTCGAGGCGCTGATCCCCCATCTCTACGTGCACTACGACGACGGCGCGGTCTCGCACCTGTTCCGGGTCGCGGCCGGCCTCGACTCCATGGCGGTCGGCGAGGCGCAGATCCTCGGCCAGACCCGCGATGCGCTCCGACTCGGCCAGGAGCACGGCTCGGTCGGCCCGGTGCTGAACACGCTGTTCCAGCAGGCGCTGCGCGTGGGGAAGCGCGCCCATGCCGAGACGGGCATCGACCGCGCGGCCCCGACGCTGGTCGCGGCTGCGCTGGACCGAGCGCGGGGGGACCTCACCGGTCTTCGCGCTGTCGTGGTCGGCGCCGGCGCCATGGCCGCGCTGAGCGTGGCAACGGTCATCCGACGCGGCGCGGCCGAGGTCGTGGTCGTCAACCGGACGCCGCAGCGGGCCGAACGCCTCGCAGGTGAGTACGCCGTCCGCTGGTCGCCGCTGTCGGCCCTCGACGCAGAGGTCGCCGGCGCGGACGTGCTCGTGGCCTGTGCCGGCGCGCGCGGCATCCTGGTCAGCCGCGAGGCGGTGGCAGCCGCATCCCGACCGCTCGCTGTGGTCGACCTGGCGCTGCCGCACGACATCGACCCCGCGGTCGCCGACCTGCCCGGCGTCACCCTGGTGACCCTGGCCGACCTGGGTGATGACCTGCGTCGCTCCGAGGCCGGGAGCGAGGTCGAGGCGGTGCGCAGCATCGTCACCGACGAGGTCGAGGCGTTCCTGTCCGCACGCCGCCAGGCGGGCGTGACCCCTGCGGTCGTGGCCCTGCGCTCGATGGCCACCGGGGTCGTCGAGACGGAGATGGAGCGCCTCGAGCGCCGACTGCCGCACCTGGACCCCACGACCCGCGACGAGCTGCTCCTGAGCCTGCGGCGCGTCGTCGACAAGCTGGTCCACCAGCCCACGATCCGGGCCAAGGAGCTCGGTGACCGCGACGCCGTCTCGTACGCCGCGGCCCTCGCCGAGCTTTTCGCGCTCGACCCCGAGGCCGTCGACGCGGTGACCCGGCCGGTGACCAGTCCGGTCGAGCCGATCCAGCCGGGGGAGGAGTCATGAGCCGTCTCCGCCTCGGCACCCGCGCATCGGTGCTGGCCACGATCCAGTCCCGGTGGGTGGGCGACCTGGTCACCAGGGCGACGGGTCGCGAGGTCGAGCTCGTCGAGGTCACCACCGCCGGAGACCGGCACACCGCGCCACTGGCCCAGCTGGGCGGCACGGGCGTCTTCGTCGGTGCGCTCCGCGAGGCGCTCCTCGACGGCCGGGTCGACCTCGTCGTCCACTCGCTCAAGGACCTTCCGACGTACCCCGCGGCCGGCATCGCGCTGCCCGCCGTGCCCGTCCGGGAGGACCCCCGCGACGTGGTCGTCGCGCGCGGCGGCATGACGCTCGGCGAGCTGCCTGTCGGCAGCCGCGTCGGTACCGGATCCCCGCGTCGTGCGGCACAGCTGCACGCCCTCGGCCTCGGTTTGGAGATCACCGACATCCGGGGCAATGTGGACACCCGCATCCGCAAGGTCCACGAGGGCGTGTACGACGCGGTCGTCCTCGCTCGCGCCGGGCTGGCCCGGATGGGACGCCTGGACGAGGCGACCGAGGTCCTCGACCCGCTCCAGATGCTCCCGGCTCCCGGGCAGGGGGCGTTGGCGGTCGAGACGCGGGAGGGAGACGAGCTGACGCGGGACATGGCGGTTCTCGACGACGCGCGGACGCGCGCCGCGGTGACCGCGGAGCGCGCCGTCCTGGCGACGCTCGAGGGAGGATGCGCGGCTCCGGTCGGCGTCCTCGCCGAGATCGTCGAGGGTGACGACGGGGACGAGCTCTGGGTGAGGGCGGCTGCGCTCTCGCCCGACGGGGCGCTGGCGGTGCGGATGTCCGCGACCGGCGACCCGGCCGACGCCGCCGGCGTCGGCGACCGTCTCGCCGAGCAGATGCTCGCCGAGGGGGCAGGACAGCTGACGGAGACACAGCCGAGGACACCGGACGAGCAGCCGGTGACCGACTGCGAAAGGCAAGACGCATGACGCGAGCCCCCAGGGCCCAGTCCAGGACCACCGCCAGGCCAGGATCGGTGGCGTTCGTCGGCAGCGGGCCGGGCGACCCCGGTCTGCTGACCATGCGCGCCGCCGACCTGATCCGCGACGCCGACATCGTGATCACCGAAGGACCCGAGCACCCCGCGCTCGTGCGCACGCTCCTCGGTCTGCCCGAGGGGTCCGAGGGCGGTCCGGAGCTGGTCGACGGCGGCTTCGGCGAGGACGGCCAGCCGCTCACCCATGCCGCCCGGGCCAAGGTCGTGGTGAAGCAGGCCAGGCGTGGGGGTCGCGTCGTCCGGCTGATGACCGGAGACCCGTTCGTCTACGCCTCCGGTCCCGAGGAGGCTGCCGCCTGCGCCAAGGCCGGACTCGCCTTCGAGGTCGTCCCGGGCGTCTCCTCGGCCTCCGCAGTCCCGGCCTACGCCGGCATCCCGCTGACCACCAAGGACCACCGCGAGGTCGCTGTCGTCACCGTCGACGACAAGGTGGACTGGAGCCGGCACGCCGGCACCACCACGCTGGTGCTGCTCTCCGCGGTGAACTCCATCGCCGAGATCGCCGAGGCCCTGGTCGCCGCCGGCCGAGACCCTGGGACCCCCGTTGCGATGACGCGTACCGGCACCACCACCGACCAGCAGACGGTCACCTCGACCCTCGAGCACATCGCCGCCGACGCGCGTGCTGCACGGATGGCGCCGCCGGCGGTCACCGTGGTCGGCGACGTGGTGGCGATGCGTGAGGTGCTGTCGTGGTTCGAGACCAAGCCGCTCTTCGGCTGGCGGGTCCTGGTGCCCCGCACCAAGGAGCAGGCCGGCTCCCTGTCAGCCCGGCTGCGTGGTTTCGGCGGCGTGCCGGAGGAGGTCCCGACGATCTCCGTCGAACCGCCGCGCAACCCGCTCCAGATGGACAAGGCCGTGCGGGGTCTCGTGGAAGGCCGATACGAGTGGATCGCGTTCACCAGCGTGAACGCCGTCAGAGCGGTACGTGAGAAGTTCGAGGAGTACGGCCTCGACGCCCGTGCGTTCTCCGGCCTGAAGATCGCGGCGGTCGGTGACAAGACCGCAGCCGCGATCGCCGACTGGGGCCTCCGCGCCGACCTGGTGCCGAGCGGCGAGCAGTCCGCAGCGGGGCTGCTCGAGGACTGGCCGGAGTACGACGAGCTCCTCGACCCGATCAACCGCGTCTTCCTGCCGCGAGCCGACATCGCCACCGAGAACCTCGTCGCCGGTCTGGTCGACCTGGGCTGGGAGTGCGACGACGTCACGGCGTACCGCACCGTGCGCGCCGCCCCGCCCCCGGCGCCGGTCCGCGACGCGATCAAGAGCGGCAGGTTCGACGCCGTCGTGTTCACGTCGTCCTCGACCGTGCGCAACCTCGTCGGCATCGCCGGCAAGCCGCACCCGTCCACCGTGATCGCGGTGATCGGTCCGGCCACGGCGAAGACCGCCGAGGAGCACGGCCTCCGGGTCGACGTGCTGGCCCCCAAGCCGGACGTCGACGCGCTGGTCGACGCGCTGGCCGACTTCGGAGCGGCACGCCGCTCGGAGATGGTCGACGCGGGGCTACCGGTGACCAAGCCGTCCGAGCGCAAGCCCACGTCCCGCAAGATCCGAGCGAAGCGAGGAGGTTGAGGAGGTCGTGCAGCGACCGTCTCGAAAACCCCGGTGACTGAAGCGTCCAGCGCTACTGGTGTCCCGCGGCCCGTCACGCGGCCGCGCCGGCTCCGCACGACCCAGGGGCTGCGGAGCCTGGTCGCCGAGGCCCAGCTGGCTCCGCGCCAGCTGGTGCTCCCGATGTTCGTTCGCGAGGGCGCGACCGACCCACGTCCGATCTCGTCGATGCCCGGCGTCCTCCAGCACACCCGCGAGTCGCTGCTGAAGGCGGCGCACGAGGCGGCGGAGCTGGGCCTGGGCGGCGTGATGCTCTTCGGCATCCCCGAGCTCAAGGACGCCGTCGGCTCCGGTGCGACCGACCCGTCCGGCGTGCTCAACGTGGCGATCCATGACGTCGTCGCGGAGGTGGGCGACGCGCTCACGGTGATGAGCGACCTGTGCCTCGACGAGTTCACCGACCACGGTCACTGCGGCGTGCTCACTCCGGACGGCACCGTCGACAACGACCGCACCCTCGAGGTGTACGCGCAGATGGCGCTGGCCCAGGCAGACGCCGGTGTCGACATGGTCGGACCGAGCGGGATGATGGACGGCCAGGTCGCCGCCATCCGGGGTGCCCTCGACGGTGCCGGGCACACCGACGTCGCCGTCCTCGCCTACTCCGCGAAGTACGCCTCGGCGTTCTACGGGCCCTTCCGCGAGGCCGTCGACTCCTCCCTCCAGGGTGACCGGCGGACCTACCAGCAGAACCCCGCCAACGGGCGTGAGGGTGTCCGCGAGGCGCTGCTCGACGTCGCGGAGGGCGCCGACATCGTCATGGTCAAGCCTGCGCTGGGCTACCTCGACGTGGTACGCCGGGTCCGCGAGGCGGTCGACGTCCCCGTCGCGGCCTACAACGTGTCGGGTGAGTACGCCATGGTCGAGGCGGCGGCCGAGAACGGCTGGATCGACCGGGAGCGGGCGATCGTCGAGGTGCTCACCTCGATCCGTCGCGCCGGGGCCGACGTGGTGCTCAGCTACTGGGCGGCGGAGGCGGCCCGGCTGCTGCGGGCCTGACCGCTCTCAGTGGGTCAGGTCGTAGACGCACCCGTCGAAGGCGTCGTTGGGGTCGAGCGGGTCGTCGACCAGACCCCGGTCCAGACACCGGGCGATCGCCTGGGGCGTGCTGAGCACGGTCGGCAGGGTGATCGGGACCGATGTGGACAGGGTGGCCAGGGTGGTCGGCAGGATCCCGGTCGAGGTCGAGGTCGGACCGGTGGACGGCCCGCTCGAGGGCCCGGTCGTGGAGGGACCGGTAGGCCCGGTCGTCGGCTGGTCCGCGGTCGTGGTGGTCGTGGTCGAGTGGTGCCCGTGGTCCCCCTGGTGGTCGCCGTGGCGCCGGGTGTGGCGCGGATGGTGGACGGCCGCGCTGACCTGCGGCGGGGTCCCGAACATGAACCCGTCGGCCGTGGTGCCGTTCGGCACGGCGCTGTAGTCGCCGGCCAGGTAGGCGCGCTCGATCGCGATCACCAGGGCGACGTAGCGCCGGCTGTGGTTGTACCGGAAGACCGCGGCGTTCTGGCCGGCTGTCGTGGCGAGGTCGTCGGTTCCGGCGCAGAGGTAGACCGCCGAGGCGAGCGCGGCGTCGTAGATGTCTTGTGGGTTGCGCTGTCCGTCGTCGTCGCCGTCCACCCCGACGATGGCCCAGGTCGACGGGATGAACTGCATCGGGCCGACCGCGCGGTCGAACCTCGCGTCGTGGTCGTAGTGGCCCGCATCGGTGTCGCGGATCGTCGTGGCGCCGTGCCGGCCGTCGAGCGCCGGGCCGTAGATGCCCGGGTGCGCGATGCCTGCGTCGGTCAGCGTGCTGCCGTTCGCACGGCCGTGGTCCGACTCCACGCGCCCGATCGCCGCGACCAGCTGCCAGGGCAGGTGGCAGTCGCGGTCGGCGTCGCCGATGACCGTCACGGCGCGCTGATAGGCGGCCAGCGCGACGGCCGGGATTCCGCTGGCGGAGGCGATGGAGACGACCCGGCGGGTCTGGCTCCTGAGGCCTCTGGTCAGGGTGTGCGGCGCGGTCACACTGGCTGGGACCCGGACAGCCTGGGCGGGCACGCGGGTGCCGTCGGGGAGGGTCTGCTGGGCGGCACCGGCCGAGGCGTCGGAGCCGGCCGTCGCGAGGCTGGCGGTCCACGCGGCCGAGAGCACAGCGAGCGGCAGCAGCGCCGACGCCTTCTGTGCCCGTCCGAACCCGGCCATTGCTCGAGCAGTTCCCTCCCTGACGACGTGGTAAACGAGTGGGACCGCCCGATGTTACGGGTCGGCAGGAGTGCGCTCGACCCGATCCCGCTTTCCTTCACCCGGCGCCGGCCGGGCTGACGAGGGGCGGCTCCCGCCCGGTTGTCGGCCTCGGACACAATGTCCCGGTGACTCACGACCGGTCGGACGTCCTCTTCTCGCGCGCCAGCGCGGTCACGCCGGGGGGAGTGAACAGTCCGGTCCGCGCGTTCCGGGCGGTCGGGGGTACGCCGCGCTTCATCCGCTCGGCCTCGGGTGCCCGGTTGACCGACGTCGACGGTCGCGAGTACGTCGACCTGGTCGGCTCGTGGGGGCCGATGCTGCTCGGTCACGCCCATCCCGAGGTCATGGCAGCCGTCGCGGAGGCTCTCGCGCGCGGGACGTCGTACGGCGCGCCGACCGAGGCCGAGGTCGACCTCGCCGAGGAGATCGTGGACCGGACGCCGGTCGAGCAGGTCCGGCTGGTCTCCTCCGGCACCGAGGCCGCCATGTCGGCGATCCGGCTGGCGCGGGGCTTCACTGCCCGCGACGTCGTCGTGAAGTTCGCCGGGTGCTACCACGGCCACGTCGACGCTCTGCTCGCCTCGGCCGGCTCGGGCCTGACCACCCTGGCGGTGCCCGGCACCCCGGGCGTGCCCGAGAGCGCGACGGCCCTGACCCGGGTGCTCCCCTACCACGACCGCGACGCGGTCACCACGCTGTTCGCCGAGGAGGGCGAGCGGATCGCCTGCCTGATCACCGAGGCCGCGCCCGGCAACATGGGCGTCGTCCCGCCGGACTCCGGCTTCAACCAGTTCCTGGCGAGGACCTGCGCCGATCACGGCGCGTTGTTCGTCAGCGACGAGGTCATGACCGGGTTCCGCGCTTCACGCCAGGGACAGTGGGGGCTCGACGGCGCCCGCGAGGGCTGGGCGCCCGACCTGATGACGTTCGGCAAGGTGATGGGCGGTGGCTTCCCCGCCGCGGCGTTCGGTGGCCGCGCGGACGTGATGGCGATGCTCTCGCCGGTCGGACCGGTCTACCAGGCCGGCACCCTGTCGGGGAACCCGATCGCCGCGACCGCCGGGCTGGCGACGCTCCGGCTCGCCGACGACGCGGTCTACGCCCGCATCACCGAGGTGGGCGACACCATCCAGGACGCCGTCGACAAGGCGCTCTCGGACGCCGGGGTGCCGCACGTCGTCTCCTCGGCCGGCACGATGTTCTCGGTCTTCTTCACCGACGGCCCTGTCCGCGACCTCGACGACGCGCAGCGCCAGGACACCGCGGCGTACGCCGCGTTCTTCCACGCGATGCTCGACCGCGGCGTCTACCTACCGCCGTCGGCGTACGAGGGGTGGTTCCTCTCCTCGGCCCACGACGACGCAGCGGTCGAGACCGTCCTCGCGGCGCTGCCGCCCGCCGCCGCTGCTGCCCGGGAGGCCACCCGTGACTGACCAGACCACCGTGCACCTGGTCCGGCACGGCGAGGTCCACAACCCCGAAGGCGTCCTCTACGGCCGCCGCGACGGCTACCACCTCTCCGAGCTCGGGCGGGAGATGGCCGAGCGGGTCGGCAAGGCGCTCGGCGACCGCGACGTCGTCCACCTCCGCACGTCGCCGCTCGAGCGCGCACAGGAGACCGCGGCACCCCTCGCGAGGGCGCGCGGGCTGACCCCGGTGATCGACCCGCGGGTGGTCGAGTCCGCCAACGTGTTCGAGGGCAAGCGCTTCGGCCACGGTGACAACGCCCTCCGCAAGCCTTCCACCTGGATCCACCTCTGGAACCCGTTCAAGCCGTCGTGGGGCGAGCCGTACAAGGAGGTCGTGGCCCGGATGCTCTCCGCTGTGTACGACGCCCGTGACGCCGCCCGGGGGCACGAGGCGGCGGTGGTCTCCCACCAGCTGCCGATCTGGATCACCCGGCTGGCCCTGGAGAAGCGGTCGTTCCTCCACGATCCCCGGCGGCGGCAGTGCACCTTGTGCTCGGTCACCTCGCTGCAGTTCAGCGGCGACCGGCTCTCGACCATCAGCTACTCCGAGCCTGCCGGCGACCTGATCCCGGTGCGCGACAAGAGGGCGCCGTTCTCGGCCGGCAACGCCCCGGAGGCGAGGAAGCCGTAGTGCTCCGTGCCTCGACCACCGCGGCGGCAGCAGCCCTGGTGCTGCTGACGACCGGTTGCTCCGCGCTCCAGGGCAGCAGGGCGGGGGACAACTTCGTCACCGGCGACGGCTCGATCACGCAGATCGCCCCCGCGGACCGTGGTCGTGCGGTGTCCCTGGACGGGACGGACCTCCGTGGGAGGCCGGTCTCGGTGGACTCGATGCGTGGCCGCCCGACCGTCGTGAACGTCTGGGGTGCCTGGTGCGGCCCGTGCCAGAAGGAGGCGCCGCTCCTGGTCTCCGCGGCGCACTCCCTGGGCGACCGGGCCCAGTTCCTCGGCATCGACTCGCGCGACGCGGGCACCGCGGCCGGGCGGACGTTCGAGGCGCGCAACGACATCACGTGGCCCTCCTTGTTCTCACCGGGCGGCGAGGCGGTGCTCGCGTTCAACGGGCTGGTGTCGCCACGTGGGGTGCCGACCACGGTGGTCCTCGATGCCGAGGGCCGGCCCGCGGCGGTCGTCTCCGGTGCGGTGCCGTCGTCGTTGACCCTGGTGCAGATCGTGCGGCAGGTGGCGCGCGATGGCTGAGTGGTTCCAGCAGCAGGCGTCGTCCGGCTCCCTGGTCCTCGCCATTCCGGTGGCCCTGGTCGCCGGGCTCGTGTCGTTCTTCTCGCCGTGCGTGATCCCGCTGCTGCCGGGCTACCTCTCCTACGCCACCGGGCTGTCGGGTGCCGACCTCGAGCACGCCCGCCGGGGCCGGATGCTCGCCGGCGCGGTCCTCTTCGTGCTCGGCTTCTCCGTCGTCTACGTCCTGCTCGGCTGGGTCTCGGGCTCGATCGGGGGCTGGCTGGTCGAGTGGCGCAGCCAGCTCGAGATCGTCCTCGGCATCCTCACGATCCTGCTCGGCCTCGCCTTCGCCGGTCTCGTCCCGTTCCTGCAGCGTGACTGGCGCCTGCACCAGGTCCCGGCCGTCGGGCTGGCCGCGGCCCCGGCGCTCGGGTTCCTGTTCGGCGTCGGCTGGACTCCGTGCATCGGGCCGACCCTGGCGGCGATCACGAACCTCTCGCTCAACGAGGCCACGGCGGGTCGCGGCGCACTGCTGTCCGGCGTGTACTGCCTCGGTCTCGGTGTCCCGTTCATCGTCGCGGCGCTCGCCTACCGCCGGGCGCTCGGAGCGTTCGGCTTCGTACGCCGTCACCAGCAGTGGGTGACCCGGATCGGCGGCGCGATGCTGGTCCTGGTCGGGCTCGCCCTGCTGACCGGCTTCTGGGACCAGGCCGTGGGCTGGCTCCAGATCCATCTGGTCGACGGCTCGACGGTGGCCCTGTGAGTGCGCGACCCCGGATCAGCGACGACCGACGCGGCGGCGAGCTGACCGCCGGGGAGCTGCTCCGCTGGACCTGGCGCCAGCTCACCTCGATGCGGACGGCGTTGATCCTGCTGCTCCTGCTGGCCCTGGGCGCGATCCCGGGATCGGTGATTCCCCAGAGCGGGGTCGATGCCCTGAAGACCCAGGACTGGCAGGACGCCCATCCGCACCTCACGCCGATCTACCAGAAGCTCGGGCTGTTCTCGGTCTACCACTCGCCGTGGTTCGCTGCGATCTACCTGTTGCTGATGGTGTCGCTGGTGGGCTGCATCGTGCCGCGGCTGTTCGGATACTGGCGGAGCTACCGCCGTGAGCCGCCGGCCGCACCGCGCAACCTGACCCGCCTCCCCGACCACGCGGCGTACACCACCGACGAGGAGCCCCACCTCGTCCTCCGCCGCGCCGTGGAGCTGCTGGCACGCGGTCACCGGGTCTCGACGAGCTCGACCGCCGAGGGGGGCTCGACCCCCGAAGGGGGCTCGACCGGGGGTGAGAGCGCGACCCCGGAGGAGGTCGGCGGATGGGTCGCCGCCGAGCGCGGACAGCTGCGGGAGGCCGGGAACCTGCTGTTCCACCTCTCGGTGCTGATCGTGCTCGTGGGCTTCGGCGTCGGGAGCCTGTTCGGCTACAAGGGCGGCGTGATCCTCGTGGTCGGCAACACCTTCTCCAACACGCTCACCCAGTACGACGACTTCGACCCGGGCGCACTCTTCGACGCCGGCCGGATGGAGCCCTTCTGCTTCCGGGTCGACCCGCCGTTCCACATTGACTGGATCCAGAGCGGGCCGCGCCAGGGGATGGCTCGCGGGTTCCAGGCCGACCTCACCTACCGCACCTCCTGCGGCTCGGGGGACAGGTCGAGGTGGTCCCCCGAGCAGCACTACGACCTCAGGGTGAACCATCCCCTGACCATCGGCGGGACTCAGGTCTTCCTGATCGGCCACGGCTATGCGCCGGTGATCACCGTCCGGGACGGTCAGGGCCACCGGCTCTACGACGGTCCGACCGCCTTCCTGCCCGAGAGCTCGGACTTCGAGTCGTTCGGCGTGATCAAGGCGCCGGGTCGCACGCCGGGCCAGGACATCGGGCTGGAAGGTCTGTTCTACCCGACGTACGCGCTGGTCGACGGCGACCCCGTCAACGTCATGGGCGACGACAAGAACCCCACGATCTCGATGCTGGCCTACGTCGGCGACCTCGGCCTCGGCAACGGCGTGCCGCAGTCGGTGTACGCACTCGACAAGGCGGACATGACGCAGCTGACGAAGCCGGGCGGGAAGATGTTCCGCGTCGACCTGCAGCCCGGGGAGACCATCCAGCTGCCCGGCGGCAGGGGCTCGGTCACCTTCCACGGCGTCAAGCGCTGGACCCGGCTCCAGCTCAGCCGTACGCCGGACGCCTGGGTCACCCTGCTCGGCGTGGTGCTCGCGCTCGTCGGTCTGCTGGGGTCGCTGTTCATCCGGCCGCGCCGGGTCTGGGTGCGGGCGGAGCGCCGCGACGGCAGGACGCTGGTCGAGGTCGCGGCGCTGGACCGGTCGGGAGGCGGCGACCTGACCGCCGTACTCTCGTCCGTGGTGGACTCGCTCCGGGACGAGCCGTGCCGACGTCCGGAGAACGCGACCAGCGCGGACGGCACGAGCAGGTCAGTGGGCGGGGACGACCCGGAGGACCCGCACGACACGGACAGCAGCACGACGAGTCGGCGTACCGAGGAGGGAACGCGCGCATGAGCGACCTGGCGTGGGAGCACCTCAGCAACCAGGCGATCGGGGCGGCGGGTGTCGTCTACTTCCTGGCGCTGCTCGCGCACCTGGTCGAGTGGAGCGCGCTGCGCACGGTCCCGGTGGCGGTCACGTCCCGTGCCGCGGTCCCGGCCGGCGGGCCGACGTCACCGCCGGAGGAGCCGAAGCGGGCCGTCGAGGAGTCCGCGCGCTTCCGGGTCGACATGTTCGGAAGGCTGGCGCTGCTGTTGACCGTGATCGCCTGCTCCGCCCACGTCGTCGCTCTCGTCGCCCGCGGGATGGCCGCCGAGCCGAACCGGGTGCCGTGGGGCAACATGTATGAGTTCACACTCTCCGGCTCGTTCGTCGTCGTCGCCGGCTACCTGCTCCTCCGCTCCCGCTTCGGGCTGGCCTGGATGGGTCCCATCGTCACCGCGATGACTCTCGTGCTGCTGATGGTGGCCGTGCTGTGGCTCTACTCCCCGATCGAGCCGCTGACCGAGGCGCTGAACTCGCCGTGGCTGGTCATCCACGTGATGTCGGCGATGGTCGCGACGGGGGCGTTCACCCTCGGTGGCATCATCTCCGCGCTGTACCTGGTGCGGGCGCGCGCCGAGAGACAGGGGACCGGCGTCGACCGCGGGTACGTCGCGCGGCTGCCCGGGCTGGCAGCGTTGGACCGGATCTCCTACCGCGTCCACGCGTTCGCGTTCCCGGTGTGGACGTTCGCAGTCCTGATCAGCGGGCCGATCTGGGCGCACCAGGCGTGGTCGTCGTACTGGAACTGGGACCCCAAGGAGGTCTGCGCCTTCATCACCTGGGTCGTGTACGCCGCCTACCTGCACGCCCGTGCGACGGCGGGCTGGCGCGGCCGGAACGCCGCGATCCTGGCGCTGGTCGGGGTAGCGACGCTGTGGTTCAACTTCATCGGGATCAACTACTTCTCGACCACGAGCCAGCACTCGTACGCCAGCGGCGCCTCCGCCGTGAGCCTGCGCGACCGCTGACCCGGGTCAGCCGTTGTCCTCAGGGCCCTTCTTCCGGGAGATCTCCGAGAGGAACTCGTCGTCGTCATCGGGTCCGTACGGCCGTACGTACTCGTCGTCGTGCCGACGCCAGCGCGGGAAGCCGTCGAGCAGGAGACGAGCGGCGTAGTAGGAGCCGACAGCGACGATCACCAGCAGCAGCACGAACCTCCACACGTCGCCAGCGTAGGTCGCGCCTGGTCGAGGCGCTCCACCCTTGTGGATTCTGGTCGGCCTGCGGACGCTGACTACGCTGTTCGGGATGAGGCAGTTCTGGCTCTACACCGGTCTGCGGCTGCTGCTGCTCGCCGCGTCCGTGGCCGTGGTCGGCGGCATCTGGCTGGCCGTCGCCGGCTCCGCAAACCTCATGTGGGTCTTGATCATCTCGCTGGTGGTCAGCGGTCTCGCGTCGTACTTCCTGCTCGGCAGGCAGCGCGCTGCGCTCGCCCGGCACGTCGACGAGCGTGCCCGCCGCGCCACCGCCAAGCTCGAGGAGATGAAGGCCAAGGAGGACGTCGACTGAGCAGCCGCGCGTGAGGAACGAGCCTCCGGCGTGGCCAGGAAGGGTCGAGCGCCGGGCGAAGACGACCCTTGCGGCGTGGCGCACCGAGCCCGGGGTCTCGACGGGCTCGACCGACGCGGCCGGGGTCTCGACGGGCTCGACCGACGCGGCCGTGGTCTCGACGGGCCGACCGACGCGCGCGACGGGAGGGTTACCGGCGACGGTTGAGCTGACGGTCGATACGCGACTCCGACTGCCCAAGGATCTTCGCGAGCAGCTTCACCCGCATCTTCCAGGCCACGACGCCGACCATCACGAGTACCAGCAGGATCAGCCAGATCATGCAGCGAGCGTAGCCGGGTGGTGGGTGTCCGACCGCCAGGAGTGGGCGCAGGTGCGGGTCTCAGCCGCCGATCGTCAGGCCGAGCAGCAGACCCAGCCCGTAGAGCAGCTCGGCGAGGGCGGTCAGCTGCAGCACCGGGACCAGCCCGGGCCCGACCGCGCCGGAGCGCACGACACGGGACGCCACGAATGCCGGAACGGCGTAGGCGAGGGCGAGCAGCGCCCACCAGGTCGTGGCGAGGGCGACTCCGACCAGCGCGACCACGGCCAGCAGCATGAGGAGCACGTAGAGGACCCGGGTGCGCTCGTCGCCGAGGCGGACGGCGAGGGTGATCTTGCCGGCGTCGCGGTCCGTCGGGATGTCGCGGAGGTTGTTGGCGACCAGGATCGCGCAGGCGATCGCGCCGATGCCGACGGCGGCGTACACCTCGGGGAGGTCCCAGTCCTCGGTCTGGACGTAGGCCGTGCCCACGACAGCGACCAGTCCGAAGAACACGAAGACCATGACCTCGCCCAGTCCGAGGTAGCCATACGGGGTGGAGCCCCCGGTGTAGAACCACGCGGCGAGCAGGCACGACAGCCCGACGGCGACCAGCCACCAGGCGGTGCTCGCGGCCAGGACCAGCCCGGCGACGGCGGCCACGCCGAAGGCCAGGAACGCCGCCCGCTTGACGGCGGCGGGCGTTGCGGAACCGGATCCGACGAGGCGCAACGGGCCCACCCGCTCGGCATCGGTGCCCCGGACGCCGTCGGAGTAGTCGTTGGCGTAGTTCACGCCCACCTGCAGGGCGAGGGCGACCGCCAGCGCGAGCAGCGCCTTCCACCAGACCGTGCCGTCGTCGTACGCCGCCACGCCGGTTCCGGCGAGCACTGGCGAGACCGCGGCGGGCAGCGTGCGCGGGCGCGCCCCTGCCACCCAGTGGGCGGCCCGGGGGCGCGACGTCGCCATGGCCGGATTCAAGCAGCAGCGGGGGAGAGGTCCTGTGCGTGGGTGGTCGGCGGCCGTCGGCGGCGCGTCCGTTCCGGGACGGGCCTGCTGGGGATCGAACCGGCACCGTTAGCGTTCGTCGCGTGATATTCCTGCGCCTGAGCGGTGACGTCGAGACCGACGTCGGCGCCGTCCGGGCGTGGCTGGGAGCGGTTGCGGCCCCGCCTGTCGTCGTCGAGACGTCGGGCTCCGCCGGAATGCCGAAGCGAGTCGTGCTCTCCCGGGACGCCGTGACCGCCTCGGCCGCGGCGTCGGCGGCCCGGCTCGGCGGCGCCGGGCGCTGGCTGCTCGCCCTTCCGTCGGCGTACGTCGCCGGCTTCAACGTGATGGTGCGGTCCCTTCTCGCCGGGGGACCCCCGGACGTGCTCGGCGACCGCGACCTGCGCTCGGCTGTGATCGCCGATGGGTACGTCTCGATGGTGCCCACCCAGCTGCGTCGCTGGCTCTCCTCGGCCGCAGACCGCGACGCGCTGGCCCGCTTCGCCGCGGTCCTCGTCGGCGGCGGACCGGTGGATGCGGCGCTCAGGAGCCGGGCGCGCGAGGCCGGGATCCGGGTGGTCGCGACGTACGGGATGGCCGAGACCTGCGGGGGCTGTGTGTACGACGGGCTCCCCCTCGACGGCGTCGGCCTCGCACTGGCGGCCGACGGGAGGGTGCGCCTCTCCGGCCCGATGCTCTTCGACGGCTACCTCGACGACCCGGCAGCGACGGCGCGGGTGCTCGTCGACGGCTGGTTCCACACCTCCGACGCGGGGCGGCTCGACCAGGACGGCCGTCTCCAGGTGCTGGGCCGGGTCGACGACATGGTGGTCAGCGGCGGGGTGAACGTGCCGGCGGCGGCCGTGGCCGCGAGGCTGCGAGAGCACCCGGCCCTCGCCGGGGCCGAGGTCGTCGGCCTGCCGGACGCGGAGTGGGGGAACCGCGTCGTCGCCGTGATCTCGCTGGCCGAGCCCGCCGCGAGCCTTGCGCTGGAGGACGTGCGCGACTGGGTCGCTCAGAAGCACCCGCGATCGTGGGCCCCGCGAGACGTGGTGGTGGTGCCGGCGCTGCCGATGCTCGCCAACGGCAAGGTCGACCGGCTGGCGGTCCGAGAGCTGGCGGGGCGGCCGTCATGAGGGTCTTCGCGATCCCGATGACGACGCGCTTCCGTGGCATCACAGTGCGCGAGGGTGCATTGGTCGGGGGTGAGGCGGGCTGGGGAGAGTGGAGCCCCTTTCCGGAATACCCCCCGTCGGTGGCGGCGCTGTGGTTGCGGTGCGCCGAGGAGGCGGCCGAGGGCGACTGGCCGGAGCCGGTGCGCGATCGCGTGCCGGTGAACGCCACCGTGCCCGTGGTCCCGCCGGAGGCCGCGCACGCCCTGGTTCTCCGGTCCGGGTGCTCGACCGCCAAGGTCAAGGTGGCCGAACCGGGGACGCCGCTCGGCGACGACCTGGCCAGGGTCGAGGCCGTCCGCGACGCGCTGGGGACGGCGGGCAAGGTGCGCGTCGATGCGAACGGTGCGTGGTCGGTCGACCGGGCGGTCGAGGCGATCCTCCTGCTCGACCGAGCCGCTGGGGGGCTCGAGTACGTCGAGCAGCCGTGCGCCACCGTCGAGGACCTGGCCGCGGTCCGCCGCAGGGTCGATGTGCCCATCGCGGCGGACGAGTCGATCCGTCGGGCCCCCGATCCGTACCGCGTCCGCGACCTGGACGCGGCCGACGTCGCGGTGCTCAAGGTGCAGCCGCTCGGCGGGGTCCGGGCGTGTCTGCGGATCGCCGAGGACATCGGTCTGCCGATCGTCGTGTCGTCTGCCCTCGAGACCTCCGTGGGCCTCGCGGCGGGCGTCGCGCTCGCTGCGGCGCTTCCGACACTCGACCACGCCTGCGGGCTCGCCACCCTGGCGCTGCTGACCGGCGACGTGGCCGAGCCCGGTCTGGTGCCGGTGGACGGTGCCCTCTCCGTCGGTGCCCCCACGGTCGCGTCCTCGTTGCTCGACGCCGTGGCCGCTCCGCCCGACCGCGTCGCGTGGTGGGAGGAGCGGCTGGCCGCCGTGCGCGCCGTGGGCGAGGATCCTCGTCCGTGAACGGGTCGACCGAGCTGGGGCGCGCCGTCGTCGGCCACCTCGTGGAGCAAGGGATACGCGAGATCGTCCTGGCGCCGGGCTCACGCAACGCCCCGCTGGCGTTCGCGGCGTACGACGCGGCGGAGGCCGGACTCGTCCGGCTCCATACGCGTATCGACGAGCGATCGGCCGCCTTCGTCGCGCTCGGGCTGACCAAGGTCGGCTCCGCCGCGGCCGTCATCTGCACCTCGGGCACGGCGGTCGCCAACCTGCACCCGGCGATGCTGGAGGCCGTCCATTCCGGTGTGAACCTGGTGGCCGTCACGGCGGACCGGCCCGCCCGCATGCGCGGCACCGGCGCCAACCAGACCACGGACCAGGTGGGCGTCTTCGGGCCGCTGATCCCCACCGTCGACGTGACCACGGGCCGCTACCCCGAGGAGGAGACCAGGCTCGGCGGCCCGGGTGCCCCGCACGGGACCGTGGTGCATCTCAACATCTGCTTCGACGATCCGCTGGTCCCGGACGACCGCTGGAGGCCAGACCTCGAGCCGGGACACTGGACGACCGGCCCCCTCGCCCCGTTACCCCTCGCGTCGCTCCCGCCGGGGCCACGGACGGTGGTGGTCGCCGGCGACGACTCAGGCCCGCCCGCGCGGGTCGTGGCAGAACGTGCGCAGTGGCCGCTGCTCGCGGAGCCGACCAGCGGCTCGCGCACCGGAACCCACGCGATCAGGACCTATCGACTGCTCCTCGCCTCCGGCCTGGCCGAGGAGATCGAGCGCGTGGTGGTCTTCGGCCATCCCACCCTTTCCCGACCGGTCTCAGGGCTGCTCGCCCGCGACGACGTCGAGGTGTGGAGCGTCCACTCGCGTGGCGTCTGGGCCAGACGGCCGTTCCCGGTGGACCACGAGGTGTGGCACCTGAGCGTCGACGCGAGTGACGACACCACCTGGCTCGACCGATGGCGCGAGGCCGATGGCCGGGTGAGCCGCGACCTCGACGCCCTGCTCGCCACCCAGCCCGCCCTCACGGCGTACGACGTGGCGGGCGCCGTGGCCCGCGCGCTCCCGCGCGAGGGCCTGTTGGTCGTCGGTGCCTCGAACCCGATCCGCGACCTCGACCTGATGGTGCCGCGCTACGAGGTCGGCGGGCGGCGCAAGACCATCGCCAACCGCGGCCTGTCCGGGATCGACGGCGTGGTCTCCACCGCAGTCGGCGCCGCCCTGGGTCGGCGCTCCGACCGCAGCCTGGCCCTGGTCGGCGACATCACCTTCCTCCACGACGCGAACGGACTGGTCCTCGGCCCCGAGGAGCCCCGCCCCGACCTCACGATCGTGGTGACCAACGACGACGGCGGCTCGATCTTCGCGACCCTGGAGCAGGGTGCCGATCGGTACGCCGACCGTTACGACCGCCTCTTCGGCACGCCACACGGGGTCGACGTGGGCAGCCTGTGCGCCGCGACCCGCACGCCCCATCTCCAGGTGCGGAGCCGACCCGAGCTCGAGCAGGCGCTGGCGAGCCCCAACGGCGGCATCGACGTGGTCGAGGCCGTCGTGCGCCGCGACGACCGACGGGCGCTCGACGCTCGGATCCGGTCGCTCGCCCTGTCACGCTCCGCGGACTGACGACGAGGGTTGCCCTCGCAGTGGTGTGGTCACACACTCCGGGGAAGGAACGGGAGAACCCATGCCGGACTCGTACGACGTGGTCGTGATCGGAGGCGGGCAGGCCGGCCTGACCATGAGCCGGGCACTGCTCGAACGCGGCATCGAGCACGTGGTGCTCGAACGCGACCGCGTGGGCGAGCGGTGGCGAACCAGCCGGTGGGACTCGCTGATGTTCCAGTTCCCCAACGACGTGCTGTCTCTGCCCGGGATGCCGTACGACGGGCCCGACCCCGACGGCTTCTCCCACTACTCCGTGGTGGTCGACCTGCTCGAGCGGTACGCCGACCTGATCGGCGTCCCGGTCCGGGAGCACACGCAGGTGACCTCGGTCGACCGCGCCGGAGATCGATGGCGTGTCACCACGGCGTCCGGGGAGGTGCTGCTGGGGCGGGTGGTGGTCGTCGCGACCGGGCCGTTCCCCAGTGCGCGCCTACCCGAGCTCGCCGGCCGTCTCCCGGCTCGTCTCCACCAGCTCCACTCGGTCGAGTACCGGAACCCAGAGGACCTACCGGACGGTGGCGTCCTGGTCGTCGGCAGTGGAGCATCCGGTTCCCAGATCGCCGAGGAGCTCGCCGGCGCCGGGCGGAGCACCTACCTGTGCCTCAGCCGTCACCGTCGCGTGCCCCGGCGCCACCTCGGTCGCGACATCTTCCGGTGGCTCGTCGAGCTCGGGATGATGGACCGGACGCGGGCCGACTGGGTCGACGGGCGCATGCCACCGACCGTGCTCGTGACCGGTGTCGGGGGCGGTCACGACATGGACGTACGGACCTTGGGGCAGCAGGGGATCGGCCTGTTCGGGTCGCTGCGGGGCAGCGACGGCGCGGTTCTCCGGCTGGGCGACGATGCCGAACCGATCCTGGCGGCGGCCGACACCATGCACGACGAGCTCGTTCGGGCGATCGACGACCACGCGCGGGAGGCCGGTCTGGACGTGCCGGACCGGGTTCCGGAGCCACGTCCGGGGCCCGTCCCCGCACGAGCGTCGCTGGACCTGGACCGGGCCGGCATCAGCACCGTGCTGTGGGCCACCGGCTATGCGTTCGACTACGGCTGGCTGCACGCATCCTGCTTCGCCGACAGCGGTGAACCGCTCCAGCGGCGCGGGGTCACCGACGTGCCGGGGCTCTACTTCCTCGGGCTGCACTGGATGCACACCTTCAAGTCGGGCACGTTCCTGGGCATCGGCGAGGACGCCGAGCACGTCGCGGAGCACCTCGTCGGTCACCTCCGCTCACCGCACCCCGGATGAGGAGGAGGACGCGCGGCGGCGGCGCGACCGTTCGGCAGGCGTCTGCTCGCGGTCATGGCGGCGCCCGGGGGCGCGACGGTGGTGGCCGCAGACCTGCCTTGACCGACCGGGCGCAACGACGGTCAAGACGGCGGACTCCGGTGCGGGGCACCATGGGCGGATGACCGTCGCCGCCGACACCTTCGCCGAGTTCGTCGACGGCCTCGCGGCCGCACTCGACGACCACGAGGTCACCGGGGAGGACTGGGCCGCGAGACACCACTTCTCGCGGTTCCACTTCGACCGGATGATCAAGTCGGTCGCCGGCGAGCCGCCGCACGCGTTGCGCCGGCGCATCCTGCTCGAGCGGGCGGCGTACCGGATGATCACGACCCGGGCACCGCTGATCGACGTCGCCGTCGAGGCCGGGTACTCCTCGCACGAGGCGTTCACCCGCGCCTTCACCAAGGCCTACGACATGGCGCCGCGCGAGTGGCGCAAGAAGCCGGGCCACATCCAGATCGGGGAGCCGAACGGCGTGCACTTCGTGCCACCCGCAAGCATCCGGCTGCCGTCGCGCGACGTCGTCCGCGGCCCGGACCTGCTGGAGAAGATGGTCGAGCACCATGTGTGGCTGGTCGGTGAGCTGGTCCGGGTCGCCGGTCGGCTGGCCGACGAGCAGCTCGACGAGACGGTCGTCCAGGAGGACGACGACGAGGGGCAGACGATCCGCTCACTGTTGAGCCGTCTGGTCGGGCAGATGGGGATGTGGAACGCGGCCATGGCGACGCGTGACTACGACTGGAGCGTGGAGGAGCACGAGTCGCTCGGCTCGATGCGGCGTCGCCTCGGCATCGAAGGACCCCGCTACCTCGCCCACGTGCGCGAGGTCTGCGACCAGGGACGTGTGGAGGACACGTTCGTGGACGCGCTGTGCGAGCAGGCTTCGGTGTTCACCTACGGCGGCATGATCGCCCACGTGCTGACGTTCGCGGCGTACCGGCGCACGGTGGTGGTGCTTGCCCTCTCACGGCTCGGCCACGACGAGCTCGGCTGGGGTGACCCGATGAGGTGGGTCGCGGACCGGGCGTGACCCTCGGCCGTCCACGGGCCGGGTGAGAATGTCGTCGTGGAGATCGCGTTCGAGCTGGTGGCCCTCGCGATCGTGGTGCTGGCCGGGACGACGGCCGCCGAACGGGTCCGCGTCCCCGCTCCCCTGGTGCTGATCGTCGTCGGCGTCGTCGCGACGTACGTCCCGGGTGTGCCGACCGTCCACCTCAGCTCCGACATCGTGCTGCTCGGGCTGCTGCCGCCTCTGCTGTACGCCGCCGCCATCCAGACGTCACTGGTCGACTTCAACGCGAACCGCCGCCCGATCCTCCTGCTCAGCATCGGTCTCGTCGTCTTCACCAGCCTCGGCGTCGGCTGGCTCGTCCACGCCCTCCTCCCGGGCATCAGCTGGTGGGCCTCGATCGCGATCGGCGCGGTGGTCGCCCCACCGGACGCCGTCGCCGCAACGGCGATCGGACGCCGGATCGGGCTGCCTCGCCGGATCGTCACGATCCTCGAGGGAGAGTCACTCTTCAACGACGCGACCGCGCTGGTCGCCCTCCGGACGGCCGTCGCGGCCGGCGCCGGCGGGGTGGAGATGTGGCGTGTCGGCGCAGACTTCCTCGTTGCGTCGATCGGCGGTGGTGTCATCGGCGTGGCGGTGGCCGTCGTGGTGGCCCGGCTCCGGCGCCATGTCACCGACCCGATCCTCGACACGGCGATCTCGTTCGTCGTGCCGTACGCGACGTACATCGTGTCCGAGGAGGTGCACTCCTCCGGGGTGGTCAGTGTCGTCGTCGCCGGTCTGCTGCTCGGGCACAAGGCGCCTGTCGTCCAGACCGCCCAGTCGCGGATCGCGGAGCGGATGAACTGGCGGACGATCGCCTACTTCCTGGAGAACACCGTCTTCCTGCTGATCGGGCTCCAGGCGCGGTGGATCCTCCAGGACGTCAGAGCCGGCGGCACCACCGCCGGTCGCGTCGTGACCGTGTGCGCCCTGACCCTGGTGGCCTGCATCGCGCTGCGCATCGTGTGGGTGTTCTTCGCGCGCTACCTGCTGGTCCGTCCGGGCCCGGACCCGACCACCGGACAGGTGCCGCCAGCGTCGTTCACGTTCCTGCTCGGCTGGGCCGGGATGCGTGGCGTCGTCACGCTGGCCGCGGCCTTCGTCATCCCGGCCGACGCGCCGTACCGCGAGGTGCTGCTGCTGATCGCGTTCACGGTCGTGGCCGGCACGTTGTTCGTCCAGGGCCTTTCCCTACCGGTGCTGGCGCGCGGGCTGCGGGTCCCGGCCCCTGACCCTCTCGAGGACGCGTTGGCCCGGGCGACGGTGCTGCAGCAGGCGTCCAAGGCGGGCTTCAAGAAGCTCAAGGAGCTCGAGTACGACGACCGCCATGGCGTTTTCGCTCTGCTCAAGCAGCGCATCGAGCAGCGCAACTTCGCCGCCTGGGAGCGCCTGGGCACCGTTGCCGGCCAGGAGGCTCCGAGCGAGCTCTACACCCGGGTCCGGCTGGAGATGATCGCCGCAGAACGGACTCGGGTGCTCGACATCCGGAGGTCGGGTTCCGTGCCGAGCGAGGTGGTCAGCGACGTGCTGTCGATGCTCGACCTGGAGGAGTCGATGCTGGACGCCAGCCAGGAGAGCCGGCAGGAGCTCCGGCTGACCGCGTCCCATCGGCGTACCGGCGAGACCTGCGACGACCTCGACGCCTACCCCGCGGTCGAGACGCCCGAGGAGCCGGAATGCGTCGACTGCCTACGGGAGGGCACCGCGTGGGTCGCCCTGCGCCAGTGCCTCGAGTGCGGGAACGTCGGCTGCTGCGACTCGTCACCCCGCCGCCACGCGACCGCCCACTTCCACGATCACCAGCACCCCGTCATCGAGTCCGCCGAACCCGGTGAGGACTGGCGCTGGTGCTACGTCCACCACGCCACCGCGTGATGTGCCGCCGCCCTCACGCCCCCGTCATCCACAGCCTCGATTGGTCAAATGCGGCATCTCCGCGCGCATTCTTGTTGCCGTTTGGTGCCAAACGGCGAGGGACACCAGCGCCCATCCGCGCCACTCCACCCAGGTGCGCGTCGCTAGGGTTGGCCAGGTGCGGATCACCAAGCTCGGCCACAGCTGCGTCCGGTTGGAGCACGACGGGAAGGTGGTGGTGGTCGATCCCGGGATGTTCGCCGAGCCCGACGCCGTGGACGGCGCGGACGCGGTGGTGATCACCCACGAGCACCCCGACCACTACCTGCCCGACCACCTGGCCCGTACCGACGCGCCGGTGTTCACGATCGCTGCCGTGGCGGCCAAGATCGACGACGACGCGCCCGCGGTCCGCGAACGGGTCACGGTCGTCGCGCCCGGGGAGTCCTTCGACCCCGGCATCCCGGCGCAGTCGGTCGGTGAGCTGCACGCGGTGATCCATCCGGACCTGCCGCGCTTCTACAACTGCGGCTACCTCTTCGACCTCGGCGGTACGACGGTCTATCACCCCGGCGACGCGCTCACCGTGCCCGAGCAACGGGTCGACGTGCTCTGCGTGCCGGTGTGTGCCCCGTGGATGCGGGCGGCGGAGGGCATCGACTTCGCCCGGGCCGTGGGTGCACCGCGGAACCTGGCGATCCACGACCGGATCTACTCCGAGGCCGGGCTGAGGATCGTCGACGGTCAGTACGGGCTGCTGCTGCCCGAGACGTCGACCTACCACCGTCTCGCCGACGGTGCCGACCTGGACTGAGGTCAGCCCGCGAGCAGCGAGTCGCGCACCGGGACGAGCTTGGCCTGCGACTCCGCGAGCTCGGCCTCGGGATCGGAGTCGGCGACGATGCCGCAGCCGGCGAAGAGGCGCACGGTGCTGCCGCTGAGCTCGGCGGAGCGCAGGGCGATGCCCCACTCGCCGTCCCCGGTCGTGTCCATCCATCCGACCGGACCGGCGTACCGACCGCGCTCCATGCCCTCGATCTCGGAGATCAGCGCCACGGCCTCCCTGGTCGGGGTGCCGCCGACGGCCGCCGAGGGATGCAGGGACGCCGCCAGCTGCAGCGAGGACACCGTGCCTGCGTCGTGGACGACGCCCGCGACGTCGGAGGCCAGGTGCATGACGTTCGGCAGGTGCAGCACGAACGGTGTCTCCGGCACGATCATGGACGAGCAGTGCGGCTCGAGCGCGTCGGCGACGGAGCGGACGGCGTACTCGTGCTCCTCGTGGTCCTTGCTCGAGCGAGCGAGGGCTGCTGCCAGAGCGAGGTCGCGCTCGTCGTCGCCGGTACGCCGGATCGTGCCGGCGAGCACCCGTGAGGTGACCAGGCCGCGCTCGCGGCGCACGAGCATCTCCGGGGTGGCGCCGAAGAGCCCGTCGACGTGGAAGGTCCAGCACATCGGGTAGCTCGCGGCGAGCCGGTGCAGCGGCCAGCGCACGTCGATCCTGCTCGCCGCGGTGGCCACCAGGTCGCGGGCGAGCACGACCTTCCCGAGCGCGCCGGCGCCGATCCGCCGGATCGCCTCGGCGACCACCGCCATCCAGTGTTCGCTGTCCATCGCGCCGTCGCTGAACACCACGTCCTGGGGTGCCTCGGCCGCCGTCGCCGGCCCGCGGTACGACGCAGCGCCGACCAGGGTGAGCCAGGTACGGCCGGCTCGGCGTCCGATCACGACCTGGGGGACGGTGAGCACCGAGTCGCCCGGGTCGTCGGCGAACGCGAAGGACCCTAAGCAGACCAGCCCCGTGCCGGGCTCGTTGACCTCGTCGCGGATGTCTGCGCGAGCCACGGTCTCGGTCCACCACTTGTCCGCGTCCGAGAATCGGGTGAGGCCGTGCGGACGGATCTGCGCCGCGACGCCGTATCCCACGAGTCCTTCGTCGCGTCGTAGCCAGGCGACGCCGTCGTCCGAGGGGAGCAGCGTGAGAAGCGGGTCGTCGTCGTCGATCTCGGTGGTCTGGACCGACAGACCGGGTGACCCGGACGCTGCCGCGGGGCTCGTCACAGTGGGGAAGCGTACCCGGCGGTAGGCTGCCGCCCTCCTCGACGGCCCGGCTTGTCGCCCACGGCACCCGGGGCAGGACGCGACGGTCAGGACCAGTAGACGACGACCCGGTCGCCGACACGCACCTGCGAGAAGAGCCACTCGATGCCGTCGTAGTCGCGGATGTTCACGCAGCCGTGCGAGGCGCCGGCGTACCCGACCGCTGCGAAGTCGGACGAGTAGTGCACCGCCTGGCCGCCCGAGAAGAACATCGAGAACGGCATCGAGGAGCCGTACATCTGCGACACGTGGTCGGCGTCCTTGAGGTAGACGTGGAAGAGGCCCTCGCGCGTCGGTGTGTCGTTGACGGTCGACCCGAAGCGAGCCTCCAGCGTCTGCAGGACGTGGCCGTCGACGACCCACCGCAGCGTGCTCGACGTCTTGTCGATGCACAGCACCCGTCCGGTGAGGCAGCGCGGGTCGAGCCTGCCCGGCGACGGCAGACGGTTGTGGAGCTCGGCGGTGGTGGGGACGGTCGTCATCGCGTCGAGCCGGTCCGTCGTCCGCTGGTCGACGTCTCCGGTGACCGGGATGCCCCGCTTGGCCTGGAAGCCCCTGACCGCCGTCACCGTCTCGGGGCCGTAGCTGCCGGTGACGTCTCCGAAGTACCAGTCGATCTGGCGCAGCCGGGCCTGGACCTCGCGGACACCCCGGCCGTGGTCGCCCGCCGTGAACAGCGGTCGGCCCGGGTGCAGCACGTTGAACATCGCGTCGTGGGTCGGCTGGTCGGTCATCGCCGTGATCCGGTCCCAGGTGCGCCGGTCGACCACGCCGGTGCGGCGGAGCCCGTGCTTGCCCTGGAAGCCCTTCACAGCGGTCGCGGTGGCCGCGTCGTACACGCCAGTGGTGGTCTCGGGCAGCCACGAGAGCTGGAACAGTCGCTGCTGGAGCTCCCGGACCTTGACGCCCTGGGCTCCCGGCCTCAGCACGTCGGTGTCGACAGGGGCGGGACGCGTCGGCGAGCTCGTCGGCGAGCTGGTCGGCGAGATGGCCGGGGTGGCGCTGGGGGAGGACGGCGACGCGGCCGGCGCGCCCGGCAGCTGCGAGGACGACGCCACCGTGTCCGTCTGGCGGTGGGTGACCACGCGGCCGAGGCCGTACGCCGCACCGCCGAGCACGCCGGCCACCAGCACCAGGGTCAGCAGGGCCTTGACGACCTTCATCGTTCTCCTCCGGGGAAGTCCGCTCCCGAGCTGGGCGACCCGGGGCGCGGTGAGGCCGTCCCAGTGTCGATCGAGAAGACGCCGATTCCCGGCATTTGGTTGCCGGTGACCGGACGCGTCGGCCCGACCGGTACGGCGCGACCTCGCATCGGCTCCTCCCCGCCTCCACGTCCGCCGCACTCGACCGAGCCCTACCCTTCGTGGGTGGCCCGTGCAGACCTGGACAAGCAGCCGAGCGACGTACGCCGGATGTTCGACGCAGTGGCGAACCGCTACGACGTCACCAACGACGTGCTGTCCCTGGGTCAGGACCGGGGGTGGCGCAAGGCGGTCTTCGACGCGGCCGGAACGGGGCGCGGCGACGTCGTCCTCGATCTCGCCGCCGGTACGGGCACGTCGAGCCAGCCGTTCGCCGACGCCGGCGCGAGCGTCGTCCCCACGGACTTCTCGATGGGGATGCTGCGTGTGGGCAAGAACGCCCGGCCGCTCCTCCCGTTCACGGCCGGGGACGGCACGCGGCTCCCGTTCGCGGACGGCGTGTTCGACGCGGTCACGATCTCCTTCGGGTTGCGCAACATCGCCGACCCGCTGGCGGGTCTCCGCGAGATGCGCCGGGTCACCCGGCTTGGCGGAAGGCTCGTGGTCTGCGAGTTCAGCCATCCGACCTGGCCGCTGTTCCGCACCGTCTACGTCGAGTACCTGATGCGGGCGCTCCCGCCGATCGCACGCGCCGTCTCCTCGAGCCCCGACGCCTACGTCTACCTCGCCGAGTCCATCCGCGCCTGGCCCGACCAGCCGGCCCTCGCGAGGATGATCGGTGACGCCGGGTGGCGGCATGCCGAGTGGCGCAACCTCTCGGGCGGCATCGTGGCCCTGCACCGCGCCACGGCCTGACCAACAGCCCCGGATCGGGGACGTCCTCGCTTCGTCGGGTCTCCCGATGGGAGGCCGTCTCCAGGTCGCGGGACCCGGGGGTGCAGCCGCTCCGACGGGAGTCCTACACTGGCCGACGGCCGGTTCGTGAAGTCGTTCACAAAGTCACAATCTCGTGGGCGCAGGTCACGGGCGGACCGGGCAGCGCGCAGGGGAAGGAAGTCTGGATGGAGCTCTACACGCCCGTCCTGGTACTGGCAGCGATCGCGGCGGGCTTCGCGATCTTCTCGGTGCTCATGTCGACCGGAGTCGGCCCCCGGCGCTACAACCGAGCCAAGCTCGACTCCTACGAGTGCGGGATCGAGCCCACCCCGCAGCCGGTCGGCGGTGGCCGCTTCCCGGTCAAGTACTTCATCACCGCGATGATGTTCATCGTCTTCGACATCGAGATCGTCTTCCTCTACCCCTGGGCCGTGCACTTCGACTCGCTCAAGGCCTTCGGCCTCGTCGAGATGGTGCTGTTCATCGCGACCGTGTTCGTCGCCTACGCCTACGTCTGGCGTCGCGGCGGCCTGGACTGGGACTGAGCCATGGTGCCCACCCCCTGCCGTCGTCTGATCGGAGCTCGCTGATGGGTCTGGAAGAGAAGCTTCCGAGCGGCGTCCTGCTCACCACCGTCGAGGGGGTAGCGGGATACATGCGCAAGGCCAGCTTCTGGCCGGCGACGTTCGGGCTGGCGTGCTGCGCGATCGAGATGATGACCACCGGCGGGCCGAAGTACGACCTCGCCCGGTTCGGCATGGAGGTCTTCCGGGCCAGCCCCCGTCAGGCCGACCTGATGATCGTCGCCGGACGGGTGAGCCAGAAGATGGCTCCGGTGCTGCGCCAGATCTACGACCAGATGCCCGACCCGAAGTGGGTGCTCGCGATGGGGGTGTGCGCGAGCAGCGGGGGCATGTTCAACAACTACGCCGTCGTGCAGGGCGTCGACCACGTCGTCCCGGTCGACATGTACCTGCCGGGCTGCCCGCCGCGCCCGGAGATGCTCATCGACGCGATCCTCAAGCTCCACGACCAGGTCAGGCACATGCCGCTCGGCGCCAACAGCCGCAGGGCGATCGAGGACCGCGAGACCGCAGCGCTGGCCGCCGTCCCGACCTCGCAGCTGAAGGGCCTCATGCGGTGAGCACTCCACGAGGCTCGTCCGGACCCCCCGTCGGCTCCGCCGCCGGACGACGCGGAGCGTGCACCCCATGAGCGACCACACCCAGGACCCTTCGCACGACGCCTCCCGGGTTCCCGCCCAGCCCGGATCCGTCGAGACCATGGGCACCCGGCACGGCATGTTCGGGGTGGCCGGGAGCGGCGACACCAGCGGGTACGGCGGGCTGGTCAGGCCGACCGTCTTCCCGGGTCCGAGCCAGCGGCCGTTCGGTGGCTGGTACGACGAGGTCACCGACGCGCTCGAAGCCCGGCTGCAGGCGACCGACCTCACCTCGGCGGTCGAGAAGGTCGTGATCGACCGCGGCGAGATCACCTTCCACGTCCGGCGCGACGACCTTCCGTTCGTCGCCCAGATGTTCCGCGACGACGAGGGCCTGCGCTTCGAGCTCTGCTCGGGGGTCAGCGGCGTTCACTACCCCGGCGACGCCGGACGCGAGCTGCACGCCGTCTACCACCTGTTGTCGATGACCTACAACCGCCGGGTGCGGATCGAGGTCAGCGTCCCCGACGCAGACCCCCACATCCCCAGCATCGTCAGCATCTACCCGACCAACGACTGGCACGAGCGCGAGACCTACGACATGTTCGGGATCGTCTTCGACGGCCACCCGGCGCTGACCCGGATCCTGATGCCCGATGACTGGCCCGGTCACCCCCAGCGGAAGGACTACCCGCTCGGCGGCATCCCGGTCGAGTACAAGGGCGGCACGATCCCCCCGCCCGACCAGAGGAGGTCGTACAGCTGATGGTCTCGACGAGCTCGACCGACGAGCGCGACGTGTACGCCGGCTCCGCCGACAGCGGCGAGGGCCGGGTCTTCACCGTCACCGGCCAGGACTGGGACTCCATCACCCAGGGCCTGGGTGACCGTGACGACCTGGCCGCGGAGCGGGTCGTGGTCAACATGGGCCCCCAGCACCCGTCGACCCACGGCGTGCTCCGGCTGATCCTCGAGCTCGAGGGCGAGACGGTGACCGAGGCCCGCTGTGGCATCGGCTACCTCCACACCGGCATCGAGAAGAACATGGAGTACCGCTCCTGGGTGCAGGGCGTCACGTTCTGCACCCGGATGGACTACCTCGCGCCGTTCCACAACGAGCTGACCTACGTGCTCGGGGTCGAGCGTCTCCTCGGCATCGAGGACGGTGAGGACGGCGTCCCCGAGAAGGCGCAGGTCATGCGGGTCCTGCTCTCGGAGCTCAACCGCATCTCCTCCCACCTGGTCTGCATCGCGACCGGCGGCATGGAGATCGGCGCGCTGACCGTGATGACCATCGGCTTCCGCGAGCGTGAGCTGGTGCTCGACCTGTTCGAGCTGATCACCGGTCTCCGCATGAACCACGCGTTCATCCGGCCAGGCGGCATCGCCCAGGATCTGCCGCCCGGAGCACTGGACGAGATCCGGAGCTTCGTCGCCCTGATGAAGAAGCGCCTCCCGGAGTACGCCGACCTCTGCAACGCCAACCCCATCTTCAAGGGCAGGCTCGAGGGGGTCGGCCACCTGGACCTCGCCGGATGCCTGGCCCTCGGCCTGACCGGGCCGGTCCTGCGGTCGACCGGGTACCCGTGGGACCTCCGCAAGACCCAGCCCTACTCCGGTTACGAGACCTACGACTTCGACGTACAGACCTGGGACACCTGTGACTCCTACGGCCGCTTCCGGGTGCGCCTCGCCGAGATGTGGGAGTCGCTGCGGATCGTCGAGCAGGCGGCCGACCGCCTGGCGAACCTCGAGGGTGCTCCCATCATGGTGGCGGACAAGAAGATCGCGTGGCCGAGCCAGCTCGCCATCGGCTCCGACGGCATGGGCAACAGCCTCGACCACATCCGCCACATCATGGGCGAGTCGATGGAGGCACTGATCCACCACTTCAAGCTGGTCACCGAGGGGTTCCGGGTCCCACCCGGGCAGGCCTATGTCCCGATCGAGTCGCCCCGGGGCGAGCTCGGCGCGCACGTCGTGTCCGACGGAGGCACCCGGCCGTTCCGCGCGCACTTCCGCGACCCGTCGTTCACCAACCTGCAGGCCACCAGCGTGATGTCCGAGGGCGGCCTGGTCGCCGACGTGATCGTGGCGATCGCCAGCATCGACCCGGTGATGGGAGGCGTCGACAGGTGACGGCCCCTTCCGCAGGCTCAGGACGACGCTCGACGAGCGCGACCACCGGAGGTGGCGGCCTGGGCGACGCGACGTACGACGAGCTGCGGCAGATCGCGGCGCGCTATCCGGAGCCGCGGTCGGGCCTGCTGCCGATGCTCCACCTCGTCCAGTCCGTCGAGGGCCGCGTCACGCCCGAGGGCATCGAGGCCTGTGCCGACATCCTCGGCATCACGCCGGCGGACGTGAGCGGCGTCGCGACGTTCTACACGATGTACAAGCGGCGCCCGATCGGTGACTATCACGTCGGCGTCTGCACGAACACGCTGTGCGCAGTGATGGGCGGGGACGTGATCTTCGAGCGGCTCAAGGAGCACCTCGACGTGGGCAACGACGAGACCACCGCAGACGGCAGGATCACCCTCGAGCACGTCGAGTGCAACGCCGCCTGCGACTACGCGCCGGTGATGATGGTCAACTGGGAGTTCATGGACAACATGACGCCGCAGTCGGCCGTGGAGCTGGTGGACGACCTCCGCGAGGGCAAGGAGGTCCGGTCGACCCGTGGGCCGCTCATCGCCACCTGGCGCGAGGTCGAGAGGGTCCTCGCCGGCTTCCCGGACGGCCGTGTCGACGAGGGCCCCGGCGCGGGTCCGGCCTCCCTGGTCGGGCTCGGCATCGCCCAGGAGAACGGCTGGACCGCCCCTGCCGGAGAGGCCTCAGGTCCCACCGGCAGTCCTGCCGACACCGCAGGTGAGTCGGCCGAGCTGGCCGACACCAGCCGTGCCCAGAGCGAGACCAAGCAGGAGGAGGGCAGCCAGGATGGCTGACACCCTGACGCCGGTCCTGACCGCCGACTGGGCCGACGAGCAGAGCTGGAAGCTCGCGACGTACGAGCGCAACGGCGGCTACCGCGCCATGCGGAAGGCGCTGGGCATGGACCCCGACGACATCATCGCGGCGGTCAAGGACTCCGGGCTGCGAGGGCGAGGTGGTGCCGGGTTCCCGACAGGCATGAAGTGGGGCTTCATCCCGCAGGACAACCCGAACCCGAAGTACCTCGTCGTGAATGCCGACGAGTCCGAGCCGGGCACCTGCAAGGACATCCCACTGATGATGGCCGCGCCGCACACGCTGGTGGAGGGCGTCATCATCAGCAGCTTCGCGATCCGCGCGAACCTGGCCTTCATCTACGTCCGCGGCGAGGTCGTGCACGTGATCCGCCGGGTGCAGGCCGCCGTCGCCGAGGCGTACGCCGCCGGCCACCTCGGGCACGACATCCACGGCTCCGGCTACGACCTCGACATCGTCGTCCATGTGGGTGCCGGCGCCTACATCTGCGGTGAGGAGACCGCGCTGCTCGAGGGTCTCGAGGGCCGTCGCGGCCAGCCGCGGCTACGGCCTCCGTTCCCGGCGGTCGCCGGCCTCTACGCCAGCCCGACGGTCATCAACAACGTCGAGTCGATCGCCTCGGTGCCGAGCATCGTGGGCAACGGCGCCGACTGGTTCGCCTCGATGGGCACCGAGAAGTCCAAGGGGTACGGCATCTTCAGCCTCTCGGGGCACGTCGCCAAGCCGGGGCAGTACGAAGCACCGCTCGGGATCACCCTGCGCACCCTGATCGACCTGGCCGGTGGCATCCGCCACGGCCACGAGCTGAAGTTCTGGACCCCCGGTGGCTCGTCGACGCCGATCCTGACCGCCGAGCACCTCGACGTACCCCTCGACTTCGAGGCCGTCGGTGCCGCCGGGTCGATGCTCGGCACCAGGGCGCTGCAGATCTTCGACGACTCCACCTGCGTGGTGCGTGCGGTTCTCCGGTGGACGGAGTTCTACAAGCACGAGTCCTGCGGCAAGTGCACGCCGTGCCGCGAGGGCACGTACTGGCTGGTGCAGACCCTGACCAACCTCGAGAAGGGCGTCGGCCGCGAGGAGGACCTCGACATCCTCCTCGACCAGTGCGACAACATCCTGGGTCGCTCTTTCTGTGCGCTCGGCGATGGCGCGACGAGCCCGATCTCCAGCTCGATCGAGTATTTCCGCGACGAGTACCTCCAGCACCTCAGCAACGGCGGCTGCCCGTTCGACCCGGTCGCCTCCACCCTGTTCGCCGCCGAGGGGGCCAGATGAGCACTGCCGAGGTCGAGAAGACCGACCTGGTGACGCTGACCATCGACGGCATCCAGGTCAGCGTGCCTGCGGGCACGCTGATCATCCGGGCCGCCGAGCAGGTCGGGGTCCAGATCCCGCGGTTCTGCGACCACCCGCTCCTGGACCCCGTCGGTGCCTGCCGACAGTGCCTGGTCGACGTACCCGACGCCGGCAACGGCCGGCCGATGCCCAAGCCGCAGGCCTCCTGCACCATCCCGGTCGCCGAGGGCATGGTCGTCAACACCCAGGTCACCAGCGAGGTCGCCGACAAGGCCCAGCAGGGGATCATGGAGTTCCTGCTGATCAACCACCCGCTCGACTGCCCCGTGTGCGACAAGGGCGGTGAGTGCCCCTTGCAGAACCAGGCGATGACCAACGGCCGCGGCGAGTCGCGGTTCGCGGCCAGCGGTGGCGTGAAGCGGACGTTCCCCAAGCCGATCAACATCTCCGCCCAGGTGCTGCTCGACCGTGAGCGCTGCGTCCTGTGCGCGCGGTGCACGCGGTTCTCCGAGCAGATCGCCGGCGACCCGTTCATCGCGCTGATCGAGCGCGGCGCCCTCCAGCAGGTCGGCATCTACGAGAAGGAGCCCTTCGAGTCCTACTTCTCGGGCAACACCATCCAGATCTGCCCCGTCGGCGCGCTCACCAGTGCCGACTACCGGTTCCGGTCCCGCCCGTTCGACCTGGTGTCGACGCCGTCCATCGCCGAGCATGACGCCTGTGGCGCAGCCATCCGCGTCGACCACCGTCGCGGCCAGGTGATGCGCCGTCTCGCCGGCAACGACCCCGAGGTCAACGAGGAGTGGATCACCGACAAGGACCGCTTCGCGTTCCGCTACCTCCACACCGATGACCGGCTGTCCTACCCCCAGGTCCGCGAGGCTCCGGCGACCGGCTCAGGACGCGGCGAGCTGCGCCCGGCCTCCTGGCCGGAGGCGTTCGCGGTGGCCGCGCGCGGTCTGGCCCGAGCCGGTGCGACCGGTGTGCTTCCCGGCGGCCGGCTGACCGCCGAGGACGCCTTCGCCTACAGCACGTTCGCCCGGGTGGCCCTCGGCACCAACGACATCGACTTCCGCGCCCGACCGCTGTCGCAGGAGGAGGCCGACTTCCTCGCCGCCGAGGTCGTGCTCCGGCAAGGTGCGACGTACGCCGACCTCGACGCGGCCGGCTCCGTCCTCCTGGTCGGGCTCGAGCCCGAGGAGGAGGCCGGCACGATCTTCCTACGGCTGCGCAAGGCGAACCTCCAGCACCGCACGCGGATCTGGTCGGTCGCGCCGTACGCCACGCGGGGCCTTCGCAAGCTGGGTGGCTCGGCCATCGTCACGCGACCCGGGAACGAGGCCGACGTGGTCGCGGGGCTGGCGCACCGAGACGATGTCGAGCTCGGCAGCAACAGCGTGATCCTCGTCGGCGAGCGGATGGCCACCGTGCCGGGCGCCCTGAGCGCCGTGGCCCGGCTCGCACGCACCACGGGCGCCAAGCTGGCATGGGTGCCGCGGCGCGCCGGTGACCGCGGCGCGGTCGAGACCGGATGTCTGCCGAACCTCCTGCCGGGCGGTCGCCCGGTGACGGACGCGTCCGCGCGGGTCGACGCCGCCACGGCCTGGGGCGTCGCGGGCCTGCCCGACCAGCCCGGGCGAGACGCGGACGCGATCGTCGCGGCCGTGACCGCCGGCACTCTCGGCGGCCTGGTCGTCGGGGGCGTCGACCCCGACGACACTGCCGACCCCGCGGCGTTCCGGGCTGCGCTCGAGGCGGCACGCTTCGTCGTCGCCCTGGAGCAGCGCCAGACGGACGTGACCCGTGCGGCCGACGTCGTCTTCCCGGTCGCGCCGGTGACCGACAAGCCCGGCACGTTCGTGAACTGGGAGGGCCGGCCGCGCGAGTTTCCCGCGGTGCTGGTCAACCCGAACGCCCTCCCCGACGCCCGTGTGCTCGCCGGTGTCGCCGAGGAGCTGGGCAGGCCGCTCGGCTTCCGCACCTCTGCCGAGGCGCATGAGCGGATGGTCGAGATGGGGCCGTGGGACGGCGACCGGGCGACCCTCCCGGACGCGCCGGCGCCTGCGGCCGTGAGCGCACGACGCGAAGGCCAGGTCGCCCTCGCCACCTGGAAGCTGATGCTCGACAACGGGTCGATGCAGGAGGGGGAGAAGTACCTCCGGGCCACGGCTCGCACCCCGGTCTGCCGGGTCTCGCCTGCAGTGGCGGCAGCGATCGGCGAGATGATCACCCTGGAGGGCGACCGCGGGGTGATCACCCTGCCGGTGGAGGTGGCCGACGACCTTCCCGACGACGTCGTCTGGGTGCCGGCCGGATCCACCGGCAACGGCGTCCTGGCCGACCTGGCCTCGCCGGGATCCGGAGTCCACCTGAGGGGAGGCGCAGAGTGAACGTCATGGACCTCTCGCCGAGTGCCGGCGCGACCGGCCTCGACGCGTTCGGTCAGGACCCGTGGTGGCTGATCCTGCTCAAGGCGCTGCTGATCTTCGTGATCCTCGTGGTGCTGACCCTGTTCAACATCTGGTTGGAGCGACGTGTGGTGGCCCGGATGCAGCACCGCATCGGCCCCAACGTCCACGGCCCGTTCGGGCTGCTGCAGAGCCTCGCCGACGGCGTGAAGCTGGCGCTCAAGGAGGACATCATCCCGAAGGCTGCCGACAAGGTCGTCTTCATCCTCGCCCCGGTCATCGCCACGATCCCCGCGTTCGTGACGTTCTCGGTGATCCCGTTCGGTCCCGTCGTGAAGCTCCCGTGGAGCGACCGGCACACCCCGCTCCAGCTGACCGACATGCCGATGGCCGTCCTGTTCGTGCTCGCGGTCGCCTCGATCGGCATCTACGGCATCGTGCTCGGCGGCTGGTCCAGCGGATCGACGTACTCGCTGCTCGGCGCGCTTCGCTCGAGCGCCCAGATGATCTCCTACGAGGTGGCGATGGGCCTCGCGCTCGTCGCCGTCTTCCTCTACGCCGGCTCGATGTCGACCAGTCAGATCGTCGCTGCTCAGCACGACTGGTGGTTCGGCGTGATCCTGCTCCCGTCGTTCCTGATCTACACGGTCGCGATGGTGGGCGAGACCAACCGTGCGCCCTTCGACCTCCCGGAGGCCGAGGGCGAGCTCGTCGGCGGCTTCCACACCGAGTACTCCAGCCTGAAGTTCGCGCTGTTCTTCCTCGCCGAGTACATCAACATGGCCACCGTGTCGGCGCTGGCCACGACGCTGTTCCTCGGTGGCTGGCAGGCGCCCTTCTGGATCGACCATGTCTGGTCCGGGGCGAACTCCGGCTACTGGCCCTTCTTGTGGTTCATGGGCAAGGTGCTGTTCTTCATCTTCGTCTTCATCTGGCTGCGCGGCACCCTGCCGCGGATGCGCTACGACCAGTTCATGGCGTTCGGCTGGAAGTTCCTGATCCCGGTGTCGCTCGGTTGGATCGTCGGCGTGGCCGCCATCCGCACCGCGTCGCTCGACGGCGGGATCGACCGGAAGTACCTCCTGATCGCCCTGGGTGTGGCGGTGGTGCTGTTCCTCGGGGTCTTCTTCTTCGGCGAGCAGCAGGCCGAGGGGGAGACGTCTGGCCGCCCGCCCACGCCCGAGGGGTACGCCGGTGGGTTCCCTGTGCCGGCGATGCCCGAAGGTGGTGCCGTGCGTGGCGCCGCCGGCGGACTGAGCTTCGCCACCGGACGAACGGTGACGGCGGTCCAGGACGACCGGGCCGAGCTCGGCACCGGAGACGACCGGAGCGAGGCCGAGGAGGAGGTCGAGAGCTCATGAGCTCCCAGCAGGAGGGCCGGACCCTCAAGGAGCAGCTCTGGGACCCGGTCGCCGGGTTCGGGGTGACCTTCCGGACGATGTTCAAGAAGGTCGTCACCGAGCAGTACCCGTTCGAGAAGCAGCCCACCGCTCCCCGGTTCCACGGCCGGCACCAGCTCAACCGCTGGCCCGACGGCCTCGAGAAGTGCATCGGGTGCGAGCTGTGCGCCTGGGCCTGTCCTGCGGACGCGATCTATGTGGAGGGCGCCTCGAACACCGACGACGAGCGCTTCAGCCCCGGCGAGCGGTACGGCCGCGTCTACCAGATCAACTACCTGCGCTGCATCCTGTGCGGCCTCTGCATCGAGGCCTGCCCCACGAGAGCGCTGACGATGACCAACGAGTACGAGCTGGCCGACGACAACCGCGCCGACCTGATCTATGAGAAGCAGGATCTGCTGGCACCGCTGCTGCCGGGCATGGAGGAACCGCCGCACCCGATGCGGCTCGGAGACGACGAGGGTGCCTACTACCGCGGCACCTTCACCTCGCCCAGCCGGTCGGCCGCGAGTGACGACGGGGAGGCCCCGTGACCACGTTCTGGATCCTCGCCCCGATCATGGTGGTGGCCGCGCTGGGCATCCTGTTCGTCCGGAAGGCAGTGCACGGGGCGCTCCTGCTCGCGGTGGTGATGATCGGCCTCGCGCTGCTCTACCTCACACTCCAGGCGCCGTTCCTGTTCGCCGTGCAGATCATCGTCTACACCGGTGCGATCCTGATGCTGTTCCTGTTCGTGCTGATGCTCGTGGGGGTCGACGCCTCCGACTCGGTGGTCGAGACCATCAAGGGCCAACGGGTGATGGCGATCATCGCCGGCCTCCTGCTCGGCACGGTCCTCGTGGTCGGACTCGCACAGATGAGCCTCGGGGCCGTCGTAGGACTGGCCACGGCCAACGCCGACGGCAACATCCCCGCCCTCGCCGACATCATGTTCAGTCGCTACGTCTTCGCCTTCGAGGTCACGAGCGCGCTGCTGATCACCGCGGCGGTCGGCGCGATGGTGCTCGCGCATCGTGAGCGCCTGGAGCCCAAGCCGACCCAGGCCGACCTCGCCGCCCGGCGCATGCAGGACTACGCCGGCTCCGGCAAGCACCCCGGCAACCTGCCCACGCCCGGCGTGTTCGCCCGGCACAACGCCGTGGACACCCCGGCGCTGCTCCCCGACGGGACGGCGTCCGAGGCCTCGATCTCGCGGGTCCTCGCGGCCCGCGGGACGGTGCGGTCAGCCCCGGCGATGGCGGACGACATCGTCGAGATCCAGCGGCAGCTCGGTCCGGTGCCGCACGCGGGACGTGACGCGGCGGTCTCGGCGACCACCGAGGAGGAGGCCCCTGCGACGACGAACCGGCGGCCGGGTGGCGGGGGGGACGACCGATGACTCCCTACGTCGTCCTGTCCTCCATCCTGTTCACGATCGGGTGCGTCGGTGTGCTCACCCGTCGGAACGCGATCGTCGTGTTCATGTGCGTAGAGCTGATGCTCAACGCCTCCAACCTCGCCCTGGTCGCCTTCGCCAAGCAGAACGGCAACCTGGACGGCCAGATCGCCGCCTTCTTCGTGATGGTGGTCGCAGCGGCCGAGGTCGTCGTCGGCCTCGCGATCATCATGACGATCTTCCGAACCCGCCGCTCGGCCTCGGTCGACGACGCCAGCCTGCTGAAGTACTGACGCGCAGCCCCCGACCACCCGCACAGCACAGGAGACTGACTCGATGTTCGTTCTCGCCGAGGGTGCCGCTCCGGTGGTGAGCCCGGGGTCGGCCGACGGGGTGTTCTCCCTGCTCTGGCTCGTGATCGCGCTGCCCTTGCTGGGCGCCGTCGTGCTGCTCGTGGCCGCACCCGTTGTCAAGGGACGGCTGGACAAGCACGGCCACCTCGTCGGTGCCGTGCTGCCCGTGCTCTCGTTCGTGCTGAGCCTCGTCCTGTTCCTCTCCCTGCTCGGGCGCTCCGGTGACGATCGGCAGGTCAGCCAGCACCTCTACACGTGGTTCGAGGCAGGCAGCCTCCGGGTGGGCGCAGACCTCCTCTACGACCCTCTGTCAGCGCTGTTCCTGCTGTTGATCACCGGTGTCGGCTCGCTGATCCACATCTACTCGATCGGCTACATGGAGCACGACCCCCGGCGTCGTCGCTTCTTCGGCTACCTCAACCTGTTCGTGGCCTCGATGCTGACGCTGGTCATGGCCGCCAACTACCTCGGCGTGTTCCTCGGGTGGGAGGGCGTCGGCCTCGCGTCGTACCTCCTGATCGGCTTCTGGCAGTACAAGCACTCCGCCGCGGCCGCCGCCAAGAAGGCGTTCATCCTCAACCGCGTCGGTGACATCGGGCTCTCGCTGGGGGTCGGGTTGTTCTTCGTCACCTTCGGCACCACCGACTTCACGACGATCTCCGAGAACGCCGGCCGGGTCCCCGAGGGCACGATGACGGCGCTCGGGCTGCTGCTGCTGCTCGCGGCCTGCGGGAAGTCCGCCCAGGTCCCGCTGCAGTCCTGGCTGCTCGACGCCATGGAGGGTCCGACGCCGGTGTCGGCCCTGATCCACGCCGCGACCATGGTGACCGCCGGCGTCTACCTGGTCGTACGCTCGAACTTCGTCTTCGACTACGCCCCCCATGCGCGCACCGCCGTGGTCGTCGTCGCCACGGTCACCCTGCTGTGGGGCGCGGTCATCGGGTGCGCGAAGGACGACATCAAGAAGGCGCTGGCGGGCTCCACGATGAGCCAGATCGGGTACATGCTGCTCGGCGCGGGGATCGGCATCGCCGGCTATCCGTTCGCGATCTTCCACCTGCTCACGCACGGGTTCTTCAAGGCGAACCTGTTCCTCGGCGCCGGCTCGGTGATGCACGGCATGGACGACGACGTCGACATGCGCCACTACGGCGCGCTCAGCCGAGCGATGCCCGTGACGTTCCTGACCTTCGCGATGGGTTACCTGGCGATCATCGGCTTCCCGGGCTTCTCGGGCTTCTGGTCGAAGGACCGGATCATCGAGGAGGCGCTCAGCCAGAACTGGTTGGTCGGCATCCTCGCCATGCTCGGTGCCGGCATCACCGGCTTCTACATGAGCCGCCTGATGTTCATGACGTTCTTCTCCCAGAAGCGCTGGGTCGACGGCGTACACCCGCACGAGTCCCCGTCGGTGATGACGGTCCCGCTGGTCGTGCTCGCCGCTCTGTCCGTCCTCGGTGGCCTGATGCTGGCCGGGAACTGGATCGTCGAGTTCCTCGAGCCGGTCACCGGCGTTCCCGCCCACGAGAACCCGCCGCTGTCCTCTCTCGCGGTCTCGGTGATCGTCGTCCTGATCGTCGCCGTCGGCGTCGCCCTCGCCTGGTACCTCTTCCAGCGGCAGGAGGTGCCGCGAACGGCACCGCAGGACGTCTCCTTCGTGACGCGGGCGGCCCGGTACGAGCTCTACGGCAACGAGATCAACGACGCACTCGTCGTCCGTCCCGGCAGCCAGCTGGTCACCGGGCTGGTCGCCTTCGACCGCCACGGCGTGGACGGCGTCGTGGAGGGCACCGCCCTCGGGATCGGCGGCACCGGCTCGGTCCTCCGGATCGCGCAGACCGGCTTCGTGCGCTCCTATGCCCTGTCCCTGCTCGCCGGCGCGGTCCTCGTCGTCGCGGCCCTCCTGGCGGTGAACCTCGCATGACCGACTTCCCCTGGCTCACGCTCCTGATCGTGGTCCCGCTCGTCGGGGCCGTGGCGACGGCTGCCCTGCCCGGTGGCCACCGGCTCGCCCTGCCCAAGCTCGTGGCGATCAGCACCTCCGTCCTTACCCTGGTCCTGGCCGTGGTGATGTCGTTCGGCTACGACCTGAACGGCGGCTTCCAGTTCACCGAGGACCGCACCTGGATCAAGGCGTTCGGCGCCCACTACGCCCTCGGCGTGGACGGCCTGGGCCTGCTGATGATCCTGCTCACCACCGTGCTGGTGCCGGTCGTGATCAGCGCCAGCTGGTACGACGCCGATCCCGGTGCGACGCTGCGACTCGACGACGAGGCAGCGGCGACCCGGCACACCAAGGCGTTCTTCGCCTGGACCCTGGCGCTCGAGGCGCTCTCGATCGCGGTCTTCGCCGCGACCGACGTGTTCCTGTTCTACGTCGTCTTCGAGGCGACGCTGATCCCGGCGTACTTCCTGGTCGGCGGGTTCGGGGGCAACCGGCGGCGCAGGGCGGCGGTGAAGTTCTTGGTCTACCAGCTCGCGGGCGGGCTCGTGATGCTGGCGTCGGTGATCGGCCTGTACGTCGTGTCCGCCGGCCGCGGCACACCGTCGTACCTCTTCGGCGACCTCCAGGGGCTCAGCATCGACCCCGACACCCAGAAGTGGCTGTTCGTCGGGTTCTTCGTCGCGTTCGCGATCAAGGCCCCGCTGTTCCCGGTGCACACCTGGCTGCCGGACACGACCGAGCAGGCGACCACGGGCACCAGCGTGCTGCTGGTCTGCGTCCTCGACAAGATCGGGGCGTACGGGATGCTGAGGTTCTGCCTAGGTCTACTGCCCGACGCCACGAAGTGGGCGACGCCGGTGGTGATCACGCTCGCCCTGATCTCCATCGTGTACGGCGCGCTGGTGGCGATCGGCGAGGACGACATGCTGCGCCTGTTCGGCTACATGTCGGTGAGCCACTTCGGCTTCATCGTGCTGGGCGTCTTCCTGCTCACCAGCCAGGGTGGGTCCGGCGCGGTCCTCTACATGGTCAACCACGGGATCGCGACCGCGGCGCTGTTCCTGGTCGCGGGCTTCCTGATCAAGCGTCGCGGCACGGCGTCGATCCGGGCGATGGGCGGTGTCGAGAAGGTCGCCCCGGTGCTCGCCGGGCTCTTCCTGGTCTTCGGCCTGGCAGCGCTCAGCCTGCCTGGCCTCTCGCCCTTCGTGTCGGAGATCCTCGTGCTCATCGCGGCGTTCCAGCACCACTGGTGGACCGGCGCGATCGCTGTCTCCGCGATCGTTCTGACCGCCTGGTACATCCTCTGGATGTACCAGCGAGCCATGACCGGGCCCGAGCTGGTCCTTCGAGACCCCTCGTCCCTCGCCTCCTCAGGGACCGTCCGGGGCGGTGCAGCGGAGACACGCGACCTCGACCGTCGTGAGGTGGGCACGCTCGCGCCGCTGTTCGTGGCGCTGGTCGTGTTCGGGTTCTTCCCGATGCCGCTGCTCAAGGTGATCAACCCGTACGTCGCCGACACGCTGCAGCACGTCGGTGTGCACGACCCGTCGCCGACCGTCGCGGCCGGACCTGCCCAGGGAGGACAGCAGTGATCGCGCTCGCGGCTGCCGGTGGCTTCGTCAAGCCACACATCGAGTACGGCTCGCTCTGGCCGATCCTCGTCGTGTTCGGCGCGGCCTGCGTCGGCGTCCTGATCGAGGCGTTCCTGCCCCGGCAGTGGCGCTACGTCGCCCAGTTCGGGACGACGTTGGTCGCCCTCCTCGTCGCCCTCGTCGGCGTCGCGTTCGTGGCCGACGGCCTGCCGAAGCTCGGGGACGGGAGCGCCCGCGGTCTCTTCGGCTCGCAGGGCACGATCGCCCTCGACGGCCCGACGATGTTCCTGTGGGGCCTGGTCCTGGTGTTCGGGCTCGGCGGAGTCCTGCTGTTCGCCGAGCGTCGGGTGGAGGGTGGCGTCTCGGCGTTCGCGGGCCAGGCCGCCGCCGTGCCGGGCACCGACTCCGAGCGCCAGGCGCAGGGCCTCGACCACACCGAGGTGTACCCGCTGCTGCTCTTCGCGGTGGGCGGGATGATGCTGTTCCCGGCGTCCGGCGACCTGCTCACGATGTTCGTGGCACTCGAGGTGCTCTCGCTGCCGTTGTACCTGTTGTGCGGCCTCGCCCGTCGCCGTCGGCTGCTCAGCCAGGAAGCCGCGATGAAGTACTTCCTGCTGGGCGCGTTCTCGTCGGGGTTCTTCCTCTACGGGGTCGCCCTGGTCTACGGGTACGCCGGCTCGATGGACTTCGGCGCGATCAACGAGGCGGTCAAGAACAACGCGGGCAACCAGACCTTGCTGGTGATCGGCATGGGCATGCTGACGGTAGGGCTGCTGTTCAAGGTCGGCGCGGTGCCGTTCCAGTCCTGGGTGCCGGATGTCTACCAAGGCGCACCCACGGCCGTGACAGCGTTCATGGCGGCAGCGACCAAGGCCGCGGCGTTCGGCGCGATCCTCCGCCTGTTCTACGTCGCGTTCGGAGACGCCCGCTGGACCTGGCAGCCCATGATGTGGGTCATCGCGATCCTGACGATGCTGGTCGGCACCGTCCTCGCGCTCGTGCAGACGGACATGAAGCGGATGCTGGCCTACTCCTCGGTGGCCCACACCGGCTTCCTGCTCACCGGCGTGCTGGGGCTGCAGGCGGCCGACGAGGTCCACCCCGGCCAGATCACCGCGTTGCAGGCCGTCATGTTCTACCTGGTGACCTACGGGCTGACCACCCTCGGGGCCTTCGCCGTCGTCGGTCTGGTCCGTGACTCCGCGGGCGAGCAGTCGGTGATCAACCGCTGGGCGGGCCTGGGCAAGCACTCCCCGGTCGTGGCGGGCGTCTTCGCGCTGTTCCTGCTCAGCATGGCCGGCATCCCGCTGACCGCGGGCTTCACCGGGAAGTGGGCGGTCTTCGAGGTCGCCCTCGCGGCCGGGGCGTGGCCGGTCGTGATCGTGGCGGTGCTGGCCAGTGCCGCGGCCGCCTTCTTCTACGTGCGGGTGATCGTGGTGATGTACTTCCACGAGCCCGACTCCGACAGCGCCCACGTCGCACACCCGTCCGCACTGTCGGCGACCGCGATCGGGGTGGCGGCTGCCGCGACCCTGGCGCTGGGCGTCCTACCCGGGCCGGTTCTCGATCTGGCGCAGTCTGCGGGACAATTCGTCAGGTGAACGACGCCCTATCGCGCGTCGCCGACGCCGGACTGGCGGTGCCGGTGACCGACGAGGCACTGGCGAGCCGGCTCGCCGACCGCATGCTGGCGGTCGAGCGAGCCCTCGCCGAGCACGTCCGCAGCCGGGCGCCGTTCGTCACGGATGCGGCCAGTCACCTGATGGAGGCCGGCGGGAAGCGCTTCCGGCCGTTGCTGGTGCTGCTGGCGGCCGAGACCGGGCCTCACCCCGACGCCGAGGAGGTCGTCACCGCCGCGTGCGTGGTGGAGCTCACCCACCTGGCGTCGCTCTACCACGACGACGTGATGGACGAGGCAGCCCTGCGCCGCGGCGCCGAGTCCGCCAACGCGCGATGGGACAACCACGTCGCGATCCTCACCGGTGACTTCCTCTTCTCGAAGTCCTCCGAGCTCACCGCCGAGCTCGGTGCCGACGCGGTCCGGATCCAGGCGCAGACCTTCACGCGGCTGGTCGAGGGTCAGATCCAGGAGACCGTGAAGCCCGGGGAGGACGACGACCCGCTCGAGCACTACCTCGACGTGGTCGCGGGCAAGACCGGCTCGCTGATCGCGACGTCCGCTCGGTACGGCGCCCGCTTCGGCGGTGCCTCCGTCCAGATCGAGGAGGCGCTCACGTCGTACGGCGACATCGTGGGCACGGCCTTCCAGCTGTCCGACGACATCCTCGACATCTCCTCCGACTCCGTGGAGTCGGGCAAGACGCCGGGCACCGACCTCCGCGAGGGGGTCCCGACGCTGCCGGTACTCATGGCCCGGGCCTCCGCCCGCTCCGAGGACGCCCGCCTCTTCCAGCTGCTCGACTCCGACCTCAGCGACGACGACCTCCACGCCGAGGCGCTCGCGCTGCTCCGGGCACACCCGGCACTGGACCAGGCCCGCGCGTACGTCGTCGGCCGCGCCCAGGAGGCCAAGGCGCTCCTCACCGCGCTGCCCGTCGGTCCGGTGCGTGACGCGCTGGAGAACTTCGCCGACATCGTCGCCACCCGCTCGGCCTAGCCCTCCGCCCCCCGCCCTCCGCCCCCCGTCCCCCGCCCCTTTGACAGCTCTACCCCGGCGACCGCGCTAACCCCGGCGGCTGCGCTGCCCCGGTGGCTGCTCCGTCCTGGTGGGCCGCGCTACCCCGGTGGTCGCTCCACCCGGTGGCTGCTCCGTCCTGGTGGGCCGCGCTACCCCAGTGGTCGCTCCACCCGGTGGCTGCGCTACCCGGTGGGTGCGCTGTCCGGCGGCTGTACTGCCGGGCGTCCGACCACCCGCCGATTGGTCAAATGCGGCAGGTTTTCTGTGCAGACTCTTGCCGTTTGGTGCCAAACGGCGGGGTCATGGGGCGGGTGGGGCGTTCTGGCTGCCGGCGGCTGCGTGTGCGGGGGCGGTCGACCTGGCGGTTGCCTATGCCGATTGGTCAAATGCGGCAGGTTTTCTGTGCAGACTCTTGCCGTTTGGTGCCAAACGGCGGCCAAGACGACGGCCGTCGAACGCCGCGTCGAGCGTTCGGAGCTAGGCCACGACCCAGGTGTCGCCACCGCCGATCAGGGCGGCCAGGCGCTCGGGGGGCGATCCTTCGACCCCGGCGGACGCCTGGGTGATCTGGTCTCGGGCCTGGTCGTCGTACGTGGGCCGAACGACGTCCCGGAAGATCCCGATCGGCGCCCGGTGGAGGCGCCCGGCATCGGTGAGCCGGGAGATGGCGAACGCCGTGGTGGCGTCGGGGCTGTGGGCGTCGTGGACGAGCACGTCGTCGGGTGACACCCGGTCGGGCTGGTCGCCGACCTCGACGATCTTGACCCCACCGGTGTGGTGATCGCGGATGAGGCCGCGCGACCCACCGCCGTCGGGCGCGGGCGCGCCGAACCTGATCGGCTCACCGTGCCGGAGCGGGATGATCGCGTCGTCGCGTGTGGCGGGCGACTTGACCGCGTCGAACGCCCCGTCGTTGAAGATCGGGCAGTTCTGGTAGATCTCGACCAGCGCCGTCCCGCGGTGCTCCGCGGCGGCGGCGAGCACCGTCGTGAGGTGCTGGCGGTCGGAGTCGATGGTTCGCGCTACGAACGTCGCCTCCGCGCCGAGGGCGAGCGACACCGGGTTGAACGGGTGGTCGAGGGAGCCCATAGGCGTCGACTTGGTGACCTTTCCGGCCTCGGACGTGGGGGAGTACTGGCCCTTGGTCAAGCCGTAGATCCGGTTGTTGAACAGCAGGATCGTCATGTTGACGTTGCGCCGCAGCGCATGGATGAGGTGGTTGCCGCCGATCGACAGCGCGTCGCCGTCACCGGTGACGACCCACACGGAGAGGTCCGAGCGCGAGGTGGCGATGCCGGTCGCGATCGCCGGGGCTCGCCCGTGGATCGAGTGCATGCCATAGGTCTCGAGGTAGTACGGGAACCGCGACGAGCAGCCGATGCCGGAGACGAACACGATGTTCTCGCGGCGCAGTCCCAGGTCCGGCAGGAAGCCTTGCACCGCCTTGAGGACGGCGTAGTCCCCGCAGCCGGGGCACCACCGCACCTCCTGGTCGCTGGTGAACTCCTTGCCCGTCTGGGGCGGAGCATCCTCGGGAAGCGTCGGCACTGACTCGATGCCGCTGCGCATCACCGGGACGGGCAGGTCGGTCGTGCTCACTGCTCGATCCTTCCACTCGTCACGTCGACGGCCTCGCCGTGGTGGGGCGAGGTGAGGTCGACCTCGATCCCCTCGGCCTCGGCGACCAGGTTGCCGATCGCCTCCGCCAGCTCGGCCGCCTTGAGCGGCAGGCCTCGGACGTGGTTGTAGCCGACCGCGTCGACGAGGTACCGCGCGCGGACGAGCATCGCGAGCTGCCCGAGGTTCATCTCGGGGATGAGCACCTTGTCGTAGCGCTCGAGCACGTCGCCGAGGTCGCGCGGGAACGGGTTGAGATGCCGCAGGTGCACCTGGGCGACGTGGTAGCCGGCGGCTCGGACGCGGCGTACGCCGGCGCCGATCGGTCCGTACGTCGATCCCCAGCCGAGCACCAGCACCTTCGCACGACCGTCGGGATCGTCGAGCGCCAGTGGTGGGAGGGATTCGGCGATCCGCTCCACCTTGGCCGCGCGGGTGCGCACCATGAAGTCGTGGTTCGCGGGATCGTAGGAGATGTTCCCGTGTCCGTCGCCCTTCTCCAGGCCACCGATCCGGTGCTCGAGCCCAGGTGTGCCCGGGATGGCCCACGGGCGCGCGAGCGTGCGCTCGTCGCGCAGGTAGGGCCAGAACTCGCGCTTCTCGGAGGTCGCGCCCTCGTCGGTCGAGCCCGCCGACCCCTCGTCGGTCGAGCCCGCCGAGACCCCGCCCGTCGACCCCTCGTCGGTCGGGCTCGTCGAGACCACGTGGTTCGGGCGGGTGGCGAACGCCGGGTCGATCTCGGGCAGCTCGGCGAGCTCGGGGATGCGCCACGGCTCCGAGCCGTTGGCGAGGTAGCCGTCGGAGAGGAGCATCACGGGCGTGCGGTAGGAGACCGCGATCCGGACGGCCTCGAGCGCGGTGTCGAAGCAGTCGCCGGGTGAGCGGGGCGCGACGATCGGGACCGGCGCCTCGCCGTTGCGGCCGAACATCGCCTGGAGCAGGTCGGCCTGCTCTGTCTTGGTCGGAAGCCCGGTGGACGGGCCCCCGCGCTGCACGTCGACGACGAGCAGCGGCAGCTCGGTCATCACGGCGAGACCGATGGACTCCGACTTCAAGGCGATGCCCGGGCCCGACGTCGTGGTGACACCGAGGCTGCCCGAGAACGACGCGCCGATGGCGGCGCCGATGCCGGCGATCTCGTCCTCGGCCTGGAACGTCGTGACGCCGAACGCCTTGTGCTTGCTCAGCTCGTGGAGGATGTCGGACGCGGGCGTGATCGGATAGGACCCGAGGAAGAGGCTGAGCCCCGACTGCACACTGCCGGCGATCAGGCCGTAGGCCAGAGCGAGGTTGCCGGTGATGTTGCGATAGGTCCCGACCGGCATCGGTGCCGGCTTGATCTCGTAGGACACCGCGAACGTCTCGGTGGTCTCGCCGAAGTTCCAGCCGGACCGGAACGCCGTGATGTTCGCGTCGCGGAGGTCTGGGACCTTCGCGAACCTCTTCTGCAGGAACGCGATCGTGGACTCGGTCGGCCGGCCGTACATCCACGACAGCAGCCCCAGCGCGAACATGTTCTTGGCTCGGGCGGCGTCCTTGCGCGACAGTCCGAACTCCTTGACCGCCGCGACGGTCATGCCGGTCAGGTCGAGTGCGTGGACGGCGAACTCCGAGAGGCCGTCGCCCTCCAGCGGGTTGTCGGCGTACCCGGCCTTGGTCAGGTTGCGCGCCGTGAAGTCGTGGGTGTCGACGACGATGGTGGCGCCTTTCGGCAGGTCGCCGAGGTTGGCCCGCAGTGCCGCGGGGTTCATCGCGACGAGGACGTCCGGCGCGTCACCAGGGGTGAGGATGTCGTGGTCGGCGAAGTGGACCTGGAACGACGAGACGCCCGGGAGGGTCCCTTGCGGAGCGCGGATCTCGGCGGGGAAGTTGGGCAGCGTCGAGAGGTCGTTGCCGAACGTCGCGGACTCCTGGGTGAACCGGTCGCCGGTCAGCTGCATGCCGTCGCCCGAGTCGCCTGCGAACCGGATGATCACGCGGTCGAGCTGCTTGACCTGCTTGGACAACCTACGTGCACTTCCTCTGCTGCTGACGGGCGTGTCGGCAGAGCATTTCCGGTGCTCGGCGCAACTCCCCCACGATAGTCCGGCGCTCGGAGGTAGCCGAATCGGTCCCACGTCTTCGGACCCTGCGCCTCCCCACCACCTCGTCCGTACGCCGGAGCAGGTCCGCGACACGCATCCCCAACCCCGATGACGTGATCCATGGGGAACTGCTGCTAATGTCTACCAAACAACGTGACTTACGTTGATCACCCGAGAATGAAGAGAGAGACCATGATCCACCGGAACAGGCTCATCGCGCTGACCGCCGCGGCTCTGGCCGTGCCGGCCATCCTGTCCGGCTGCGCTGCGTCCAGCGGAAGCTCCGGCGACCAGGACAAGCTCAGCGTCGTCGGCTTCTCCGTCCTCAAGACGGCCAACGAGCCGGTCATCTCGGCCTTCCAGAAGACCGTCGCCGGCAAGAACGTCACCTTCACCACGTCGTACGGCGCCTCCGGCGACCAGTCACGCGCCGTGGCCGCTGGCTTGCACGCCGACGAGGTGCACCTGTCGCTCACACCCGACGTGCAGGCGCTGGTCGACGCCGGCATCGTCGACAAGAACTGGGACCAGAACGCCACCCACGGGATCCTCACCGACTCGGTCGTGGTCTTCCTGGTACGCAAGGGCAACCCGCTGAACATCCAGAGCTGGGACGACCTGACCAAGCCCGGCGTCAAGGTGGTCACGCCCAACCCCGCGTCGTCGGGTTCCGCGAAGTGGAACATCCTCGCGGCCTGGGCCCACGCCGCGGACGCACCGGGTGGCAGCGACGCCAAGGCCCAGCAGTTCGTGACGCAGCTGCTCCACAACACTGTGGCCATGCCCAGCAGCGGCAGTGACGCCCTCGCGTCGTTCCTGGCGGGCAACGGAGACGTGCTGCTCGCCTACGAGAACGACTCCATCGAGGCGAAGGCGGCGGGCGACGACGTGGACTACGTCGTCCCGAAGGACACCCTGCTGATCGAGAACCCCGCCGCGGTGACGACCGACGCCGCACCGGCCGCCCAGGACTTCCTGGACTTCCAGCTCAGCAAGGCGGGCCAGACCCTCTACGCCCAGGCCGGGTTCCGGCCGGTCATCAAGGGCGTGAAGACCGACGTCCCCGGTGCCAACGACCCCAGCAACCCCTTCCCGAAGGTGCCGCATCTCTACACCGTCGACCACGATTTCGGCGGCTGGGACAAGGCCAACCCGCAGTACTTCGACGACAAGTCCGGGATCATCACCAAGATCATCTCGGGCCTCCACATCGGCAGCTGACCACCTGATGACAGCTGCCGTCCTCAGTCAGGACACCCGGGCGGTCGGGCGCGGCCGTCCGGGTGTCCGATGGACCCTCGGTGCGGGCTCGAGCCTCGGGCTCGGGATCGCCATGGTCTGGTTCAGCCTGCTCGTCCTGATCCCGTTGGCCGCCATCGTGGCGACGGCCGGTGACGAGGGGTGGCACGGGTACGTCGACACGCTCACGAACCCGCAGTCCTGGGCGGCGATCAAGCTGACCGTGGGGCAGTCACTCCTCGTCACCGGAGTCAACGTCGTGATGGGGACCATCATCGCGTGGGTCCTCGTGCGCGACCGGTTCTGGGGCAAGCGACTGCTCGACCTCGTCATCGACATCCCGTTCGCGATGCCGACGATCGTGGCCGGGCTGGTCCTGCTGAGCCTGTACGGACCGAAGAGCCCGCTCGGCGTCAACGTCTCCAACACCCGGACGTCGGTGACGCTCGCCCTGGCCTTCGTCACGCTGCCGTTCATCGTCCGCACCGTCCAGCCGGTGCTGGCCGAGCTCGACGCGGACGTCGAGGAGGCGGCGGCGTCGCTCGGGGCGAGCCGCCTCACGACGCTACGCCGGATCGTGCTGCCCGCCATCGTCCCGGCCATCGCCGCGGGCGCTGCGCTCTCGTTCGCCCGTGCGATCTCGGAGTACGGCTCGCTGGTCCTGCTCAGTGGGTCGCTGCCCTACAAGACGGAGGCCGTGTCGGTGCGGGTGCTGAGCTTCATCGAGGGTGGGGACCGCACCTCGGCCGCCGCCCTGGCGACGATCATGCTGGGCGTCGCGCTCGTGGTGATCGTGGCCCTCGACGTCCTCCAGCGACGGGTGGCGCGCCGTGGTTGACCTGCCGCTGCCGGCCAAGTGGGTGGTGCGCCTGCTGGCGGTCACCTACGTGTTCTTCCTGGTCGGCTGGCCGGTGATCACGCTCGGGCAGCGCACGTTCGCCGACGGGTGGTCGAGCTTCAGCCGGGCCTTCTCCGACCCGGACGTCACGCACGCCCTGCTGGTCACCGTGGAGATCTCCGTCTGGGCCGTCCTGATCAACACCGTGTTCGGTGTCGGGATGGCACTGCTCCTGGTGCGCCACCAGTTCCCCGGCAAACGGATCCTCTCGGCGTTCATCGACCTCCCGATGTCGATGTCGCCGGTCGTCATCGGCCTCGCCCTGCTGCTGGTCTACAGCGGCCGGTACGGCTGGTTCGGCCCCACCCTCGAGGCGCACGGGCTCGTGGTGGTCTTCAACAGTCCGGGGATGGTCATGGCGACCTGCTTCGTCGCCTTGCCCCTCGTCGTACGCGAGGTCGTCCCGGTGCTCGAGGAGGTCGGTGACGATCAGGAGCAGGCTGCTCGCAGCCTCGGCGGCAATGCCGTGCAGGTGCTGCGCCGGATCACGTTGCCCACGATCAAGTGGGCGGTCGTGTACGGCGTCGTCCTCTCGCTGGCTCGCTCCCTCGGCGAGTTCGGCGCCTTGAAGATCGTCTCGGGAAACCTCACCGGCCAGACGCAGACCGCGCCACTCGTGGTCGAGCAGAAGTACAACAACTTCGCCCAGGGCGAGGCGTACGCCGTCTCGTTCGTCCTCGTCCTCGTCAGCGTCCTGTGCATCCTCGTCGTCTCCCTGCTGCGTCCCCAGGAGTCCACCTCATGAGCATCGAGATCCGAGACGTCAACAAGCGCTTCCCTTCGACAGGCCCAGGACGTCGCGGTGACTTCGTCGCCCTGGAGGACGTCAGCGTCTCCCTGCCGACCGGTCAGCTGACCGCGCTCCTCGGACCGTCCGGCGGGGGCAAGTCGACCCTGCTGCGGATCATCGCCGGCCTGGAGAGGGCCGACAGCGGCACGGTGACCATCGAGGGCGTGGACGCCACCAGGATGTCGCCGCAGAAGCGCAACGTCGGGTTCGTGTTCCAGCACTACGCGGTGTTCAAGCACATGACCGTCGCCAAGAACGTCGCGTTCGGCCTGGAGATCCGGAAGAAGTCGAAGGACGAGGTGCGTGCCCGGGTCGACGAGCTGCTGCACCTGGTCCACCTCTCGCAGTTCGCCGACCGCCTTCCGTCCCAGCTGTCCGGGGGCCAGCGCCAGCGGATGGCCCTCGCCCGGGCGCTGGCCGTGAAGCCCAAGGTGCTGCTGCTCGACGAGCCCTTCGGCGCCCTCGACGCCAAGGTCCGCAAGGAGCTGCGTGAGTGGCTGCGCCGCCTCCACGACGAGGTGCCGGTGACGACCGTCTTCGTCACCCACGACCAGGAGGAGGCGATGGAGGTCGCCGACGAGATCGTGGTGATCAACGAGGGTCGGATCGAGCAGGTCGGCACGCCCGACTCGCTCTACGACGAGCCGGCCAACGACTTCGTGATGGGCTTCCTCGGCGACGTGACCCAGCTCGGCGACATCCGGCTCCGACCGCACGACATCGAGATCACGCGCTCGCCGGACCTCGCCGGCAGCGCGTCCGCCGACATCCTCCGGCTCACCCGGGTCGGCTTCGAGGTGCGCCTCGTCGCCGGCACCGAGGACGGCCGTGAGGTCTCCGTGGTCACCACCAGGGCCCATGCGCGGGCCCTCGGCCTCGAGGAGGGCGACTGCGTCTGGCTCACTCCGTCGTCCGGCGCCGCCACCGTCCCAGCCATGAAGCCTCTGTTGGCCGGCTGAGGCGACCTCCGGCCACCGCTTGACCCTGCCGTTTGGCACCAAACGGCAACAGTTTGCACAGAAAGCGTGCCGCTATTGACCAATCGAGGGGTGGAGCGGCTGACCGCGGAGCCGCTCCGCGTCACCCACGACGCGCCATCCGTGGTCACGGAGGACGCTCCGCTCCGCGTCACCCACGACGCGCCATCCGTGGTCACGGATGACGCTCCGCAGCGCTCGCTCCACGACGGCCTGGTCTGCCATGTCTGCCCCCGCTTCTCGACTGAGCTGTACTGCTGTCCAGCGTCATCTTCGCCTCTGAGGTGGCGCTGAGGTCGACGTCAGGGGGAACCTCGCGCGGCCGTCGCGAGCAACCGGGCATGGACCTCGGTCGACCCGCACCGGGTCGAACGGCCATGGTTCGCGCCGCGTCGTCTTCCTAGCGTGGGAGTCGAGCATCGATCCTCCAGCTCGACTCGTCGGGAGCGCGATCATGACGACCACAACCATCGGTCTCGGCTCGAAGCGCCCTGCTGCGCTCGTCGCGGCGGCCAGGATCACCGAGGGGGTCAAGGTCTACGGCTCGGGCGCCACGACGGTGCGCGCCCTCGACGGCGTCAGCGCGACGTTCGGCGAGGGCGAGTTCTGCGCGATCATGGGTCCCTCCGGCTCCGGAAAGTCCACGCTCCTGCACTGCCTCGCCGGGCTGGACCGCCTCACGTCCGGCAGCGTCTTCATCGAGGACGTCGAGCTCGAGGAGCTGAACGACAAGGCGATGACCCTGCTCCGTCGTGAGCGCATCGGCTTCGTGTTCCAGGCCTTCAACCTCGTGCCGACCCTGGATGCGCGGGAGAACATCCTGCTACCCCTCACGCTGGCCGGACGCAAGCCCGAGAGCGGCTGGTTCGAGTCGCTGGTCGTGAGCCTGGGCATCGAGGACCGGCTCGACCACCGACCGGGCGAGCTCTCCGGTGGTCAACAGCAGCGCGTCGCCATGGCGAGGGCACTGGTGACGCGGCCGGCGCTGATCTTCGCCGACGAACCCACCGGCAACCTGGACTCGCGAGCTGCTACCGAGCTGCTCGAGCAGGTGCGGAGAGCGGTGGACGACCTGCGCCAGACCGTGGTGATGGTGACCCACGACCCGCGCGGTGCCAGCTTCGCGGACCGGGTCCTCTTCCTGACGGACGGGCGCATCGTGGAAGAGCTGGTCTCACCGACCGCTCGGAGCATTCTGGACATCATCGGGAAGCTCGGTGACTGAGCCATGTGGCTGCTCTCGCTCCGTGGGCTGGTGGCCCACAAGGTCCGCTACGCACTGACCGCACTGGCGGTCATGCTCGGCGTGGCCTTCATGGCCGGGACGTTGGTGTTCACCGACACGATCCGGCACACCTTCGACGGGCTCTTCGAGGACGTGTACGCCGGCACCTCCGCAGTCGTGCGAGCCGAGCAGCCGTTCACACCGACGACGAACTTCGTCGACCAGCGCCGGCTGATCGACGCCGATCTCGCCGACGCGGTGCGCCGCGTACCTGGGGTGGACGAGGTCAGGGTCGGGGTCGGCGGATATGCCCAGCTCGTGGATGGGCAAGGAGAACCCATCGGCAACCCCGCGGCCGGCGCGCCCACCCTGGGTGAGGCGTGGAACGCCGGAGCCGACCGGATGGACCCGTACCGCTTCCTCCCCGGAGGACGGCCCCCGAGGAGTGGTGACGAGATCGCGATCGACAAGCACTCGGCGGACGTGGGGCACCTGCAGCTGGGAGATCGCGTGGTCGTGCTCACCAGGCGCGCACCGCACGCCTATACGATCGTCGGGATCGTCCGCTGGGAGACCGCGGACAGCCCACTGGGCGCATCGATCGTGCTGTTCGACCTGAGCACCGCCGAGCGGGTGCTGGCCGAGCCCGGCCGGGCCAACGAGATCGACGTCGCGGCCGAGCCCGGGGTGTCCCAGCAGGAGATGGTTCAGCGGCTCCAGGCGTCCCTCGATCGCCCCGGTATCGAGGTGATCAGCGGGTCCGAGGTCACCGAGGAGGGGCAGAACGGCGTGCACAAGGCGCTCGCCTTCCTCGACACCTTCCTCTTGGTCTTCGCCCTCGTCGCCCTCTTCGTGGGGAGCTTCCTGATCTTCAACACCTTCTCGATCGTGGTGGCCCAGCGGATGCGGGAGCTGGCCCTGGTGCGGGCCGTGGGGGCCAGCCGTGCGCAGGTGGTGCGGTCCGTCCTCGGCGAGTCGCTGCTGGTCGGGTTGCTGGCGTCGGCGGTGGGACTGGTCGCGGGGATCGGTCTCGCCGTGGGGCTGCGGGCCATGCTCGCGGCGTTCGGGTTCGCACTCCCGTCAGCGGGCCTCCTGGTCGCGCCTCGCACGATCGCGGTGAGCCTGGCCGTCGGGACCAGCATCACCGTCGCCGCCGCACTGACACCGGCGTGGAAGGCGGGCAAGGTGGCTCCCGTCGCCGCCCTGCACGGCGTGGCCGTCAACGAGGAGACCCGCAAGGTACGCCGATCCGTCAGCGGAGCAGTCGTGCTCGCCCTCGGCGTGATGCTCCTGCTCGTCGGTCTGTTCGTCTCGGGGCTCGCGCACCGGATGCTCTACGTCGGTGTCGGCGCCGCCGGGGTGTTCCTGGGCGTCGCGGTCGCCGGTCCACTCGTCAGCCGTCCTCTGAGCCGCGTCCTGGGTGCGCCGCTGTCCCGGCGCGGTGTCACTGGTCTGCTCGCTCGGAACAACGCGATGCACAACCCCAAGCGCACCTCGGCGGCGGCGGCCGCACTCATGGTCGGGGTGGCGCTGGTCGCTCTGATCGGCGTGATGGCCGCGTCCACCAAGGCCTCGATCGGTGCGATCGTCGACGCCTCGATGAGAGCCGACTTCGTGGTCGGGGGCGCAGGACAGGCGGGAGGACAAGCCGGGTTCAGCCCGAGCCTGCAGCGCAGGATCGAGGAGCTTCCGGAGGTCTCCTCGGCCACCGGCGTCCGCGCCGGCTCGGTACGCGTCGGAGGGTCGACGATCGTCGCCCTGGCCATCGACCCTCGTCACGTCGACGACCTCTTCGACGTGGACGTGAAGCAGGGCCGGCTCGAGGACATGACGGCCAGAGGCATCGCGATCTCACAACACGTCGCCGACGCCGAGCACCTCGCGGTGGGAGACCCGCTCGAGGTGGCGTTCACGACGACCGGATCGCACGTCCTCACCGTCCAGGTGGTCTACGGGGCGCGGTCCCTCGCCGGCGACTATGTGTTGCCGATGAGCGTCGCTCGGCGGAACTTCAGCTCCCGGCTCGACTTCCAGGTCTACGCCAAGCTGGCTCCCGGCGTGTCCTCGGCCGCCGGCCGAGCCGCCCTCGAGCGGGTCCTTGCTGGCTACCCGAACGCGATGCTGATGGACCGCACGGAGTACAAGCGTGCGCAGGAGGCGCAGATCGACCAGCTGCTGAATCTCATGTACGGCCTGCTCGGGCTGGCCCTGGTCATCGCCCTGATCGGAATCGCCAACACACTCGCGCTGTCGATCCACGAGCGGACAAGGGAGCTCGGGATGCTCCGTGCCGTCGGGATGACTCGGCCGCAGCTCCGGCGTACGGTGCGCGCCGAGGCGGTGATCATCGCCCTGATCGGCACGGTCGAAGGTCTGGTCGTGGGCACCGTCCTCGGGTCGGCCGTCGTCCGAGCGCTGGAGTCCCAGGGTGTCACGCGGCTGGCCGTGCCCGTGGTCCAGCTGGCCGTCGTTGCGGCGCTCGCCGTTGTCGCGGGGATCGTGGCCGCGGCTGCACCTGGCCGACGCGCCGCGCGGCTCGACGTCCTGCGCGCCATCGGCACCCAGTAGGACTCGCCGGGTCGTGTGCCTCACACCGCGCCATGGCGCGGTCGCATGCACACGACCTGCCTCTGGCGCTGTCGTCCGCCCGATGTCGGCGCGGTCGGTCACCGCATGCGCCAGGGCTGCTGCGAGCCACCAGCGGGTGGGAGCACGCGGGCATCGGTCTCGAAGGAGACGGCTCTGAGAACCCGGAACGAGCCAGGGTCCACGAACGCGACCAACGTGGACATGACGGCGCCGCTCGGCGACCCCGGAGGGCCCGTCAGGGCGATGGGGGTGTGCGGGCAGATCACCATCAGGGCTCGTCGATCCCGGTAGATGATTCGCGATGATGCGTCGTGATCGCGGGCGGGGCGCTTGTAGCTCGTGTCGGTGAACGTCGCGGCGACCACGACGGCGCCGGAGTGCCTCCGGCGGACAACCGCTGAGAACCCGTGCGAGACGGAATCGAGAGCTGCCGTTCTCGACGCGTCGTCCACCGCGCTCAGGTCGACGTAGGTGATGCCCATGCCCTTCAGGTTGCGCGCGAGACCCGGCGGCACGTGCGCAGACGAGGGCGAGACCGCGGGCACGCCGGCGTCAAGGAGCACCGCGAGGACCCCCAGGAGGGACACCAGCGCGATCGCGGGTGCTCGCGGCATCTCCGGCCCTCTCTCCGATGTCCCTCGGACGGTTGGGGCACGTATCCGGTTCCGCGTCCGGTGTCGGACCGCTCCCGGTCACGGGGAGTGCGTGATGCCCGCGCGAGCGTTGGCGTGTGGGTGGGGGCGGAACGTCGCGTGGCCGGAGCTGGCGCTCGGAACGATGCTCATCGGCGTGCTCGCGGTGCTGCCTCTCCGTCGCGACCGGACATCCGCTCGTGCCCCTCGTCGCCGGCGGATCGACAGCGATCCCTCACCAGTTCCCGCAGGCATGGTTCGCTGCACTCGTGGCGCCGAGTGTTGGTGACTCGCGAGCCCATGTGGCGAGGCGAGCGCCCCGCCCCGGCGCCTGCATCGGACCTCGTGTGTGGCGCTCGCCGGGGCACCCTCGGTGGCTCGGGCGGTCGGCGGGGTGTGCTTCGCTGACCACCGGGTGACCCCTTCCGTCAGCCGATGGCGGCCGCACGCCGTCAGCCGTCGGTCAGGTCCGCCGGCTGTAGATCAGGGTCGGGAGCAGCCGCGTCTTCCAGCCGCATTTGGGTATGGAATTGGCGGTCTGTCCGGAGCAGTCTCGGAGCGGCGGGCGGGGAAGCCACAGGAAGCGCTGAACGAGCCGCCCGAAGGAGGCACACGTGTCCAAGCTCATCACGGGACTGCTCGTCACGGCGGTCCTGAGTCTGCCTGGTCCGGCGAGCGCAGCGACGTCGAGGTGTCAGAAGGCGGTCGACCATCCGCACTGGTGCACCTCGGCTCGGGCGATGGGCCACCGCACCGAGGAGGGATCCAACGAGAACACGTTGCTCGCGCTCCGCCACATTGCGTCGTACGGACATGCATGGTTCGAGGCTGACCAGTGGAACCTCGCCTCGGACGGCGGCGTACCGAGCGCCGGCAAGCCGGTGATCTTCCACGACCCGACTCTGGGTCGGGTGGTCAGCGACGCATGCCTGAAGAAGGCAGGCCTGACGAAGAACACTCACATCAACACCGTCACGAGGGCCCAGTTCAAGCTGCTCTGCACCAAGGGTGGCGAGCCGCTGCCGACCTTGAAGCAGTACATCGATCTCGCCGGACAGCTACACGTGCACGGGATCATCGAGGTCAAGGAGGTCCCGAACAGCCCATCGAAGGTGGCCCGCTGGGTGAACCAGGCCAACGCACCGGTCAGGTTCTACGCAATGCCGCAGTACCAAGACGGGAAGTGCTACCAGACGGCGATGACGAAGATGAAGCAGGTGGGCATGAAGATCGGGCTGAAGAACCGCTCTCAGTACTGCCCGATGTCGCTGGCCCAGATCGCGAGCTTCGGGTACGCCTTCGACATCACGACCACCGCCATGGCGACATCGTCCTACGTCCACAACGCACACCACCTGGGGATCAAGGTCGGTGTCGCAGACAGCACGGACAACAGCTTCCGGGCGACGCTGGTGGACCGCCACATCAACTACTTGCTGTCCAACGTTCCGAAGAACCTCGAGTGCTGGCTGCACGCCAAGGCCTGTTGACCGGTCCAGGAACGGCTCGGGCACACGAGCGCGGTCGAAACCCTGGACGCCTCAGCCATCTATGGCCGGACTCATCGGACCGCACCCGCGAGGCGGTTCTCGGTTCTCGGTGCTCCCGCGGACCCTCTGCTGACCCGGAGCGTCTCTGCCGATGAAGGCGCAGGTCAGGGGCTTGGGTGCCGTGTTCACCTGTAGTTCGTGAACTGCACCGCGAACTCGTAGTCCTGCTGCTTGACCAGCGCGATCACGGCCTGGAGGTCGTCGCGCTTCTTGCTGGACACGCGCAGCTCGTCACCCTGGATCTGGGACTTCACGCCCTTGGGGCCCTTGTCCCGGATCAGCTTGGAGATCTTCTTGGCGTCGTCTGAGGAGATCCCCTCCTTCAACGCGATCGCGATCTTGGAGGCCTGGCCCGACTGGCGCGGCTCGGAGGCATCGAGGATCTTCAGGCTCTGGTTGCGCTTGACCAGCTTCTGCTTGAACACGTCGAGGACGGCGTTCGCGCGGTCGTCGGCCGAGGCACTGATCTCGATCGCGTGGTCGCCCTGCCAGGAGATCGTGGCGCCGGTGCCCTTGAAGTCGAAGCGGGTCGCGATCTCCCGAGCCGTCTGGCCGAGTGCGTTGTCGACCTCCTGCCGGTCGATCTTGCTGACGATGTCGAACGAGCTGTCGGCCATCGAGCTGCCCTCCTGGCGGTTTCGGGTCTCCGGTCGTGCCTTGCTATTCTTCCGACCGCCCAGCACACCGCCAAGAGCGGGGCGACGGCATGGCAGATTGCCCGAGCGGCCAATGGGAGCGGACTGTAAATCCGTCGGCTTACGCCTACCCAGGTTCGAATCCTGGATCTGCCACCCACGCGAGAAGGGTCCTGGCCAGCGCAAACGCTGTCCAGGACCCTCCGGGCGTTGTCGGCTCTCGATCGGGCCCGACGCGGCTGAGCTCGGCTGTCCGCAGTGCTCGTGGATCACCTCCTCGGCCATCGTCAGCTTCGGGGGGCGAGGGGCGGATCCGGACGCGGAGCCCCTTCGTCGCGGCGGTCGATGGTTTGCAGAACCCAGAACACTCCGAACAGCGTGATGAGGGTCGCCTCGATGACGAGCACCCAGTGGATGCCGAACCAATCGTGAGCCATGGCCTTGCCGGCAACGAAGATCACGATCGCCGCCGCGATCATGAGACCAGCCAAGAGGCCGTACTGGATCATCCAGCGCCTGCTCGGGTCGGCGCCCCTACGGCCGTGCTGCTTCCAGTCATCCCACTTGTCCCAGGCGCTGGCCGACACGACGACGATCACGAAGACGAACAAGGTGACGGCCGACGCCATGTGGGCGTGGTCGTAGAACGTCGGACGCTTCCACACGAACATCGCTGCGCCGAACATCCAGAGCACTGCGGCCAGCCCATAGGGGACGCAGAAGGTCCAGTCCCGGTACCAGGGCCCGGGACGGTCACGCAGAAGGGCCGCCCACCGGGAGTTGGTGATGACAGCGATCACCAGACTGAGCAGCGTGCCCAGGATGATGAGGCCCAGGGTCGTGACGTTGTTGTCGATGGCTTGGTGCGCGGTGTCGATGAGCTGCCCAGGATCACCGTTGGCCGCCTGTTGCGACGCCTTCGTCACACCGCAGAAGTTCGCGTCAGATGTGGGCACGAAGGCGACCACGGGCGCCAGCAACCCCGCCAGATTCAAGAACCCGTCCTCGACCCAGTTCTTTCCCCACAGAACGATCATGCTGACCCCGAGCGTGATCAAGGCGCCAACGAAGACCGCCCTGCTGGGCGTGTAGTAATAGGCGCTGATGGACCGCTGCACGCATCCGTCGGACCGGGCGACCTCCAAGGCCACCGACACGCCCAACGCAACCACGACCCCGACCATCCCGAGCCGGAGGAGCGAGTAGGTCCGCAGCGCCGCGGTCGGGGGCGATGCGGGGCCTGGTGGGCCGTTCAGCGTGTGGTTGGCTTGCCCGGCTGCGTCACCAGCCCCCGATGGCGCACTCACGTCGTCCTCCCCGGCACGCAGCCTGCGGCGCCGCTGAGGTCCCTACGTCGGCGTCTCCCGGCCCGGTGGTGCACCACGACCGACAAGGTTGCGCCCGCAGTGCCCTTCGGTTGGGCGTCCTTGGGTTGGGCGCCCTTCGGTTGGGCCGGCCCGGTTACGACAGTTGTTGACCGCATGGCGTCTCTCCTCCCGTTTGCTCGCCAGTCTCGGCAAGGTGCGCCAGACACGACGGGATGCAGACGCTGAGGGGAAGTCTTCCGCTCGGCGGCGTGGCAGCGCAAGAGAACGGAAGGCGTTCCAACGTTGGTCGGCTCGCGGCGGTGTGGAAGCACATCCCATGCGAGCCGTGGCTGA